>JAETTM010000084.1 GCA_021769135.1 Lachnospiraceae bacterium | reverse complement strand
CGGCCATACATGTTGTGCCAGGCCTGTTGCACCGGGCATTCCATCAAGCCCTAAAGCAGAAGACAGTCGGGGAGCGGCCCTCCTGTCTTCTATGGTCTTGATTCCATGGTGCAGAAGGCCTGGCACAACATGTATGGCCGCCTTCTCCAGCCTAAGTTATAGGTTGTAGGTTGTTGTTTAATGATTCTTATTCATGCAGGGATACGCCGTTTGTTTCAATGACCTTCCTGTACCAGCCGAAGCTTTTCTTTTTGTAGCGTTCCAGGCTGCCTGAGCCGTCTTCGTTGCGGTCAACGTAAATGAATCCGTAGCGTTTTTTCATCTGGGCGGTGGAGGCGCTGACTACGTCGATGCAGCCCCATGCCGCATAGCCCATCACGTCCACGCCTTCTTCTATGGCTTCTTCCACTGCCAATAAGTGGTTTTTCAGGTATTCTATCCGGTAGTCATCCTGGACGGTGAAGCCGCCTTCTTCGTTTTTTACCAGGGTATCCATGGCGCCTAATCCGTTTTCGGCAATAAAAAGAGGTTTCTGGTAGCGGTCATAGAAGTAATTCAAGGTGTACCGCAGCCCGTCGGGGTCAATCTGCCATCCCCATTCGCTTTCCTTCAAATAGGGGTTCTTCACGCCGCTTGTAAGGTTTCCCGCCCCTTTGCTGTACTGGGAGCAATCCGCGGCAGTGCATTTGCTCATATAATAGCTGAAGGAAATGTAATCCACCGTATGGCGGAGCAATTCTTCATCCCCCGGCTCCATTTGAATGGAAATTCCGTTTTTCTCCCACTCCTTTTTAATGTAAGAAGGATAGTATCCCCGCGCCTGTACATCGCAGAAGAACATCACCTTTCGGTCCGCCTGAACCATAGCCAGCATATCCTCCGGCTTTGGGGTCATAGGGTAGCTCAATGCCCCCAATACCATGCATCCCATCTTCGCATCGGGAATCATTTCGTGCAACAGCTTGGTCGCCATGGCGCTTGCCACAAATTCGTGATGGGCCGCCTGATATTTATCCTGCTCGGTAAGCTGCTCCTTGGGCGTCCAGATACCGGCCCCCATCAGCGGAAAATGCCATAGGGCATTGATTTCGTTGAACGTCATCCAATATTTTACTTTATCCTTATACCTGTCGAAAACCACACGGCAATAGCGTTCAAAGAAGCCCACCAGCCGACGGTCGCGCCAGCCATCATAGACTTTCGCCAGATGGAGGGGCGTCTCATAATGGGATAAAGTAACCATGGGCTCTATCCCGCAATCTCTGCATACATCGAATACTTTGTCATAAAAAGCAAGGCCTTTTTCATTGGGTTCTTCTTCATCCCCATTAGGAAATATCCTGCTCCATGCGATGGACATACGGAATACCTTAAAGCCCATCTGCGCCAGCAGGCGGATATCTTCTTCATAGCGGTGATAAAAATCAATCCCAATCAATTTCAGGTTTTCCGGAACAGGCTCTTCCGTTACCGGCCCCATAACGCCTTTGGGCATTACGTCCTGGATGGACAGCCCTTTGCCGTCCTCCAGGTATGCCCCTTCACATTGGTTGGCGGCAATCGCACCGCCCCATAGGAAATTCTTAGGAAAACTCATCGATTCCCCGCTCCTTTCTACTCCAGCTCCGCTCTGGTCCGTTTATTTCAAAACAGTAATCAGGCTGCTTCCTGCCGCGCCTTCTTTTTTGGCCAAAATGTCCAAATAATCCCCGGTATTGCTCACCAGTACGGGAGTAGTAACATCATACCCCGCCTTTTGAATGCCATCGATATCAAAGGAAATCAGCAAATCGCCTTTTTGCACATACTCCCCTTGCTTTGCGTGTATCTGGAAATATTTCCCTTTCAGTTCTACCGTATTTATGCCGATATGGATTAACAGCTCCACGCCGTCTTTCGTCACCATACCAAGGGCATGCCCTGTGTCAAATATGGATGCGATTTCCCCTTCCGCCGGCGCATGGATTTCCCCTTTTTCCGGAACAACCGCCGCGCCTTTTCCTACGATTTCATTGGAAAATACTTCATCTTTCACTTCCGACAAAGGGATAATCCTGCCTTCTACCGGGGAGTCGATGGAAATTTTAATCCCCTGGGCTTTTGCGGCCTCTTCCTTCGTTTCCTCAGCCGGAGAGTCCGCCTTTTCTTCTTCCACCGGGTCATCAAATCCGATAACAAATGTAGCGATTGCCGTTACTACCATGGAAATCACGATGGTAATCGCCGCGTTAACCACATTGCTGAAGCTATCCCCGCCAATATAAACCGGAAGGGCGAAAATGCCCGCCGTTGTTGACGAGAAAGTATGAATCCCTGTAATACCTGCATATAAGCCCGCCGCGCAGCCGCCAATCATGGAAGCGTACAACGGTTTTTTCAGCCTTAGGTTCACGCCGTAAAGGGCAGGCTCTGTAATGCCCATCAAGCCGGTAACGCCGGAGGAAAAGCCGAGCTGTTTCAGGTCTTTATTTTTGGATTTGGCGCCTACCACCAGGGCAGCCGTACCCTGCGCGATATTGGAGGCCAGCATACCGGGGCCTAAAATTGTGCCGTATCCCAAAGTTGCATACTGTATGGTCTGAATAGGGGCAAAGCAATAATGCATCCCCGTCATAACAAAGAACGGGCAGAAAGTTCCCATCAGGACCGGAATCACCCATCCGGCGTAATCGTTGAGCCAATTGAAGCCGACGGCAATGACCTGGCCTACCAGATTGCCCAGAGGGCCTGCAATGGTAATTCCGATAATACCCGTTACAATAATGGTAATCATCGGCGCCAGGAATATTTTTACGGGCTTGGGCGATATTTTATTTGCAAACCTCTCAATGTAGGACTGCACCCATACAATCAGCAGAATAGGCACTACGCTGCCGCCGTAGGAAATCATCGTCACCGGTATAAAGCCGAACAAATGAACCGGGTCTCCAGTATTCAACCCGGTAAAGCTGGAATGCAGAAGCACCCCTGCCAAAACGGCGGAAACATAAGGGTTGCATTTAAAGCGTTTTGCCGCAGAAAATGCCAGGATAAACGGCATAAAGGAAAACAGCGCATCGCCAAAAGCATTAAAGATCTGATAGGTCTGGGAACCGGAATCCACCAGCTTAAAAGCTACCAGCAAAGCCAACAGCGCCTTAATCATACCGGAACCGGCCAACGCAGGAATAATTGGTTGGAAAATAGCGGTTAATGTGCCAAAAAATGCGGCAATAATCCCGTTCTTTTCCTCGCTGTCCGCCGCCGCGTTCTCTTCAAATTTTCCCAGTTTCTTTATTTCCTCGCAGACATTTCCCACATCCGTTCCAATGACTACCTGGAACTGGCCGTTTTTCGTCACCACGCCCTGGACACCTTTGATTTTCTTAATTGCTTCCACATCTGCCTTTTTCGCATCATTCAAATTGAAGCGCAGGCGTGTCATACAGTTTGTCACACTTGCTACGTTCTTTTCTCCGCCCACAAGCTTTAAAATTTCCTGAGCTGTTTTTTTGTAGTCCATAGCTTACCTCCATTGATAATTTTTATAAAAAATTTTGGGCGGCGAGGTTTTCTTCCCGGCACGCAGCTGCTCTTCATTGCCTCGAAAGTGGCCCGCCTCTTATTTATTTTGGAAAGAAAATCCGGCTCCTGCAGTAAGCCCTCAATCCTCTGTTCCCATTGCTGTAATCCTGCGGATGTAGACGGTCAGATAAATCAGTTCTTCTTCGGGAACCGCAATCTGATAATCGTCCCAGATAAACTTGGCAATCTTTTCCGCGCATACATAGCTTTCCTTATATTGCGTCCTGATTAGCGCCTGAAAGTCCAAATCATTTTCATCCAGCATAGTGCCGCCGAACAGGCGCTGTGCAAAAAATTTCAGGTGAGTGACAAAACGTGTGAAATGTATCGACTCCTCATCAAAATTCATTTGATATTGATAACGCACTATTTTTATAATCTTCTGAATCAGCTCTGTCATCCTGACGGAACCATTGATATCCTGATAATTGAATTGGGCATTTACGATATGCATCGCTATAGAACCCGCCTCGTCCTCCGGAAGAGCCGCCCCTGTTTTCTCCTTAATTAAGGAAATACCATACTTAGCCACATCGAATTCTTTCGGGTAAAAATTCCTGATTTCCGCCAGCAATACATTTTTAAATTCCAGCCCCTGCTCCATCCTGGATACCGCAAAGGAAATATGGTCAATCAAATGCAAAAGCAAAGATTCATCCAGTTCGCTCTTTAAAGCTTCCTGCGCCCGTTTTAAAATCTCATCCGCAATTTCCATATAGACTTCCGGCGTTTGCGCCAGCAAAGCATAGAGCTTGCCGGTAATATTCTTGGATTTTAAGAAATATTCCTTTTCAACTTTGGCGGAATCCACCTCATCCCCGGCTTTCGTCTTAAAACCAATGCCTTTTCCTACCAGTATCCGCTCCTGGTTGCGCTCGTTCCGCGCGCATACCACATTATTGCTTATCGCCTTTTTAATCACCCATCTTCTAGGACTCATCCCGATAACCATGCCCTTTCAGCTGCCTGTATCCATCCGCAAAATCGAGCAGAAACAATTTTCCCTACCCGCCGTGCGCCCCGCATGCTGCCCTGGCAGCAAGCTTCCCTATGCGGATCTGCGCAATAAAAAAGACCTGCTATTACATGCATGCCAAATACACATGTAATATCAAGTCTTGCCTACGCAATAGTCACAAGCTTGAAGAAATCATTCATTCAAATCTTTAACAACTATACCATATATCGGATAAACTGTCAATTGATAATTTGTAATTTTGCATAGAGTTTGGGATAATAACTATTACTACAATTTCTTCAAATAATGCCCGTCCACGTTCACCCCTTCATTCACCACAACAAAAGCGTGAGGATCATATTTCTTAATGATATGTTTTAATCTGCCGATTTCATATTTCGATACAACCATGTAAAGCAATTCCGTATTTTCATCCGTATAAGCCCCCAGCGCCTTCCACTTCGTAATGCCCCGTTCCAGTTTGCTAAAAATCTCCTGCTCCATTTCCTCGCTGGCGTTTTTCGTAATAATATTCACTTCCACATTAATATTCTGGGAATGCACTTTATCCACGGCAAAAGCGCTCACCGATGCATAAATCAGGGAATAAATCACAGTCTGTACATCGAACAGGAAAAGGCATACCCCATACAGGGCGATGTTGACAATTAAATTCACCTTCCCCACGCTGAAATCTTTTTTCCAACGTATCAGCAGTATGCCAAGCACATCGGTTCCGCCGTCAGAGCTTCCCATTTTCAACGAAATCCCAATTCCCGTGCCGCATAAAATCCCTCCAATTAAGCACGATGCCAAAAGGTCTCCCATAATAGGCACTTTTGGAACCGTTATCACGGAAAGGAAAAAAGACATGGCCGTTACGCAGACCAGCGTCTTCGTGAAAAATATTTTTCCAATCTTTTTCATAGCTATAAAAAACAGCGGAATATTCACAATATAATATATAATACCGGCAATATCAAAATTCTGCAGAGGAAGGGAAGTATACCGCATCAGCAAGGTACGGATTACCTGGCAGATACCCATCACGCCGCCGGTATAAAGGCTATGGGGAACTACAAAAAGGTTCATCCCTACCGCATATAATGCCGTTCCTGCCACCGCCACGATTAGCCGTCTTGTTTCATATAGAGCTCTCTCCCGCTCAATTTTAGGAATCTTTGCCATCACATAGCCCTCCTCTAAGCACAATCCACCCTTTATATTATGCCCGCTTTCCTTTTCTCTTTGCATCGCCGTATATTCATCCGGTTTTATAATACCAGATTTTTTTATTATACCAAAATATGGACATAAAGAAAAGCACAACCCTGCTCAATCTGAAAATCTTCCCACCTTAGAAAATCAATACGCTGTGCGTTATACCACTTCTGTAAATTAATTTCCCTGCACCGAATATTAATCCTCCTGGCAGGACAATCTATATTATGCCAGCTACAGATTTCAGCGCTCTCTTCCGGCCTGGTCTGGGCAGCATATTTGTACCTGGCAAAGGAAATTCCCAAAGGCTATAATAAAAAAGGAGGAACAACAAATCATTATGAAAGATATAGATAAGGACACATTAAGCGAAGCATTGGCGAGAAATACTTTGGACGATATCCCGACTCCCAAAAGTGACGCCAAAGAAATCATAGGACTGGTGAAAAGCAGCGGCCGCGTCACCGGATACCAGCTTTCCGACGGCTCCACCGTTTCCAAGCAGGATGGGGTGGAAATGGCAAAAGACGGAGATATTAAAGGGGTGGGAATTGCCCACCGGAAGGACACGGAATATTTGAAATCCCTGCCCGACGGCTCGGAAAATAATAATTTGAATAATCTGCCTTCGGTATCGGGCTAAAACAGCCCATACTGGCCCGCTGCGGGGAAGGGGCTGCCACCGGGATTGCCCGGCCAGCCTCTTCTTTTACATACACAATCATTCTGCCGCACCGCGCATATAATAATAAAAAGTTTTCACCCTAAAAGGTTAAATTATGTATCAATTTACTCCTCGTCTTACTTTTGTACGCATATTAGAAAAAAACTGCCCGACAGCCGTTGCGTGGGTGACAGGCAAGGAAGCCTACTCGGAGCTAAGCGGGCTCGTTAAATTTTATGATACGCCCTATGACGGCGTTCTTGTGGAAGCGGAAATTTTCGGCCTCCCCAACATCGCTACCCAGGGTTCCTCCGACTTCTATGGAATGCATATCCATGAATTCGGCAACTGTTCCGGCTCTTATGAAAAAACCGGGAGCCATTTCAATCCGTCAGGCGCCTTCCACCCCGCACATGCGGGCGATTTGATTCCCCTGCTGGGCAATCAGGGATATGCCTGGACCGCTTTTTATGACAAGCGTTTCACCATTGATGAAATTATTGGCAAATCCGTTGTTATCCATGCCAAGCGGGATGATTTTACCACCCAGCCCTCCGGCGATTCCGGCGAAAAAATAGGCTGCGGAGTGATTCGCAAGGAAAGCTAAGTTTTCATTTCATCTGGAAATGCACCGGCTCCAAATCTTCGGTCAGCGCTTCCATCCGGTATTCCGGCAGCCGATCCAGCAAATCGTCCAGGCACATTCCCGTAGCGTATACTACGTCATGAGCCAGCAAAACCACCTTTTCCCTCCCCAAAGCGGATTCTTTGGCATTTGCAATCAGCTGCTCCGGAACCGGCTCCTTTACCGCATCTTCCATGCTGGCATTCCAGTCATAGTAAATAAACCCCCTGGCAGTCATCTCTTCCGCAATTTCCTTGCACACCTTTTTATTGTACGCATTCACGCTCCCGCCTGGAAAGCGGAAAAGCTTTGCTTCCACCCCTGTTGTCTCTTTTATCACCTGATAGGCTTTCTCAAAATCCTGCACATAGCTGTCCACGCTTTGATAGATGGCCTCATAGTCATGGTTATAGCAGTGAATCCCTATGGTGTGCCCTTCCGCTGCAATTCTCCTGGCCATTTCCGGGTTTCTCTCCACATTCTCCCCAACCAGAAAAAAAGTAGCTTTTATATTCCTGGCCTTCAGCACATCCAGCACCCGGGCCGTATTCTCCACATAAGGCCCGTCGTCGAAGGTCAGATACATTGTTTTGGGGTGGAAATACAATTCGATTCCCCTCACAATCCCTTCGGCTATCTGCTCCTGATATTCCGCTGTCGCCAGTTTTCCCCTTTCTCCTGGGTTGGACAGAAATCCTGTTTCAATCAGGCAGGCCGGCATAATTGTTTTCCCGGTCACATGAAAATCCGCGTCTTCCCTTATTTGCCGCTGCAGGGCCCCGGTTGTTTTTATCGTTTCCTGATGAATCAGCTGGGCCAGCCTTTTGCTGTCTCTTTCGCTGTCGCTCCCGTCATACCATGTCTCGATTCCCTCCACGGAGCCGTCTTCGTACGTATTCTGATGGATGCTCACATAAATATCCGCACCGTATTCATTGGCGTTTTTCACACGTTCTTCTTTCGCTATATAGGTGTCGTCTTCCCGGGTCATCATCACCTGATACCCCATCCCGTCCAGCTTATCCCGCACCAGCTTCGCAATGGCCAGGTTCACGTCCTTTTCCCGTATCCCTTCCCCGGCACAGCCTTCGTCCTCGCCTCCGTGCCCCGGATCTATGACGATAGCGGGCACCCCTTCTTCCTTCTTCGCCGTTTCTTCCGCCGGTCCAGGCACAGCTACATTACCGGATATGGTTTCTTCCGTTCCTCCCTGTATCCCCTCTGTGCCAGCCTCTTCCATAGCAGAATTCTCCGGTGCCGCCAGAGCATTCACCGCCAGGGCCAGGGAAGCGCCTCCGATTACCGCCGCCATCAACAGCGCACACCCCGCCTTTATCATCTTCCGCCTTCTGGCTTTCCTTTTCTTCATCTGCAAATATGATATTCTTCTGTACATACTCCGGCGCTCCTCTCAAATCCGCTTTCCACAATCCGGACAGGCCTTCGCTTCCAGTCAGCACCCCGCTGCAAGCAACGGTGCGCTACTGCCCCGCTTTTCCTTCCGTTATAAACAGATTACACAAGAGCTGCATCAAAATATCATCATAGTCGCATCATAGTTGTATCAAATTTGTATCAAATTTGCATCATTTGGAAATTTTCAAAAATAATTCGTTAATCCCCTCATAAAACCCGATTGTCGCCACCGTGCTGCCGCTGCCAATTCCCGGAAACACATATTTTTGGTAATAAGGAGTAGTTTCCAGCAGGGGATTCTCCGATTCAAACGCTTCCGGAGCGCCGATTCCCATGTATCCGCTCCATTTTTCCATCATATCGTCCGGCGCAATCTTTTCCCATTCCAGAGGCGTCCGAACGTAAAATTCGTATATTTTGCCGGTTTCCGCATCGATGTATGCATCGATGAGCCTGTTTTCTTTATTGGCATTTTTTTGGCTGTTGGACAAACTCAGTTTCCAGACCGCCACATTATTTCTGGGCTCCAATACGTCAATGGCCGAATAAAGCACCGCATCGTAAGATGCCTTTTCCACCGTTTTTACGCTGTCCGGCAGGATTCCCAATTCCTTCAATGCCTCCAACTGCCTGTTGCACGTTTCATAAATCTCTTCGTCCGTAATTTCTTCTCCCGAAGGCCCTTTATGATTGACCACAAAAGCATAAGTCCCTGTTATTTCCTGATAGTCCATGCCGGAGGAAGCATTCCTCGTCCATGCGCTTTGGTCGCTCTCCGGCAAAGACTGGCTGCTTAAGCATTGGGATAAAACGTAAAGCTTCTCGTTGCCGTTCAGGGTATACCGGAATCCTTCCCCTGCCGTCTCGATTTCCTCCAGATGGGTTTCATTCAATATAGCCCTGTCTTTATATCCCGCCAGCGCTTCCGGACCCCAGACCGATGCCACGATTACCGCTGCTGTAAATAAGAAAAAGCAAAGTTTCCCATATTTCATAGGTCAGTTTTCCCCCCTTCCCTATCCGGCAGGACAAAACTCATGCAGGTTCCTTCCCCCTCCCGGCTCTCTATTTTCAGCCCGCTTCCATGAAGCCTGAGGATTTCCACGCAAAGAGAAAGGCCCAGTCCTGCCCCGTTTTTGCTCCTGGCACGGGATTTATCCACCATGTAGAAAGCTTTTATCACATTCTTCTGTTCTTCTTCGGGTATTCCCACCCCATAGTCCTTTATTTCAAAGCGGTATCCCGCATCCAGCCGGCATCCGCTCACTTCTATCCGCCCCCCTGCTTCCGATGCCTTGCATGCATTGTCTATCAGGTTAATCAGGACTGTTTTCAGCAGGTTCATTTCCGCCCACACCGTTCCTTTATCATAGCGAAACTGAAACTGCTGGCTGCTGCCCGAAAACATATCCTGTAAGTACAGGAAAACGGACTCGGCGGATGCTTTCTGGAATTCCACTTCGTTACGCTTTGTAACAATAATATCCAGCAGCCGGAACGACATCGCTTCCAGCCTTTTTCCCTCCGTATAAATATAGTTGGCCGACAGGAAGCTTTTTTCCTCATCCAGCTTATGGGAGCGGAGCATGTCCGCATAGCCAATAATCGCCGTCAGAGGCGTTTTCAATTCGTGGGCAAAAGCCGCCACGAAATTCTCCCTGTCCACAATCCCTTCTTCCAGCTTAGCGATATTGTCCTCCAAAACATTGGCCATATAGTTAAAGTCCTTGGTCAGCTGCCCAAGTTCGTCATCGCTCACCTGCTTTGCCCTGTAAGAATAATCCCCCGCCGCCATCCGCTTGGTAGCCCTGGTGAGCAGGCGGATGGGCTTGGTCAGCCAGGAAGAAATCAGATGCATAATCACCGTTCCCGCAACGAGCATTGCTATTGTCACTTGCCGGTATACGGAAAACCCCAGTTCCCGCTCTTCGAACACATCCGAAATATCCCTCATCGTTTCCAGATACACGATTCGGTCCAGCGCATATACCGCCGCCCCGGTCTGCACATAATATCCTTCCCCCATTTTTATAATCCTGTATGTTTTCGTGCTTTCATCCGTCTGCTCCAGCAGGACGCTGTCCGCCTCAAAACCGTTGCTCACATACAGAACATTCCTCTGTTCATCGGAAATCCTAAGAAGACGGCTGGCACTGTGCCCACCCGTTTCCAGATTGGAAGCGATTTCTTCCACC
Source organism: Lachnospiraceae bacterium (assembly GCA_021769135.1). Lineage (GTDB taxonomy): Bacteria > Bacillota > Clostridia > Lachnospirales > Lachnospiraceae > Kineothrix. Next base: position 3,738 of record JAETTM010000084.1, on the reverse strand, counting down.
GTATGATCCTGCAAAACATCGTATTTCGCCGGTACATTAAGGGCCGCCGTCTCGAACGCGAAGCTTAAAATGCTGTTCTCATCCAGGGCCTGCCCTACTTCCCTGGCCAACGAAGTTTCAAACACATAATTGACAAAATAATATCCGCTGAACCCTAACGCTATCGCCATTACGATAATCATCCACAGCAGCATTTTCAAAGAAAATTTCATTGCGGTACCTCTAGGCGGTATCCTACTTTATACACCGCCACCAGATTATGCTCCCATCCCAGTTTCCTCCGAAGCCGCTGCACATGAAGGTCCAATGTCCTGCTATCCCCGAAGTACTCCCCTTCCCAGACCGTTTCATACAATTTTTCCCGGAACAGGGCCACGTTTTTATTTTTGATAAAAAGAAGCAGCAAGCCGAATTCCTTGTTAGTAAGGACCACCGGCTTTCCGCCCTTGGTTACCTGGCGCGCTTCCACATCCACCACCACATCCCCTGCGGTCAGATGCTGCTCCGTCTTATTGTATCTGCGCAGCACCGCTTCCACGCGGGCCACCAGCTCCACCACATCGAACGGCTTTACAAGATAGTCATCGGCACCCAGCTTCAGCCCCTTTACCCGGTCCTTCACTTCATGCTTGGCCGTAATGAAAATAACCGGAATCCCCATAGGCCGGATATAATCCAAAATATCATATCCGTCGGCCCCCGGAAGCATAATATCCAAAAGGATTAAGTCAAAATTCCCCTTTTCAATACAGTTAATGGCTTCCAGCCCATCCTGCACGGACTCGCATTGATAGCCCGCAGACGACAGGTTCATATCGATTAAATCACAAATCGGCTTCTCATCATCCACAATCAAAATCCGTATCATTTACAACGCTCCTTTCCCCCCACAGTTGATTTTAAACAATTAGTTCCCCAAACGCATATGGCTACCATCGTGACAGGGCAGCCGAAAGGCTGAACTGTTACCTACCATCCCCAATAAGCGCGGGCTTTGTCCACCAGTTCCTCCATGGACACTTCGTCATTGCAGCGATAGCTGTTCTTTATTTCCGTATCGGCGGAAAAGCCCCCGGTCCTCTGGTAGTAGATGGCATAATCCGTCTTTACAATCAACTCATGTCCGCTTCCTTCATAGCTGTAACGGGCCAGCACTATGATATCCTTTAACCCGTCTCCGTCGATATCCCGGCAGTTAATCCCTTTCAGCGCATAAAGGTTATCGTATTCCCCCATAGGCTGCAGGCTCCAGACAATGGAGCCCTGTTCATTCACAAGATATATCATAAAAAAGCCGTAGTCCGCAATGCTGTAGACCCCCGGCACCACCTGGAGCCTGCCCAGCTTTTCAAAATCCCTGAAATAACATTGTTCCGAAATGATTTTCAGGCCCGCATCCTGCAATTCCTTTAACGTCGTTGCCGTATACAAAAATTCCGTGGACTTCCCATCCCTGACGAAGGACGCTATCAGGTCGATGCTTTTGTTCATGCCAAACCGGTTGATTTTATCCGAAATGCGGTAATCCCGGTAAAAGCCCGTTCCGTCCTCATTTTGGAAAAGGACATCGGCCACTTTGTACATTTTTCCCGCATAATCCCCTCCTTCGCTGACACAGGTGGTAATCAGCACGATATCCGCCAGGCCGTCGCCGTTCAAATCCTGAAAAGAGACTGCGGAAATGCCCCGGTTGGGCTGTTTCATCTGCCCAAGGTAACAGCTGTTGGTCGCTAACTGCTCCGTCTTGTACAGAATTTCCCCATCCGAAGCCGCAAAGAGCAAAATCAGCCGGCCATAGCTTTCATCCATCGCCGGAATAAACGAAACTTCCCCGAACTTCCCCATCTCGATAGGAAATATCTGTTCCTCTATTGTATGAAATCCCCGTCCTGCTATATCGTTTTTGTATTCTATTTCTTCCAGGCGCTGCCTGTATTCCCCATACTGCCGCGCTTCCTCCCTGCCGTCAAGCGCCGCTTCCCTCTCCGAAGACGAATGGGCATAAACCGCACAGGCAGGAACCCGGCTCCCTGCCAGAAGCCCGGCCAGAAGAAAACAGCATATGATTTTAAACCGAGAACCCGTTATCCTCATCCTCATCCGCCTTTCCGCCCAGGCTGTATCGGGCTTTCCCCTCTCATGCAGCATTACATGCACTAAACCACGCCCAGCGCTTTAAAAACTGCCCAAACATATGGGGCGCCAAAGCAGTTCAGGCTTTTAGGGCCTATTATTTTATGTTCGGTATCCTCTATGATTTTCTGATACGCCTGTTCAAAGGTGGCGCGTGTTATGGATTTCTTTTTCCTGTCCGCGAACAGTTCTCCCCCTTTCACCCGATAGGTGAGCGGGAGCCCTTTTGCCGTATAAATGGTTTTTCCCTGATAAGCCGTTATCATTTCCCAGAGTTCCTCTTTCGTAATCTTTCCCTCGGCCAAAATTGCCCTGCTTTCCTCTTTTGCCGCTGCCCCGCCGCCCGCGGCCTCTTTCTTTTCCATCTCCATCCTCGCTCCTCCTCTGTCAATTTTCCGGCATAATCTCCCCCTTACAAACAAAAATCCCCATACCTAAAAATCCTGTATCTGCTGTCAGTATAGCAGAAACAGGATTTCTTAGCAATCATATTAAAAAACTCATCATATTTTGCAGTTATTTCGTACAGGTTGAACAGTTATTCTGTTCCTCTCTCTTTAAAATCCTTTGCCTTGCCTCTTCAATCATCCGTTCGCACTCCTCCAATTCCTTTTGGGAGCACCGCAAGTCCTCATACTTTAAAGCCGGGCACCGCCTCATCTTTCTCTCATGCCTTTCAAATACTTTCTCCGGACTGTTTCTTCTTTCTATGGCCTCACGTAATTTTCTCATAATCCAATTCATCGATTATCTTTCCCCCTTTGCAATTTTTTTTGGTTTTTTTTGCTTTTTTAACAAATAGCAGTTGTATTTTATTTTATAATATCAGATAATTATTATATTTTCAACGCATTTTCCGAATTGGTGAAATTAGTTTCACCAAATAGGAAATACTATTTAATACACTATCTATAGGATAGGAGGTGACACATTTGGTCAATATGGGAAACCGATTAAAGACCCTTAGAACAGACAAAAAGCTAACCCAAAAGCAGGTCGCCGACCGAATAGGCTTGGTAGTTAAATTTGCTCAAATGTATCACGTGTCTACCGACTATTTAATTGGAATGACAAATATGCGGAGCATAGACGTAACCGGGCTGGCTGAAGACGAAATTGCACTAATCGCCCAAATGGCGGATATGTTAAGGAATAAAAAGCAATCCCACCGCCCTTAACACATCGAACCGAAAATTTCACGGCATTCGCCAAATACGCATACGGCATCTTACTTGGGTCATCGCTCGCGGGAGTCAAATGCCCCTCTGTCTGAGGGGGCATTTCCCCTTCTTGCACTCATCCTATATATATTCTACCAGAAAATTCGCCATTTGAAAATAGTAAATAATAATCAAAACAAAAGCTTATATCATAAAAAAATGATTAGTTTTTACAGTTTTTCCGTCAAATTCCAACATATTTTTGTTTAGCACGGTTTTACCGCGCATGTTAAAGATAAGGATGTTGCCAAGAGGGGGCAACTTATGGTACCTGACTTTGGTATCAGACATTAAAAAATGGCGTTAGTTTATAATTGATCAGCAGAATTGTCGTGTTTTATTTACGGTAATTCTGCTGATTTTTGTATCTAAATTTTTCTTGTGA
>JAETTM010000083.1 GCA_021769135.1 Lachnospiraceae bacterium | reverse complement strand
CAAAGGGAAAATCATTCATTCAAGGAGGTATGAAAACACATGTGTACAGTACAAGTTTATGACCTGTTATCCCGTATTGGGGCAAGCCCTTCCTATAAGGGATGCCATTATCTGGCCTATATTGTCTGCCGGATTGTGGAGCAGAGCAACGGGCCTTCACCCTTCCGTATGAAGGATTTTTATGCAGATGCCTCGCAGCATTTCTGCACTACGCCGGATTCCATCCAGCAAAGCATACGCACATTTCTTAAAAACTACTGGATGCTGGAAAACGGCAAACATTTCCGAAACGTCACCGGCTATAAAGGTGCGGTACCGATTCCGCCCAAAGACTTCATCACGGTACTTGTGGACTATCTTTTAAAGCATTCGGCAAAGAGCTGATAGAATATCTTTGCAATAACAGGGCTTTATTCAAAGGGAAAATCCGGGGAATAAAGCCCTGTTATTTGGAGACAATTGTCGTAAAAGTTCCCCATTTTTCCTTTTTTCTCTTCTTTTTTCATCCTTTTTTGTCTTTTTAACTCTTTTTTGTTGGAATTTTCTCCCAATATATTATCCTATTATTAGATATAAAAATCAACTTTTACCAAGGAGGAAAATACTATGGAAAAGAATTATGTTTCCGAAACATTAATCAAAATTGGTATCAACCCATCTTACCGGGGATACCCCTTTCTAGTCCACATTATTCATCATGCGGCCTCGGACAGCAATGGCCCGTTTCTGACCAGCAAGGCGCTGTATCAAAATGCGGCAGAGCATTACCATGTATCGCCTGATTCTATCCAGCACAGCATACGGACCATCCTTGATACATACTGGCAGCAGGATAACGGGAAATATTTCTGTAACGTTACCGGGTATCCTAATGCCGGGCCGCTGCCGCCAAAGGAATTTATCGCCGTCCTCTCGGATTATTTACGGAGGAACCCCGGTTGAACAAGAATACTGAGCCATGCGCATATCCAGAGCTGCCATATCGCCGGCCTTCCGGCGGTGCGGCAGTTTTTTATAAAGATTTTTTTGAAATTTCCATTTCTCCCCTTCTCTTCTCCTGCCTTTACCGTATAACATTTTCTTGAAGCTATTATTCATCTGCGGAAGGCGCCGAAAGGCAATGCCCCTGTATTTGCCGGCCCAATGCCCGCAGAAACATTATCTGCGCAAGGAGGTATGAAATCAAATGCAACAAATCTATGAACTATTATTCCACATCGGGGCAACCCCTTCCTATAAGGGTTACCATTATCTGGCCTATATTCTTGGCCGGATTATTACGCAAAACAGTGAACCTTCGCCGTTCCTCATCAAGAACCTTTATGCGGATGCTGCACAGCATTTCCACACCTCACCGGATTCCATCCAGCAAGGCATACGCACATTTTTGAACGCCTATTGGGCATATGGCAATGGGAAATGTTTTCAGCGTGTTACCGGCTATAAGGGCTCCATACCGATTCCCACGAAATATTTTGTTGCAGTGCTCGCGGACTATCTTCTCCGCCATCCGTCAGACGGCAAATCCAACGCCGGCTTAAAATGCACTTAATGCATCAAGTGCGGACGGCTTATGCAGCATCTTTCTCTTCCGCACCCATATGCATCAAAGGCAGCCGCATCGCTTTTCCAGTGGTGCGGCTGTTTTCTACACTCATTCTGTTGCCCAAAAGGCGGGGCGGCACAATAGGTTTAACAGGTTCTTTAAGACTTCCGCTTTCCGGCCTTAGTACTCCCACATTTTCCGGCCTTAGTACCCTCATGCTTTCTGCTCTCCTTTGCAATTTCCCGATATATCGCCTTCGCCGATTTTCTCCACTGGAACTTTTCCACCCGTTTTTGGATTTCTTCCACCGACACATCGACGCATTGCTGCCGGATACCCTGGCACATTTTTTCTTTCAGTTCTTCTTTATTCCCCAAATGGAAATAGGATGCGGCTTTTCCAAGAACCTCCGGAAGCGAAGCCGCGTCCGAAGAGATGGTCATCGTGCCCACCGCCATCGCTTCCAGGGGCGGCATGCCGAAACCCTCATAAACGGAGGGGAAAATAAAGCAGTCCGCCATATGATATACATAGGGCAGGTCCTCATCATCTATAAAGCCGGTCACAATAATTTTCCGTTTATGTTCTTTTTCCACTTTTTCCAAAAATTCATCCATCTTCCAGCCTTTCCTCCCGGCCAGCACTAAGGGGATATCCAGTTTTCCTTCCTTGAGAAGTTCCAAATAAGCCTCCACCAGAAAAGGCAAATTTTTTCTCGGCTCCAGTGTAGCAAGGCAAAGCAGATATTGTTCCGGCAGATGATATTTGTGCCTTACATCCAATGCCCTGTTTCTAATGGCTTCTTCTTTCCAGGCCACATCCGTATCCCCTCTGCCCGGCTGCTGTTTCATATAATCCATAAACACCTGGGAAATGCCGCAGTATGCCACAATCAGTTTTTCCTTTGGATAGTGCAGCTTCTCTATAATCCTCTTTCTGGTAAACTTGGAAATGGTTATAATCCCTTCGCTGACCCACAGCGCGTTCAATATGGACAGCTTAAAATACCATTCCATGTGTTTCTTCATAGTTTCCGGGCAATCCCAACACACTAAATCGGGAATCATATTGTAAATGCCCCTGTGCCGGAACAAAATCGGGCTCTGAAACGCCAGGAAAAGAAAAACATCTGCATTTACCCCATAAAGATGAAACGGCAGCAGCACCTGGGCGAAAAGCAGCTTATTCTGCCCCTCCCATATTTTAAAAATTATATTCCTTCTTCCCCTATACATTTGGAACGCCGGGTGTATCTTTCGCTTAAACAATAAAATATAGGTATCTTTCCCTTTTACATCCATTTCAATCAGTTCCTTGGCTATGCTCAAGGCATAACGCTCTATGCCCGAAAAATTATCCGCCAAAGAAGTCAGGTCTATTGCAATTCTCATGCTTTAGTTATACTCCTTTCGAAGCCATGTCTGCGGATACCGCCCAGCCATATGGCAAGCCATACCGCCGCTGCCGTAAAAAGCCCCCAAAATACTCCATCCCTGTAATGCTCCATTTTGGCAATGTTTCCCGTTTTCTCTACGAAATACTGCTCTTTCCCGCTGATATGTTCTATCCGGTCTTCCCCGAAGCTTCTGCCGACCCGTTCCCCGTAAATGCCGCCCTTTGCCATATAGCCGCCAGCTTCCGTTGTCCGTGTCAGCGGATGTGTCTGCCGGGATGGAGGCTGCTGCTGGAACGAGGGCTGCTGCATTGCAAGCTCCTGCTCCGCCGCCGGCATCCCATCCCCGCTCCATGGCATCCCCACATGCCTTAGCATTCCCTCCAGCAACCTGCCATACTCTTCATCCGATATATCCCAATACAGTTCCAAAATCCTGGCCCGGAAAGTATCCAGCTGTCCGCTGTCCTGCACCGCAGCCGGAACAGAAAATTCCAAGGCTGCCGACAGTTCTTTTGCCGATATCCTGTCTTCCAGCCCGGCTTCCCCGATGACCCTTTCCAAAATTTCCTCATCCGCCAGAATATCCCGGAAGCCCTCCATTCTTTCTATAAGCCCTTCTTCCGTATTTCCTTCATTCTCCGTCCATATCTGAACGCTTTGGGCATCCACATACAGCACCGTGTCCAGCCTTGCGGGAACATACTCCTTGACCGGAACGAAAACCAGATAAGTTCCGGCAGCTACAAGCCCTGCGGCCAATCCTGCCAGCCATGGCCAAAGCCCTTTTCCTCCAAGGCCTGCGGTTTTCTTTTCCAACCCATTCCCCGACTCCGGCAAATATATCTTTACTGCGCCAGCTTTCATTCCCCTATATATCACAGCCGAATCTTGTTCCCCCATTTCCATCTCTTCCTGCGTTCCGAACAATATTTCTCCCATAAACAGCAATGACAGGTTCATAAACGCATTGGAAATGAACTGCTCCATAATCCCATACAGCAGAAAAGAAAAAATAATCGCCAATTCCGGAAGCCGTTCTTTCTTACCGCTATATCTCGCAATCAAAACGGCATAGCCTCCGCAAAACAGGGCAAAAGCCACTATCCCAAAAGTCATCAAAATATAAACGTACCCGTTATCCATAATAATCCAGAAATTAGGAACATTTTTCATCCTGGCCCCGAACAGGGTTATGGGCTGGTTCTGCAAATAATATGCGGAAAAGGAAAGACGCGCCTGCAGCCACACATTCACCTTCTGCATAAAAGTATAATCGAGCAAGAATGGCCCTCCAAAAGAAAAAAGCAGACATAACGGCAGCGGCAGCTGGCACAGGATACTCTCCCACACGCTGAGTTTTCTTCCGCTGTGTTTCTTTTTACCGGATTCTTCTCCAACACACATTTCCTTGCCGAATTCTTCTCCAGCGCACCCTTCCTCGCCGGATTCCATTCCTCCACGCTTCACTTCGCCGGCATCCCGTCTCCCATTTTCCCCTTTGAAAGCTTTCTTCTCAAAGGCTTTTTCCTTCCCCACCCCATACAGATTCAGCAGCAGGTAAAAGGCCGTCACCGCAATCCCCGTATAGCTCAATGAATAAAAGAATACCGCCAGATTTCCCGCCATCAATCCCAGCATCTTTTTAACATCATAGCTTTTCCCCCATGTATAACACAAATAGACGGTCAGCATAAAGTAGGATACATGGAAAACGTTCCCCGTACTGTATCCCATCCCCCACCGTATCAGCTCTGTTCCGCCTTTTTCATGCACTGCCATAGGGTTGTAAATCCACCCTAATTTTGCCATGATAATTGTAGCGGCAAAAGAACATCCATAAACGGCCAACCCTAAACGGAATAATTTTTTTATATCCATATCTTTTATCCCGATGATGGCCAGCACCGTAAGTAATATTCCCATCCTTCCCGAATTTCTATACGCTACAAACGCAATCAGGCATAAAATCCCTATAGCCAATATCTGCCGGATATTGTATTTTGTGAGAATCAGCTTACAGAAAATACAAACGCAAGCGGCGGCGCTTAAGATATAGTAGCTCTTTTTCCCGCTGTCCAGACCGATGCCTTTTGCAAAAACCATAAGCCCGAAAAATAAATAATAGGCTAATTCCTTCACCCTGCTTTTTGTCATTCAGATAGCCATGCCCTTTCTTAAAATCTATACCGCTACACCACATCCCCCTTATTGTCAATCAGCACCCAGTCCTTCCACCATGCGTGCATTTTCTCCGGTTCGAACTTCTGCGAGTTTTTATGGATAAATGGCCGTATCATCACTTTTTCCCGGTTGCCGTTCAGCCGCGCCCCCCAAAAGCTAAAGGTGGAATTGGCGCAAATATTATGCCTGCATCTGCTCATCAGCCATATATCGTAAAAGCTGTCCTTCCCCCTGTTCAAATCTGCCACCGTATACTCTTCCCCCTTGTACTTTTCCTTTACATAAGGAATATCGTCGGAAAAAACATAAAAACGTGCCGAAGGGTATATCTGTTTCATTTCCCGGATAGCTCCCGCATAGTACTCTTCCGTACAAATATTTCCAAACATAGCCGCATTGGCCTCATCCAGATAATCCCCATGGCGCACATGGATGCTCACCGATTCTTCGGCTTCCATCCTCTCGGCCAGTTCCCGGTTCTCCTTATTCGGTCTTGGGAAAGCAAATTCTTCCCGCAGCATGTCCATAATATCCCCATAATATTTTTCGCAGGCAAAATATCCGCACAAATATTTATCCTCAAAGTCAAATATTTCCGGATGGTACATTTCCGATTCCCGGAACACCTTTTTCGTTCCCGGGAAAAGCTTGCCCTTAAGCTTTCCGGCCAAACTTCCTGTTCCCGCCAATGCCTTTTTTTCCTCTTCCGTGCACACCTGATAGTTCACGTTTTCAAAATAATTCAGCTCCAGCTCCCGCTTCGCATAGACCTGCTCCTGCCTGTCCGCCTGTTCAAACCAGGAAATATCCAGTTTCGCCTCTTTTCCAAGGCTTATCAGTTTCCGGTACAGGGCGTATTGCTGCATTTGATTTCCCAGCCCGCCTGCCATCTGTATTATAATCATTGCCTTTGCACCTTTCTATTCCAACTCCGCAAATGTCCTTCCAATGCCCTTTCTTTCCCTGGAGAATCCCCGGCCTCTTCCACATTTTTTCTATCCTCAGAAAATTTCCGGCCTCTTCTGCACTCTTTCTTCCCCCAAAATTTTCGAGTGCCTGCTATTCACGCAAATTCATCTCATACCAGCGCAGCACTCCTATGGCCGGCCCCAAAGACCAGGGATAGGTGCCATAAAACTGGGGATATTCGGAAAATCCCTGGCATTCCGCCGAACAATTAAAGATTTTTCCATCCCTTTCGCAGGATGACAAATATCCCGCCGCCCGTGCCGCTAAGTTTTGGACTACATTCATCTTTCCCGCCTGTTCCGACACATTTCCTAAACCGCTATCCATCCCCGGCTGCCCCCTCAGCCATAACGCAGCGCCATAAGCAATCATAGCAGTAGCCGAACTGTCCTCCGGCCCTTCCAGCGCTTCCAGCTGCCATCCGAAGGAGCCGTTTGGCTTCTGGTATGGCTCTATTGCGCAGAAAAGCTGCCAAATCGCCTCATTAAGCTCCCCATAAGCCCTTTCGCAGCATTCGGCAAGGTCCTGTCCTTCGTTCGCTCCAACATCGTTTTCCAAACATACAAGGCTTCGGGCCATGCCCATTAGGATCCATCCCACCGCCCTGCCCCAGCCTATAATGCCATATTTTATCCCATCGGCACATCGAAAGCCATGGTAGGGCAGCCTGGTCTTTTCATCCATTCCCAAGTCCAGCATACTTTTCATATGCCGCATACCCAATTCCACACTGTGGGCATTTCCAAATTTCACGCCGTATTTTATGAGAAAAGAGCATATCATCCCTATTCCGTCCGCATAAATATGGCCGTTTTTCTGGGAAGGGCGGTAAGGTATGAGCCCCTTTTCATCCCCTTCCTGTCTCTCTAAGCCAAAGAGGTACCCGGCCAGCTTGTCCGCCCCTTTTTTATATTTCTCTTCCCCCGTTTTTTCATATAAATCTATGAGGGAAACACCTGCAAGCACATCATCCACAAAATATATAGGCATCCCCGCCTCTATCCATCGGTCGAAATACATTTTTACATCAGGCAGGAATCTATCGTCTAATCCCCATTCCGTCAGGCTGTTTGCAATCAGCGCTGTAGGCCAGAAAATCAAATCCTTTGGCGGCACATATCGCCCTGTTGCCCGTTTTATGAGTTCCTCCAGCTTCTGTTTCCCGCTTTTTTCATAGTAATGCAGCATTTCCCCGGCCGCCTCTTCTTCCATCCGATGCAGTTGTTCTTCTATAGTCTGCCTGTTTATGGCCTGCCTCATTATAATGTGTTCCTCCATTGTCTTCTTGCACTTACCCCGTTTCTGCTTCCGCCGCTCCTGCAGCCTTCCCGATTCTTTCGCTCCCATACTGCCATTTACGAAAAGGATAACACTTAAACATCCAGCTGGCAAGCGTTTCCAATCCATCCACAAGATTATCTATTTATTTCCTCCTGTACTATTTCCCAAAAGTATGGTAAAATGATTACAATTTATATATGACACAGGAGAACTACAATGAGTAAAAAGGTACTAATTACAGGCATTACAGGAATGATCGGGCAGCATTTTGCAGATAGTTTCCGTAAGGACGGTTATCAGGTCTGGGGAATCGCCAGGTTTTCCGCATCCAGCAGGAATGAAGCCATACAGGATTCTTCCGTGCTCCGGTGCGATATCCTGGAACGGGATGCGTTAACGAAGCATATTATGAAGATAGAACCGGACATTATCATACATATGGCCGCACAGGCCTTTAACGGCGCTTCCTGGGATTATGAGTATACTACCCATATGACCAATTATCAGGGCACATTGAATGTCCTCTACTGCGCCAGGGAACTGGCGAAAAACAAAGACCTGAAAGTATTGCTGGCCTGCTCCAGCGCGGAGTACGGCGATATCAAACCGGAGGACTGCCCCCTTGTGGAGAACAGGCTGTTAAAGCCCCATACCCCTTACGGCGTATCCAAAGCTGGCGTGGAAATGTTGGGCTATCAGTATTTTGCCAATTACGGGCTAAAGGTATTCCTCCCCAGAATGTTTATCCATGTGGGAACAGGGCATCCGCCTGCTACGGCCATACAGAATTTTGCCCGCCAGCTGGCCCTGATTAAAGCCGGTAAAATCCCCCCGGAAATCCATGTGGGGAATCTGGAAAGCGCCAGGGATTTCATCGATGTGCGCGACGGCGTAGCCGCCATGCGGCTGCTTCTGGAAAAAGGCAACCCGGGCGAGCCCATCAATATATGCACCGGAAAAGCTTATAAAATCTCGGATATTCTCCGCATGCTGGTGGAAATATCCGGCACGCATGCGAAAGTAATTATTGATCAACAGCTGATGAGGGCTGGCGATGAACCGCTGCTGTTAGGGGATAACAGCAAAATTACCGCCCTTGGCTTCAGGCCAAAATACCAAATGGAAGATACTTTAAAGGATGTATTCGAAGATTGGCTGGGAAGGATATAGTAAACCAATATGCAAAAGAATTTTTATAATTTATCCATTATTTTGCCGGCGATGGATGAAACCTATTCGCTGGTACAAACGGCAGATATTATTATGGAAACCTGTAAACGGGAAGATTTGGCCGAAATCATTATCGTTGTATGCGACAGAAGCACTAAGGAATGCATCGACGCGGCCAGGCAAATTGAGGAAAAATACAGCGATACCATACCGGTTACCATACATAAACAGCAAAAACCCTTTGTAGGAGGCGCCGTTCAGGAGGGCATCGCGATGGCGCGCGGTTCCCATGTGGTTTTAATGTCCTCGGACCTGGAAACGGACCCTCATCTTATTCAGGAGTTCATACGGATTGAAAAAGAAAACCCGGAAAAAATCGTTACCGCCACCAGATGGAAAAAGGGAGGGGGATTCCAGGGTTATAATAAGGTAAAACTGGTAGCCAACTGCATTTTCCAGCGGCTCATCGCCTTCCTGTTCTGGGTGAATTTATCGGATATCACCTATGCGTACCGGATTTTTCCCAAGGAGCTTATGCAGTCCATCCGCTGGGAAGAGCTGAAGCATCCCTTTTTCCTGGAAACTGCTTTGAAGCCTTTGCGCCTCGGCGTGGAATTTATCGAAATACCGGTCAAATGGCAGGCCAGGACGGAAGGCGTATCCCAGAACTCCTTCTGGGCCAATTTTAAATATTTCCCCACCGCATGGCATGTGCGTTTTATGAAAAAATCGGATATCCTGATTTCCGGGCCCCAGCCTCAATTGCATGCGGAAACCGCGGCCGGGCTGCAGCGGGGTAATTTGACGGGGGTTTGATACTATTTCGAGAACACATCCGAGTGTGTGCCTGTACGCGATGCTGTTAATATTAACTTTTCTTTATCTACAGCATAAATCAGAAGCCAATCTGGCATTATATGGCACTCGCGAAAACCGACATAATTCCCGACCAGTCCATGGTCTCGATAACGGTCATCAAGAGGCTTGACATTTTGGAGAAGGTCTATCACTTTTTCCAACAGATTCATATCATAGCCTCTTTTCTTCATACGTTTATAATCTTTGCGGAATTGCTTGGTGGTTACTAATTCCAGCATTATTCACCATCCTTTTCCGCATTTAGTTCTTCAAAAAGGGCATGCGCTGAAGAGTAATGCGTTGTCTGTACCTGACCATCCATAATAGCCCTTGCCTCGTTTATGGCTGCCTCTGTTTCAGCATTATAGCGCGGCTGCTTCATTTCAAAAGGCAGGCCTCCCTCCATAATTGACTTGCGGAGGAAAATGTTAATTGCATCTGTCACTGTGATTCCAAAACTGGAAAATAGCTTTTCCGCACTTGATTTTGTTTCAGGGTCAATTCGAATATTGATATTTGCTGTTTTTGCCATATAATTCATCTCCCTTGTTATTTTACATTTAGTATATCCATTTGTATTCATAATGTAAATGCAATGTGAAACAATTTACAAAAAATTTAGAGACCATCAGGCCCTTTTCAATTTACCTTCCACCAACCCCCACACATACCGGAATTCCTCGCATCTTGCGAACACCAGCAGAAACAGCCCGTTATACCCTGCCGTAATCAGCACTACCATAGCTATAAACATGGGGATAGACACCGAAGTCATCACTGCCCTTTTTACGAGCATAAGCAAAACAAGCGCAGCCAGATTAACCGACACATATTTCGCGGCTTCCTTGAAGTAGTCCCATGCCCCTTTATCAAAGCAAACTCTATAGATGATAAATGGCTTGGTGATATTTGCAATCATCCCTGAAACGATAGTTCCGATATAGATGCCTGTAAGGCCGATTTTCTGTACCAATACGATAGAAATGACGAGATTTACCGCCCCCTGTATCAAGGCCAGATATTTATCCTGTTCAAAAACCCCTGCCGCCGTCTTAAAATTGGACAGTACGATGCGCTCCCCTTTAAAATAATAGTCAATCATAATACAGCCGATAACAATATCGGGGAGAATATGGCTCTCTCCCAGCCATAAAGTGATAAGAGGCGTCAGCATCAGATAAAATCCGATAGCGGAAAAACCGTAAATCCAACAGGCCGCGAAGCGGTAAACCTTGAACATCTTATACTGCTTGTCTTTGTTCTCCGTGGCAATCAAATTCCCGAAGCTGGATAATACCGAGTTAAAGATAATATTTACAAAATTCGAAACCGAAGAAACTACGTAATTGTAGTGGCCCACAAAGCTTACCGTGGTAACATTAATAAATGCCCCGATGATAATCGTATCGGTCTGGAGCCTGGCCATATCCCCCACTTTGTGGAACACCAAGGCTTTCGTCTGCCCAACGATTTCCCCTACTTCTTCTTTCGAGAGTTTTTTCACGTTTTTATCTTTTAAATAAGGATACATCCTGTCCAGATATGCGCTGACAAAGATTTTCTGTGCCAGCTCAATCACCATGGCTGTGATAAGGAACAGATAAAAGCTGGGAATAAACAGCAGCCCTAAAATCTGCAGCGACATTGTAATGACCTTTGTAATGGCAATTATATTAGTCTGTATGTAATTTTTCTGCTGGGCATTTACCAGGCTGTATTTATAGGCCACGAAGTAACTGCTGACCGTATTGAATAAAACGATAAAATAGCATATGGTAATATCCCGCCATGGAGTGCTGCCCGGCTCTTTTACCAGATAGCGCAAAAAAGGCGCAATTGCCGTTCCGATAACTGCGATTACACAGGCGATGGCACGGTAAGCTTTTTTATACAGTCCCATATAGGACTTCACCTTTTCAATTTCATTCCTGGCCACCGGCCCATACAAGCTATAGTTGAACGCGGTTCCGATGCCCAGTTCCGCCAACGAAAGCACAGTCAGGATATTGGTATAATAGTCATTGACGCCCAACAGGGCATCCCCTAAATGGTTGATGAACGTTTGCCGCAGCAATGCCCCCAGCAACAGTGTGGTAATATTGCCTATCCAGCCGAAAGTTATATTTTTTGCCGCATATTTTACTCTTCCCATAATTTCCCGCTTCTTTCCCGGTCTTAGATTTTGCCGCTGTAAAACAGCTGTTTTGGGCTTTGGGGCTTATCCGGTATGCTTAAGTGAATCAATCCGCGCTTCACAAGCGGCATCACATGGGTCTGTATCGCATAGGTAACCGAAGATAACCCCAAATATTCGCTGATTTCTTTCCGCGTCCGCGGCGTCCTGCAAAATACGAGCAGACTATTTTCCCCGCTGTCCGCCCGGTCCCCTGACTTTTCTTTTTCCTGCGCCTGATTATAGAATTTTACAATGAATCTTCCCCTTTGGTCCAGAAATTCCGGAGCCCTTAATTCAAATCTGTTAAATTCCCTTCGGATGGTAGGAATGCCCGAATATCGGTTTTCTGTAATTCCCAAGACCTCCAATGCCACTGCAAGCACAGGATTCCTCGTATCCGGCTGCGCTTTTCCCAGCTGGTCAATCTTCATTCTCCCGTAAATCCCTCCCGGATTATGAATTTCCATCCTATCATCAAACATTATCAGCTGGATGGGCATCCCTTCCGTATGAATGCTATAGTCACGGTGCACCAGCGCATTTAGGAGCGCCTCCCTGACCGCTGCTATTGGATATTCTGGCCGGTCTTCCCTCTCCCCTGTTTCGCTGCTGATTATTGTCCTGTTTTTCATATTTTTGCGGACAAATTGCATAGCCGCCTGAAGCATATCCGGGATACTTCCTTCAATCCTTTGGTTATCGGAAAAACGCTCCCCCATGATGCCCGTTTCTCCTACTTCCAGACCTGGTACAACAGTTGCGAGAATGCATAGCTGGGGAAAATATGCCTGGGGATATGGCGAAAAAAGCATAACTGCACTTAAAGTAATCTGGGAATTCCTTGTAATGCTCATCAATTCATAAATTTCCCCATCTTTCAGCCCAGCCAGGTTAGGTTTTCCTGTTTTCAGCCTTTTTATATATAGTCCTAACTCTTCCGAATCCAAAGAAGAAAAAGCCGCCCGTTCCACTTCCCGTATATCATCCTGATACTTTTTACGAAAAGATTCGTAGCTGTATATCTCATAATCCGTCATCGGTTCATCGCTATCCCCGATGCGGGTATAAGAGCCCTTCAGCCTCCCCTGCCCTTTATAATAACAGGGCCTCTCCGATATATCCATAGCCGGTATTTCGGCGGACACAAATTTTTTCCCATCTTTTTCTGCCACTGTCAATAAAGGCCGCACTACAGGCTCCATCTGCAGGCACTGCTCATTCACTTTCTTTTGCAAATCCTGGGCATTATATACTCCCGTTTCCTGATAATCGTTCTCTTCATCTATGCCAAATAAAATCACTCCGCCGTCATCTTGATTGGAAAAACTGGATAAAGTATCATATAAGCGTTTCGGGCATCCCTCTTTCGCTTTTTTTAATTCTATCGTTTGAGTTTCGCATTTCATTTTTTGTATTTCTTTCAATTTTTCCAACAATTCATCCGCCGTCATTATTACCTCATTTCTGCGCCGATAAAATGGAACGCTTTTTTGACTTTTTAATTTATATTTTAAATATTAACATATATTTTAATATCATTCAATGAAATCATAAATTCTTTTTCAGAATATAAAAAATATAATTTTAATAGCATCACTTTTGAAAAACTAATTTTAATTTCTGCCTATATTTTCAATTTTCTTTTTAAACCAAAAAGTCAAATCTCAAATAAATTCAAATTTTCAAAACAGAATCTCAAATTTGGATTTCAAATTTGAGATTCCATTTTAAAAACTTTCAATTTCTCTTCCCGCTCCCAATGCCCGCCCCTTGTATGCCGGCATCACATTGCTCAAATCTTCCCGGATATCCTGTTCATAATCCCTCAGCCATTCAAAAGCCCCGATTAAATCCTCTCTCTTTTGAAGCTGCTGCACCGGGAGCACATAATTTTCATAAGTTCCAAACAAATCTTTTGCAATCCCCTTGGCCTTTACCGAATAGCCCACTGTCAGGGTAGGAACCAGGGAAGAATAAGCCGCAATCGTCGCATGGGTCCTCGCCCCGATGAACATGCGGCATCTGCCGATAAAACCTTTCAGTTCTTCGCAGGATGCGTCCTCAATCCGTACCACCCGCCCCGTCGATTTAAATGACTCGTACAGTTCCCCTATAGGCCTCCTGTCATCATTTCTTGACCAGACAACATGGGGAATCAGGGCAATCTGCATATCCGTTGTGCGGATAATATGTTCTATCAGCGCCTTATAGTTGGACATGGTAATCCCCGCTTCTGTTTCATTGTCCTGAATCATGGGACTCACATTCACCCCCACGGTATTGCCTTCCGCAAATCCTTCCGGCAGCGGCAATTCCCTGCTTCCTAATGTAAATGCCGGGTCCGGGATAAGGCGGAGTTTTTCTTCCGGTACCGCCTTTTTTAACGCCCCGTAAGTGATGGATTCACGGGCAATAATCAAATCATACCGGTTCAAATCTTCTATCAGGCTTTGTACTGATATTCCGCCGGGAGACGTTGACTCGGATGTCATTCCCTTATTCTTCTTTCCCGTTCCTTCTTCGGCCAGCAATTCCGGCTCAATGGAGCAGCCAAGCAGGATTGTCCTGGCTCCCTTTTCGTGAAACGCCCGGTTGGCCAGCATCAAATCCTTTACCATCATGTCATAGCAATAATTATCCCCACCGATGGAAACCGCCACTCTCCCTTCCAGAGGCTGACGAAATACCGTCCGGTATCGATAGCGGATGAATGACTCCGGGTCCTTTGCTATTTTCCTCCAAATGTAATACAGTATATGAGCCACTTTATGTCTGGAAAAATGCTGTTCCTGCGCCAATTCGCATAAAGCCTCCCCTGAAGCGGGGGCAAGGGAATATTTATGGTCCTCATCCGCACTGTTGGTGAGCACTAACGGTTTTTCTTTCAGCATATGGCATAAGCTGTTCACGATTGCTTCGCATCCATGATTTCCGCTCCCGGCATGCATATATAAAATGATTTTATTTTCCGCCATAACAGTGTCCTTTCTGTTTTT
>JAETTM010000082.1 GCA_021769135.1 Lachnospiraceae bacterium | reverse complement strand
GGAAAAGTTGGGGAAGATATTTTCGGCACGAAACTGAAAAGCGTGTTAAAAGAAGTGGGGATTGATACGGACGGGCTTATTATGGATAAAGATGCCAGGACTACCCTTGCATTTGTGCAGACATTAAAAGGCGGAGACAGGGATTTTTCTTTTTACCGTAACCCGGGGGCGGATATGATGCTTCGCCCGGATGAAGTAAATAATAAACTGATTAAAAACTGTGCAATATTCCATTTCGGAACTCTTTCCATGACCCATAAAGAAGTGAGGAAAGCGACGAAAAAGGCGATTAAGAAAGCAAAAGAAAGCGGGGCTTTGATTTCCTTTGACCCCAATCTTCGTCCGCCTCTCTGGAAATCCCTGGATGATGCAAAGGAACAGGTTGCTTATGGACTCGGACAGTGCGATATCCTTAAAATTTCTGATAACGAAATCCAGTGGTTTACAGGGGAAAAGGATTTTGATAAGGGAATTAAGAAATTGCAGGAAGAATATAAAATCCCCCTTATTGTATTGTCTTTAGGAAAGGATGGAAGCCGGGCTTATTATAAAGATTTGAAAGTAGAAAAACCTGCGTTTATCCAAAAGAATACCATTGAAACTACAGGGGCTGGGGATACGTTCGGCGGATGCTGCCTGCATTTTATTTTGAAATATGGACTTGACAATTTGGATAAAGAAAAGCTTGAGAAAATGCTTACATTCGCAAACGGAGCCGCTTCTCTGATTACTACGAAAAAGGGTGCGCTGCGCGTAATGCCGTCAAAAGAGGAAGTGAAGGAATTTATTAAAAAATTCAAGTAGTAAAGGAAAATAAAAACCCGTATATGATTGAAATAAATTATATATGGGTTTTTGTCTTTATGGGGATAGGCGTTAAGGTTTTATTGTCAGAATAAAAATCAATCGTATAGAGTATTTCGATATTTAAGTATCAAAGAGAGGGAAAGAAGGAATGAAAGAAAAAGTAAGTGATTTGGACGATAATAATAAAGTAATTTCGCAGATGAGAAGTATTCATATGGTTCCTATGGAGGAGGTCTGCGGTTTCGAGGTACGATCTGGAATATATGAAATTAACGGTGCTACGGCAATCCCTTGCGGGGTTAATTTTACGGTTCATTCTTTGCATGCCACATCCTGTGAACTGCTTCTTTTCCACAGGATGGAAGACGAACCTTATGCAGTGATTCCTTTTCCGGAAAATTATCGGATTGGCAATGTTTATTCCATGATAGTATTTGGCCTGCATATTGAGGATTTTGAATATGCCTACCGTCTGGATGGGCCTTATGACGTAAGAAAAGGATTGTTGTTTAACAAAAATAAAGTGCTTCTGGACATCTATGCTAAAGCGGTAAGCGGACAGAGGATATGGGGCGTTAAGAAAAAAGATGAGGTGAGCTATAAAGCCAGGGTAGTAAGGGATGATTTCGACTGGATGAACAGCAGCCAGCCTTTGATTCCCATGGAAGACCTCATTATTTATGAGATGCATGTGCGCGGTTTTACAAAGGATGCATCTTCAGGGGTAGAATATCCTGGAACTTTTAAAGGGCTTTCTGAGAAAATAGGATATTTAAAGGATTTGGGAATCAATGCCGTGGAGCTAATGCCTATTTTTGAATTCGATGAGATGAAGGATTACAGGGAAATCGACGGCAGGCAGCTGTTGGATTATTGGGGGTATAACACAGTAAGTTTTTTTGCCCCGAATACAAGCTATACGGCGGATGTGGAATATAACCATGAAGGTACTGAATTAAAGAAGCTGATTAACGAATTGCATAAAAACGGCATTGAATGTTTCCTGGATGTGGTTTTTAACCATACGGCGGAAGGAAACGAGATGGGCCCGTGTTTTTCTTTTAAGGGCTTTGACAACAATATTTATTATATGCTTACCCCGGACGGGTATTACTACAATTTCAGCGGATGTGGGAATACCCTGAACTGCAATCATCCGATTGTACAGCAAATGATTTTGGAATGCTTAAGGTATTGGACTACGGTTTATCATATTGACGGGTTTCGATTCGATTTGGCGACAATTCTCGGACGGAATGAGGACGGCTCCCCCATGAATAATCCCCCGTTGTTAAAGAGCCTGGCTTTCGATCCGATTCTTGGCAATGTGAAACTGATTGCGGAAGCCTGGGATGCCGGCGGCCTATATCAGGTAGGGAGCTTCCCTTCCTGGAACAGATGGTCGGAATGGAACGGGAGATACAGGGATGATATGAGGGATTTCTTAAAAGGGGATTATGGAAATTCCGGTTTGGCGGCGAAAAGGATTACCGGTTCCAAAGATTTGTATAACCCGGAATACAGGGGAAATAATGCATCGGTGAATTTTATTACATGCCATGACGGGTTTACTTTATGGGATTTATATTCTTATAATTGGAAGCATAATGAGGCAAACGGCTGGAATAATACGGATGGGAGCAATGACAACCGCAGTTGGAACTGCGGGATAGAAGGGGAGACGGATAACGAAGAAGTCCTTTCCCTGCGCTACCGCCTTATAAAAAATGCGGCGGCAGTATTAATGATGAGCCGGGGAACGCCCATGTTCCTTGCGGGCGATGAATTCTGCAATACTCAGTTTGGGAACAATAACGCTTATTGCCAGGATAACGAAATTTCCTGGCTGGACTGGAATCTTTTAAAGAAAAATAAAGATGTTTTCGAATTTTTCCGATATATGATACAGTTTAGGAAAGAACATGATATAATAAAAAAATGTACCGGCAGTTGTTCTTTAGGATTTCCTGAAATACAGATTATAGAAGCCAACGATTCCTGTAAAGTGCTCCGCGTTATTTATGCGGGAAGGAATAAGAACGATACAAAGGATGATATTATCTGCCTGGCAGTAAATGTATTTTGGGAAAATCAGGAATTCTCCCTTCCGGCTTTACATCATGACATGGGTTGGTATGTGGCGGCGGATACGGGAAAGGGTTATATTCCTAACGTATTTCCTTCGGAAGGGGAAAAAATGCCTTTGCTTGAAAGAGGATGGGTAAAAATGATGCCCCGTTCCGTATGTGTGATGATAGTAAAGTAGGAACTCTGCAGGAATATGTAAAATGGGAAAATGATTAGCCGGCAATTTATGATTAATTTATCAATGGAGGAAAAAGTTATGGCAGAAGAAGTAAGACAGGAAACAATGGAAGATTACAGCAAGGAGCTGGAGGCGTCTTTCAAACCTATCAACGAAGGGGATATCATTTCGGGAACGGTAATTTCCGTAAATGAAGAAGAAGTGGTTCTGGATTTCAATTCGTTCGCACAAGGTATTATTAAGGCGGAAGATATGAGCAACGACCCTAAGTACAATGTTTTGGAAGAAGTAAAAATAGGAGATACGATAAAAGCGACTGTTGTAAAGAAAGACGATGGTACGGGGAGCATCCAATTATCCTGTAAAGAAGCTAAAGAGGTACTTTCCTGGGATATTCTGAAACAGGAAATGGAGGAAGAGAAAGAAATTGAAGTAAAGGTAAACGAAGTGGTAAACGGGGGAGTGATTGCTTATGCGGAGGGCATTCGCGGATTTATTCCGGCATCTCATCTTTCCCTTAATTATGTGGAAAATTTGGAAGAGTGGGTGAATAAAAAGCTTACGGTCCAGGTTATTACCGTGGATGAAAGCAAGAAAAAGCTGGTAATGTCCGCAAAAGTGGTGGAAAAGAAGAAGGCTGAGGAAGAAATCAATCATAAAATTTCCATGCTGGTTCCCGGAACGATTATGGAAGGAGCAGTGGAATCTCTGATGCCGTATGGGGCGTTTATAGCCCTTCCGGATGGGCTTAGCGGATTGGTTCATATTTCCCAGATTAGCCAGAAGAGGATTAAAAAGCCTTCTGAGGTGTTAAATGTGGGGGATAAGGTAAAGGTAAAAGTGTTGAACACCAATGACGGTAAAATAAGCCTTAGTATGAAAGCGGTGGAAGAGAATTCGCAGGCGGACGAAACGGAGAAGGTGGAAACGGCAAAATATAGTTCCAAGGAAAATATAGGAACTTCTTTGGGGGATTTATTGAAGAATCTGAAATTTTAAGGAAGGGTCTAATGGGATATTGCGATTAGAGAGTTTTTTGGTTTTTCGAGAAGATTCTGTAAGCCTGTATAATGATAAAGGAGGGGCATTGAATGTATAATATCGTAACAATCGAAAGAAAATTCGCCAGCGGCGGAAATGAGATTGGGAAAAGATTGGCGGAAGCTTTGGGGTATAAGCTTTACGACAGGAATATTCTTTTAGAAGCGGCAAAGAATTTGAAGATTCCTTTTGTACAGATTGAAGAGCTGGAAGAGGCAAGCGCGGGAAGCCTACTTTTTAATCTTTCCAAGACCCCCTTTGGCGGCATATCGAAAAATAAGGACTTGCCTTTGGCGGATAAGCTATTTCTTGAAGAAAAGAGGATTATTGAGGAAGCGGCTAAAGAAGGCAAGTGCGTAATAGTGGGAAGAGCGGCAGGATATATTTTGCGGGAAAGGGAAGATTGCCTGAAAGTATTTATTCATGCTGAAGATGAAAAGAGGATAAAGAGGGCGATTGAAAAAGAAGGGTACAGCGAGCAGGAAGCGGAAAATGCGGTAAGGAAACACGATAAACGGAGAAGCGGATTTTACCGTTCCGTTACTAATCATGAATGGGGAGACCCAAAACGCCATGAATTGTATATGGACAGCGGAAAACTTTCCATGGATTTATGCCTGAAGCTGTTGATAGAGGCTGTGAAGTATTAGTATTATTTTATGGTTAATGCTAAGAAGGATTTGTAAAAGGTTCTGCATAAAAAAGTTCGCTTCAGTAGAGGCTGGCTTTTTTATGCAGAACTTTTTTATTTTGATGAGGTTTAAATTATGTTGTCCGTCCATTGCTTTAACATAGCCCTGGCGGAACGGTTCATTTCTTTCCTGAAATCCACATAGAATTTCCGATTGGCGAAAGCGGTAATGTAGTTTTTTAATTCCTCCCCCGATTTTCCGGACTGTTTTTCAAACATGGCTTTTGTCTCTTCTATTGATTTCTGACGGTAAGTATTCGTATGAACGATATCTTCCAGTTCGAAACGTTTTGGCTTTGGCCTGTCTTTCTGCTGTTGTGTGGGCCTTCCGAATACTACCATGGAATAGGGGAGGGCATAGGTGGGAAGGTGGAGCAATTCCCTGTTGATTTCGAAATTTTCCATGATATCCCCGATGTAACAGGAACCGATGCCCATGGACTGGGCGGCAACAACGGCATTTTGTGCAGCAATGACACAATCCTGTGAAGCCAGGAATAAATCCGCTTCCTCTATTACAGGGGTTTCTTCACAGTAAGCATGAAAGATATCATACCATTTCTGAAAATCGGCCAGGAAAATGAGTACTAGAGGAGCCCTGGCAATAAAAGGCTGGTTGTCGCATCTTTTTGCCAGCTCGTCTTTTAAATCCTGTTCCTGTATATCCAGAATGGAATATAGCGCCATATTTCCAGCCGTAGGCGCCTGGAGGGCGGATTCCAGTATGAGTTTCCTTTCTTCTTCCGTAATCGGTTCATCGGTAAAAACCCGTGTGGATTTCCGATTGAATAAGTCTTGAATCGTCTGGTTCATAGATAAGTTCTCCTTATATTGTATAGGATATTATTATAAACGTTATTATTTGGCTTGCCAATAGGATTATAAAATGATATGGAAGGATTTTTTATTGATATGTGATTTTTTTTCTGTTAAGATAAATTTAAAGGATAAGTATTGGCGTTTTGGAAATCTCAGGCAAAAAGAAAACGGGGATGGAATACCGAAGGTACAGAAAGTGAGGGAGAGCATGATTGGATTTTTGATTGGACTGGTAATTGTAATATTTGTTGCTGTTATTCTGGTGACAGGATATAAGAAGGCGCCGCCGGATACGGCATTTATTATTTCCGGCCTGCGCAAAAAGATAATTATAGGTAAGGCCAGCGTAAAGATTCCTTTTTTTGAACGGATGGACAGATTAAGCCTGAAATTGATTGCCATTGATGTGAAGACATCCAATGCAGTACCTACGGCGGATTATATTAATATCCAGGTAGATGCGGCGGTTAATGTGAAAATCAGCAGCGAGCCAAAGAAGCTGGCTTTGGCTGCGGAAAATTTCTTAAATCAGAATACCCAGTACATAGCCGGTATTGCCAGGGAAGTCTTGGAAGGAAATATGAGGGAAATCGTAGGCCGTATGCGCCTGGAAGAAATGGTCAGCGACAGGCAGAAATTTGCCAATCTTGTGAAAGAAAACGCAGAGCCCGATCTGGCGGCCATGGGTTTGGATATCGTCAGCTTTAACGTACAGAATTTTGCGGACGGCAATGGCGTTATCGACGATTTAGGTATTGACAATATTTCTCAGATTAAGAAAAAAGCGGCGATTGCCAAGGCGGAAGCGGAAAAGGAAATCGCTGTGGCCAAAGCGGAAGCGGATCGTCAGGCCAACGATGCCCGCATTAATGCGGAAAGGGAAATCGCTAAGAAAAATAATGAGCTTTCCCTTCAGAAATCGGAATTAAAGAAGCTGGAGGATACGAAGAAAGCGGAAGCGGATGCGGCGTATAAGATTCAGGAACAGGAGCAGAGGAAAACGATTGAAGTAGCCACTGCGGAAGCCAGCATTGCGAAGCAGGAAAAAGAGGTAACTTTAAAGCAGAAAGAGGCGGAAGTAAGGGAAAAAGCGCTGGATGCGGAAGTTCGTAAGAGGGCGGAAGCGGAAAAGTTTGCCCGCCAGCAGCAATCCGATGCGGAATTGTATGAAAGGCAGAGAAAGGCGGAGGCGGAGAAATTCGAGCAGGAAAGGGAAGCGGATGCCATGAAGGCAAAGGCGGAAGCGCAAAAATTTGCCAAAGAGCAGGAAGCGGCAGGTATCCGTATGGTAGGCGAAGCAGAAGCGGAGGCCATACGGGCAAAGGGTGTTGCGGAAGCGGAAGCCATGGAAAAGAAAGCGGAAGCATACCAGAAATATAACAATGCGGCTATGGCTGAAATGCTCATTAAAGTATTGCCCGACATCGCCGGAAAGATTGCGGAACCTCTGACCCAGATTGATAAGATTACTATTATCGGCGGAAGCGGCCAGTCGGATGGGGTAAGCTCCGTGGCCGATAATGTGCCTGCGGTTATGGCCAAGCTTTTTGAAACGATGAAAGATACGGTGGGCATTGATCTGGCGGATATTGTAAAAGCTGGTACCTATGACGCTAAGGTAAACAGAAATATAAGCATTACTACGGCAGATGGAGAAGAGAAGAAGGATGTGGAAAAAGCCGCTGCGGCAGCTTCTGTTGTAAAAGCTATGGATAAAGATATGCTTTAAAATAAAGATATATTTTAAGATGAAGATATCTTTATTTTAAACAATAAGAAAAAGCCTTGCCCGGAAAATCACCGGCAAGGCTTTTTCTTACGATAAGCCGGCTCGCGAAGCGTGGCGGTGTTCGTTACGATAAGCCGGCTCGCGAAGCGTGGCGGCGTTCGTTCATAAATTCCTAAAGGGAGCGGAGCAAATCCGCATACCAGAATATGACATTTTGTATACGATATAATTCAGATTCCCTGCCCGTTAACCTCCAGTCTTCTTTGTAAAACATAAACCATTCTTCCAGTTCTTCCGCCAGCGAACCGGCATCGATAGGCAGGATTGGCTCCTGGCCATAATCTTTGGCGGATAATAAAACCCCTATTTTCTGGAAAAGTTCCATTCCTTTTATTCCTATAAGATAGGAATGGACAATTGGGGTTACATCTGAGGAAAGCTGGGGAATGATTTGGCATAGCTTGCGGGCGATATCCTCCAACCCGGATAAAGCTTCCCCGGTTCCTTCCAGTTCTTCTCTGGTAAAAGCTTTTCCATTCTTTTCCATATAATTCACAGCATCCCACCATTTAAATATCCAATTGTTAGGAATTTGGGCTGCTGTGGAAACGAGAGATTCGGATTTATCCCCAAATTCCACACGGGAAATTTGGCGGTTTATTTCATCAAAATCCGGAATATCCTGGTTCCAGGAAAAGGCGGCACCATAAATCATGCCGGCAATCCCAAAATCCGGATGGTTGATTTGGCCGCAGTCTCCCCAGGAAGTGGTCAGGACGCCGTCCGTTTGGTAGGCAAAAGCATAGCTGCACATCCGTTTAATATTTTCGTAGGCCACATCCAATTGATTGACGAACTGATTCCATCCGCTTACACCGGGACAGCTGTATTGAGTTGCACCTGCAGCAGCCAGTTTTTTTGTAGATTCATCGCTTTGATACTTGTCATATCCCCAATTCAGGCAAATAGTCTGCTCCGGCAGTTCTTTGACAGCCTCCGGGAAGCCGCAGATAATATCTCCCCAAAACATAGGTATTTTACCTTTGGAAAGGATGAATTCGCAAAGGTCTTTTATATAATCCAAATATAAACGTTTAACGCCTGCCTTATCCGCAGCTTCCCTGCTTTTCCCTTTTCCCAGGTCGAAAGTTTCATCCGCGCAGATATTGAAATGTTTGGAAGTAAATAAGGGAAGGAATTCTTCTATCAGCCCCTTGATAAAAGGAAGGCTTTCCTCGTTTGTCACGTCAATGGTATGATGGTGCATCCTGTCTATAAATCCAAAAGGCTCATTTCGCGGCTCGTCCAGTTCGCATAAATGCTCATAGGATTTAGTCCGCAATATTTTATATAAATGCCCGAAAGAGGAAAGGCTGGGCGCCAATTCAATATTCAATTTCCGGCAATAGGCATCCAGCTCAAGAATATCCTGTGGCGTAAGGGGCGTATCATCCCGCCACGTCTCGCTTAAGCCCTCGAACAAGAAAGTATGCTCAATATAAAGCTGCAGCTGGTTCATCTTATAAAAGGCCATTTTATCGGCCAAACCTTTTAAATAAGAAAGGGTGGGAATCCTTCCCCTGGTCACATCATAATAAAAACCCCTGTTTGCAATGCCGGGAAAATCATGGATATCCGCAAAAGGAATGCACACCCCTGCCTGACGTACCATTTGCCGCAGCGTCTGCACGCCATATAAAATCCCTTTGGAAGTACCCCCTTCTATCCGTATCCCCTCTTCCCCAACGTGTAAGCGATATTCCTCATCCTCCATACGGGAATCCATGGCTAAAATGACCGCTGTTTTCTTCGAATAACCCCGCGTAACAGCAATCCCGTATCCCCCATATTTTTTCAAATCTTCCTGCAAAAGACATGCATAATCATATACGTCAGATTCGCAGGAGCAATCGATGACAATTTTATGATTAAAAGAAATGGTATAATATCCATCTTTTAAACTTATTTCCTGTGGCCGTGGCAATAAATACATATTTTTTCTCTTCCTTCCTTTCAGTAGGATGGAAAGCCGCCTCCGCCGGCCGGGCTTTCCCCCTTACTTCCTTAAATCCCCTTCGGAATCATCCTAAACTTAAACCGGAATTTTTCATCATTCAACTGATATTGTTCCAGCAGCCGGGGCCCGCAGCTGTTAGAGCCAATCCCGCTTTGCCGGTAATCCACACAGAATACGGTATAAGGGGATTCTTCCAATTCAAAGTTATGCCCTTTTTGCGTCAATTCTTCCTGAGTATAAACGGAGGCATTGAAAGCAAAGGTTTCCATACCGGCTATGGATAATGCGGAGTTATCCCCATACACCGATACATAATCGCAGTCGTGATGGCTTCCGTTTTCCTGGGGACGGATATAGTCTTCGTGCATTGCCTTTACATCCGTACGGAAGATTCCATGCCATCCGGCCCATCTTTTATCTATATAGCTTTCTGCCGGTCCTATTCCGCAATAAGTTACTTTTGCCATAGACTTTGGTAAAAACATACGGAGGCCGAATCTGGGCAGGAACGGGAACTCAGGATTCTTTTTCACATCCAGCCGCACATCTACAGTACCGTTTTGGGCGATGGTCCAGCATGCTTTGATATCCAGGATTCTTTGGATAAATATAGCGGATATGGACAGCTCTGTTTCTATTTTTACTTTATCCTCCACAAATGCTGCGTTTGTAGTATAAGCCCTTGCAATGGTGCGGTCATACTGGGCGCTCAACCATTCCCGTTTGATATTGCGGTCATTATCCGTGGGTGCCCTCCAAATATTGTACTCCATCGGCCTCTCCAAAAGGGAGTGGTTTTGGTAAACCATTTCAATGAATGCGCCGGTCAGCTTATCATATGTATAGGAAAACAAAGGGGTAGAAATAATCAGGCGGCAATCGTCTTCTTCCACTTTTATTCCCGGTTTTATACTTTCATCCTCATTGACACAGACTTCCATATCTTTGCCAAAATCGCCGGAGAAAATTTGTTTCACCTTTTGGTTTATATTTTCACTGGTTTCTACTGCCGTCTCTTCAAAGCCAAGCAAGAATCCGGCGGAAAGCATTTCAGTTTCCTGTTTTAAATAATAGGAAACCTTTAAGAAGCATTTTCCTTTTTCAGGAGTCTGGAAATCCAGGGGTATTGTTTTTTCTTCGTGGGCAGGGATGTTCAAAAGCTCCTGATTTTCAATTTTTCTTTTTTCTATAACAACGCCGTCGCAAACTACTTCATACCCAATGGTAAGGTAATCCTTCATGTTCAGGAAATCCATGTAATTTTTCAGAACTATTTCCTTTTTATCCTGATGGAATGCGGTTATCCTGGCCGGGCGGTGCACGTTTTTAAATTCCAGCAATCCCGTATGGGGCTTTCTGTCCGGATATACAAGGCCGTCCATACAGAAATTGCCGTCATTAGGATATTCTTTGTGGTCGCCACCATAGGCGTATGTCTTTTTCCCTTTTATATTTTTTCCGGTTTCAATGGCATGGTCGCACCATTCCCAGATAAAACCGCCGCAGACTTTGTCATACTGTTCAATGAGCTGGAAATAGTCCTCCAAATCGCCGGGGCCGTTTCCCATCGCATGGCAATATTCGCACATTACAAAAGGCTTGGTGCCGTCTTCCCTGATATAATCATGTATTTCTTCCAGGGTAGGATACATACGGCTGAATAAATCAATGCTGCTGTAGTCATATTTGCGCTTGTCGGAAGTGTGGAGTGCGCTTTCGAAATGAGTCAGCCTGGTGGAGTCAAATTCCTTCGTCCACTTCAGCGCCTCTTCGAAGGTGCAGCCATAAGCACATTCGTTGCCCATGGACCAAATCACCACGCTGGGCCTGTTTTTATCCCTTTCCACACAGCGCTTCGTCCTGTCCAGCGTTGCTTCCGTGTAAACCGGATTATCCGCAATCGCCTCATTCCAACGCTTTCTGCGCCCTTCCCAGCTCATATCCGCGGAATAAATATCCGCAGTTCCATGGCTTTCATTGTCCGCTTCATCGATAACATAGAAGCCCAGACGGTCATAGAGCTGGTAAAACATGGGAGCATTAGGGTAGTGGCTTGTGCGGATGGCATTGATATTGTGCTCCTTCATCAGCTTTAAATCCTTCATAATCTGGGGCACGCTGATGGCAAAGCCCGTAACAGGGTCGCTGTCATGACGGTTGGTTCCCCGGAACTTCACTTTTTCGCCGTTAATATATAATACGCTGTCCTTTATATGTATTTCGCGGATTCCCACATAGTCGGTGATGACTTCATCCGCAGTTTCCAGAATAAGAGTATATAAATAAGGGGTTTCTGCGCTCCATAAATGGGCTTCCTCAATATGGAAGGCTGCTTTCCCGTCCTTTGCAACACCCTCTGCCGCCAGTCTTCCTTCCCTGTCCAACAATTTTACGTTTGTTTCTATCGGCTGGTTCAAGTAACGGAATGTGATTTCCACGTCTCCGCTTTTATAGTCCGGGGAAGGGGAAGCTTTGACAAAATAGTCATAGATGCATTCTTCCGGACGTTTCAAAAGGTATAAATCCCTGAAAATCCCGCTCATCCTGAATTTATCCTGATCTTCAAAATAACTGCCGTCACACCATTTAAGCACAAGTACCGCCAAAGTATTTTCCCCTTCTTTTAAAAGGCTGGTAACGTCGAATTCGCTGGTGGAATGGGATACCTGGCTGTATCCTGCAAAAGCGCCGTTTATCCATACATAAAAACAGGAGTCCACACCTTCAAAGTTCAAAAAGGCTTTCGGCGCCTTTTCGTCTTTATGGTAAATAAAAGTGCGCACATATTCGCCGCATGGATTGGCATGGGGAACATAGGGAGGGTCCATGGGGAAAGGATAACGCGTGTTTGTATATTGGTGGCGGTCATACCCGTAATTCTGCCATACGCCGGGCACCGTGACCGTGTCAAAGCTTTCCGTATCATACCCTTCCGTATAAAATTCTTCCTTTGCTTCATAAATGCTGGAAAAATAACGGAATTTCCATTGCCCGGAAAGCAACATAAAACGGTCGGATGATTCCCTTTCTTCCACTGGCGTTTCCATTTTTACGGAAGCGGGAATATAGTAGGCCCTGTCAGGCATCGTATTTTTATGTAATACGCTCAAATCTTCATAATATTTTGGAACAATCATAGTTTAACTCCATTTCTACGCTGCTTTTTGGATGAAAAGGAATTTGAGGGCGCAGCGCTGACACAAATTCCAAATTGGATTGTAGGTTTCTTGCTTTACTATATTATCATTATAGGGAGGGAAATTGGGAATTGCCATATCTTATATTGGACAAAACATGCACAAAATGATATTAAATTTTCTCTTGTTTTTTTATACATAAATATGTATAATATCGAAATGCAGAGAAAGCATTTTAAAATATCTGTAAATTATGGAAAAGGCGTGGATCTTATATGGCAAAAAAAAGAAAAGTAAAAGCAACCTTCAGATATTATGAAATGCCCCAGGAAATGCCGTTAATAGCTTTATTGGGGGAATACTCAGGCGCGATGTGGGGCGGGAACGAACTCGATTCCTTTCATTTTCATAATAATATGGAAATCGGATATTGTTATGCAGGGAACGGATATATGGCTTTTACAGAAGAAAAATTGCCTTACCATGGCGATATGTTTACTGTGATACCGAAAAATTTTTCCCATAAGACGATTTTCGATAAAAAGGACGATGGAAGATGGGAATATCTCATCGTTGACTTGGATAAGTTTTTAGGGGATATGTATAAAAACAATATACAGCTGGCGGAATGGATTGCCATCAGGGCAAATCGGAAAGTCCATTTGGCCCAAGCAGGGGAGCAGAGGGAAATAGCATCTTTAATTAAAAGGATTTTTCAGGCAATGAAGGAGCAGAAGGAATTCTATCAGGAGGAAGTCAAAGGATTTCTGCTTGCTTTGCTTACTCAAATTGCCCGGTGGAACAAAGAAGAAACGGATGAAAATGATATTGTTCCTATAGCAAGCAACAGCACGGTTATTTCGCCTGCTTTGAATTATATCAGCATTGCACCCGAAAAGCCGGTTAAAATAGGGGAATTGGCGGAAATGTGCCATATCAGCGAGACCCATTTTCGGCGGGTGTTTGCGGAATGCATGAAAATGAGCCCGGTAAAATATATCAACCATGTGAGGATACGCCGCAGTTGCGAAGAATTGAAACGTACGGATGCCCCGGTCAGTGTGGTGGCAAGCCGGTCAGGTTTTCCCACGCTTTCTACTTTCAACCGGAATTTTCGGGAAATTATGGGCATTTCTCCCCAGCAGTGGCGGAAGAATTCTGAATATTATGAGCATAAACTGCATGGATACGGCTCTCAGTCCGAAAATATAGGCGAAGCCCCGGATAAGGGGATAATTGTTCAATAATGTCATGCCGGCACGAGTTTAATGGCGCATTTTCCACATTTGTTGACGGAATATATTTTTCGGCAAATTTCACATATTTTTTTTATTTCTTTGGTAATTATTACCCATTTATATCTCTTTTTGTCTTTAAACTCCTGGTTTATATTGATAAATGATTGATTATGCATAAAAAAGGTTCGAATATAACAACATTATTATATACAAGTATGATATACTATACAAGAATTACTTCATATATTGCCTGTTAATTGTATAGTTTGTCAGATGTCGAAATTATGCAAAAATATTGAGTGGGCAAAATGAACAAATAAACTATAAAACATAGGGAGGAATTTAAGAATGAAAAGAAAACTAATTTCTACATTGCTGGCTCTCACAATGGTGGTTTCCATGGTTGCATGTGGATCCGGTGGGGGCGGCAGCACAAATGAAACTCCTGCAGCAGCAGATGATGGGGCAGGCGATGCAGCAGAAGCGGCACCGGAAGAAGCAGCACCGGAAGAAGCAGCACCCGCTGATGACGCGGCAGCTGTAACAGAAGGCTCTGCTGGCGATGAC
Source organism: Lachnospiraceae bacterium (assembly GCA_021769135.1). GTDB lineage: Bacteria > Bacillota > Clostridia > Lachnospirales > Lachnospiraceae > Kineothrix. The sequence goes on along the minus strand of JAETTM010000082.1, from coordinate 341 downwards.
AACACGCTTACCGTATGGACATGGGACCCTAACTTCAACGTTTACGCTATTCAAAAGGCAGCAGAAATTTATGCGAAAGACCATGAAGGCTTTTCCGTTGTAGTCAGCGAAGTACAGTCCGATGATATTGAAACCCGTCTCACAACGGCAGTTACAGCCGGCGATTTGAGCACATTGCCCGACATTTTCCTTATGCAGGACAATTCATTCCAGAAATATGTTACATACTCAAACTTCCCACAATAAAAATGGGATTCGCACCTTGAAAAATCAATACTTTAGCCCACAAAATACCCTTATGCGGCTGCCTCTCTCCGTTCCAATGCATCCTGCATATACTT
>JAETTM010000081.1 GCA_021769135.1 Lachnospiraceae bacterium | reverse complement strand
CAAATCCCAGACGATTGCGGAGAATTATATTACCCAGAACGTAGTAGGCATCTTCGGATGCAACGAAGGCTCTACCACAGGAACGGGCAATGCCATCAAGGCTTCCGGCAATTCCGCTATTGTGGGCGTAGGGTTTGATAAATCCGATGCTATAATGAATTTGATTGGTGATGGTTATTTGCTTTGCACTATGGCACAGAATCCGGATGTGATGGGCTCTATGGGCGTAGAAGCCTGCGTGAAAGCGTTGGAGGGAGAATCCCTTGGCGGCGCAGTAACCGATACGGGCGTTTCCGTACTTACAAAATAAGATTCGGGTGTGAAAATAATAAAGAATGGTGTATAATAGGAATCACTTAATATAAGGAAATAGCTGCAGGCGGGAAGCATGCGGCTATTTCCCCATTGAGGTCCGGAAGGAAAAAGCATCCGGCAGTGATTAAACATAACAGAATAGGAGATGTGCTATGAAAAGAAGCGAAGTGAATGCAGCATTAAAAGAGATGGAGAAGATGATTAACGATTATCGTTTTTCCCTGCCTCCGTTTTGCCATTTTACACCGGAAGAGTGGCAGGAGAAAGGACATGATTATGATGAAATCCGGGATAATATGCTGGGATGGGATATTACCGATTACGGCATGGGTAATTTCGAGAAGATGGGATTTTCCCTGATAACCATCCGTAACGGTAATCAGCAGATGAAGGATAAATATAAAAAGACTTATGCGGAGAAGCTGCTGTATATCAAAGAAGGGCAATATGCGCCTATGCATTTCCATTGGAGCAAAATGGAAGACATCATCAACCGGGGCGGCGGCAATCTTTTGATTACGGTATACAACTCCACAAAGGATGAGGATTTGGATAAAGAAGGCGAAGTACATATTCATAAAGACGGCAGGGAAATGGTAGTGCCCGCAGGAACGCCGGTGAAGCTTATGCCTGGGGAAAGCATTAGCATCCAACCCTATTTGTATCATGATTTTAATGTGGAAAAAGGAACAGGGGCAGTGTTAATCGGGGAAGTGAGCCAGTGCAATGACGATAATACGGACAACCGTTTCTATGAAAAAATGGGGCGCTTCCCGAAGATAGAGGAAGATGAGAAGCCTTACCGCCTGCTTTGCAACGAATATCCGCCTGCAAAATAAAAGAGCCAGATGGGAGAATCCATGCAAAAAGTAATGATTGCAGATGATGAAGAGAGAATCTGCCGGCTCATTGAGGCCCTGGTGGATTGGGAAAGACTGGGCATGGAAGTGGTGGCCGTTGCCCATAACGGATTGGAGGCTGCGCAACTGGTAAAAGAAGAGCGCCCGGATATCCTGATTACAGATATCAGGATGCCGGGCTGCAGCGGCCTGGAATTGATTGAAAAAGTGAAGAAAAGCATGCCGGAACTGGAAGTTATTATTATCAGCGGATATGCTCATTTTGAATACGCGAAAAGCGCTATTAAATACGGCGTGGGGGAATACCTGTTAAAGCCTATTAATAAAGCGGAGCTGACATCCACTCTGGAACGGCTGCGTGCAAAAATCGAAACCCGCCATATGGAAGATGAAGATAAACAGCAGCTTGCCCGGAAAAGTAAAAATAATGTGCGCAGGCTGCGGGAACTCCTGTTGGAAAGGCTGATGGAGCAAAAGGAAGAGGGGCTTTCGCTGGAGACGCTGCAGGAAGAATATTATCTGGAAGTCCGTCCTGGCTGTTTCCAGGGTATTTGGCTGAAAATCGACAGTTCCGAAGAGGAATTGGGGGAAGAAGGCAAAAATATTGTGATAGAGCGTTCCGGGAGGCTTCTGGAGAGCAGCCTGAGGCATAAGTGCTTTGCCATGCTTTGTAAAGAGCAGGAATGGGGCGGATATATCGGTATCCTGAACTATGCGGAAGAACGTAGGGAAGAAATCAGGCGCATCCTGAAGGACTGTTTAAACCAGCTGGAAAGCGGTAAAAAGCTGTATGGGGAAATTTGCTTTTCCATGGCGGTCGGGAGCATTGTGACGGAGCCTTCAGAAATGGGGAAATCATTGGCAGAGGCTTCCATGATTATCGAAGAACGTCTGATAAAAGGAACAGGGCGTTTATTGGATTATGTACCGGAGGGGTCTTCCGCTTTGCACGAAAAAAGCCTGCTGGAAAAATATTTGAGGACCGTTACTCATGCTATTGAAATCATGAGTCAGGAAGAAGCAAAGAAAGCGGTGGAGCAAGTCATTAAAGGCGTGGCAGAGGTAAAGGATGTGCGCGGGTATGAGGTATTTGAACTGGTAAGCTCCTGCGGCGGCTTATTTTTAAGCCAGGTGGAGCCAAGGGATAGAAGGGAAAAACTGCAGCGCTTTTCGGACAGATGCAGGCGATGCGGCAGCCAGGATGCCTTGTTTCGGACGCTTTCCCGGTTACAGGAGGATTATATCCGGGAACTGGTACAGCAGCGTGAGGGGGATATGGTGCGCCCGATTCGCCAGGCCAAGCAATATATATTGAATCATTATCAGGAGCCGATTACCCAGGAGGAAGTCAGCAGCGCGGTGGGGTTGAGCAGCACTTATTTCAGCGCTCTTTTTAAGAAAGAGGAAGGGGAAGGGTTTGCCAAATATCTGACCGGCGTAAGGATGGAGCAGGCAAAAATATTGCTGCGGGAAGACAATTGCCCGGTTGCGGAAATCTGCCGAAGGGTGGGCTATAATGATTTGAAACATTTTACCCATAATTTCGAAAAAGCCACAGGGCTGAAACCGGCGGCCTATCGGAAGCTGTATGGATAAAACTCCGCGATTCCCGGCATGGGAGAATGGAATAGTGTGGGATTATATATGGAGAAAAGGAACTGGTGGAATTATATTTCAAACAGAATCTTCGTTTTTGTCGCCTCAATACTTTTATTTTGCATTCTGCAGATTATCATTCAATGCATCCTGTTTTTCAGAGGGGAAGCGCCTCTATGGCATATAGTGGTCCTTTCAATATTTATGATGGGCTTTATCGCGGCATTCTGGTTTTGGATAGTGCGCCCTTATAGGAGGACGCAGATGACCATGCAGCGTATCCTGGACGGCTATATTTTACCGGACCGCCGCCTTTTTGAGGAAGAAATGCTGACTCCGGTCATGGAGGCAGAAATCGGGCGGCTGGAACAGGTGCTGAAATCCCCGGAGATGATGGATTTGAATAAAAGGCAGGCTCAGTATCTGGCATTACAGAACCAGATTAACCCCCATTTCCTGTATAATACGCTGGAAAGTATCCGGGGAGAGGCATTGATTGCGGGGATGGATAACATTGCGGATATGACGGAAGCGCTGGCAAAATTTTTCCGCTATACGATTACTAAAGTGGAAAACCTTGTGTCCGTGGAAGAAGAACTGGATAACTGTGAAACTTACTTTTTGATTCAGCAATACCGTTTCGGCAGTCGGCTGAAACTTCACATCCTTTATGAGGAAGAGAACAGGGAAAATATTATGAACTGCAGGATTCCCAAGCTGACGCTGCAGCCGGTGCTGGAAAACAGCATTATCCATGGAACGGAATTGAAAATCGGAACGGGCAATCTGACCATCCGGTTCGAACTAACGGATAAGCGGCTGATTATCCGCATTTCGGATGACGGCGTGGGGATGGATGAACAGACCCTTGCCAAGCTGAACAGGCAGTTGGGCAGAGGCGGGAAAGCGTTGGCGGAATGTGGGGAGAAAAAAGGTGGCATCGCTCTGGTAAATGTGAATAACCGGATTCATCTGCTGTTCGGGGAAGAATACGGTATGCATGTTTATTCCATCCGGGGGAAAGGAACGGATGTGGAAGTAACGCTGCCCATTGTAACGGTTTGAGAAAAGGACGGTAATTTTCAGAAAGGGCTTGGCGGTTCATATGAGACAGGAGATATTTCGCATGGAGCGGGTTACATATATGGAGCAGGGCATAAAGAAGCTGGAAAATTTCAATTTACAGATTTATGCTGGGGAAGTGATGGGATTGATACCGGTTAACGCCCATGGAAAGAATGCCATTTTAAAACTTTTGCAATGCAACCCGCCGCTTTATGACGGGTATATTTATTATAATGGGGAGCTGGTGAATTCCTGGAGGGGGTCGCTGAAAAGAAACAACAGGGTAAGCATTATACAGGCTCAAAACCGCCTGGTGAACGGCATGACTGTAGCGGATAATATTTTCGTGCTCCGGCAGGGGTTTCGGCAATATGTGCTGCAAATGTCCGTGCTAAAAAAGCAGCTGGCGCCTTTTATGGAAGATATCGGCATGGAGATTTCAGCGGATACCCGGATAGAAAACCTGTCAGCGTTTGAAAGGGTGGTGGTAGAGCTTTTGAAGGCTGTGGTTATGGGTTACCGCATGATAGTATTGGATGAAATCAGTATTTTTGTTAGTGAAAAAGAAATGGCCAAGCTTTACCAGATTATACGGTATTATACAAAACAAGGTTTCTCTTTTTTTTACATCAGCTCCCATTTTGAGGAAATACTGCATATTTGCAACAGGGTAGGATTTTTATGCAATGGGCGGCTGCAGAAAATTGTGCAGGAAACGGAGATGGACAGGAAAAATCTGCAGGAATGCCTGGAGGGATATGACAGGAATGTATGGGGGTATCCGGAAAACAGACATCTGCATAAGGCTGGGAAGGAAATTTATCTGGAAGGGGAGCTGCCCGGAAACGTTATGTTTCAAAGGCTTTCCTTTTCCGTCAGGGAAGGGGAGTGCGTGACGCTGCAGACTCAGGACAATCAGATATTGCAGGCCTGCATTTTATTCCTGACAGGGGAAAACAGCAGAATTACCATGGACGGGCGGAAAAGAAGAATTTCTATGGATAGGGAGATTGCTGTGGTATCGGCAGAGCCTGCCGATACTATGATTTTTCCGGAGATGAGCTATATGGACAATCTATGCATGGGACTGGCCAGGCGGATGCCGGATGTTTGGAGGGGAAAGAAAATCAGGGCCAGCATCCGACGGGAATATGCGCCAATCCTTGGGGAAGAGGTATTCGACCTGCCGGTGGAGGAACTTTCACAGCGGCAGAAATATGAGCTGGTGTATACGAGGATTGGACTGCAGAAACCCAGGGTAGCTTTCCTGATACAGCCTTTCATGGGGGCAGATATGCCCCACCGCAGGTTTATCTGGGAGATGCTGGAGCAGCTTCTGGATAAAGGGATTGCCATTGTTCTGCTATCGGTAAACCCTCTGGATACATGGCTGGTGGCGCAGCGTACCCTGAAGCTGGAAAGCGGGGGGATTTTTGAAGAGAGGCAGGAACTGGAAGAGCACCAACTATCCTATTCGTTCATGATGGATAAGCAGATGGAGAAAGGAGAAAAAGGATGAATCAGTATATCGGGCATGAGAATCAGTTTTGCGGCGTGGAGGAGTATAGGCTGATTGGGGGCCGGGGAGACGGAATGCGGCTTTTGCAAGTAAGGAACGGCAGAGGGCTGGAATTTACCGTTTCCGCCGACCGGGCGGCGGATATAGCGCGTTTAAGCTTTAAGGGGATGAATATGGGCTATTTTTCCCCTTGCGGGTATGTGGCGCCAGCTTTTTACGATGATAGGGGTGAGGGTTTTTTAAAATCTTTTACCGCCGGCTTTTTAACTACCTGTGGGCTGACGAACGCGGGAAGCCCCTGCGTGGATGAGGGCGAGGAGCTTCCTCTCCATGGCAGCATCGGCAATACCCCGGCGGAGCATATTTATTGGGAAAGGGATGAAAAGGAAATCAGGATTCATGCAAAGGTGACGGATGCCAGGCTGTTTTCCCATAAGCTGACGCTGAACCGGACGCTGCGGTGTTCCCTGACTTCGGATACTATTGAAATAGAGGACAGGATAAAAAATGAAGGGGATAGGGCTTATCCCGTGGAAGTGCTCTACCATATGAATATGGGTTATCCGCTTTTGTCGGAAAAATCGCTTGTTTATATTCCTTCCAGCCATGTGGAAGCCAGAAATGAAAGGGCAGCCCAGGGGCTGGATGAATGGAACCGAATGCAGAAGCCGGAGGCGGGGTTCGAGGAACAATGCTATTACCACCGTTTTAGCGGCGAGGGGAAAGCCGGGATTTTCCAGCCGGAAGAAGGGCAGGGGCTTATGATTTCCTTTGACAGCAACAACCTGAATTATTTTACCCAATGGAAAATGATGGGCATGAGGGATTATGTGCTGGGCTTGGAGCCGGGAAACTGCCATCCCGACGGCAGAAAGAAAATGCGGGAAGACGGCACGCTGAAAATCCTGCAGCCGGAGGAGGAAGTGGTTTACGGGCTGAAAGTGAGCATGGTGAAAGGAATGGAGATGTGGGAAAGAGTGACAGATAATTAAACATTGGAATAATCTGCAATAAAAAAACGCATAATAAATTCAAATAAAAAATCCACTAATCGGAATAAAGCAGAGAAAGGCGAGGATATTTTATGGATTATTTAAATGCGTTTTGGGTGGGAGGGCTGATATGTGCCCTTGTGCAGATATTAATGGAAAAAACAAAGATGATGCCAGGGCGGATTATGGTGCTGTTAGTCTGCCTTGGAGCGGTAATCAGCGTTTTCGGCATCTATGAGCCCTTTCAGGAATTTGCCGGGGCAGGCTCATCGGTGCCGCTGCTGGGCTTTGGAAATGTGTTGATGAAGGGCGTCAAGGAAGCGGTGGACAGCAACGGATTCATCGGGATTTTCCAGGGCGGGTTGAAAGCCGGGGCAGTGGGAACTTGTGCGGCTTTGGTGTTCGGATACCTGGCCAGCCTGGTCTTTAACCCGAAGATGAAAAAATAAGTGACTATATTACTTCCCAGGAAATCTGGCGGTTATCCATAAATCTGCGGAATGCATCATCCCATAGCTGTTCCGGCGTTTTATCCATCATAAAGGTATTGGTGGAAAGGCCGGTAATCAGCGTGGCATGTGTTCCGTCATATTTTATGGTCAGGGTGAAAGCGCGGACTAAGCTCCCGTTATCGGAAAATCCGCCCTTTTCCAATATTTTGCCCATATGTCCGGGGAACAGGAGAAGCACGAACTTGAAGCTTAAGGGCGTGCGCTTTCCTTTTATCAGCTGGAAACACAAGGGGCGCATATCTTTCCATAAAGAAAAATCGTAAGGGCAGAGGGATTCATCCTCCTGCTCTTCTTTTGTATAGAATTCTTTCCGGATATGGCCGTCAACCTGAAACGTGTTGGCGGTGACAATGATGCCTTCCTCTAAAAGAAAGCAGTCAAAGGCATCGGAAAGGAGCAGCTTATTCATAAAATTTTTTAAATCGGATATTTGATAGGTTTTCATAAGGGCCTCTTTTCTGTAATGTATTGCATTTAACCTTTTAGACATCGCGACTGCCTATCCATATCTTCGATGACAATATCATAGATTTCACCTAAAGATGAACAATATTCAAGAACTCTCCACGGTTCATTTGTATGAAAATGTATTTTTATCATTTCCTCATCTCCAACCGCCAATAAACAATCACCTTTAAAATTATTTGTAAAATGTTCGCTTATAGCATCTTCGTCAAGGTTTTCGCCCTCAATCAATAATTGCGTATCATATCTAAATTCTAACATTGCTTTATCCCTCCATAATATTCCGGTTTGTCGCTGACCCCATTATACGCTATCCCATGGAAAAAGTATAGCCGGATTCCAGAAAATTTGCCGGGCTGAACTGTTACTTTTCATGGGATGGATGTTGCGAAAAATCTTGCAGCCAGAGGATGCCCGCTGTTATAATAAAGTGCATCGAAAGGAATGGAAAATAGGCAAAGTAAAAAGGACAGGTGTCATGGAACAATCAGTGGAGAGAAAAAATAAAGCGAGTCGCAGGATTCTGCACTTTATGCTGAACAGGGAAAGCACAACGAAGTCGGATGTGGCAAAGGAGCTGGATTTAAGCATGCCCACAGTCTTGTCCAATATCAATGAACTGATGAAAATCGGGCTTGTGGTGGAAGTGGGGGAAATGGAGTCCACCGGCGGCAGGAAGGCCAGGAGCATTTCCCTGAATGAGGATTATTATTATGCGGCGGGTGTGGACGTTACGGCGCATCATATCGGGATGGTCCTGGTGAACCTGGGGGGGAAGGTGGTCAAACAGTTAAGGGCCCGCTTCGATTTCCGTCCGGAGTTGTCCTATTGCAGGGATTTGGTGGAGAAAGTGCGGAATTTTTATGAAGGGGAAGTGCCGGTGGAAAGGCTTCTCGGGGTTGGCATATCCCTTCCGGGGATTATCAATGAGAGGGAGCATTCCCTGGCAAAATCCCATGCCCTCGGGGTGGAGAATTTTAATTTAAGGATGATAGAGCAGCTGCTGGAAGTGCCGGTATATTTTGAAAATGATGCCAATGCGGCGATGATGGCGGAGAACCCGGAAGAGAAAGGGGATGTGGTCTATTTGTCTTTGAACAATACATTGGGCGGGGCAATTAGCGTGGACGGCAGGCTGTTTCCCGGGCGCAGCCGGAAAGCGGGGGAATTCGGCCACATGCTTTTAGTTCCCCATGGAAAGAAATGCTACTGTGGGAAGGAGGGCTGTGCGGATGCCTACTGCGCGGCCAGCGTGCTGACCCGGAACGGGGAATGCAGCCTGGATGCGTTTATGCAGTCTTTGGGGAAGGATGAAGAGGCGGATAAATTGTGGGAGGAATATCTGGAAAATCTGGCAATGCTGATTTCCAATATCCGTATGATTTTCGATACCGATATCATTTTGGGCGGAGATGTAGGGGGGTATCTGGACGGATATATGGTGGAATTAGCGGAAAAGGTGTTAAAGTATAACCGGTTTGAACAGGAGGTAGGATATTTGAAGAACTGCAGCTATCGGAAGGAAGCGTCGGCAGTAGGTGCGGCCAAATATTTTTTTCATCTGCAATTTCCCCGCGTGTAGCTTATCCTTTCCATTTATTCCCGTAATTTTAAGCATAATGGGATTGACAAATGCCGGTGCATAAGCGATAATATAATTACTTTAATAAAATACTTTATAAAAGTTCTTGGATGGATTAGGAGGGATACAGAATGTTGCAGCAGGTTATGACAGCGCCAAAAGAAATTGAATTCCGTGAGATTCCAATACCGGCGGCGGGGAACGATCAAGTATTGGTGAAAATTATGAATATCGGTATTTGCGGTTCGGATATTCATGTGTATCACGGGAAACACCCCTTTACTTCTTACCCGGTAACGCAGGGGCATGAGGTTTCAGGGGAAATTGTGGAGTTAGGGAAGAATGTGACGGGATTCCATGTAGGGCAGAAGGTGACGATAGAACCTCAGGTTTATTGCGGAAAATGCCATCCGTGCCGGCATGGGAAATATAATCTTTGCGAAGAACTGAAAGTTATGGGATTCCAGACTACGGGCACGGCTTCCGAGTTTTTTGCAGTGGATGCTTCCAAAGTGACGCCGATACCGGAGGATATGTCTTTTGAAGAAGGGGCTATGATAGAGCCGCTGGCAGTGGCCGTGCATGCGGTAAGGCAGATGGGCGATGTGAAAGGGATGAACATTGTGGTTATCGGGGCAGGGCCCATAGGAAATCTGGTGGCGCAGACTGCGAAAGGAATGGGGGCCGCCAAAGTGATGATTACGGATGTGAGCGACCTTAGGCTGGATAAAGCAAAAGAGTGCGGGATAGATGTTTGCGTGAATACGAGAGGAAAAGATTTCGGGGAAGCTATGCTGGAAGCCTTCGGGCCGGATAAGGCGGATGTGATTTATGACTGCGCCGGAAATAATATCACTATGGGCCAGGCGATTAAGCATGCCAGAAAAGGGAGCGTTATTGTGCTTGTAGCTGTTTTTGCAGGGATGGCCGAGGTGGATTTGGCCGTGGCGAATGACCATGAATTGGATATCAAGAGCACAATGATGTACCGCCATGAAGATTATCTGGGCGCAATCAGGCTGGTGAATGAAGGGAAAGTCCACCTTAGGCCTTTGATTTCCAAAACATTCCCTTTTAAAGACTATTTGAAAGCTTATCAGTATATCGATGAGAACAGGGAAACCACCATGAAAGTAATCATTAACGTGCAGGAATAAGCAAAACCCCCTTTACAAGAGACGGTTAACCGTGTTATTATAAGTAGTAATCAAAACCATATAGAACGGTAATAACTGTTCTTGGTGTACTATACTTTAGGGAAAGGCACGGTTATTGAAATGAGCTATAAAATCATATTGGACAGTTGTGGTGAATTGCCGCCGATGTACAAAAAGGATGAGAGGTTTGAAATTGTTTCTTTAGGAATAGAAGTAGGCGATTACCGGATTATGGATGATGAAAACTTTAACCAGAAAGAATTTCTGGAAAAGGTAGCTGCGTGTTCTACATGCCCAAAATCGTCCTGCCCTTCCCCGGAGAGTTATATGGAAGCCTATGATTGTGACGCGGATCATGTGTATGTCGTAACATTATCCTCCAAGTTAAGCGGAAGCTATAACAGTGCAGTGTTGGGGAAGAATTTATATGTGGAGAAATACGGGAAAAAGGACATTTACGTATGCGATTCCCATTCAGCCAGCGGCGGAGAGACGCAGATTGCCTTTAAGGCCATGGAACTGGAAGAGGCGGGCTTTTCTTTTGATGAGATAGTAAAGGAACTGGAAAAATTCCGCGACGGCATGAAAACATTTTTTGTTTTGGATAATCTGGAAACCCTTAGGAAAAATGGCCGTCTTTCCGGTGTAAAAGCATTGGTGGCCACTACATTGAGCGTGAAACCGTTGATGGAAGGGCAGGAAGGGGAAATTGTCCAAAGGGGGCAGGCCATAGGCATTAAGAAAGGGCTTGCGAAGATGGCGGAAACCCTGGTTAAGGAAGCTACGGACACGGAGGGCAAGCGGTTGATTATTACCCATTGCAATTGTCCGGACAGGGCGGAGCTGGTGAAAAATGCCATCCTGAAAGAGATAAAGGTAAAGGATGTGCTCGTTATGGATACGGCGGGAATCAGCAGCCTGTATGCCAATGACGGAGGGGTTATTGTAACCTTATAGATTGATTTTTTAAAGGATCACATAATCTGAATCTGTATCGGGGAATGCATAATCGCGAAAAAAAGCGCAATCTGCAAAGCCAGGATAGCCGGTAGGCCGTAAAGAAAGTACCAGTGCCTTGTTTTATGGCGGAACAGGTGCATGCCGATAATGCTGCCGATGCTTCCGCCGATGATTGCCACAATGAAAAGGGTAGACTCGGGTATCCGCCATAAATTTTTCCTGGCCCTGTATTTGTCCAGACCCATGAAAAACAAGCCGGCCAGGTTGATGCCGATAAAATATGTTAGTAGCAGGGTAATTACATCCATTTGTATACTCCTTTGGTTAATCATAGCCTTCGGGAAGTTCCTTTGCAGCTGTTTGCACAGCTGCAAAGGAACTTCCCGGAGGCTATCTTCATCTTATTGCGGGATTAGGCTGCCGAAGGTTTTAGAACTTGCACTAAGAACCCGATTATTTTTTACCGCCTTCCGCTTCCTGCATTTTCATGGCGCGGACTTTGCTGGAGAGCCCGAACAGATTAATGAACCCTTCCGCATCATGATGGTCATACAAATCGCCCGTGGTGAAGGAGGCGATGCTTTCATTGTACAATGAATAGGGGGAAGTGGTTCCCGCCTTAATGATGTTGCCTTTGTAAAGCTTGAACTTTACTTCGCCGGTCACGTATTTCTGGGTGGATTCTATAAAAGCCTGTACTGCCTCGCGCAAAGGGGTGAACCATTTGCCTTCGTAGACAATTTGCGCCAATTTATTTCCCATGTCAATTTTCAGGGCATAAGTATCCCTGTCCAGGATAAGCTCCTCCAGCTGCTGATGGGCCTCATAAAGGATAGTTCCGCCGGGGGTTTCATATACGCCTCTGGATTTCATGCCTACCACACGGTTTTCTACGATATCCACGATACCGATGCCGTGTTTGCCGCCCAGCGTATTGAGTTCACGGATAATATCTGAGGTCTTCATCGCCTTGCCGTTTAAGGAAACAGGAACCCCTTTTTCAAAAGCCATGGTCACGTATTCCCCTTCATCGGGCGCTTTTTCAGGAGTGGTGCTCAGTACGAGCAGATGCTCGAAATTAGGCTCGCTTCCCGGGTCTTCCAGTTCCAGCCCTTCGTGGCTGATATGCCATAGGTTGCGGTCACGGCTGTAAGAGGAATCCGCGGAAAAGGGAAGGTCGATGCCGTGGGCCTTGCAGTATTCGATTTCGGATTCGCGGGAATCCATGGTCCACTTATCGTTCCTCCAGGCGGCGATAATTTTCAGGTCAGGGGCAAGGGCCTTGATGCCCAGTTCGAAACGGATTTGATCGTTCCCCTTTCCGGTAGCGCCGTGGCAAATTGCGGTGGCTCCTTCTTTGCGGGCAATCTCCACCAGCTTTTTTGCAATCAGCGGCCTGGCCATGGAAGTGCCCAGCAAATATTTGTTTTCATATACGGCATGGGCCTGTATGCAGGGCATGATGTACTCGTCGCAGAACTCGTCGGTAACATCCTCTATGTATAATTTTGCAGCGCCGCAGAATTTGGCCCTTTCCTCCAGGCCGTCCAATTCTTCACCCTGCCCGCAGTTTACGCAGACACAGATAACCTCATAATCGAAATTCTCCTTTAACCAGGGGATGATAGCGGTAGTATCTAGTCCGCCGGAATAAGCTAAAACTACTTTTTCTTTCATTATATTTGCCTCCAAAATTCAGTTGATTCCTGCGGAAATAGCCGCCGCAGGGGCCAAATCCCCAAGCTGTTGCGCAGTGGGGCATTGACTTGTTTGTACTCAAAACAATATACACCATTGCTGGGATAATTGCAAGAACAAATTTTGCATAAAAAATTATACAAGGGAGAACAAACGGCTTAACGAGAAAAAGTATTGCATAAAATTCTGATATAGTGTATATTTATTCTTGCTAACGGCTCGGATGCCCTTACAGGGTCCGGAAGCGGTAAAACGTACACATGGAAGACGTTGGAAAATCGGATCTTATAAGGAAAAAAATATTCCGCAAATAGTTGAGATTTTTGACAGAAAAGTGTATTATTTTAAAAGGCACGAAACAAAAGAGAGATGTCAGCAGGAACGGAGGTATCTGGCCGATTGCTTACAGGAATCAGAATGGAGGTTCGGGATGAGGACAAAAATATTTATCGACGGCAGCGAAGGAACGACAGGCCTGCGGATTCACGAACGCTTTGCAGGAAGGGAAGACATTGAAATACTGCCAATCTCACAGGAACTGCGGAAAGATGTAAACGAGAGGAAGAAGCTGATTAATTCTGCCGATATTGTTTTTTTGTGTCTGCCGGATGCTGCGGCTAAGGAATCGGTAGGGCTGGTGGAAAACGAGAAGGTCAGGGTGATAGACACTTCTACAGCCCACAGGACGGAAGCGGGATGGGCATATGGGTTTCCGGAGCTTTCTTCCGGACACAGACAGGCGGTGGTTAAAGGGAAACGGGTTGCAATTCCCGGATGCCATGCTACGGGCTTTATTTCTTTGGTTTATCCGCTGGTGGCGGAAGGGGTGCTGGGGAAGGATTATCCTTTTTCCGCATTTTCCCTGACAGGATACAGCGGGGGCGGGAAGAAGATGATTGCCCAGTATGAAGGAACGGGAAAAAGGAGCCCTGAATTGGATGCGCCCAGGGAATACGCGCTTTCACAGAACCATAAGCATTTAAAGGAGATGAAGGAGGTCGCCGGATTGGCCAGGAAACCGTTATTTTCCCCTATTGTGGCGGATTATTACAGCGGAATGGTTGTTTCGGTACCGGTATATGCCGACTTTTTGAAAAAAAATGCCGCATTGGATGAACTGCGGGCTTTTTACAGGGAATACTATAAAGGGCAGAAGTTCATAAAAGTGATGGAAGCCGGTGCGGAGGAAAAGCTGGAAGGAGGCATGATGGCGGGGAACTGCTGCTCCGGGTGGGATGGCCTTAAAATCTATGTGACGGGAAACGAGGAGAGGATGGTGCTTACGGCGCATTTTGACAATCTGGGAAAAGGGGCGTCAGGGGCGGCGGTACAGTGTCTGAACCTTATGATGGGCTGTGAAGAGGACAAAGGACTGAATCTTTAGTACGGGGAAATGAGGGAAATTATGATACGGACGATGACAATAGAAGATTATGAAGGAGTGTATGACCTTTGGATGAGCATCAAAGGATTTGCAATCCGCAGCATTGATGATTCCAGAATAGGGGTGGAACGTTTTCTGCAGAGGAATCCCGGCACAAGCGTGGTGGCGGTCGAGGATGGAAAGATAGTGGGGGCTATTCTTTGCGGGCATGACGGAAGGAGGGGATGCATGTATCATGTGTGCGTCCGTCAGGATTACCGGATGCGGGGAATCGGGAAGTCGATGGTGGTATTTGCCATGGAGGCATTGAAAAAGGAGAATATCAGCAAGATTTCCTTGATTGCTTTTACAAAAAATGATGTAGGGAATGCGTTTTGGAATCGGATTGGGTGGACCAAAAGAGAAGATTTAAACTATTATGATTTTGTGCTGAACAAAGAAAATATTGTTGCTTTTAATGAGAGTGGGTATAATTCCCCGCCCCTCGGGGCGTAACAAACTTTTCCCAATATTTATACAGTGATATAATATAAGTGGAAAGGAGATGTGTAGATGAGTGAACATATAC
>JAETTM010000142.1 GCA_021769135.1 Lachnospiraceae bacterium | reverse complement strand
CACGACAAACGCATGAATATGTTTTCCAACTAAACCCTTATGTCTGGATAAAATTTACACATTCATAATCTGTTTCAGATGCTTTTCTGGATTGGTACCGATTGCAAAACGCTTTTTCTTCAGACTGATAGCCTTGCTTCCTACTTCGATCAGCTTTAATATGTTTAGTGACAGCTTCCTCATAATATTCAAATTATAAGATGCCTGTTTTTCTAATGTATGGTTCCCATCTTCCCGGAATGTCACATCCAGATGCCAATGGTAACTCTCTACTATCCAATGCCCCCTCACAGCTCTTGCCGCTTCTTCAATTTCTACCGGCAGACTGCTTATGAAATACCTTTCCTCCGTATGCGTTTCCCCATCGGTTCCGGTTACTGTATTTCGCGTCAGGATGATTGTCTTTAACCCCGCCCATTCCTTTTTCTGGCTTAACCACGATATGTCGTCCGTCTGCCAATACTCCCTCTTCTCGGTTTTCCCCCTTGCCTTTTCTATTGTCTTTTTATAAGCGCTTTTTTTCAAAAATTCTCTGTCTGAAAAATATAGTCTGACATCTTCTAAAAGATTTCCCTGGTTTGCCTTTAACGCCAGTACATAATCCGCCTTCTTCTGCCGGATTTTTTTTACAATCGCTGTCTGTGTCCCCATGGCATCCGTTGTGATAATGGTTCCTTTTATATTCAAGCAGTCAAGCAGTTCCGGGATCGCCTTAATCTCGTTCGTTTTTTCCTCCACTCGTTTCTGTCCCAGACAAAACCCCCTCTCATCCACAGCGCTGACAATGTGGTTGGCTTTCTGGTTTTTACTCCCATTCCCCCTTTGAGTTTTCCCATCAATCGCAAGCAGCTTTTTTATTTTGTCTCCTTCATCGCTGCTTAACATTTCATTCCACCTTTTCTGGAAGTTTTCCAGAAATTCCGATGGCACCATTGCAAAAACTCTCTGAATCGTATCATGGGAGGGAATCCCGTTTGGGAGTTCCAGATAATTTCGCAGGAAGGTCTCGTGTTCTTTCCCAAACACTTCCATTTCCACCCAATCATCCGCATTTGCGAGCATGGCAAAAAAGACAAGCATAATAATATCCATCATTTTATGCAAAACCTTTTTTTCCTGCCTGGCATCCGTCACTGTACTTACATAGTCTAAAAGTGTTTTCATAAATAATCCCATCCTTTTAGGCTGATTATAACATAGATTTATGAATTGTTCATACTTTATTCATTCATGCGTTTGGCGTG
>JAETTM010000007.1 GCA_021769135.1 Lachnospiraceae bacterium | reverse complement strand
GTAAAGAAAGAACGGTTTGCTAGACCGCCTTTAGGCGGAAACGCAAAGGTTTTGCCCCAGGGGGGCTTCCCCATTCCACCAGCTGAGCTGGTGGTTGGGCCCTTGGGCGGTGAATTGGTGCTTTTCCTTTTGGGGGTCTGGGGGTATAGTAGTATATAGAAAGATAAAATAAATTGCCGCAAGGGAGCTTTTGAGATATGACATGGATGCAAGAGGGCTTTTGCGATATGATATTGGATATAAGGGAGGACGAAGATGAGGCGTATGGGGAAATTGGCGGTTGTGTTGGGGGTATTGTTTATTATATACTTTCTGGCTATTGGGATTGTGGCTATCCATGGAACGAATTTTTATTTTATCTGGCTGATTATGGGGGTGGCATTGATTGGGTGGGCCATCTGTATGAAGAAGGGGATTCTGATTCCCCATATCCCGGTGTGGATAAGGAGAGGATTCCTTATATTGTTCTGTCTGGGGTGTGCGCTGTTTGTGATGGTGGAAGGAATGATTGTGAGCGGTTTTGGGGCGAAGGGGAAGGAGGGGCTGGATTACATTATTGTGCTGGGTGCACAGATGAAAGCCCATGGGCCCAGCCGTGTGCTGAAAATGAGGTTGGACAAGGCCCGCGATTATTTGGCGGAGAATCCTGACACTATTGTCATAGTATCAGGGGCGAAAGGGCATGACGAACATATCAGCGAAGCCCAGGGGATGTATGATTATCTGGTAGAACAGGGGATTTCCCCGGAACGAATTATTAAGGAAGACCAATCCCGCAATACGAGCCAGAACATTAACTACAGCGGTGCCTTTTTGGATAAAGAGAAGGATTCGGTGGGCATTGTGACGAACAATTTTCACATTTTCCGCGCAACCCATATCGCGAAAAAGAGCGGTTATACGGATGTATATGGGATTGCGGCACCTTCGGAATTGCTGCTGCAGGCCAATAATATGCTGCGGGAATTTATGGGGGTGATGAAGGATTTTCTGGTGGGGAATATTTGAAGGGATGCGAAAATCAATTTTCATGGGCAGCTCAACGGACGGCATGCCTTGTGGGCAAATGCCTGCCTGCATAGGATTACCGTCATTTATACAAGCTGCAAATGATTCTCTAAGCTTTCTACAATGGATAACGGCAAGTCCAAATCTTCAGAGATTTCTTCCTTGGTTAGCTTTCCCCTTTCCAGCATACGCTTTGCCGCTTCAATTTTCTCATAATTTACAATTTGTTCTACAATCTTACTCATAACTTTCTGCCCTTCCGTATCTTTTTTGAAATATCTTGCCCTGTTTGCCAATTCTTCATAATTCATATCATCCGGGTTGGAGCAGCTTAAATCCTGCATTAGGCGTCCAAGTGGAGTGTCATCTTGAATTTCTCCATTCACATATATGATATGTGCCTTATCATCAAATAATATCCCATTCTCCTTGATTGTTCTTTCAATATGGTAAATAGGAAGTTTTCCTTCCAGTACATCGTTTTCTGTAATAAATATTACATATGTTTCAGGAAGCAGTTCTGTATCATCTCCCGGAAGAATTGCAATAGCATCCATTAAACTACTGTTGTATCTTGCACGTTTTGGCTTTGCCCCACTGTCAGCCTTTTGCATTTCAACATCATATTGTTTCTTTTGCAAATCAGCTGTTTTAACATCCATTCTAATAGAACGCCCCTGCAGATTCTTTATAACGGATTGTACCTGTACTTCTTTTACCACCAAAGTGTTGTTGTTCATAATAATGCGAAGCATTAGTTCTACGCCCGTTGGATAGTCTTCGAAACACTTTGTCATAAATTCATCATCAAAGTAACACATCTCTTGTATGTGACTCAAAATAAATAGTCTTTTTTCTTCTTTGTTTTGTCCATTTGCCACTTATTATTTACCTGTCCTTAAAATTGTCTTTTGGCACAAAACTTTTCTGTGCCATTATCGTATCACAAAAAAATTAATCTTTCAATGGAAGCCTTTTATCCCATTTCTTATTATTCATCCCTGTTATATTATTTATGTCTATGCATTCATTTACAGATTTTCAGGCAACTAATATAACCAAAACTGAATCAATGTAAAACTATTATATTTCATATTTTCGCATTATGCATTGGACAGTTAGTCCAAAAATTTAGACAAGCTTATGCTCATTGTTTTATGTAGGTTTTATGTACATGTAAGAAGCAAAGCTATTGACTAGTGAGGTATCATTGAGTATGATTTAATGGGGTAGGGAACTGAAAGACCGGAATGTGATGGTTATAGCAGAGAACAGGAGGCGGACAATGAACCAGATAGAACAGTTAAAGCAATGGATAGCGGACAGCGACAACATCGTTTTTTTCGGCGGGGCAGGAGTGTCTACGGAGAGTGGGATACCGGATTTCCGCAGTGTGGACGGCTTATACCACCAGAAATATGATTACCCGCCGGAAACCATATTGAGCCATACTTTTTACAGGAATAAGCCGGAGGAATTCTACCGGTTTTACAGGGATAAACTGATTGGCTTTGAAGCGGAGCCCAACAAGGCCCATTATAAACTAGCCCAATGGGAAAAGGAAGGAAAGCTGAAAGCGGTCATTACGCAGAATATTGACGGGCTGCATCAGGCAGCAGGGAGCAAAAAGGTGTTGGAGCTCCACGGCTCTACGTTGCGCAATTACTGCGAGAGGTGCGGGAAGTTCTTCGATGTGGATTATATCCGCAGGGAAAAAGGCGTGCCGGTATGCGATGCCTGCGGCGGCCCGATAAAGCCGGATGTAGTGCTGTATGAGGAAGGGCTGGACCAGCAGGTTTTGTCGGAGTCCATCAGTTTCATTAAAAATGCGGATGTGCTTATCATCGGAGGAACATCCCTGGTGGTATATCCGGCAGCGGGGCTGATAGATTATTATAATGGAAACAAGCTTGTGCTGGTGAACAAGACGCCTACGGCCAGAGACGGCGTGGCGGACCTGATTGTGCAGGGGGCAATCGGGGAAATTTTCGGGCAGCTGTAAGTTTGGAGAAATTTGTTACAGGTTTTCTTTCTTTTTAGAATAAAAAAAACGCAGAAACGAGAGGGAATATGGACATTCATGTAGGTGATATTTTACGGCTGAAAAAGCAGCACCCCTGCGGCAGCAAGGAATGGGAGGTGCTGCGCATAGGGGCGGATTTCAGGCTGAAATGTATGGGATGCGGCCATCAAATTATGATAGCCCGGACAGCTGTGGAAAAAAATGTGAGGGAAATCAAACAAAAGCCTTGAAAATACAGGTTTCATATGGTATGATATTAACTCGTGATATATTTAATTCCTTGTTCCCGGCAGGGCCGGGGGCCAGAGACCAAAAGGAGGTAACGCACATGAACAAGTATGAATTAGCCGTTGTTGTCAGTGCAAAAATCGAAGATGAACAGAGAGCGGAAGTGATTGAAAAATGTAAAGCTCTCATTGAAAGATTCGGTGGACAAGTTACAGAAGTTGATGAATGGGGTAAGAAGAGACTTGCTTACGAAGTTCAGAAAATGAAAGAAGCTTTCTACTATTTTATTCGCTTCGACGCTGAAAGCACTGTTCCGGTTGAAATCGAACACAGAGTTCGTATCATGGACAATGTGATTAGGTATTTATGCGTAAGACAAGACGAGGCATAAAGAACAGGAGAATGTATGAATAAAGTAATACTTATGGGACGTTTAACCAGGGACCCTGAAGTGAGGTATTCACAAGGGGAAAGCCCGTTGGCAATTGCCAGATATACGCTTGCTGTAGACCGCCGTTTTAACAGGAACGGAGATGATGCTACCGCCGATTTTATCAACTGTGTGGCGTTCGGGAGAAGCGGCGAGTTCGCGGAGAGGTATCTCCGCAAAGGAATTAAGATTGCGGTTACCGGGCGTATCCAGACCGGAAGCTATACGAACAAAGATGGCGTGAAGGTATATACAACGGAAGTTGTAGTAGAGGATCAGGAATTTGCGGAGAGCAAGAACAGCAGCGGCGGCGATGGGGGTTTTGCCGGCGGCAACAGCTATTCCGGAGGCGGCAGGCCTGCTCCTATGGCAGCCGGTGACGGTTTTATGAACATTCCGGATGGGATTGATGAGGAATTGCCATTTAACTAATAACTGATTTTAGATAGGAGGCATTATTATGGCTTACAATAAAGCAGAGAAGTCTGATTCTCCGGCAAGGAGAAAGGGCGGGGTGCGCAGAAGAAAGAAAGTTTGCGTATTTTGCGGGAAAGACAATGTTATCGATTATAAAGACGTAGCAAAATTAAAAAGATATGTATCCGAGAGAGGGAAAATCCTTCCCAGGAGAATTACAGGAAACTGTGCAAAGCATCAGAGGGCTCTTACGGTTGCTATTAAGAGGGCGCGCCATTTGGCTTTGATGCCGTATGTGCAGGATTAATCCGGATTTGATACCGCAGTGCAAGCTGGCGGCATGAAGATTGGGATGAAAAGGCGGGCAGGGAGCGAGGCTTCTGCCCGCCTTATATTATGCGCAGGCCCGCATAAGGAAGTTTGCTGCCAAGGCAGCATGCGGGCCGCGCGGCGAGTAGTGGGAAAAGCCTCCCCTACTCGATTGCGCAGGCCTGCATATGGAAATTTGCTGCCAGGGCAGCATGCTTATGGGAAGAATCGAGATTATAGAGAAGATTTCGGATGAAGAATAAAAGGGGGGCATATTATGTTGCCAACAAGAAAAGAGGCCGAAAGACTTTTGACGGAAGCGGAAAAGTGCAACCCGGGGCTATGGGGAAATCACAGCCGTGTCACGGCCTATTGCGCTGAAAAAATTGCACAGGAATGCGATGGTTTGGACTCTGAAAAGGCGTATATATTAGGATTGCTGCATGATATTGGCCGAAAATTCGGCGTAAGACATTTGGGGCATGTGTCGGATGGCTATACGTATATGATGTCATTGGGTTATGATGAAGCGGCGAAAATATGCCTGACCCACTCCTTTAACAGCGGAACGATTGATGGATATATAGGGAAATTTGATACAACCCCGGAAGAATTAAAAGTAATAGAGGATGCTTTGGAGACGGTAACTATGGATGAATATGACAAGCTGATCCAGCTCTGTGATTCCATTGCGGGCTCGGAAGGCGTGTTGGATATTGAAGAGAGAATGGGAGACGTGAGGAAGCGCTATGGTTCTTATCCGCAGGAAAAATGGGATAAGAATCTAAAGCTGAAGAAGCATTTTGAGGATATGATGGGGAAGGATATTTATGAAGTGACCCGAGGCAGCCGTTGAGCAGGAAACGGATGGGATTATGTAAATGCAAGATGCCGCATAAAAGGATGACGGAATAACATAGAGCGGTAAGGACGGAACCGGTTCAGTATAAGACAGGAGCAATAGAGATGAAAGAACAGTTTGAAGAAAACTTTGATATAGAGAGAAACGTGCGCCGGGAACAGCGGATACGGGCGATGCGGCGCAAGAAAGAACAGCAGGACATAGCCAGGAAGTGGCTTAAGATAGTCGTTCCGGCAGCAGGGGTTTTTATTATAGTTGTTATTATAATCGTAAAGGCGATTGGAAAGCCGACAGCATCGGATGGGGAAGCGGTACGGCGAACTGAGGCGGGTGCAACGGGAAACAGTTCTTTGGAAATGGAAAGTAATGGAAATTCTGATAGAGCGGACAGCGGAGAGGGCGGCCCAACGAAACAATCCCAGGGAATTGAAACTGCCGGAATAGGAAATGGTGCAGCAGGCGGCGAGGAAATAGATAGCCCGGGGGCAGGCGGTTCAGGAACGGACAGCCCGGAAGGAACAGAAGGCGCCTCTTATGCCTTCCGGGAGACAGGGAATACCAGGCGGCTGGGCGGAAATATTGTGAGCAATTATGCTATTTTAGTCGATGTGGATGCGGGCAGCATCGTGGCGGAGAAGAATGGAAAGGTGAGGATGAATCCGGCTTCCATGACGAAGGTCCTGACCTTGCTTGTGGCGGCGGAGCATATCGACGATTTGGACCGGCCTTTTACAATAACCCAGGAAATGACGGATTACAGCTTTGTCAACGGCTGCAGCAGCGCAGGGTTTGAGAAGAACGAAACGATAACCGTGCGGGATTTGCTGTATGGAACGATACTCCCCTCCGGCGCGGAAGCGGCGGTAGGGCTGGCCGTTCATGTGGCCGGTTCCCAGGAGGCTTTCGTGGAAATGATGAATGAGAAGCTGGATGAACTGGGGCTTTCGGGGAGCGCGCATTTTACCAATTGCGTGGGCGTTTATGATGACGACCATTATTGTACGGTCTATGATATGGCGGTAATAATGAAAGCGGCTATAGAAAACGATCTTTGCAGGGAGGTATTGTCGGCTAAGACTTACACCACTTCGGAAACGGAAGAACATCCGGAGGGGATGATATTGAGCAATTGGTTCCTGCGCCGTATCGAAGATAAGGATGGCGGGGATAATGTAAAAAGCGGAAAAACGGGTTATGTGAAGGAATCGGGAAGCTGCGCCGCCAGCTACGGGGAAAGCAAGGACGGGAGGCGTTATATTTGCGTAACGGCGGATGCGGACAGTCAATGGCTTTGCATTGACGACCATGCGGAGATTTATCGGCAGGTGATGTGACGGAAAGGAAAAGCCGTAAGTTATAGCGTGATTCGACACAAAATGCATAAAAACTGTAAAATAATATTGTGGAACTTCATGGAAAAAAATGTTATACTATAGGAGATATATTTTTGGACACCGTAATGTGCAGTATGGGCAATCTTTCCGATGAGGCGCATTTACTGTGTAGTTATACAGAAGAATTACGGTAGAAAAGGAAATTATATGAAGAACAGTATTAAGCTAAAAGGAAGGTTAAAGATATATTTACAGACGTCTGTATATTTAGGCATCTTATTGGTTCTTGTAAACCTGGGCATTTATGTGATTGATTATAGGGCAGGGCTCATCCTCACATGTTTTGCTATACTTTATTTTGCTATAGTTTTATCGTTGCTGTTATATAATAAGCCTATCATTATGAATGAGCTTATTAGCTTTGCGACCCAATACGGCCAGATACAGAGACGGCTGCTTAGGGATTTGGACTTGCCCCATGCCCTGCTGGACGAGGATGGGAAGATTATCTGGACAAACATCGCTTTTGAAAAGGCGATGCATAAGGAAAAGGGATACCGGAAGTCGATTACATCGCTGTTCCCCATGATAACAAAGGAAAAGCTTCCCGGCGCTGTGGATGAGGTGGAGCTTGCGGTAAGCTTCGGGGATAACGATTATATTGCGAAAATGAAAAAAATTTCCTTAAAGGAAATGGCGCAGAACAGCGACATTATCGAGGACAGGGATTATGACGGATATTTGATTGCCATATACCTTTTCGACGAGACGGCATTGAAGATAGCCCTTCAGGAAGTGGACGACCAAAGCCTGGCGGTGGGGCTGATTTATTTGGATAATTACGAAGAAGCGTTGGAAAGTGTGGAAGAGGTGAGGCGTTCCCTTCTCCTTGCGCTGATTGACAGGAAGGTAAATAAGTATATCGCAGGCCTGGACGGCATCTGCAAGAAGATAGAAAAGGACAAGTTCCTGGTCATTATGAGGAAAAAAGCGGTTTCTTATCTGCAGGAGAACAGGTTTGATTTGCTGGAAGACGTGAAAACGGTGAATATAGGGAATGAAATGGCGGTGACCATCAGTATCGGCGTGGGCTTAGACGGGCTTACCTATGCCCAGAACTATGAATTTGCCAGGAACGCCATCGATTTGGCATTAGGCCGGGGCGGCGACCAGGCAGTGGTCAAGACTCCCCATAATACGGTGTATTACGGCGGCAAGAGCCAGCAGATAGAGAAGAATACGCGGGTAAAGGCCAGGGTGAAGGCCCAAGCTTTGAAGGAAATCATTTTCAGCAAGGACAAGGTTATCGTTATGGGGCACAGGAATGCGGACATCGACAGCTTTGGGGCTGCGGTGGGCATTGCCAGGATTGCCACTACCCTGGAGAAAAAGGTGCATATCGTGCTGAGCGATTCCGGCACTTCTTTGCAGCCCTTTGTGGAAATGTTCCGGGACAACCCGGATTATGATAACGACTTGATTATTAATAGCCAGCAGGCTATTGAGATGGTGGGGAATAATGCAGTCCTTGTGGTGGTGGACGTGAACAAGCCAAGCATTACGGACTGTCCGGAGCTGCTCCGGTTATGCAAATCCATTGTGGTGTTTGACCATCACAGGCAGGGCACAGAGGTGATTGAGAATGCCACCCTATCCTATGTGGAGGGCTATGCCTCATCCACTTGCGAGATGGTTTCGGAGATTCTGCAGTATATTGGGGAAAACATTAAGATAAAAAATATAGAAGCCGACTGTATGTATTCGGGCATCATGATAGATACCAATAATTTCATGACGAAGACAGGGGTAAGGACCTTTGAAGCGGCGGCATTTTTGAGAAGGAACGGCGCGGATGTGATGCGGGTCCGCAAGCTCTTCAGGGAAGAAGCGGCGGAGTATAAGGCGAAGGCGGATGCGGTCAGCCAGGCGGAAATTTATAAGAATGCCTATGCGATTTCCATCTGTACCAGCGATGAGCTTCCCAACCCTACGATTATCGGGGCGCAGGCAGCCAATGAACTGTTGAATATCAAAGGGGTGAAGGCCAGCTTCATTCTGACGGATTATCAGAATCAAATTTATGTGAGCGCCCGTTCCATCGATGAGGTAAATGTGCAGATTATTATGGAAAGGCTTGGCGGGGGCGGACATATCAATGCGGCGGGCTGCCAATTGGACAATATATCCATTGTAGAAGGGATTGGCATTGTGAAGCGCACGCTGGATACGATGATAGAGGAAGGCGCCATATAGTTGGAGTCTGTTGATGATAAGAAAGGATATGAGGTTGACATGAAGGTAATTTTAACAGAAGATGTGAAGAAACTTGGGAAAAAAGGGGAAATAGTGGAAGTGAGCGACGGTTATGCCAGGAATTATGTACTTCCTAAAAAGCTTGGCGTAGAAGCGAATAATAAGAATATGAACGACCTGAAGCTGAAGAGGGCAAACGAAGAAAAAATAGCGAAGGAACAGCTGGAAGCGGCACAGGCATTTGCGAAAGAGCTGGAAACAAAGGAGGTGTTTGTCTCCATTAAATCCGGGGAAGGGGGAAAAACCTTCGGTTCCGTCTCTTCCAAGGAAATTGCGGAAGCGGCAAAGGCCCAGCATGGGATGGAAATCGACAAGAAGAAAATCCAGATGCCGGAAGCCATTAAGAACCTTGGAGTATACCAGGTGAGCGTAAAGCTGCATCCTAAGGTGACGGCCAGCTTGAAGGTGAATGTACAGGAAGCGAAATAGTTTGCAGCAGGAAAGAGGGCAGCAATGGAAGAAGCGTTGCTAAAAAGAGTATTGCCGCATAGCATAGAGGCGGAGCAATCCGTCATCGGGGCTATGATTATGGATAAAGATGCCATCGTGGCAGCAGCGGAAATTATAACAGAAGAGGATTTCTACAGCAAACAATGCGGAACGCTTTT
The DNA here is from genome assembly GCA_021769135.1 of Lachnospiraceae bacterium. Classification (GTDB taxonomy): domain Bacteria; phylum Bacillota; class Clostridia; order Lachnospirales; family Lachnospiraceae; genus Kineothrix. The sequence continues at coordinate 149,789 of JAETTM010000007.1, read as the reverse complement.
CGAAGCGATGGTAGAGTTAAATGACGAAGGAAAGCCGGTGGATTCGGTCACTCTCCAGGACAGGCTGCGGGAGAAGGATGTGCCGCCGGAAGTGAGCAGCCTGGAATTTATCAGGGATTTGCTCAATACGCTTCCCACTTCGGCGCATATTAAACATTATGCCAATATAGTGGCGGAAAAAGCCATGCTTCGGCGTCTGATAAAATTGAACGAGGAAATCGCAAACGTATGTTATGCGGGAAAAGACAGCCTGGAAAATATATTGGAGGATACGGAAAAAAGGGTTTTTAATTTGGTTCAACGCAGGAATACGGATAGTTTTGTTCCCATCCGGCAGATAGTAATGAATGCGATGGATCAGATAGAAAAGGCCTCCAAGAACAAGGGGAACGTTACTGGCATTGCAACAGGATTTATCGACCTGGATTACCGGACGGCGGGCATGCAGCCTTCCGACCTTGTCCTGATAGCGGCAAGGCCGTCCATGGGCAAGACGGCTTTCGTATTGAACATTGCCCAACATGTGGCATTTAAGCTGGAACAGACGGTGGCTATCTTCAGCCTGGAAATGTCCAAGGAGCAGCTGGTGAACAGGCTTTTTTCCCTGGAATCCAAAGTGGATGCCCAGAAATTGAGGACGGGCAACCTGTCGGACAATGATTGGGAAAAGCTGATTGAAACCGCCGGGGTTATCGGGAAGTCGAACCTGATTATCGACGATACGCCGGGGATTACCATTGGGGAAATGCGTTCCAAGTGCAGGAAATATAAATTGGAATACGGTTTGAAAATGATAATTATCGATTATCTCCAGTTAATGTCGGGGAGCGGAGGAAGAAACGATTCCAGACAGCAGGAGATCTCCGACATATCCCGTTCGCTGAAAGCGTTAGCCAGGGAATTAAGCGTTCCTGTCCTGGCCCTTTCCCAGCTAAGCCGTGCCGTGGAGCAGCGGCCGGATCATCGGCCTATGCTGTCGGATTTGAGGGAATCGGGGGCGATTGAGCAGGATGCCGATGTGGTGATGTTCATATACCGGGATGACTATTATAATAAAGATACGGAAAAGAAAGGGATTGCGGAAATTATAGTGGCCAAGCAGAGGAATGGGCCTATTGGAACGACCGAATTGGTTTGGCTGCCTGAATATACAAAATTTGCAAATATGCAGAAATAAATCGACTTTTACACGAAAGAGGATAAGCGAAAGGACGCTGTCCTCTTTTTGTGCTTTTAGGGCAGCCCGTATAGGGAAGTTTGCTGCCAAGGCAGCATGCGGGCCGTGCGGCGGGCAGGGGAAATTTTCCCCGTTCGATTATTAAAAAAGGAGAGGAGAAGAAAGCATGGAACAGACAAGGTATTTGATTTCGGATGCCGCGAAGCAGGTGGAGGTGGAATCCCATGTACTGCGCTACTGGGAAGAAGAGCTGGGAATCCCGATTAAAAGAAACGAACTGGGCCACAGATATTATACGTCTGAGGATGTGGAGCGTTTTCGGGAAATAAAAAGATTAAAGGAGCAGGGGCTGCAATTGAAGGCAATTCGTATGGTTTTAAAGAACGGCAAACTGGAAAGGCTTAAGGGGGACGGTTTCCCGGAAAGCATGATTCTTTACAGAGAAAATTTAAACGATGGAGGTGCGGAAAGAGTGGTAAGCGAACAGGAGAAACATATGATAGAAATTATCGGTAAGAGGGATATGGCGGACAGGCAGCAGGAAAGCAAAGAAGAAAAAAGTATCAGGCTCCAGATGCTTTTGCAGCATATGATAGGGGAGGCGGTAAGGGAAAGCAGCAGGGAACTCTGCGAGGATATTAAACAGAGCGTGCTAAAGGAAATGGATTATCAGTTCAGGCAGCAGGAAGAGCGTGAAGAGGAACGGGAAAACGAAAGGAAAAAGAGGGAAGAAGAGCATTACCAAAAGGTGGACGAGCTTCTTCGGAGCTACAGCAAGAAAAGAAAACGGCCGGAAAAGGAAAAAGTACATCGCTTCGGGGCGAAAAAAAAGCCTTCCACCGTTTGATGGAAGGCTTTGCAGCTTTTTTATTCTTGTGAAATAGCGCCAACCGGGCAGCCGCCTGCACAGGAACCGCAGTCGATGCATGTGTTGGGGTCGATCTCGAATTTGCCGTCGCCTTCGCTGATTGCCCCAACCGGGCACTGGCCCTGGCAAGCCCCGCAGCTTACACAAGCGTCACCAATTACGTATGCCATAGTTATATCCTCCTTTATAAGTTACCATTTTTATTTGGTTATCAAACTCCATATCTATTTTAATATAAAACAAGTACAAATACAATAGGGTGTTTAAATTTCCGACCGGCGTTTTTTGATTCCGTCCAAGATAACCTGTTTCTTTAAAATCACTTTATCTTTGTCCATGGCAGGAACGCCGGCGAGTTTGTAGGTAAGGCCCAGCTTTTCGTATTTTGTTTCGCCCATGGTATGGTATGGCAATACATCGAGGGCTTTCAGGTTGTCGAACTGGCCGATAAAATATCCTAACTGGAAAAGGTATTTGTCATCATCGGTTATACCGGGAACGACAACATGTCGTATCCACATATCCACATGCCTATCATTCAGGTATTTGGCGAAAGCCAGGATACCGTCATTGGGCTGGGATGTCAATTCTTTGTGCTTTTCCGGGTCGATATGCTTGATATCCAGCATGACCAAATCGGTTAAGGTCATAAGATGGTCCAGCTTTTTAATCCATTCCGTGTTGTCCGGCTTATAAGCTATGCCGGAACTGTCGATACATGTATGGATCCCTTCCTTCTTTGCAATGGTAAATAAATCAATGAGGAAATCCACTTGCATCAGAGGTTCCCCTCCGGTGACTGTGATTCCGCCGGCTTTGTAAAAAGGCTTATTCCGTCTGTATTGTTCCATAATTTCTTCGGGCTCCATGAGCGTGCCGCCTTCCATGGGCCATGTGTCGGGATTATGGCAGTAGGCGCAGCGCATGGGACATCCCTGTACGAAAACGACAAAACGTGTGCCAGGCCCGTCTACTGTTCCAAAACTTTCCAGTGAGTGTATTCTGCCTTGCATATATGAGAATCTCCTTCCTGTATAATTTTTAATATTTCAGATATGTGCCGATGGAACACATTTGCTATAATCAAGTATAACAGAAACTTGGAGGAAAAGCCAATAGTTTCTAGCGGTCTTATTTTTCGGTTCGCATATTATAACCATAACGATGTATTTAATGACACTAATGAGATGTGGTGCATTATCAGGACAGGGCAGGAAAGATGTGCCGTTTGCCGGTGCGTCAATGGGAAAAGACACATATATGGAAGAAGAAGTTAATAGGGGTGGAAATTAAAAAAACTAATCCGCCCAGAAACGAGATTAAAATAGTAATGATATGGTAAATAATAATGTGGAAACAACGGATGCCGGGCTTCGCCGGCCATCCTTATGTTAACAAAAAAGCAGATGCAAAAAACATCTGCTTTTTATTCGTGCGCCTTGCGGCGCACGTTTCATATGATAAAATATTATCCGGATTTTCCTTCTGATGCTTAGATAGCCTCATGGAAAGTACGGGAAATAACGTCCGCCTGCTGTTCCGGTGTCAGCTTAATGAAGTTAACAGCATATCCGGAAACACGGATGGTCAGCTGAGGATAGTTCTCAGGATGTTTCTGTGCATCCAGAAGCATATCCCTATTTAAAACGTTAACGTTAAGGTGATGTCCGCCTTTTGTTGCATATCCATCCAATAAATTTACAAGGTTATCAACCTGTGCTGAACTTGTAGCCATTTTAGTTTTCCTCCTTAAAAAATATATATTTTATATTGTCGCCGGTTTGCGTTAGGGCTTAGTGGAAATCATCCAAGCCCTGTTCCAAAGTAGGAACGCTGCATGCCAGCGGAGTTCTGGAGCAGTCGGTGCAGCCCATGGTCTGAACATTTTTTGTTTCTTCCTGGGAAGCGTCCGTATCCACGTTTACATGGCCTACGCCCTGCATCATGCCTGCATCCAGCATTTTAACAAGGTCATCAATCATTTTGTTGTCATCCATAATAAAACCTCGTCATTAATTAGATTATTTTATTTCAAATCAAGTTCCAAATCGCCCGAGAATACCTTATCTTCTTTGCCAAGAGCGCCAGGGATGATGGTGAAGGTATTGGAAATACCGTCCTGTGCATCCTTGAAAGGAAGTTTGGAAACGGAAGACAGGGAAGCTACCGCACCGTGGGTATCGCGTCCGTGCATCGGGTTAGCGCCGGGTGCGAAAGGCTGGCCTTTCTTACGTCCGTCAGGTGTGTTGCCTGTAGCCTTACCATAAGTTACGTTGGAAGTAATGGTAAGGATAGAGGTGGTCGGAATACCGTTCCTGTAGGTGTGGTGTCTTCTGATAGCGGTCATGAATCTGTGTACAACTTCCTGTGCAATGGAGTCAACACGGTCATCATCGTTGCCGTATTTCGGGAAGTCGCCGGTCGTCTTGAAGTCAACGATAACGCCGTCATCATCCCTTACAACTTCTACTTTCGCATATTTGATAGCGGACAGGGAGTCGGCTACGATGGAAAGACCAGCAACACCTGTTGCAAAATAACGTTTTACATCTCTGTCATGAAGTGCCATTTCAGCCCTTTCATAGCAGTATTTATCATGCATGTAATGGATGATGTTCAGCGTATTTACATATACGTCTGCCTGCCATTCCATCATATCCATGAATTTATCCCATACATCGTCATAGTCGAGAACATCGCCTGCAACAGGACGATATTTCGGTCCTACCTGTTTCTTTGTTACTTCATCGATACCGCCGTTCAAAGCGTACAACAGACATTTTGCCAGGTTAGCACGAGCGCCGAAGAACTGCATTTCTTTACCGATTACCATGGAAGATACGCAGCATGCGATACCGTAGTCATCGCCGTGTGTTACCCTCATCAAATCATCGTTCTCATACTGGATGGAAGAAGTCTGGATGGACATCTTCGCGCAGTATCTCTTCCAGTTTTCAGGAAGCCTTGTGGACCAGAGAACCGTTAAGTTGGGTTCCGGAGAAGGTCCTAAGTTGGTCAGTGTGTGCAGATAACGGAAGGAAGTCTTTGTAACCATGTGACGTCCGTCTACGCCAACACCGCCTAAGGATTCGGTTACCCATACCGGGTCGCCTGCGAAAATCTGGTTGTATTCCGGTGTACGTGCGAATTTTACGCAGCGCAGTTTCATGATGAAGTGGTCAACGAATTCCTGAATCTGCTCTTCTGTGAAGGTTCCGTTAGCCAAGTCTCTTTCAGCGTAGCAGTCAATGAAGGTAGAAGTACGTCCTAAGGACATAGCAGCACCGTTCTGCTCTTTTACGGAGCAAAGGTATCCGAAGTAAGTAGCCTGGATAGCTTCTTTTACGTTAGTAGCCGGTTTGGAAATGTCGCAGCCATAGGAAGCAGCCATTTCTTTCATCAATTTCAGCGCTACCATCTGCTCGGAAAGCTCTTCGCGGAGACGAATCACATCGTCTGTCATAACCCGTCCTGTGGAATCCTTCTGAGCCTGTTTGTCCTGAAGCAGATAATCAATACCGTACAGGGCAACACGTCTGTAGTCGCCAATAATACGGCCGCGGCCATAAGCATCCGGAAGGCCCGTGATGATATGTGCGGAACGGCAAGCCCTCATCTCCTGATTGTAAGCGTCGAAGCAGCCTGCATTGTGTGTTTTCCTGTGTGTGGAGAAGAACTCGCTGATTTCAGGGTCTACTTCGTAGCCGTTATCGGAGCAAGCTTTCTCTGCCATACGGATACCGCCGTAAGGCTGCAGGGAACGTTTGAAAGGCGCGTCTGTCTGGAAGCCGACAATCGTCTCTTTGCTCTTGTCCAGATAGCCCGGGCCATGGGAGGTAATAGTGGAAACCACCTTGGTGTCCATATCGAGAACGCCGCCTGCTTCACGTTCTTTTTTCTGCAAATCAAGTACCATGTCCCATAAGTCTTTTGTGTTCTGTGTAGGAGCAGCTAAAAAGGAATCATCCCCGTCATAAGGATGGTAGTTCCTCTGGATGAAATCGCGTACATTGACTTCATTTTCCCATTTGCCGCCTACAAAATCTTTCCATTCTGGTCTCATTTTGAATAAGCCTCCTGTTTAAAATATTTTTAAGTGGTTAATATAACACAAATCCTGTATCTTCATTATAGTATTAAGACGCTGATAACGTCAAGCGAGGAAGTGTACTTTTTTCTGTACATCCGGTATGTTTTCGGCATTTTTTATATTAAATTTTTGTGAAATTTATGAAGAATCAGGAATGACTTGAAACAAATGGGAGAAAGTATTATACTGGTAAAAGATTTTTGATTATAAATATTTCTTACAAAAGGAGGTTTTCATATGGCTGAGATAACAAAGAATACAACGATTGGTGAAGCGCTGAGGATAAATCCGGATATTGCCCCGGTTCTGATGGAAATCGGAATGCATTGTCTGGGATGCCCGTCCGCCCAGGGGGAGACCCTTGAAGAGGCAGCTATGGTGCATGGGCTGGATGCGGATGTGTTGATGGAGAAAATTGCGGCGGTTTAAAACGGCAAAGCGGTTGGCGGGGCAGCGGAAAAGTCATTCCTCTGCCCGGACTTCCATGCTCCGCATCATCTGCCTGACGGTTTCAAACAAATAGGGCTTCAATTCTCCGATAGGCGTTGGCTCTTCATACAAAATGCAACTGAAAGAAGTAGAGCTGACCAATTCGATAATCATAAACACGAGAATCTCCGGGTTTTTATATTTTGTTTCAGAGTGCTCAAAAACCGAAGAATAAATATTGTAAAAATCTATTTCCGAAGAATTGGAATAAAGAAGTTCGTTCTTAAAAACGCCCCAGCTTAAACTTTTGGATATAAAGCGCAGCAAAGATTTATCTGCCGTAAACTGGTCCAGGATATTGTCAATCATGAAAATAATCTGGTCCTCCAGAACGGTAATATCCGTCCGATGCAGCGCCTCGTCCGCGGTACGGAAAATCTGGCTGGCTTTTTTGGCAATCAGCTTATTGTTAATATCATATTTGTCCTTAAAATATAGGTAGAAAGTTCCTTTCGCTACTCCCGCCTGATTGACGATGTCGGAGATGGAGGTTTTGTGAATCCCCTGTTTGGTAAATAAATCGAAGGCGGTGTTTAAAAGGGCGTCTTCCTTTAATTTTTTATTAATATCAATTTTTCCCATAACGAATCCTTTTCTGATGATTGACAGCTTGCAGATATTTAGATTATTATAGGATTAATTTTGAAGAAAAGCAATGGTGAACAGGAAGTAGTTCGTGCGAATTGCTGAATAGATAACAGTAAATAGGAAAAAAGAAAACACAGACGGTTTTATCCGCGCTGTGTTTTTTTATGCGTAATCACTTGGCTCGCTGCTGGCGGGGATAAATTCCTGTAAAAAAGTGTAAACTTTCCATAAAAAATATTGACTATTGGTCATTTCTGTGATATACAATAATTAACAAAAATGACCAATGGTCATATAATTATAAATGGAGGAACTTTTGAAAGGAGTTAGGAACCCATATGAAAAATTTCGGAAAATGTGTAGTGAAATTAAGAATACCGATTCTTATTATCAGTTTCCTGCTTCTGGTGCCGTCTTTTTTCGGTTACATAGGAACGAGGGTAAATTACGATATCCTTTCCTACTTGCCCAAAGACATCGAAACCATGGTAGGACAGGACATTCTGGTGGATGAATTCGGTACGGGCGCTTTTTCCATGTTTATGGTGGAGGGGATGCAGCCGAAGGAGGTTTCGGCGTTAAAAGAGAAAATCGAAGAAGTGGAGCACGTGGAGAAGGTTATCTGGTACGATTCGGCCATGGATATTTCCGTTCCTATGGAATTGCTGCCGGGAGAATTCTATGAAGCCTTTAACAATGGCGACTGTACGTTGATGATTATCATTTTTAATGAAACCACATCGGCGGACTCTACCATGGATGCTATAGAAGAAATCAGGAGAGTCGCGGATAAGGGCTGTTTCTTAAGCGGTATGTCCGCCGTGGTTACGGATACAAAAAACCTGTCGGAGAGGGAAGCTCCCATTTATGTATTTATTGCGGTGATACTGACCTGCATCGTCCTGTCGCTGGCCATGGATTCCTATCTGGTATCCTTTGTTTTCCTGGCTAGTATCGGGATGGCCATCGTTTATAATCTGGGAAGCAACATTTTCTTCGGAGAGATTTCCTACATTACAAAAGCGTTGAGTGCGGTGCTCCAATTGGGGGTGACGATGGATTATTCCATTTTCCTCTGGCACAGCTACCAGGAGCAGCAGGGTCTGCATGAGGATAAAAAGGATGCTATGGCCAAGGCTATAGAGGAAACCCTTTCTTCAGTGGTGGGCAGTTCCATTACTACGGTAGCTGGTTTCATAGCCCTGTGCTTTATGAGCTTTACCCTGGGCATGGATTTGGGGCTGGTGATGGCCAAGGGGGTTGTCATAGGGGTGGTTGCCTGTGTGACGATTCTGCCTTCGCTGATTCTCGTATTGGATAAGGCGTTGGTGAAAACAAAGCATAAGGCATTGATTCCCGACATGAACCATATCGGCCAGTTTGTGACAAAGTATTTCATCGTATTTGCGTCGCTTTTGGTGGCAATTATGGTTCCGGCCTTGTATGGCTATCGGAATGCGGCGGTTTATTATAATTTGGATGAGACCCTGCCGAAAGATTTGCCCAGCATCATAGCCAATGAAAAGCTGGAGGCGGAGTTCGATATGAACGCTACTCATATGCTGCTTCTGAACGCGGATTTGCCCGCTAAGGATGTAAAGCATATGAGCGAGGAAATGAAAAACGTACCTGGGGTCAGCTGGGTCTTGGGGCTGAACTCGGTGAAAGGGGCAGCGCTGCCGGAGGAAATGGTGCCGGAGGAATTGAAGGACGCTTTGAGCAATGAAAACTGGCAGCTGCTTCTCATAGGTTCCCAATATAAGGTGGCTTCGGAAGAAGTGAATGCCCAGTGCGATACATTGGATAAAATATGCAAATCCTATGACCCTAAAAGTATGCTGGTGGGGGAGGCACCCTGTACCAAAGATTTGATACGGATTACGGATAAGGACTTTAAAACAGTAAGCGTGGTGTCTATCGGTGTAATTTTCATCATAATTTTGTTCGTGTTCAAATCCATCTCCCTGCCGGTGATATTGGTGGCAGTAATTGAAGGGGCGATTTTTGTGAATATGGGAATCCCTTATTACACGAAAACGGAAATACCTTTTATCGCTTCGGTAGTAATAGGCACCATACAGCTGGGGGCGACGGTGGACTATGCGATTTTGATGACGACAAGATACCGGAGGGAGAGGAATGCAGGGGCGGAGAAAAGGAAAGCGGTGGATATCGCCTGCCAGACCAGCGCCAAATCCATTATGGTAAGCGCGCTGACCTTTTTCGCAGCCACCTTTGGAGTAGGGCTGTATTCCAACATCGATATGATAAGCTCGCTTTGCACATTGATGGCGAGAGGTGCGATTATCAGTATGTTCAGCGTAATCTTTATCCTGCCTTCCATGTTTATGATATTCGACAAAGTGATTATGGCAAGCACCCTGAAGGAAAACCACGGCGGGGAGCGGATGAAGAAGAAAAAGATGAAAAAAATAGAAGGAGGAGCGGTGTTATGAAGAAAAGAATACTTGCTTTGATATTAACAGGCGCTATGACGGCTTCCCTGATTGCCTGCGGGAATGGAACCAATGCTTCGGCGGATGGCGTGAACGGCGAACAGGCAGGGGATACGGAAACGGAGGAAGTCCTGGCACAGGCGTTGGGAAGCCGGATGAAGGCATCCCACAGCAGCGAAAGCGGCAAGGAAGAGACGGTATATGTGCTGGCCGATGCGAAGGGCAGCGTGAACAAGGTGATTGTCAGCAGCTGGATAAAGAATGGGGAAGGAAGCGATTCCCTGTCGGATGTGAGCCTGTTAAACGATATCGAAAATGTAAAGGGGTATGAAGGATATACGTCGGGCGATGACGGCAGCCTGATATGGGATGCCGGAGGGGCGGATATTTACTATCAGGGAACGACGGATAAGGAACTTCCGGTGGATATAAAAATATCCTATACATTGGACGGAAAAGAAATAGCGCCGGAGGAATTGGCAGGAAAAAGTGGCAAGGTAACGATACGCTTCGACTATGAGAACAAGCAAAGGGAGAAAGTGGATATCAATGGAAGCGAAGAAGAGATTTACGTGCCCTTTGCGATGATTTCGGGGATGGTGCTTCCATCGGATACTTTCTCCAACATTGAAGTGACCAACGGGAAACTGATTTCCGAGGGGGATAATCATTTGGCGGTAGGCGTGGCTTTCCCAGGGCTGCGGGACAGCCTGGACATCGACGGGCTGAAAGAAGAAATAGAGGATGAAGAGAAACGGAAGGAAATCGACGACCTGAACATACCGGATTATATGGAAGTGTCTGCGGACGCGGTGGATTTTAATCTGTCCATGACAATGACGATGGCTATGAGCGATATCCTTTCGGATATTGATTTGACAGATTCTATTGATTTGGATGATATCAATGAATCCATGGACGATTTGGAGTCGGCAACGGAAGAGTTAAAAGACGGCACTGCGGAACTGAAAGATGGAACCGGGGAACTGCGAGACGGGGCGCAGGAACTGAAGGATGGAACTACGGAATTACGGGATGGCGTACAGGAACTGAAAGACGGCACCACGGAACTGCGGGATGGCGTACAGGAACTGAAAGACGGCACCACAGAGCTGCGGGACGGGGCTTCGGAATTGAAAGACGGCACAGAAAAACTGAAAGACGGTGCCGGGAAGCTGAAGGAGGGGACCAATACCTTAAAGGACGGAACAGGCACGCTGAAAGAAGGGGCTGGCACATTAAAAGCCGGTACGCAGGAGTTGAATGAGAAGTCCAAGGTGCTGGATGCGGGCGCCGGGCAATTGGATGGCGGCGTGGGCGAACTGGCAGCAGGAAGTAAGAAGCTGGCGGACGGAACGATGGCGCTTGCGGAGGGGAGCCTGGCATTGGATACAGGCGCTGCCCAGATACAGCAGGGGTTGGCATCGGTGGATGTGGCGATAAGCACGATGGTGGGCGCATGCCAGGGCGCTGACGGGAAAATAGGTCTGGTGGATGCCAGCCAGTCGCTGGCGCAGGGAATGGCCGGACTGGATACATTGCTGGAACAATATTTTGCCACTTATGAAAATACGCTGAATGAGACAATCAAACAGCTGCAGCAGACTGCATCGGCGGCAGCCCAGGAGGAAGTCCAGGCCAAGGCCAGGCTGGAACAGGCGATAGAACAGCAGAAGGCAGCGGAGGCTGCGTTAAGCGCCGCATGCGAGCCGGAGACAAAAACCGTGGATGTGGAAGTGGAAGCGGAAGGGAAGATGGCGCAGGCTACGGTGAGCGGATTGGTGGCCGGATATAGCGTGGAGCCGGTAACGACTACCGCCCAGGCCACAGTGGAGAGCGTGTCGGCGGAGGAAGTGGGCAAAGCGGCAGCGGATTACCGGAATGCGGGAGAAGAGGTGGCGGCGGCCAGGGCCCAGGTAGCGGCGGCCCAGGCCAAGGCACAGACGGCACAGGAAGCCATAGCCCAGCTGGCACAGCAGTATGGCGCTTCAGGGCAATTTTCGGGAGCGGACGATGCGGCGCAGGCAGCCTATATTACTTATATCAAAACGGCGGCTTCCAATTTGAATGCAGGGGCACAGCAGCTGAATGCAGGAGTGAACGCCTTGTACCAGGGGCTGCTTCAGCTGAGCGATGCGCAGGCAGGCGTTCCGGCATTGGCAGCAGGGGCTGCCCAGTTAAAGGCAGGAACCGAAGCGGCGGTAGCCGGCACAAGGGAACTGGAAGCAGGGGCGGCCACATTGAATCAGGGAACGGATGCGTTGAAAGCGGGTACAACGGAACTGAAGGATGGAACCGGGAAATTGATAGAAGGAACCGAAAAGCTGGATACGGGAGCGACTTCCTTGAAGGATGGAGCGGTCAAACTGGATGATGGAGCGAAAGAATTGAAGGATGGCGTAGATGAACTGGGCGATGGCGCGGAAAAACTGGATGACGGTGCCGGGAAACTGAAGGATGGAACGGTTGAACTGGATGACGGCGCAGGGGAACTGCAGGATGGAGCGGTTGAGCTGGATGACGGAGTACAGGAACTGAAAGACGGTGCGGAGGAACTGGATGACGGAGTAGCCGATTTGGTGGACGGAACCATAGAACTGGATGACGGCGCTTTGGAACTGAAGGACGGGATGATAGAATTTGACGAAGAAGGAATCAGCAAGCTGACAGATTTGTTCGGGGATAAGGTGGAGAAGGTCATCGACAGGATTGACGCGCTGAAGAATATCGGAAGCGGCTACAATACCTTCAGCGGACTGCAGGAAGGCACGGAGGGGAGCGTAAGATTCATCTACAAAACAGATGGAGTAAAGGCGGAATAAAAAGGCTTTTATTAGATTCTGAAAAAAAGAAAGAAAGGTACGCAAAGAAAAATGGGCATAAAGGACATCGTCAGAAATTCGGTGGCGGAAACCATAAAAAACAACACGCTTTCAGCGGCAACCATATATACCGCCCTGGGAACGGGGATACTGTTTTCCCTTTATATTTATGGAATTTATTATTTCTCCCAGAAAAGGAATTTTTATAATAAACAGTTTAATATCGTGCTTGGGGTACTGCCCATCATTACGGAGGGGATTATCCTGGCGATGCAGTCCAACCTGGTGATTTCCCTGGGGATGGTAGGGGCATTGTCTATTGTCAGGTTTCGGACGGCGGTGAAGGATCCAAAGGATTTATTATTCCTTTTCTGGTCCATCAGCATAGGGATTATATTGGGGGCCAGGAATTACGGGCTTGCGTTTGCAGTGTGCCTGGTGACGACCATTATGCTGATATTGCTGGATTTGCTCCCTGCGGGGCGGACGTCGGTATTGCTGGTCATCAACATGGATAAAGAGGGGAAGGAAACGGACATTATGCCTTTAATTTCCAAATATGCAAAGCGGCCAAAGGTGAAATCCCGCAGCAGGACAGCGGGAGGGCTGGATTTGGTAGTGGAATGCACGGCGAAAAGGGAAGGGGAACTGCTGGAAGAAATAGCGGCGGCTGGCCATGTGGTCAGCGCCGCTGTAGTTGCCCATGACGGGGAGGCGGTTTACCCCAATGAGTAATAAAGCGAAACTTGCAGTATTGTCTGCTTTTTCCTTTCTATTCGCCATATGCTTGCTTTTGAGCAGGAAACAATCCAAGGCGGTGTTTGTCTGGAGCGCCAATGGCACCGCCGCGGAAGATTCCATAACGGCAGAAATCCAGTCCGGAGATTGCAGGGCAGTAATAAACGCCTTTTTAGCGGATAACGGGAACTATTATCTTTGCCTCCCCTCCTGGACAGAAGGGAACAGCCTTGTGGTGGAGAGGATGGGCAGGGCTTTCCCTACGGGCAGAATAGAATCCGGGCTGACAATGGAAATGGATACGGGACAGCGGATTACGCTGTTGACCGGCTCGGAGATACCTTCCATTTTTTTAACGCTGGAAAACGACCTTTCCTATATCAGTTCCGATAAAAGCCTTTCCGATACAGGACAGGCTCTTATTCTGGATGCCGATGGGGGATGCGTATACGCGGGCGGTCTGGAAAGGATTAGGGGCAGGGGGAACAGCAGCTGGGGAAAGGAAAAGAAGCCGTTTAACATCACCCTTAGCGAGGCGGTTCTGATGCCGGGGAACAGCGGCAAGGAATCGGAATTTGCGCTGGTCGCTTCCAACGATATCAGCTTTCTGCGGAACCGCATATCGGGGGGCATGGCAGAGGCCATGGGAGCATTCCATGAAGAGGGGTGCCGCGTGAATTTGTATGTGAACAATTCCTTTGAAGGGGTTTATGAGATTTATCGGAGGATAACGCCGGAAAGCCTGGGGATTTGGAATTTGGAGGAAGAAACGGAATTGCTGAACCGTTATCAGGGTGAGGTTTCCCAAGTGACAACTGGAGCCGCATGGGATGACTGGAATCAGTCAATTACCGGGAAATGGTGGGATTTTGAAAAAAATCCGGAGGATATTACAGGGGGATATATTCTGGAAATGGACCAGGCGGAACGCTATGGGGATGAAGCCAGCGGGTTTATATTGGGGGGCGGCGCATATGTGGTGTCCAAATCGCCTTCCCGCTTGTCGGAAGAGCAGTACCGGTACATATCCGATTATGTGCAGGAGTGCGAGGGCGTGCTGATGGCCGCAGCGGGGCAGAAGGGGGCTGAGGAACTTTCTTATTATATCGATATCCCCAGCTTTGTGGCCAAATATCTGGTGGAAGAGGTGAGCAAAAACATTGACTGTTCCTCCACCAGCCAATATTTCTACAAAGACCGGGAAGGGGTTCTCTATGCGGGGCCGGTATGGGATTATGACTGTGCGTACGGCACGGACAGGTTTCAGGAAGGCATCGATTATCTTGACCCGGAAGGCTTTTCGGCAAGGGAGACGCCGGGCGCCTTTAAGTGGTGGCAGCTTATGTATTATAATGAGGCTATCTATCAGGAGATTGTGGGCGTTTATGAAGAAACGCTGTATCCTTACTTGGAGCAGCTTATCCGGCGGGAATTGGCCCTTTGGGGGGAGGAAATGGAGAAAAGCGCTGTGATGGATTATATCCGCTGGAACCGCTGCCAGTGTCAGGACCTGGCCCAGATTGGGGAAGCGTATCGCGAACAGGTGCAGGAGGTGACGGATTTCCTTGAGAAAAGGATGGAGTTTTTAAGGGGGGAGTGGGAGGCGGAGTAATTCCGGATGGTATGAAAGAAAATGACGGGCAGAGAAGAGGCTGCGCATTAAAAAAGGGGCTGTGCACCAATTCGGTGCAACGGCCCCTTTAATTATATCTGGCACAAAGACTGCAAAGCATTTTCCCTGATAATGGGATTGAAATGCTCTTCCAGATATGCTTCCCCTGCGGACACATATTTTTCTACCGTACCGTATTCGGATAAAATATTGCATACCTTATTGAACTGTTCCGGCGTGTGTGCTCCTTTGGAAACGACTAAAACGTATCGGTGCGCATTTTCGTTTTTGTATAAGGAATTGTTTTCGCTATAGCATCCGGCAAGCACATGGGAAATCCTTGTCACTGTGCGGATGGAATCGAAGGAAAAAATCCGTACAAGTTCCTGTTCGCCGGCATCTTCTTCCTGCTTTTTCGTATTTTTTTTGGCCTGCTTTTCGCGGGGCTGAGAAGGGGAAGATGCTTTTTCCAAGGCATCTGCAAACTTGCCTTCATGGATTTTCTTAAATAAATCCAACACATCATCTGCGCCTTCTGTCAGGCTATCCAACATCTCATCCAAATCGCCGTCCGAATCGTGAACAGAGGGCGCGAACTTTGAGAAGCGCGTATCCAGCTCTTCCGGATCCTCTACTTTGGTGATGATAAGCACAATGCATTCTGAGTTAAGAGGAATGGCTTCTATCATTAACGGAATGTCTTCAGCCTCAAAACCAAATTCATACGATGCCTGCTGCATCATATCGCGAAAAAGGTTCTTCGCCTTTTCTGTTCCGTATGCAAGTTCACTGATTTTCAATTCACGGTCGGCCAAGTCTTCCCTTGTTAGTGTACAGCGAATCTGATGGTCATTTACTTTTTCAATTTTCATGTTATCACATCCTCACTATTATGATACTGCCACCTGTTTATATTGTGACTAACCTGAACTAAATTCTTTTTAATTAATACTTTACAGTTAAAAGTATATTATACTTTCTTTAAATTTAAGTCAATAGAATTCCGCAGTGTTTAAAGATTTTTTATAAAAATTCGACAATTTTTTTAAAAATCCTTGCAATAAATGGAAACCTTTGATATAATTGGTTTCACGGAATGCTTCCGGATAGTCTGTGACGGAAGGAGGCATGTTAATTATAGGCAATTTTGTTTCAATTTAATCTTTTCTCCCCAAGCTATTAATAATGAAATATTAATAATAAATTATTATGGGAGAAGTCTTACAAGCTTATGTGCTTGTCCGAAAAATAAAATTTTCCAATGTTGTTCACGTTATTATAATTCACACTGCGAATATTATTTTTAAAAAGGGTAATTTTATTTTTAGTATTTTATTTACACGTCCGGGCGTTCCGTTTTTTTCAAGCACTGTTTAGTATTGTCAGTTTACCGAAAAGTATCATAAAAAATATATCACGTATCTCTTTTTGGTGGAAAAACAAGATAACATTTCTCTGCAAAAGTAAGAATGAATGACAGGGCAGCCGGGCTGAACTGTAGTAAAGGGCGGCATGCCGTAACTATAAACTGGAAGACCCCCAAGCGATTTATGGCATGCCGTCAAAAAAAGCAAGAAAAAGTCAAATAAAGTAATGACGGTACTCAAATAGTTTGCTATAATAAAGGACGGTTGGAAGGGAGCTGGATATATGAAGAGATTAATTCCGGCAATAACTGCAATCGTCCTTATTATTGTAGTTATTGCAATTAGCGTCGGCGCAAAATTGGTGGATAAATATTCCTATTCAAAGGAAAGGGCGGATTTGGAGGAATATTTTGGCATAGACAGCGAAGGTGAGGTGGCCATTGTCCTTGGAGACGAGAGAGTGGAGGAATCGGCCAGGCTGATGGATGGGGCATATTATTTTGATTTGGCCACTGTCCATAAATATTTTAATGAGAGATTTTATGAGGACAAGAATGAGCAGCTTTTGCTCTATACTCTGCCGGACGATACGGTAAGGGTGGAAATCGGTTCCTCTTCCTATATGACGAAGGATGGGGCGGCGGATTTGGGATATCCGGCGGCCAGGTATGCCCAGGCTTATGATGGCAGCGGGGAAACGCTGTATATAGCGGCTGATTATGTGAAGCTGTTTACGGATTATACTTACCAGACCTTTACGGAACCGGATCGTATGCAGGTTTATGCGGAAGGCTATGCCGGGGAAAGCATGAAAACGGCGGAAATCTTAAAGGATACGGCGGTGCGTTATCAAGGCGGAGTAAAAAGCCCTATTTTAAAGGATATGGCGGCGGGCGAACAAGTGGCTGTATTAGAGGAAATGGAGAATTGGAGCAAGGTTAAGACGGAGGATGCTATTATCGGATATGTTGAAAATAAACGGCTGGCGGAAAACGGCGCAGGAGACGTGAGCGTACAGCCGCAGCCTCAAACCGAAAATATATCGGCCTTTGTGAACCCGGAATTTACCAGCATTTCCAAACCATATAAAATTAACCTGGCTTGGCATGCGGTGGCGGGAACAGCGGGGAACGATACTTTGGAATCCGCACTGGAAAACACGAAAGGGGTAAATGTGATTTCCCCGACATGGTTTGCCCTGACCGATAATGATGGGAATTTTTCCAGCTTTGCATCCCAAAGCTATGTGGACAAAGCGCACGATATGGGGCTGGAAGTGTGGGCGTTGATTGATAATTTTACAAATCAGGACGTGGAGACCTATGAGGTGCTGTCTTATACATCCAAACGGGCTTATTTGATTCAGGGGCTGGTGGATGCGGCGTTGGAATATGACTTGGACGGCATTAATATAGATTTTGAGGGGCTTACCCAGGATGCCGGAGAGCATTTTATCCAGTTTATCAGGGAACTTTCCGTGGAATGCAGAAAGAATGGGATTGTGCTTTCCGTGGATAATTATGTGCCCAGGGGATTTAACGACCATTATGAAAGAGGCGAGCAGGGGGTATTTGCCGATTATGTGATTATTATGGGTTATGACGAACACTATAATGGGAGCCAGGAAGCGGGGAGCGTAGCGTCCATCGGCTTTGTGGAAGAGGGAATCCAGAAGACGGTAAATGAGGTTCCGCCGGAAAAGGTAATCAATGCCGTTCCGTTTTATACCCGTATATGGAAAAGCGAAGGAGCCAATTTGACCAGTGAAGCCGTGGGCATGGAACTGGCGGAGCAGTTTGTGGACAACCATAACATCGAGGTGCGCTGGGATGAGGTGACTTGCCAGAATTACGGGGAGGTACAGGAAGGCGGTACTTTCTACCAAGTATGGCTGGAGGACGAGCAGTCCATAGAAGCTAAGCTGAACATCATGCAGAAATATAATATTGCAGGGGTGGCAGCCTGGAAGCTGGGATTCGAGAAAGCGTCCATATGGGATGTGATTGGGAATTATTTGAATATATCCGGGCAGTAGGAGGGAGAGACGTTTTTGTTTCCGTGGGCAATGGGCTGAAGTGAGTATTTAGGTTTTATAAGTATTTTGGATGGCATATGGTCATATTAAAGGAATAAGGAAGGGGATTGCCCTATGGAAATAATTAATAATAAATTTACATTAGAAGACTTATATATCGGGATGGAGGTAAAGGACAAAGACCAGTTGAGCGATATATACGATACATGGATTATGCTTGTCAAAAGCAACGGTGCGGATGTATATACAGTTGGGTTTATAGGCAAGGAAACTAATGCGGAATCGGATAAGCTGTTTGCACAAGGCAATATAGTATGTCCAGTATACAATGACAGCACGGAACTGGAAGGGGATATTTGAACAGCCATGTGGGCAATGGGCCGAAGCTAAATTGGTATGTCTGCGGAATGGCCGGGGGAATATACATTTTTTGCCGCTTTGCTTCATAAGTTGTATTAAATGGATGAGAGCAGAGCGGTAGATGGATGATGGAGGAAAAACAGGGTAAGATTTTAAGGATAATTATGGCGGCAATTCTTCTTGTTTCGATGTACTTCGTGGCGGGGGAAGGTGCCGCCTATGTTAATTCGGACGATGTGGTGGAACGAGAGGACGGCAAGGGAGGATTCTGGGAAGCGGTGACCGGGCGGGGCGGAACCGGAGAGACAGGAAAGGGAACTTCCGGAAAAGAAGGGGATGCAGGGAGGAGAAACGGGAAGGGAGAAAACGGGGAAGGAAAGGCGAAATTCTGTGTGGTCATCGATGCCGGACACGGAGGGGCCGACCCTGGTAAAGTGGGCATCAATGGGTCCTTGGAAAAGGATATCAATTTGGAAATAGCGGAAAAGCTGAAAAAATTTCTGGAAGCGGAAGATGTGGAAGTGATTATGACAAGGACGGACGGGAACGGGCTGTATGATGAAAATGCTTCCAATAAAAAAGTGCAGGATATGAAACGCCGTATTGCCATTATCGAAGAGGCCCAGCCGGAAATCGTAGTGAGCGTCCATCAGAACAGTTATCATGAGGAATACGTTCATGGGGCACAGGTATTTTATTATACAGGGAGTACTACCGGGAAAAAACTGGCGGAACTGATTCAGGAATGCTTCATAACCGGCGTGGACCCGGAAAATAAGCGGGAGGCTAAGGCCAATGACAGCTATTATCTGCTGAAGAAGACATCGCGGCCTATTGTGATTGTGGAGTGCGGCTTCCTCTCCAATAGGGAAGAGGAAGAAAAACTGAATACGGAGATTTATCAGGAGAAGGCGGCTTGGGCGATACATATGGGAGTGATGAGATATTTGAATCAGTAGTGGGGTATTGGGGCCGCAAGTTAAATATGTAAATGTAAGCTCTTAATTGAGGAGGGGAAAATACCCCTCCTATTTGTCGCTATTTTCATCGTTTTCAGGAATGAATTCTAAATGTTCTAATGCAAATCGCAGCTGCCGTGTTTGATTCATCTAAACCGCATAGCAAGTCACTTTCTGTGATTGGATATTGACAAAATCCAATCATAAGGCTATACTAATGATAGAAAAAATAAAAAATCATATCACATACTCCGCGGAGGAAAAAGTATTGAATATAGATTATAAAGATATTGAGCAGTATCTTTCCGAAGTGAAAGAGGCTGTGGAGAATAACAATTACCGGCTTGACCGGAATGCCAGACGGCAGGATAACATCAATCTGTTCCTGGATTATGTAATAGACGAAGTGAAAGCAAAGGAAATAATACTGAGCTTGACTGTAATGGATTTTTCAGAGATTCTGCAGAATGAGCATAAGGGCTTTGAACACGAAAAACTGTATGTATTTGGCAAGGATGTTGTCCTTTTGGAAAGAAACGGAACGGAGGAAAAGACGGTTTCTATGTATATCAAGTTCAACAAGCTGGAAAACTGTTTTGTAATTGTGATTTCGTTCCATAAGCAGAAGTATCCGCTTACATACTATTTCAAATAATCAGGAGGTAAATTGGAGGTGGCCATTATGACAGAGAAGGGAAGAAGAGATTTCTGTATCGAGTGCAGGAAAGAGACGGAGTACCTTTTACAGAAAAAGAACATCGTGAAGAATATAAGGGATAGGAACTACACATTCGGGATTACCGTGGCGGTTTGTGCCGAGTGCGGAGAGGAAATGAGCATTCCGGGTCTTATTGATAAGAATGTTCAGGAAATCGATGAGCAGTACAGGGCAGTAGAAGGCTTGGTGTCGATTGATGACATCGAAAAGCTTATGAAGATCTATAAGATTGGTAAGGCTCCGTTGTCTCTTGCCCTGGGATTTGGAGAGGTGACGATACCGAGATATCTGGAAGGACAGGTGCCCTCAAAGGAGTATTCGGATGTAGTGGGGGCTGCTCTGGCATCTCCGGCATATATGAAGCAGAAACTCATGGAAAACAGGGAGAAGCTGACGGATGCGGCATATAAGAAAGCTATGGCATCGGCTGGCAGCATAGAGAGCCTGTTTTCGGTGTCGGAAAAGATGCTCAGGGTAATCGCTTATGTCTTTGAAAAATTGGAAGAGGTAACGCCGCTAATGCTGCAGAAGTTTCTTTATTTTATCCAGGGCGTGTATTCCGCACTGTATGGGAAGCCGATTTTTGAAGAGGACTGCAGGGCATGGGTACACGGTCCGGTCTATCCGGAAGTGTATGAGCTGTTCCGTGATTTCAAATATAATCCGATTGATGACGCACGGTTTGCACTGCTTGAAGGAACGGCGGAAGCGCTGACTGAAGAAGAGAAGAACGTAATCGATCTTGTAGTGAATACATTCGGTATGTACGGCGGAAAAGTGCTGGAGCGGATTACGCATAATGAGGATCCTTGGAAGGAGGCCAGGAAGGGTTATGACGACAGTATTCCGTCGAGCGAGTTTCTGCCGAAAGACCGTATTATGAGATACTATGCAGCTATAAACCGTAAATATGGGATAGGAACAGAAGAAGGGCTTAAGACCTATATTCATGACATGCTGGATATGGCATCGTAGGACTGGACGGTATTTACGGCGGACAACCGAATAAACTGAAAGAATAAAACTCAGGAAGGAATATTTCTTTCTGAGTCTTATTTTTTGCTTTTTTCGGGAGAGGGGTTTGAAAAGCCCCCGTTCTTTGAATGGGATGTGCAGAAAGAGAGGGAAGGGTAATGGCAATTTTCAGAAATAACCGTATAATAGAAACGGACACAGGCCATCTTTCAGGAAACTGAAAGGGTTACATGGCTTCTTACTTCACATACTCCTTCGCATACTGGTGATAAACGATATCCAAAAAGAACAGCAGCCCATATTTCGTATATACATCCCGGAGCCCATTGGAATGGATGCTGTTATCGCTTTGCACCAATCTGCTCATATAAATGATTTTATCATAATACTTTTTAAACACGTCCGTATGATTCAGGGTAATCAGAATCTTTGCAGCGCTTACATTTTCCAGAGTCTTGGATACGGCGAAGGCATAATTGCCCGTGATGGAACAGGTAATTAAAAGGGCATTCTCATCCAGTTCAGCAAAGGAATTAACGTCCACATGGGCGCTTGTTCTTACATAAATCAGCTTGCCGATGGTGAGCAGTTCTTCCTGAAAATGAGTGGCGGCACTGCCCGAAGTGCTGGCAATCAGCATATAAACTTTCTCATAGCGATGAATCAATCCTACCAGATTTTTCACAGCATCCGTATCTGAAAGCTGTGAGATATCATTCATCATGTCGTTCATTTTTGATTTCACTTCATCGATAAAGTTTTCCCGGTTTACATAGTCATAATAAGCCTGATAATGCTGGTAAGAATCCTGGATATATTTTCCCAGATAACTGAACTGGTCAAAACCAATCTGCCGCAGAAAACGGTGGATGGAACTTCTGGACACAAAACATTCCTCTGCCACATCATAAATGGTTAGAACGTTCAGACGGTGCAGATTTCGGAGCAGATAGTCGGCGATAATTCGGTTTGTATTGTTGGCGGCGTTCTCGTCATTGACTACGGATAGCAAAATGGCAAATAAATCGAACCGCTTTACGTTATACTCTGGGGTGTTTTGTATATTTTTCATGGGTAGATTATATCATTTTTTGTTTGGTATCACAAGTTGAAACGCAAAAGCCTTTTGAATTATTTATGATAGCAGTAACAGTTCAAGCAAACAACATTTAAAAAAGGAGGCATTTCAACGTGAAACATAAAAACAATCCGGTTTTTCCGGAAGGATTTCTATGGGGGGCCAGCAGCGCGGCCTGGCAGTGTGAGGGGGCGACCCTGGAAGGGGGAAGGACGCAGGCGATTATCGATTTGAATTCCCAGACAAAGAAGCCTTATACGGATAATTCCGTGGCCTGCGACCATTATCATCATTATAAAGAAGATGTGGCCCTGATGAAAGAGTGCGGATTTACAAGCTATCGTTTTTCCTTATCCTGGTCACGGATTATTCCGGCTGCGGACAGAAAAGTGAACCCGGAGGGCATTGCCTTTTACAATAACCTGATTAATGAACTGAAAGGCGCGGGCATTGAGCCTATTATCACTCTGTATCATTACGATATGCCTTGTTGGGTGGATGAAAAATTCGGCGGATGGCACAACCGTGCGATTATTGATGAGTTCGAGTATTACTGCAGGGTCTGCTTTGAAAATTTTGGAGACCGGGTAAAATACTGGCTGTCCATCAACGAGCAGAATATGCAGATTATCTACGGCGACTGGCTGGGCGTTTCCAAGGGCTGCAACAACTGGTTCGAGGAAAAATGGCAGGTGAACCATATTATGAACCTTTGCCATGCCAGGGCGGTTCTGGCATGCCATGAACTGGTGGAGGGCGGCAAGATTGGCCCGGTTCCGGGGTATGTGCCCATTTATCCGGCCACCGGAAAGCCGGAGGACCAGATTGCGGCCATGAATGCCGAGGAGCTGACGCAGAAAATCTGGGATGACTTGTATTGCTATCGGGAATACAGCACATTTGTGAAAAATTACTGGAAAGAAAACAATATAGACCCTCAGATTCAGGAGGGGGATATGGAGCTGATTGCCCAGGCAAAAATTGATTTTATTGCCGTGAATTGCTACCGGAGCGATATGGGGAAAGCCCCTGACAACAGCTATAAGCAGGAAATTGGATTGAATAAGACCGGAATCAAGGGAGACTTTGTGTATCCTAACCTTCCCGGCGAATATGCCCTGGACCGCAATCCATATGTGGAAGTGACCGATTGGGATTGGCATATCGACCCGGTGAGCATGAGGTATTCCTTAAGATATCTCTGGGACCATTACCATTTGCCTATGGTAATCACGGAAGCCGGTTACGGCGCCCACGAGAAGCTGGGGGAGGATGGAAAAATCCACGATGATTATCGCATTAAATATTTGAGAGAATATGCGTATAACATTGGCCTGGCCATTCAGGATGGCGTGGAAGTGTTCGGGTTTAACTTCTGGAGCTTTACGGACTTGCTAAGCACCGGCAATGGTATGGCAAAACGGTATGGCATCGTTTTTGTAAATACTACCGATGAGGAGCAGGGGGATTTGAAACGGTACAAGAAAGATTCCTTCGAGTGGTACTCCAAGCTGATTAAATCCAATGGACAGGATTGGGGCTGCGATATGGAGGAATGGCGGGATTTTTCAAAGAAAGGCTGAAAAGATAAAAGGGGTTTGCGTCAGCGCGGCATCCGCAAACTTGGCAAAAACGTACAACCTTAGTCAAATACCCTGCAGCAGACACTTGGCTTGTTGCTTGCGGGAATAAATAGAGAAGCAAAAGCCGCGCAGAAATGAGGGATAAAATGGCGAAGAAAAATTATGCAGCTATGGCCGACGGAGTGATTGCGGCTGTTGGCGGAGAAGGAAATATTGCAAATGTTACCCATTGTATGACGCGCCTGCGCCTGCAGCTTGTGGACGCTTCCAAGCTGGACGAAGAAGGGGCTAAGAAAATTCCGGGGATTTTAAACCTGATTATACAGAATGGGGAGTATCAGTTTGTGGTGGGGCAGGACGTTCCCAGCCTGTATGAAGCGATGACAAAGCATGAAGGCATTAAAGCCGGCGGTTCCGTGGAGGACCCGGATGCTTTGAAAGCGGATAATAAGCCTAAGGGAAAGGTGCTGGATGCTGTTTTTTCATTTATCGGCGGAACTTTTTCGCCAGTGATTCCGGTGTTGGTAGCGGGAGGTCTTACCGGCGCTGTTTTGACCTTGCTCACTACTTTCTTCGGCATCAGCACGGATTCCGGAACATATCAGGTTTTTTATGCAATTAATCAGGCGGCGTTCTATTTCCTGCCGGTGTTTGTGGGCTACAGTGCGGCAACCAGGCTGAAATCCAACGGGTATCTGGGCGCATTCCTGGCGGTGATTTTGCTGTACAGCGGGATTAATGGGGTGGAAGGATTGGACTTTTTGGGCATCAAGATTCAGGCCATCGGATATAACTCCAATATTTTCCCTATTATTCTGGGTGTGCTCTTTATGTCGGTGGTATATAAATTCCTGCAGAAACATATGCCTGTATATCTGCGGACCATTTTCGTGCCGTTGCTTACGATGCTGATTACGGTTCCCGTAACGCTGATTGTACTTGGGCCTATCGGAAATACGGTTGGTACATGGTTAAGCAGCGGGCTGTTGGCGCTTTATCGGACGATTCCGGCATTCTCCGTAGCTATTGTGGGGGCTACCACTTGCTGGATGGTATTCTTCGGCATGAATAATGCTACTTATGTACCTTTGTTCCTGCTTTTGGAAGAGCTGGGCAGCGACCCTCTGATTTGTACAGGAATGGCTCCGGCCAACGTGGCGGTAGGCGGCGCGTGCCTGGCAGCGGCCTTGATTGCTAAGAGTGCGGAGGAAAAATCGGTATCCGCCGGCGCAGGCATTACGGCTCTCTGCGGCATTACGGAGCCGGGCGTATATGGCGTGCTTTTTGTGAAAAAATATCCGCTCATCGGTGCTATGATTGGCGGCGGTATCGGAGGCTTCCTGGCAGGCCTTCTGGGAATGACCCAGTACGTTGTGTCTACGCCGGGATTTATCTCCTTTGCAGCGTACATCACTCCGCCGGAAATGGGAGGCGGGTTCCGCAATCTGATTGTTTCCATGATTGTTATGGTGCTTGCAGTTGTGATTTCTTTCGCGGTGACGTATATTTTAGGGAAACGGGCAGAGAAAAAATAAAAGTAAAGGGTAACAGTTTAGCATACGAATGTATAGATGGAGCAAAGGATTCGAAAAGCTGGACTGTTACGGCAAAGGAGCATGTATGGGTAAGGAATTTCCAAAAGGATTTTTATGGGGGGCCAGCACCAGCGCTTACCAGGTAGAAGGTGCGGCTTTCGAGGATGGCAAGAAAGCCAGCCAGCAGGATATCATTAACCAGGACAGCTTTGAGAAATTTGGGTTTGCCACCGCAGAGGTGGCAAGCGACCAATACCACCATTTCCGGGAAGACATCGCTCTTATGAAAGAGATGGGGTTTAATACCTACCGCTTTTCCATAGCATGGAGCAGGGTGTTCCCGGATGGGGATGGTCCGGTGAACGAAAAGGGAATCCAGTACTACCGCAATCTTATCGACGAACTGCTGGCCAATGGAATGGAGCCTATTGTGACTCTGTACCACTATGACCTTCCGTGGGCTTTGGTGGAGCGGTACGGCGGCTGGCTGGACCGGCGGGTTGTAAAGGATTTTGAGTATTTTGCCCGCTATGTCATCAATGAATTTAAGGATAAGGTAAAATACTGGACTACGGTCAATGAGCAGAGCATTATTGTCCAGTATTGGACACAGAAATGTTATATTCCAGAGGATGTGCTGAAAGATAACCAGAAACGGTATCAGATTAATCATCATATGAATCTGGCCCAGGCCATTGCCAACAAGCTGGTACACGAACTGGTGCCCGGCGGACTGGCAGGGGCACCGCTGGGGTACAGCCCGATTTATCCTCTGACCTCTGACCCCAAAGACGTGATGGCCATGCAGAACGCCCAGGCTTTGCGGAACGATTATTATACGGACGTATATTTCAAAGGTCATTACAATAAGGCCGCCCAGATTTACCTGGAAGAGCACGGGCTGGCGCCGGTGATGGATGAGGGTGATTTGGAGCTTTTGGCAGACCCGAAAGCTATCTCGGATTTTCTCGCCCTTAATAACTACGCCAGCGAGTGCGCCAAATGGTGCGGGGAAGGGGAGAAGGAAATCCAGTGGAGCGGGGTGAACCGTTCCGGGAAAAAAGGGGAGATTTCCGGCTTCGAGACCCATCCGGGCTTCTATGAAATGTGCGCAAATCCCCGTTTGGATACAACGGACTGGGATTGGGCCATCGATCCCCAGGGAATGGAATATATGCTGAGAGATTTGTATAACCGCTACAATAAGCCTTTGATGATAACGGAAAATGGGCTGGGGGCATATGATACGCTGACGGAAGACGAAAAAGTGCATGACGGTTATCGGATTGACTTCCTGCGGGAAAATATTAAAGCAATGAAAAGGGCTATTGATAAAGGGGTGGAAGTATTGGCCTATTGCCCGTGGAGCGCGGTGGATGTCCTGTCCACCTCCAACGGGGTGAAGAAAAGATACGGGCTGATTTACGTGGACCGGACCGATTCGGATGCGAAACAGTGCGCCCGGATTCGCAAGGACAGCTTTTACTGGTATCAAAAGGTGATTGGCTCCAATGGGGTGGATTTGGATTGAGGGTAATCTGAAAAATAGAAATTGGTGAAGAACAAAAGCCACGGTTATGGTTGCAGATTTGGATAAAAAGTTGCAACCATAATCGTGGACTTTTTATGGGGAATGGATAGACATAAATATTATTCTTTAATAAATGATGCCTTTTCTTTATCCGTCAGTTCTATAACTTTTACGCCTTTTTCTTTTGCATATTGCATTAGCCCCCGTAAATCCAGCCTGACTTTATATGCACTAAAATCTGGGCAGTGGATAATTGTAATACATTGTGCGGCGAATATTCGGCAAAAATGTTAACTGGCTCGTCATATTCCTTGACGCACGTTATAAAGCCGAATAAAATAGTGCTGGGGAGGGATGCATAGAAATGCCGGAGTAACGATGAGAGGCAGAGTGCATTGTACATGGGAATGAACCATCTATTTATCCAAGGAATATCGTTCGACTGGAACAAAATAAGCGAAAATAGTTATTTAAGAAATATCGCCGCAATTAACGGCCTGGAACATATATCGTTCAACAGCAATATTACTTTTTTCGTAGGTGAAAACGGGAGCGGGAAATCCACGCTGTTAGAGGCCATTGCTGTGGCCTATGGGTTCAATCCGGAAGGGGGCACGCGGAACTATAACTTTTCCACCTATGATTCACATTCCGAATTATGGGGTGCAATCAGGCTCTCCAAAGGTTTTTATAAGGCGAAGTCGGGATATTTCCTCCGGGCGGAAAGCTTTTACAATGTGGCGACAAAAGAAGAAGAGTATGCGGATTTGCTGCATCCGTCGGAACGCTATCATGAAAAATCCCATGGGGAAAGCTTTCTGGCAATCGCCCAAAATTACTTGAAACCGGATGGCATATATATTTTTGATGAACCGGAAGCCGCATTGTCTCCGCAGCGGCAGCTGACGCTGCTTCTGGATATTTATCGGTGCGCAAAAAGCGGAGCCCAGTTTATTATTGCCACCCATTCTCCTATATTGCTGGGCATTCCGGAGGCGGAAATATATAGCTTTGATGACGGGAAAGTGCATCCGTGCAGATATGAGGAAACGGAAAGCTATCAGGTGACGGAAATGTTTATAAATAATCGGGAAGTGCTGCTGCGGAAGCTGCTGCAGGACATAACCGGATAGCCAATTGTCCGATAACCAACCAAAGAAAGGGGCTGTGAGCAGATGGATTTGCGGAAAATTAGAAAACAGAAGGTGGAAAAGCTTTCCGATAAGTTTTGCGGCAGGGATAACAGGGGAAATGAGATGGCATTTACCAGTTATTATCTGACGATAAATGGGAAGCCGTTTTTTGG
Organism: Lachnospiraceae bacterium; assembly: GCA_021769135.1. Lineage (GTDB taxonomy): Bacteria > Bacillota > Clostridia > Lachnospirales > Lachnospiraceae > Kineothrix. The sequence goes on along the minus strand of JAETTM010000007.1, from coordinate 121,502 downwards.
TATCCAGGGTGAGTGCCATTATTCCAGGGTGCATGAAGGGCAGTGGGAAGATACGGTTATGAAAATGAAGATGGGCGGCATTAATACCGTTTCAACGTACTGTTTCTGGAACCACCATGAGGAGGAAGAAGGGCGTTTTCGCTTTGACGGGAACAGGAATGTCCGTAAATTTATAGAAATCTGCCATAAGCACGGCATGTATGTCATTGTACGTATCGGTCCCTATGCCCATGGCGAGGTGCGCAACGGCGGCATTCCTGACTGGATGTATGGAAAGCCTTTTGAGGTGAGGAGCCTGGATGAAGGATGGCTGTCTTATACGAGGAGATTATTCCGCCAGTATGCGGGGCAGTTTCGAGGGCTTTATTATAAAGACGGAGGCTCGATTATCGGCGTTCAGATTGAAAATGAATATATGCATTCCTCATCCCCCTGGGAAATGACAACGGGGATTACAAACGAATGGGTTCCCGGCGGCTCGGACGGTGCGCCCTACATGCGGGCGGTGAAGAGAATTGCGGAAGAAGAAGGGATTATTACGCCGTTTTATACATGTACGGGATGGGGAGGCGCGGCAGCGGCGCTGGATGAAATGCTTCCCCTGTGGGGCGGATATGCCTTTTGGCCATGGATATTTTATGACTACAGGGGCGAACATCCTGCTACGCCGGAGTACCTTTACAGGGATAACCATAATAATGCTGTGCCGAAAACCTATAATTTTGAACCGGCCTATGAGCCGGAAAGCTTTCCTTATGCCTGCTGTGAAATGGGCGGGGGTATGACCTGTTATTATAATTATAGGTTTAAACTCCCTTATGAGAGTGTGGATGCCATGGCGAATATTAAGATTGGAAGCGGATGTAATTTTCTCGGATACTATATGTATCGGGGAGGCAGCAATCCAAAAGGGGAAAGGACGCCCTACTTGAACGAATGCCAATGCCCGAAGATATCTTATGATTATCAGGCGGCCATAGGGGAATACGGACAGCTCCGCCCAAGCTATTTCCGGCTGAAAGCGCTTCATTACCTTGTGAAAAATTTTGAAGGGCTGCTTTGCGATATGATTACGGTGCTCCCGGAAGGCTCCCAGGAAATTGAGCCGCAGAATCAGGAAATATTGCGGTATGCCCTGCGGACGGATGGAAAGAGCGGATTCCTGTTTTTGAACAATTATCAGGACCACTGTGCATGCAAGGAGAAGAAAGGGGCAAAGATTACGCTGGAACTGGAAGAGCGTGAAATTAATATAGAGGGAATTTCCATAGCGGCAGGGGAAGAAGCGGTGCTTCCTTTTATGATGGATGTGGAGGGATGTACGCTGATTTATGCCAAGGCACAGCCCTTGTCTTTCCAGCGCCACGGAAACCGGACGGTATGTTTCTTTTTTGCTCCGGAAGGAATGGAACCGGAATATGTGTGGGATGGAGCATCGGTTGGGATGGAAGAGTTGTCTTATGGCGTTTTGGCCGGGGCGGGAGAGTCTTCTCATGGTGCTTCGGCTGGAATGGAAGGGCTATCCCATGGAGCACCGGCTGGAATGGAAGGGCTATCCCATGGAGCATCAGCTGAGCCGGAAGCTTTATCCCATGAAGCATCGTCCGGGGTGGAAAATGTGCCGCCTGTATTTTCGGCCAGGCAGGAGGAAATTCAGCCGGGAGCCGGATGTTATGCGAAGCGGGAAGGGAATATGCTGAAGGTCACGGTGCCGGGGGATGAGATATCATCCTATGTACTGCAGGGGAGGGCGGGGGAAGTGGAAATCGTTACTCTGACAAGGCAGCAGAGCCTGCGGTTCTATGAATTGGAATGGGAAGGGGAAAAGTTGGCGGCGCTTTGTTCTTGCCCTTTGCTGTATGATAATGGGCGAATCTGGTTGGAGAGCCCGGCGGACGGTTCGGACACTTCGGAACTGCTGCTTTATCCGCCGCGGCAGCTGGAAGGTGCGGAACAGGAAAAGGTGTCAGCTCTTCCGGCAGAAATGGGGATTTTTCGAGGATTCCAGTTTATATGGGAGGAAAAATTTGTAAAAAAGGATATATTGGAGACCAGAAAACGCGGCCCTTCCAGATACACATTCAGAATTCCTGAAGCTTACGCAGACCCTGGAGTTTATGAGGGCTCTAAAGCATATACAGACCCTAAAGTTTACGCAGGTGTTGAAGCTCATGCGGGCTATAAGGATGCCAGGCTTCGGATTATGTATGAAGGGGATGTGGGGCATCTTTTTGCTTCCGCGAGCAACGAGCCAAGTGGCTGCTTGCAGACATTTGGCGACTGCCTCGAGGGTCAACAATCCCGCCGCTCTACAGCGGGGCTGTTGACTGACGGCGGTTTGGTATCGGATAATTTCTGCAATGGCGCAGTATGGGAAATCGGGCTTAAGGAGGTATGGAATCCTTCCATGGGCGATGAAATGACCATTTATATTACGCCCCGGAAGGAAGATGCCACCGTGGATGTGTCATCTACCATGGCGGGCAGAACGGAACAAATGAAGGGGGCTGTAGCGGATTTGATAAGCGTGGAGATTTGGCCGGTGGGGAGCGTGGAACTGGAACTGGTCTAGCACTCATAGGTTGTGGAAAGGGCATGGTTATAAAGATGAAGCTGGAACGAATGATTGGAATACTATCGATTCTGCTGCAGAAGGAGAAGGTGACAGCGCCTTATCTTGCAGAAAAATTTGAGGTCTCCCGCCGCACCATCAACCGGGATATAGAAGCCCTTTGCATGGCGGGCATTCCCCTGGTGACGGAGCAGGGGCAAAACGGCGGAGTGTCTATAATGGAAGGATATAACATCGACCGTACGCTGCTTAGCACGTCGGATATGCAGGCGATTTTGGCGGGTCTGCGGAGCCTGGACAGCGTCAGCGGCACAAACCGCTATGCCCAGCTGATGGAAAAGCTTTCGGCGGGGGCTTCCAATCTACTGGCCGGAGATACCCATATTTTAATTGACCTTTCCTCTTGGTATAAAGCATCCCTTTCCCCAAAAATCGAATTGCTGCACGATGCGATTTTATCAGGACATAAGGTCTCTTTTACTTATTTTTCGCCCAAAGGGGAGTCAAAGCGCACGGTAGAGCCGTATGACCTGATTTTCCAGTGGGCAGGCTGGTATTTATGGGGATGGTGTGAGAAAAGGGAAGATTTCCGGCTCTTTAAACTGGGGCGGATGACAGAACTGCATACAGAGGAACTGTTTGAAAAACGTGCCGTGCCGCTTCCGGATTTATCGGTGGAAAAAATTTTTCCATATCAATATCAGGTGAAAGCAATAATTCAGCCGGAATTTAAATGGCGGCTGGTGGAAGAATATGGACCGGAGAGCTTTGAAACCCAGCCGGACGGAATGCTGCTTTTTTCTTTTGGCTTCGTGGATAAGACGAGTATTGTAGGCTGGATTGCATCTTTCGGGGATGGGGCGGAGCTTTTGGAGCCGGCGGAGCTCCGGCAGGATGTGCTGGACTTTGCGGAAGGAATCCGGAGAAAGTATTCAAATACGCTTTCATGAAGATGCTGCAGATAGTGATTGGTATTCCCCAGGAAATTGTATATGCAAAGGGAACATACTATATTAATAAAGGAAACATATTATATTAACAAAGGAAATGTATTATATAAACAAAGAAACGTATTGTATAAACAAAGGAAATGTCAGAAACATGACATACAGATGTCATATTTAACATGATAGTATAAGGCCAGAAAAAAGAAAGGATGGTCTTATTTATGAATTATGAAATTGTGACATTGGAAGAAAAGATAGCGGTAGGCGTATCGGCGAGGACGAATAATTTGTCCCCCGATATGGGAGCGGTGATTGGAGGGCTGTGGAACCGGCTTTATCATGAAGGGGTATATGAGTCGATTCCCGGGAAGGTAAACGAGAAAGCGCTGGGGATATATACCGATTATGCAGGGGATGCCACAGCGGATTATACGGTGTTAGCCGCCTGCGAAACAAAGGAGGAGCCCCAGGGGGGAGGATTCGCCGTTTGCCGGATTCCCGCCGGACAGTACGCGAAATTCGTCATCCATGGAGATATGGTGCAGGCGGTTGCCGCCGCATGGCAGGAAATCTGGCAGATGGATTTGCCAAGAGCCTTCCAGTGCGATTTTGAAGAGTATCAGGATGATTGTATGGAAAATGCGGAAATTCATATTTATGTAGGGCTGCGTTAAGGATTCGGTGTAATGGGGCAGCCACAAGGCTAAACTGTTACGATTAGGATTACTGACAGAACAACGCTATATTGCTATGGGAAAGGGAGTTGACCGCTGGGCTGGCTCTTTTTTTCTTGCATGGGATTTGTGAATCCAAAGTCCTGTTATTTATAATTTATTAAGATATTTTAGAGTTTTCTTAGAGACGGCATTGGTAAAATCAGTAAGAAAAATAAAATATATGCAGAAAAGAGGAAAAAAATGAAAAAAGTAGCGTGGAAATGGAAACAAATGCTGTTGATGACCGGGGTGGTATTTGCCATGGGTTTGGCGGTATGTGCCTGCGGGGAGGCAAAGGGGGAAGCGGAGCAGGAAGTGCCGCAGGGCATGGAAGGCGAACCGATTTCGGAAGAAGGGGATAAAAGTGAGGATGTAGTCCAGGAGCCGGCAGCGGATGGGAAGGAAAGTGATTCTGTTGAAAAAGCGGAAGAAAGTGGAGTAATGGTTCCATCATCTGAAGGGAAGGGAACTGATGCATGGCCGGACAGCGATCCCGATTTGGAAGGGGATATCAAAGAAATAAAGGATGGGCAGCTTACGGTGGTGGAAGCTATTACGGAAGAATCGGAGGACGGAGCGGCAGAAATTATGGTCTCCCCTGGCATTGGAGGCGATGATTCCGATTTTAACAAAGTTGCGGTCACATATGACGAAAATACATTGTTTGCAGTGCAAACTATTTATGAAGGAGGGGCGAGGTACGATTTGTCGGAGGCAACGGCGGCCGATATGGCCACAGGCCAGTTCATAAACGTGTGGGGAAGCTATTCGGGCAGCGGCCTGGAGGCAACGCGGATATGTATTGTGAAGGTGGATGGGGTAAACTGATATTAATGTGATATAAAAAAGATATTAGGCGGCAGAGTAAAATTTACAGCTTAATATCTTTTTTATATTATAGGAAAGTAGGCCACAGTGATGTGAGCCGCCCAAAAAGAATGCAAAGTATCTTTTTTACCAATTGTTATAGGTAAATAACGCACATAAATAGAGACAAAAAAGTCCGCATGTGATATACTATACGGGGTGAATGCAAATGAATACAAAAATCATTTCAATAGAGGAAGAAAAGGCCAGCCCGGAAGCCCTGAAGGAAGCGGGGGAAATCATAAAAGGAGGCGGCCTGGTGGCGTTTCCGACGGAGACGGTTTACGGCCTTGGCGGCAACGCTTTGGACGAAACCGCATCGGAAAAAATATACCGCGCCAAAGGAAGGCCTTCGGACAACCCTTTAATCGTGCATATTTTTAGGATAGAGGACATTTTCCCTATTGTAAAAGAAATGCCGGAAACGGCGAAAAAGCTGGCGGATGCTTTCTGGCCGGGGCCCCTAACGATGATTTTGAAGAAATCGGCGAAAGTTCCGGATGCCACTACCGGCGGATTGGATACTGTGGCGGTCAGGATGCCCGGGCATAAGACGGCGTTGGCGTTTATTGAGGCGGCCGGAGGATATGTGGCGGCTCCCAGCGCCAATATTTCCGGTAAACCAAGCCCTACGCTGGCGAAATACGTGGCGGAGGATATGGGCGGCAGGATAGAGATGATTATTGACGGAGGGGAGATTGCCATCGGTATTGAATCCACGATTGTGGATTTGACGGAGGAAATTCCGGTGATTCTGCGTCCCGGATATATTACCAGGGAAATGCTGGAGGATGTGCTTGGAACTGTAGATGTGGATAGGACGATACTGGAAGCCGGGAGCAAACAGCCGCCGAAAGCGCCAGGGATGAAATATAAACATTATGCGCCCAAGGGTGATTTGACGATTATCAGCGGCAGACAGGAAAAAGTAGTCGAGGAAATAAATAAAAGATGTGAGAAAATGGAAAAGAGAGGGGAAAGGGTTGGCATAATCGGTACGGACAGCACGGTTTCCCTCTACCGGGCCGGAAGCGTGAAAAGCGCCGGAAGCCGGGAGGAAGAGGCTACCATAGCAAAGGCGCTGTACCGAATCTTGAGGGAATTTGACGACGAGGGCGTTACCGTGATATATTCCGAAGCCTTTGAAGGGGAAACGGAAAGCGGGGGGATTGGCCAGGCAATTATGAACCGGCTGCTGAAAGCGGCAGGGCATCATATAGAACAAGTGTAAATAAGTAAAAATGGATGTTAAAAAGGCAGAAATAACAGGAGGGAGATATTGATGAACATTGCATTGGGAAGTGACCACGGCGGATATGAATTGAAGCAGGAGGTCATGAAATATCTGGAAAGGAGAGGGATTTCCTATAAGGATTTCGGATGCATGGATACGAAGTCCTGCGATTATCCGGAATTCGGGGCGGCGGTGGCCAGAGCGGTGGCGAACGGGGAATATGAAAAGGGGATTGTGATATGTACTACAGGAATCGGGATATCCATTACGGCTAATAAGATAAAGGGTATCAGGTGCGCATTGTGCGCTGACAGCGTATCCGCAAGGCTGACGCGGGAGCATAACGACGCGAATATGCTGGCTATGGGCGCGGGCATTGTAGGGACGAACTTAGCGCTTGGGATTGTGGAAACATTTTTGGATACCGCTTTTTCAGGCGAAGAGAAGCATTGCAGGAGGGTGGCAAAGATAGCCGCTCTGGAAGAAGAGACAATGAAGTAGATAAATTTTTTAAGGCACTTTGAAATGGAGAAGATTGAAAATTTTCAATCCCAAGTTTGTGTCTGCGCGGTATTCGCAAACTTGATGAACCCAAATGGATTTGAGCACAGAAAGCCGCGCAGAAATGGGGTTAAATATGGCAAAAGTAGTAATTATGGATCATCCGTTAATTCAGCACAAGATTGGTTATATCAGAAGGAAGCAGACTGGAACGAAAGATTTCCGGCAGACAATCAGCGAAATCGCGATGCTTATCTGCTATGAGGCTACACGGGATTTGAAATTAACGGAGATTCAGATAGAGACGCCTATCTGTGAAACGACGGTGATGGCTTTAAGGGGGAAAAAGATGGCGATTGTGCCCATCCTCCGCGCCGGCCTGGGGATGGTGGACGGCGTGCTGGAATTGATTCCGGCGGCAAAGGTAGGACACATCGGCCTGTATAGGGATCCGGAAACTTTGGAGCCGGTAGAGTATTACTGCAAGCTTCCGGCGGACTGTGCGGAAAGGGAAGTGTTTGTGGTTGACCCGATGCTGGCAACGGGCGGTTCATCTGTGGCGGCTATCCAAATGCTGAAAGATAAAGGGTGTAAAAATATACATTTCATGTGCATTATAGCGGCTCCGGAAGGGGTGGAGCGGATGAAGCAGGTACATCCCGATGTGGATATGTATATCGGGGCTTTGGATGAGAAGCTGAACGATCACGGATATATTGTTCCGGGGCTTGGGGATGCCGGCGACAGGATATTCGGCACGAAATAAAAAACGTGAAAAGAGGTCATTATGAAAAGGCAAAACTATATATCGTGGGATGAATATTTTATGGGGGTATCCATGCTGTCGGGCCTGCGTTCCAAAGATCCCCATACGCAGGTGGGGGCCTGCATCGTCAGCGAGGATAACAAAATATTGTCCATGGGTTACAATGGCTTTCCCGCCGGGTGCTCGGATGATGAATTCCCTTGGGAGAGGGAAGGGGAGGAATACAATACGAAATATTCCTACGTAACCCACAGTGAACTGAATGCTATACTCAATTACCGGGGCGGCAGTCTGGAAGGGGCAAAAATATATGTTTCCTTGTTCCCCTGCAATGAATGTGCGAAAGCCATTATCCAGGCCGGGATAAAAACAATCGTATATGACAGCGATAAATATGCGGATTCGCCCAGCACAAGGGCATCGAAGAGAATGCTGGACGCGGCAGGGGTGAGGTATTACCAATACCAGAAAACAGGACGGAAAGTGGAGCTGGATATGTAGGGGTGCGAAAGAGTACTTTTAATTCCTGCGAGCAATGAGCCAAGTAGACGCGCTCACGCGTATATTTGGCGAATGCCGCGAGGGTCAAAAACCCCGCCCTTTGCGGCGGGGTTTTTGACTACTGAGTAATTATAAGGCGGGTAGAAGGATGAATCGTACAGGAAAACGGAAGGTGGCGGCAGTGCTGGCGGCAGCGCTGCTCATCGGGGGCTTCCTTGAGATGGATGCAGAGAGGGTGCATGCGACGGCATCCACCAGAAAGAAACTGCAGGAGGCGGAAGAAGAAAAGAAAAAGACGGAAGCCGAATTGGGGCAGACGAAAGAAGAACTGGAAGACCTGAACGAGGAGAAGGCTGCATTGCAGAGCAAGCTGAATACGCTGAATGGCCAGCTTCAGGAAGTAAGCGAGAAGCTGGAAGAATTGGAAGGCTTAATAGAGGATAAAAAAGCCGAGATAGAGGTGACGAAAGCGGAGCTGGCAGATGCAAAGGCCACGGAAGAGTGGCAGTACGAATGCATGAAGAAAAGGATTCAGTTCATGTATGAAACCCAGGATTATATTATGCTGGAGGTGTTTTTTTCGTCCGCCAGTTTTGCCGATTTCCTGAACCGCAGCGATTATATTGAGCAGCTTTCAGCCTATGACCGTAAAAAGCTGGAAGAATACATTGAAATAAAAGAAAAAATACAGGAGGCGGAAGCCAAGCTGGAGGAAGAGAAAGAGGAACTGGATGACTACCGGGCACAAATCGAAGTGGAAAAAAGCCAGGTATCCGGTTTGGTAAGCCAGACCGCTACCAGTGTGGCGGGAAAAAAGAATGAAATTTCCCAAGCCGAATCGGAAGCCCTTGCCTATGAGCAGCAGATGGTGGAGCAGGAGGAAAAAATAAAACAGCTGCAGGAAAAGCTGGCGGAAGAAATCCGTTTATCCCAGCTGGCGGCTCAGTCTGCCTGGAGGGATATTTCGGAAGTGAGCTTTGCGGAGGGGGACAGGTATCTGCTGGCCAGTCTGATTTATTGCGAGGCCGGAGGGGAAAGCTATGCCGGCCAGTTAGGGGTCGGCTCCGTGGTTATTAACCGGGTGCTCAGTTCCGTATATCCGGATTCGGTAGTAGGGGTAATCTATCAGGGCGGCCAGTTTTCTCCTGTGGCCAGCGGGCGGCTGGCAGCGGCTTTGGCTGGCGGCTCCGCGACGGCCAGCTGCTATCAGGCCGCGGACGACGCTATGAGGGGAAATACGAATGTAGGGAATTGCGTATATTTCCGTACGCCGATTGAAGGATTGAACGGGATACGGATTGGAGGGCATATTTTTTATTGAGGCTGGAATAAAAAATGCCAAAAGAAGACAGGAAAAAGCGGGAGCATTTCTTTTCGTTTTGCTATTATGGAAATTAAGTTTTTAGCTCAAATGCGTAAAAGCAAAGAAAGGAGAGGAATATGAATCCTGAACTGAAAAAACATTATCTTGAAACCGGCTCTTATACTTATGCAGGACCATATAAAGACTATTTCTGCAGCCTTCCTGACGAGCCCGAAAAGTTGGGGAACCTGATTTCCCATCAGATTGTCCATCGGGTGACTTTGCGGGAAGGGAATACCAATGCCAATGCGGACCTCCGTTATGGGGATATGACAAGGTACCCCTGGTATCGGGCCAGGTGCGAGGACGATATTTTCCTGACAGTTCCTGCGATAACGGCGGAATTGTTTCGCCTTGACCCGCGGGGGTTTGTGGAGGACAGGCTGGTGGAAAATAAAATGATACTGACCTGCCGGTATGTATCGGTGTTGATTTCCGCTATTTATAAGGCGAAGGGGATTCCATGCAGGAGCCGTGCCGGGTTCGCCCCATACTTTGGGGAAGGGATTTCCATGGACCATTGGATTAACCAAGTGTGGAGCGATGGGGAAGAACGTTGGATTACCATAGATGGGGATGGCTTTTATGACGGGGTTCCGGCGGGCGCGAGGATAAGGCAATATGATATGAAGGAAGGGGAATTCGACTGGGCAGCCAAAGCATGGCTGGATACCCGCAGAGGAAGAACGGACGGCACGGAGTTTATTTATGCCGATGGTTTAGGCACATGCTCCCTGAAAGCGATTATCCGTTATCTTTTTTACGATTTCCACGCGCTGATGAACGATGAAATATCCTATCTGTTCCAGCCCTGTTATGTGGATGGGAAATTCGAGGCCCTTTCGGAAGACGATATGTGTGAACTGGATAGGCTGGCGGAACTGCTTCTTGAGCCGGAGGAAAATTTTCCTGCCCTAAAGCGGTTATGGGAAACCAACCGGAAGTTCCGGGTTCTGAACAGCCCTTTGGTGGGGGAGTGGGATAACCTTCCTCTGCTTAAAAAGGCATAGGTTCATTTTCCGCATCATCGATATATTTTTTCAACATAGGAAAATGGCCGCTATAGATGTTTTCCAGCAGCTTGTTGAGACGGAAAAGGCATTTTTTCAGCAGCTCTTCTGATAAAGTGCCTTTTTCCAAGGCTTCGGCAAGTTCATCCAAATCCAGTACTTTTACAAAGCCATCGGGATATACAATGACATCTGCAAGCAAATCAAGGGAAATCAAAGAATTGTTTTCTTTATTATAATAGTACTCTACAATATCAAAATACCAATACATCAGGGAACTGTCTTTGCGGTAAAATTTACTCAGTTTTATCCCCTCTTTCAGAAAATAGCATGAATAGCCGTGATGAAGATCCTTTTTGGGATGGATGGCGTTCCATTTGGTGATGAGGATATCCTCGCTGCAGCTGATAACGATGTCATCTTTAAGAAGCACGCATTCATCGGGCATAATTCGTTTTCGATAAAGAGTCGGATAAGCCATAGATTCACTCATTTCCGCGCCGCCCGGCCCACAGCTGGAATCAGGGGCGCTCGTTGATGCCCAGGGCGCATGGAAAATCAGGCGTTTCATGGCATGCCCCGGTGCCGTTGAACTAAAGGTATTATATGGAAAAATCATACTATTTTGAAAGGAAAAAGTCAATAATATTGGAAAAATCACTCATCCTCTTCCAAATCCGAAACCGGAAGGGAGAAAACGAACTCGGAGCCTTCCCCTTCGGTGCTGATTACATTGATATGCTCCCCATGGGCATGGATGATTTCCCTTGTGATGGAAAGGCCCAGGCCGGTTCCTTTTTTATCTTTTCCCCTGGAAGCGTCGGATTTGTAAAAACGGTTCCAGATAAGCTTTAAATCGTCCTTTGGTATGCCGATGCCGCTGTCTTTGACGGAAATATAAACTTTGTTGCTCTTTTCATTGGTTTCGATTTTGATAATGGAATCGTTGTGGCTGAATTTAATGGCGTTGTCCAGGAGGTTGTAGAAAACCTGCTGGATTTTGCCCATATCCGCATGGACGTAAATCACTTCCCCGGTGAGCAGGAGGCTGATGGCAATGGACTTCTGCCTGCAGATACCTTCAAAGGCGGCGGCAGTATCCCGGATGACCTGGTTCAGGTCGAAATCCGTCCAATCCAAAAGCATTCCTTTCGTATTGATATTGTTAAGGGTGAGCAGGCCGTTGGTCAGTTTGGTGAGGCGGTCGGTTTCGTTCAGGACGATATTTAAATATTTCTCATACATCTCGGGCGGGATGGTGCCGTCCAGCATGGCTTCCAGATAGCCCTTGATGGAGGTCAGGGGGGAGCGGAAGTCATGGGAGACATTGGCGACGAACTTCTTCTGGTCATCTTCGGAACGGGCGATTTCGCTTGCCATATAGGACAGGGTGGCGGCAAGATAGCCGATTTCATCTTCACTGTCCAACTGGAATTCGTAGTGCATATTGCCGCTGGCATACTGCTCCGTAGCCTCTGTGATTTTGCGCAGGGGCAGATATACGATTTCCGTAAAGAAAATCAGGATGATTAAGGAAAGCAGGAAAAGAATCACCAGCATAATATAGGATATATTTAAAAGGCTGTTGCAGGAGGCCTGAATGGCCTTCATGGGCGTGTGGATGACCACATAGCCTTTGACCCTGAAATTATTGGTGATGGGCGAAAACACGCTGAGCATCTGCTCGTCGAAGTAACCGAAAAAATTGCCAACAATATAATAAGAACCGGAGGCAGCCGTAGGGTTGAAATTTTCAATCACCACTTCATTTTCCAAATCCACCGGCGCAGAAGAATCCAGTACCATACGGCCGGAAGGATTGATAATCCAAATGGTGGCGGACAGATAAGTATCCAGAGCATCCAACTGCCGCTTCACCGTATCTAGGGAAGTTTCGCTGTTGTACAAGTCCGAAGCGTATGTTTTGGCGATTAAATTGGCTTCTGTATATAGGGCCTCCGCCCTTTCCCTTTTCAGATGTTCCAGAGTCATATTGGAAACGAAAGTGGCAACCACAACGAAACCGAAAAAGCCGAAGATGATGTATCCCAGTATAAATTTTGCGTATAGAGTCTTTCTCATAGTTCCAATATGATTCCTTTCCTTATAGCATATGATCGGCAATTGCGAAAGCGATGACCCTGATGGGGCTAAATGGGTGTCCTGACCTCAAATTTATATCCTACGCCCCATACCGTGTTGATGCGCCAGGAAGCGTGATCTTTTATTTTTTCCCTAAGGCGTTTGATATGCACATCCACAGTACGGGTATCCCCGATATATTCATATCCCCATATCTGGTCAAGAAGCTGCTCCCTGGTAAATACATGGTTGGGGGAAGAAGCGAGAAAATAGAGAAGCTCCAACTCTTTGGGGGGCATATCCACATTTTTCCCCATATAAATTACGGAATAATTGGTCTGGTTGATAATCAAATCGGGATATTCCACGCTTTTAATGTTGGAGGCGGCGGGGGCAGCAGGGGCGGGTTTATATCTGCGCAGCACAGCTTTTACCCGGGCCACCAGTTCTTTGGAGTCAAAAGGCTTTTCCATGTAATCGTCCGCCCCCAGCTCCAGCCCTAAGACTTTGTCGAATATTTCTCCTTTGGCGGAAAGCATAATAATGGGTATGGAAGATTTCGCCCGCACCTCCCTGCAGACCTGGTAACCGTCGATGCCAGGAAGCATCAAATCCAGAAGAATAAGGTTCGGCGAAAAAGAGTCCACCGCCGATAAAGCCGATTCCCCGTCATTGACTATCATCGTTTCAAAACACTCCTTAGTAAGATATAAAGCAATTAGCTCTGCAATATTATTATCATCATCCACCACCAATATTTTCTGCTTGCTGACCATTTCGGTTCGACCTCCTTACTTAGAAACCATATTTAAAAAAATTTAAAGCAATTCATTTTTATGCGACCTTTAATGGGGCCAAAGACTATAAACGCAGCCCTGCTTTGCCCCTTAAGATTTAAACGTAGCGATTGTGACGCCAGCGTCGCCTTCTCCATGCTCCCCCAGCCGGAAGGACTGGATATACTTCACTTTTTTCAGATGCCCATGAACGGCTTTCCGAAGTGCCCCGGTTCCCTTGCCGTGCACAATGCGTACGCTGGAAAGGTGGGAAAGATAGGCGTCGTCCAAATATTTATCCAGTTCGGCCAAGGCTTCGTCCACTGTTTTTCCCAAAAGATTGATTTCCGGGGAAATGGTATAGGACTTGGACATTTTCATGCCATTTGAGGCGGAACGGGGCGAAAACGACGGTTTTGTCACCGGTTCGTCTTCTAATAGAATAATATCATTAATATTTGTTTGCGAGCGGATGATGCCGCATTGGACAAAAAGGTTGCCCTTATGGTCGGGAAGGGAGCTTACCGTACCTTTTAAGCCCATGGAAAGGATTTTTACGCTGTCGCCCAGTTTCAGCTGTTTGGGCGCAGGCGGTTTCTTTCTGGGCTGTCCGGGCTGGATGGAAAGCTTGCTGTTGTGCCCGGAAATTTTTTCCCGCACTTGTTCCCTTGTCCTTTCAAGGTCCTTCATAGAAGCCCCCGGGCCGGCTTTCTGGAATATCCGAATGGTTTCATCGGCCACATCTTTGGCTTCCTGAAGGATATCCCGTGCTTTTTCGTTGGCTTCCCGGAGGATTTTATCTTTGGTTTCCTGTATTTTGTCCTGTTTCGTCTGTAATTTTTCTTTCAGCTGCTTGACTTCTTCCTTATATGCGGCGATTTCCAGGCGTTCATTTTCGATGGTAACCCTTTTAAGTTCCAAATCCGCAAGCAAATCTTCGAAGCTGGTGTTTTCCTGGCTGATTTGGGCTTTAGCCGCCTGGATAATATGTTCCGGCAGGCCCAGCTTGGAAGAGATTGCGAAAGCATTGCTTTTGCCCGGTATGCCGATGAGAAGCCGGTATGTGGGCTGTAAGGTATTCACATCGAACTCGCAGCAGGCATTTTCCACGTGAGGGGTGGAAAGGGCATATACCTTTAGCTCGCTGTAGTGAGTGGTAGCCATGGTGCGTATATTCTTCTTGTGAAGATAATCCAAAATGGCAATGGCCAGCGCGGCACCTTCAGTAGGATCTGTGCCTGCCCCCAGCTCGTCAAAGAGACAAAGGGAGTTCCTGTCCGCTTGTTTCAGGATGGAAACGATACGTGTCATATGGGAAGAAAAGGTACTCAGGCTTTGTTCAATGCTTTGTTCATCGCCGATATCCGCATAGACCTCGGTAAAAACGGGCAGCTCCGAACGGTCCAGAGCAGGGATATGGAGGCCGGATTGGCCCATCAGCGCGAAAAGCCCTACCGTTTTCAGGGAAACTGTTTTGCCGCCGGTGTTGGGGCCGGTGATAACCAATAAATCGAAATCTTTGCCAAGATATACGTCAATGGGTACTACCTTCTTTTTATCCAGCAGGGGATGCCTGCCTTTACGTATATTCACATATCCTTCCGTATTAAAGAGGGGAACGGTGGCATTTTGTTCCATAGCAAGGGAGGCTTTGGCAAAAATAAAATCCAGCAGAGTCATTATTTTCTGGTTTTGGGAAATGGCGTCCACATGCAGGGAAGCCTGGACGCTTAAGTCGGCCAGTATACGTTTGATTTCTTCCTGCTCTTTCAGGGCCAGTTCTTTCAGCTGGTTGTTCAAAGCCACCACGGCTGCCGGCTCGATAAAAAGGGTAGAGCCGGTGGAGGATTGATCATGAATCATGCCAGGCACCTGGTTTTTATATTCCGCTTTGACGGGGATGCAGTAACGGTCATTGCGCATAGTAATAACCGCATCCTGAAGATATGTGCGGCAGGAACCCCCGAGCATTCCGGTCAGCTGGGAATGGACCTTGTCATTGGTAATCCGGATGCTTCTTCGGATATGTTTCAAATCCGGGCTGGCATCATCGCTTATTTCGTCTTCGGACAGGATGCAGCGGCGGATTTCCTGGGAAAGGAAGGCCAGGGGTTCTAAAGCGGCAAAAAAATCATCTAAAGAGTCTTTTTCATCATCCTCCCGTTCGTTTTTCCCATAGGCTTTAATGCGGTTTACATTTTCCAGCAGGCCGGCAATATTCAGCAGTTCCGCGATGGAAACCGCGCTGCCGATGCTTAAGGACTTAAGGGTATATCCCAGATCCTTGTTGCCGCCAAAAGAGGTGGAGCCTTTTCTGAAAAGCCGGGAAAGGGCATCGGAAGTCTGGGTCTGCGCTTCATTTATGACGCTTAGGTCAGTGTGCGGGCGTAGGCTTTGGCACATTTTCCGTCCGGGCTCTGAGCCGGCTTTATCGGCAAGCTTATTGATAATTTTGTAATATTCTAAGGTTTGCAATACTTTTTCGTTCATATTTTTTTCCCTGTTTCGTTGTATTGGTACGATTCATTATACCATGCGAACGAGTCAGAAGCAACGGGCATCCAAAAGGCCGAACCAAGGTCATTTAGTTGATACCTAAGCCAGCTGCGAGAATGATAAAATTCTCAAGGAGCCCTTTGAAAAGCGCCAGCACTTAGGCGCTGTGTTTTAGTTCCTTATGTGTCCGCTGCGTATTACCAGAGCGGGAGCGTGGCGACGGAGAATTTTATCATTCTCGCAGTGTCCGATGTCATTGACTAAATGACATTGAAGGCCGAACTGTTACCTTCGTTTCAAAAGCAGCGGGCCGAACGCTTTACATTATCTCTAAAAAAGGATATACTTATTAAATCAATAGCTACCTATTTAAGAAAGACGGGTATATTCTATGGATAATGAAAAGCAGAAAAAGGACGGAATTCCCGAGACGGGGATACAGAAAAAGGATTCCGATTTTATAACGGAAACGATAAAACAGCGGCCGATTAATAAGAAGAAATTGCTCAGGCGGACATTGATTACTGCTGCCATGGCGGTAGTTTTTGCGCTGGTGGCGTGCCTTACATTTCTTCTGTTGGAGCCGGTGATAAGCAATTGGCTGTATCCGGAAGAAGAACCGGAGCCCATTGAATTCCCGGAAGCAGTGGATGAGATGCTCCCGGAAGATATGATAGTGGATGATTCGGAAATGGAGCCGGAAGAAGAGCCGGCGGAGATTGTGATTCAGGATGAGCAGATAGAAAAGATATTGAGCGGGATACAGCTGGACATGGACGATTATGCGGCTATCTACGGCTCCATGGCGGAAATTGCGGAGACAGCGAGGAAGTTTGTGGTGACCGTTACTGGTTCGGTATCCAACATAGACTGGTTTAACGACCCTTATGAAAGCAAGGGGCAGACGTCCGGGATTATTGTGGCAAAGCAGCCTAAGGAAGTATTGATTTTGGTAAATTATGAAAAAGTGTTGGACGCGGAGAGCATTGTAGTGACTTTTTGCGACGGCACGCAAGGGGAAGCCCAGATAAAGGAAAAGGATGTGAATACGAAACTGGCGGTGCTGGCCGTGCCATTGGAAGGGATGGAAAAAGAAACGGCAGATCTGATTGAGGCGGCGGATTTGACGGCGAGCTCCAGCAACCGTGCAGTAATAGGGAAGCCGGTGATTGCCATAGGCAGTCCGCTGGGGAACGGGGAATCGGTATGCTATGGTATCCTTACGTCCAACAACGGGGCCCTCAACATGGTGGATTCATCCTATAAGCTGGTAACCACCGATATTTACGGAAGCCAAAAGGCATCGGGGGTTTTAATCAATTTAAAGGGTCAGGTGCTGGGGATTATAGACAATTCCCATAACAGCGATGATATGAAAAATTTGATATCGGCCATAGGGATTACGGAACTGCGGAAAGTGGTGGAAAGGATGAGCAATGGACGGAAGCAGGCATATCTGGGAACCCATGGAACGGATGTTACCCAAGATGCTAATGAGAGTCTGGGCGTGCCTTATGGGGCATATATAACGGAAATCGAAATGGATTCCCCGGCAATGGAAGCGGGGATTCAAAGCGGCGATGTGATTGTGGGGATTAGGGAAAAAGAAATTCATACGTATGAGGATTTGGTAAATGCACTGATGGAGGTGCAGCCCAATGAGACGGTGTCCGTCAAACTGCTGCGGCAGGGGCCGGAGGAATACGTGCAGATGGAAGCGGACGTGGCGCTGGGGGATTTGGAATAAAATGTTGTGCCTGCTCAATTCATATATTATATGAATGCATGTAACACATGCATGAAAGTTTGCAGGCTATGGAAAGGACATGGTTATTAGAATGAAATATATTAAAGATTTAAAAGAAGGCGACAGGGTATTTGATATATATTTGTGCAAACACAAGCAGTCTGCGGTTACAAAAAACGGGAAGGCTTATGATAACGTGATTTTGCAGGATAAAACAGGCACGGTGGACGCAAAGGTATGGGATCCGAACAATCCGGGAATTGGCGATTTCGATTCTCTGGATTATATTGAAGTATATGGGGATGTGACCACTTTTCAGAATGCTTTGCAGGTCAATGTGAAGCGCATTCGGAAATGCCAGGAGGGGGAATATACGCCGGCCGATTACCTTCCTGTGAGCGAAAGAGATATTGAAGAAATGTATGGGGAGCTTCTGGGATACATAAAAGGGATTGGGAACCCTTATTTGAAGACATTGATGGAAGCGCTTTTTGTAAAAGATGAAGAGTTTGCCAAAGCCTTCAAACAGTCATCGGCGGCGAAGACAGTGCATCATGGTTTCGTGGGCGGGCTGCTGGAGCATACGTTGGGGGTGACCAGGCTGTGCGATTATTACTGCAAAGCATATCCTATTTTGAAAAAAGACTTGCTGATTAGCGCGGCTATTTGCCACGATATCGGGAAAGTAAAGGAATTGTCGCTTTTCCCTCAAAATGATTATACGGATGATGGGCAATTATTAGGGCATATCGTGATGGGAACGGAAATGGTGGGCGAAAAAATCAGGGAGATTAAGGGTTTCCCGCCGGTCCTGGCCGGGGAACTGAAGCATTGTATCCTTGCCCATCATGGGGAGTACGAATTCGGCTCGCCGAAAAAGCCGGCAATTGTGGAGGCTATGGCGCTTAATTTTGCGGACAATACGGATGCGAAGATGCAGACCTTTAAGGAACTGCTGGACAACGCCAAGGAAACGGGATGGCTTGGGTTTAACAGATTGTTTGACTCCAATCTGCGGGCTACGAGAATGGAGTAGGCTTGGGGCAGAGGGGAAGGAGCCGGATGCGCCGATGTGTAGGACAGATGTGAGGATGGTGCAGGCTTGGGCAGAAGGGATAGCGCGGCTTCTGCACAAAAGTGTCCGGAGATAAAAAGGAAGGGGTATGGAGACCGGAATGGAATATAAGAAAAATGATATTCTTACGGTTACTATCGAAGATATCGGAAATGATGGAGAGGGTATAGGCAAAGTGGATGGCTATACCCTTTTTGTGAAGGATGCGGTGATAGGGGATACGGTAAGATGCAAAATTATGAAGGCAAAGAAAAATTATGCTTATGGAAAGCTGGAGGAAATCCTTGTTCCATCGGATATGCGAGTAACGCCTTTATGTAAATTCCACAGGCAGTGTGGCGGGTGCCAGATACAGGCAATGGCCTATGAAGCCCAGCTTTCCTTTAAACAGAAAAAGGTGAAAAATAACCTGATGCGGATAGGCGGTTTCCAGGAGGGATTCCTGGAGAAGGTGATGGAGCCTATTGTAGGAATGGAAAATCCTTATCATTACAGGAATAAAGCCCAGTTCCCGGTAGGAACGGATAGGAATGGAAAGCTGATTACCGGATTTTATGCGGGCAGAACCCACGATATCATTGCCAATACGGATTGCGCGCTGGGGGTGGCTGAGAATAAAGAGATATTGGAAGCCGTTCTGCGCCATATGGAGCAGTATCATGTTCCAGCATATGATGAGAAGACAGGAAGAGGGCTGGTAAGGCATGTGCTGATACGGAAGGGCTTTGACAGCGGGGAAATCATGGTTTGTCTGGTGGTGAACAGCAGAGGCGGAATGGAAAGCGGCGCGGCGGATAATAAGAAAAGGGGGAATGCCCCATGGCGCATGGAAAATGGCGTTTATGGATATAGGAAAATATTCCCGGCCCAGGAGGAATTGATAGAAGCATTGGTAAAAATACCGGGAATGACAAGCGTGTCGGTAAGCATTAACACTGCCAGGACAAATGTGATTATGGGGGAAGAAGTGCATACTTTATGGGGAAAAGATAAGATAAGCGATACGACTCATGTGCGGAATGGAAAAGATTTTTCTTTGACAAACCGGGGAATCGTTTTCCATATCTCTCCCCTGTCCTTTTACCAGGTGAATCCGGTGCAGACGGAGAAGCTGTATAGCCTGGCATTGGAATATGCCGGGCTGACGGGAAAAGAGACGGTGTGGGATTTGTATTGCGGCATCGGCACGATTTCCCTTTTCCTGGCCGGGGCGGCCAAGAAAGTTTATGGGGTGGAGGTTATCCCCCAGGCGATAGAGGATGCCAGGGAAAACGCGGCATATAACGGGATAGAAAATGCAGAATTTTCGCCCGGAAAGGATTGTGTATGTGAGCTGCGATTCGGCAACGCTGGCGCGGGATTTGAAGGTGCTTTGCGATGGCGGGTATGAGGTGAGACGGGTGCGGGCGGTGGATCAGTTTGGGGGGAGCGTGCATGTCGAGAGTGTCGTGTTGATGTCAAAAGTCGAGAAGTAGATGCAAGAAAAAGGCTTGAAAACAAGGGATTCCTGAGAAGGAGTAGATTTTGGACATGGGATAACACGCCCGGAAAATGGGAAGTTTGCTGTCAGAGGAAACATATCTACATGAAAAAATGGCATAGGGTTGAGTTGACAGCTTGCAAAATGGGTAGGTTGAGTAGACAGATTGGATATTTAAAGGTCGAGTTGACAGGAGTGTTAAAACAGGTGATAATAGGCTAAAAAGCATATGCAGTTATTGGAAAAATGATGTTTAGCCTAATAGGATAACAAATATTTAGGGAGGATTTTATGAA
This sequence comes from Lachnospiraceae bacterium, assembly GCA_021769135.1. Lineage (GTDB taxonomy): Bacteria > Bacillota > Clostridia > Lachnospirales > Lachnospiraceae > Kineothrix. The sequence continues at coordinate 101,073 of JAETTM010000007.1, read as the reverse complement.
TACTTATGAAATTTTACGTTCAAATTTGACTAATAATCAATATGATGCAGTTATTGATGAATCTCATCATATATTATGCTTAGCTTGTGCTGGTTCTGGAAAATCAAGAACACTTGCATATAAAATTGCATTTTTAATTTCACAAGGAAAATCTCCCGAGAGTATTATTGCTTTTACTTTCACAGAAAAGGCAGCAGAATCGATTAAACGTAGGGTAGCCGAAGCTCTGCATAAATTTGGACTTTCTGAGAACAATATTGGAGCAATGTTTATTGGTACATTGGATTCGTTTTGTCAAAAATTGCTTGGGGATATTAATGCTAGATATCGCCAATATGATATTTTGGATCAAAATCGTTTGATTTTATATGTTATGTCAAGACTTAAGAAACTTGGACTTACTACAGGTACAGGATATTTTGCACGAATTAAAGAATTGACAGAAGCATGGCAGACATTGAATAATGAAAATATTTCCCTAGATTCCGTAGAAAAATATGATATTGATTTATATGAAAAATTAAAAAAATTATCGGCGTCTCTTGATGCAGATGGTTATATGGATTTTTCTTTTGCCATTAATCTTGCAGTAAGAGAGCTGAAAAAAATAACACACAAAGAAGATTCGTATATAGAGAAATTCAAATATCTTTTTGTGGACGAATATCAGGATATTAATCCAATACAAGAAGAATTTATAAAAACACTTTCTGAGTATTTGGATATGCTTTTTGTTGTTGGAGACGATGACCAATCTATTTATGGTTGGAGAGGGGCAAATGTTCAAAATATTTTAACTTTTAAGGACAGATATACCGATGTATCTGTTCATCGTTTGCTTGTGAATTTCCGGAGTACAAAGGCTATTGTGGAAACAGCGAATAATTTTATTCAAAGTACAATACCTGTTGAACGTTTGCCAAAATCAATTACGTATCATACAGATGGTAATATACAGGATTTACGAAAACTGTGGTTTGATAATCGCGAAGATGAAGCAAAGTGGGTGGCGGATCGGATTAAATCACTCATTGGCACGACATATATTGAATATAATGCAGATGGTTCAGAGAAAAGTCGTAGAGGTCTTACATATAGTGATTTTGCAGTTTTAATTCGTGGTATTCATAGCAGAAACTCAGAGAACAGAGATGTTCAATTTGTTAATGCCATGCGCGATTTGGATATACCTGTTAAAACTACAGGAGAAGGGGGGATTTTTGACCGTCCGTATGCACAATGCATTCTTGAAATCATGGAATTATTACGTGATGGAAAGCAATTAGATAGAAATGTAGCAGAAAAATGTTTTAACGATTCTGTTTTACCGATTTTCCCATCGGCGGATAAGAATAAGTATTTTCATGTTCTCCAGGAATGGTATAGCAATATTTATATGCCAATCAGTTCTGCAAGGCGTAAAGTGTATCCACAGAACTTTTTGCATCAACTTTTAGATGCACTTATGCTAAGAGATTTAACAGACGAAACGGCTCTTAGAGATTTGGGATTATTTAGTGATATTATTAAAGATATAGAACAAACATATGTTAGTATAGATTCTGAATGGCGTTATAGAGAAATGCTAAATTTTTTGCAAAATATTGCTCAAGACTATGAATTAGAATCATTAGACTATATATCAAAAACAGATGCAGTAAATGTCTCAACAATTCATAAAGTAAAAGGACTAGAATTTCCAGTTGTATTTGTAGTTGATTTGGTAGCTCAAAGATTTCCGGGAAAGAGTAATAGCTATAAAGGAGCTTTGCCGAATATTTTAATGGAACAGGCGATAGCCCGTGGGGCATATGGTAATCGTATTGATGATGAAGCACGTTTGTTTTATACTGCAATTACTCGTGCGGAGCGTTTATTATATTTGAGTGGAAGTGCAGTGCAGCCAGGATTGAAGAGGGCTAAAAAACCGTCAATATTTATGGCTAATCTAAATCATCCAGACATGCGTGAAGATATTGAATTGGACAGTCTTGCAGATAAAATGGAGCCACAGACACGCTTTGATGATAACGAATTACCGACAGATTTTTCTTCGGTAAAGAGTTATTTGATTTGCCCTTATATGTACAAATTACAGAGTATATATGGTTATAATGCAGCTGTTCCGGAATTATTTGGATTTGGACAGACTACACATACTATTTTAGAACGTTTGCATCAAAAATTTAAGGATAGAATACCATCAGAAGCAGAGGTTGCTGATATGGTTGAATCTACATTTATGTTAAAACACGTATTTCCTAGCAACGATCCTATAAATCGCCCAGGTTCTTATGAACGTGCAAAAACACTTGTACATAAAATTATGAATCTTTATGTAAAAACATATTCCAGTGATTTTTGTAGATTGCGTCAGGATGAAGCACGGTTTGAACTTTCAGTTGAAGATGCACTTATCACAGGGTCTATAGATTTGTTGCTGAAAGAGGATGAGAAGAAAGATATCTGTTCTGCAGAAGTTATTGATTTTAAATCTATGGAAATACCAGATGAGATTGAACAGCAAGATTGGCGGGAAATGTCAATACAAGTTCAATTATATTCAAAGGCTGCAAGAGAAGTCATTGGGCAAAATGCAGAAACAGGATTTGTACATACATTAAAAAACAATAAACGAGTAGAAGTTCCTGTTGATGAAATCTCGGTTCAAAATGCGGTTAAATCAATTGAATGGGCGGTAAAAGGAATTTTAAGACAAGACTTTCCTATGCGTGCTTGCGAATCAAATTGTAGATATTGTGATTTTAAGGCTATGTGTAAGCAGAAGAGAGAGCCATTTAATAGTAGCGAAGTGCCTCCTCAGATAAATACTCCAAGTGGATTCAAGACCATTGCTGCATTGGAGGAGTATGAAGAATGAGATTGAAGTATGAAGCTATAGATATATTTTCGGGATGTGGCGGAGTATCCTGCGGATTGACGTTAGCGGGCTTTAAAGTCAAGGCGGCGGTAGAGATAGAGCAAAGTGCAATTGATACCTATAAGAACTATGAACCGCTTAAAAAAGTTAATGTAATGCATGATGATATTTGTAATTTAAGTGGGAAAGAGATATTGAAGGCTGCCCAAATTAAGGAAGATGACATATACCTTTTAGCAGGTTGTCCTCCATGTCAAAGTTTTTCTCGCCAGAATCCAGATAATAAAAATAAAACAGAAGAAGAACGAAAAAAGCTTCTTTTTGAATTCTTAAGGATTATTGAAGAAATAACTCCTCCTTTTTTATTGATGGAAAATGTTCCAGGAATCGAATCAGATTTTAATAAAGGAATTCTTGAGGAATTTTTGAATCGGCTTAGTAAGCAATATAAAGTCATACATAATATTTTAAATGCTGCAAATTATGGGGTTCCTCAATTACGAAAAAGGTTTGTACTCCATGCGGTTCGTTTAGATATTCAAAAAGAGTTAGTACAGTGTGGTTTTGAATTTGAGTTGCCGCAAGCTACGCATAGTCAGAGCGGAGATGGTGGTTTAAAACAGTGGAAAACTGTGCGTGAAGCTATAGATGATTTGCCTCCCATTAAGGCTGGTGAAGAATTTCCAGATAATGGAATTATTCACAATCATAAATGCGCTAATTTGTCAGAAACCAATATTAAGCGGATGAAGATAATACGAGAAAACGGAGGGTCGCGTGCATGTTTGCCAGATAATCTTACATTAAAATGTCATAAGAAAAAAGATGGTGACGGGAATATTTTTTCGGGACATAGTGATGTTTATGGAATTATGGATGCTGATAAACCTTCACCCACTATGACAGGTGGATGTCTTTGTTATTCAAAAGGACGTTATGGGCATTATGCGCAGAATAGAGCAATTTCTATCAGAGAGGCGGCTAGACTGCAAACATTCCCAGATGATTTTGTATTCAGTAATTCTTTGACGGCAGCTGCACTGCAAATAGGTAATGCTGTTCCTATTGATCTTGTAAAAGCAAGTGGGAGTGTTTTAAAGCAGGCAATGAAAATAATCAAGTTAAAACGAATTCGAGACAAGAACACTAATTTGTGATGTTGGATTGTTCTTAAAAAGGAGTGAAAAGGGAATTTATTTGATATATCGCGTTGTATTACAATATGATTTCGTAATTGGTGAAAAGTACTACTAAGAAGGAAAAAATTTCGTAATGCAGTATATTTTTTTAAGTAGAGGGTGTGTCATGGTCAATAATCCTAAAGTACATATTATACCGCCCGTACCTCCGAAGCGAGATAAGCGAGTAGGTATTTATTGCCGTGTTAGTACAAATAGTTCGGAACAGTTAAAGAGCCTTACGGCGCAGGTATCACATTTGACAAGAATAACAGCGGCAACGCCACAGTGGTTGCTTGTGGATGTCTACATGGATATTGCGACAAGTAAAACCGGTTCTTCGCGCAAAGAGTTTACCCGTATGCTGAACGATTGTGATTCAAATAAGTTGGATATTATTCTTACCAAAAGTATAAGTCGCTTTGGACGGGATACCGTTGAAATTTTAGATGCATTGAATCGGTTGAAATTGCTCGGTGTTCGTGTCATATTTGAACAGGAAGAACTTGACACAGCGAATACAGATAGTAACCTTATGATTTCAATTATTGAATGTATTGCACAGGCAGAAAACGAATCCCGTAGCGAAAATATAAAGTGGGGTATCAAGCAGCGGGCAGCATCAGGGACATCAAAATTGTATGATAGAAAGTGTTATGGATATAAACATGATGCAGATGGCAAGCTAATTATTGATGAAAAGACAGCAGAAAACGTAAGGCTGATATATGATCTATATCTTCAAGGACAGAGTGTTATAGGTATCATTCGGGAATTGGAAAGACGTAAGATTGTTTCGCCTACCGGAAAAGAGCAATGGTGTAAGAGAACTATTGATGTTATGCTTAGTAATGAAAAATACACAGGAAATGTCCGACTTTTGAAATCTGGAAATAGTGAGGTTCATTATCTGGCATCAGATAACAATCCTGCGATTATATCATCGGAAATATTTGAAGCAGTTCGGATTGAGAAAGCTCGTAGGAGTAATGTGGCGAAAGATGAAAATGGAACTGTAAAGAGGAAAGATTCTAAATACAGTTCCAAAAGGTGAGTTATATATAAGGGTAATAGACTGTCTGTGTTATGTTGCCATCATCTTGTTTGTTGATTGAAAGGCATATCATATCTTCCTCCTTGTTCGTTTCTTTTGAGCGAAGAAAGGATAAGAGAATCCTAATACACACATATAAATTTTCGATAGACATATTTGGGAAGGTGTAGGTAATCACTGTGTGTAAGCGTCAAAACGCCCGCCTTTCATTAAAGTCATTTTTAGTCCATACTTGAGAAAAACAATAGATTTTTTCAAGGAGGAACTAAAGACTATGGATCAGTGCACTCATGAAGTCCGTGCCGAATACTGGAAGGGAATCATCAAGGCATGCGGACAACGTCCAGTCGGACAATCGGCAAAGAATTGGATGGATGAAAACGGGATCTGCGAACAAAGCTATTATCACTGGCAGCGGAAATTCCGACAAAAGGCTTATGAAGAAATGCAGAAAAACAGCGATGCCGTTCCGGCAGCGGCAGAAAAGGCGGAGCTTTCTTTTGTTGAAATACCCTATTGCCCTCCGGCAAAGAAAAACAGGCCGATGATCTCAGGCAGCACGGTTGCAGTCATCGGTACTTCTGCATTAAAAATTGAGATTACCAATGATATTTCAGATTCTCTCCTGAGCCTGATCATAAGGGAGGCGTCCAATGCTTAAAGATGCTGCCGGTATCCGCCGTGTAGTCCTCGCCTGCGGCACGGTCGACCTCAGGAAAGGGATCGACGGCCTTGCAACGGTCATAGGCGATAAATATGGGCAGAATCCTTTTGAGAAAGGAACGCTTTTCCTGTTCTGTGGAAAGCGTTCCGACCGGTGCAAAGGGCTTTTGTGGATGGGCACGGGTTTTCTGCTTCTATATAAAAGATTTGAAGCCGGAAGGCTGTCATGGCCGAGAAATACACAGGAGGCTGCAGACCTGACGGAGGACCAGTTCCATTATCTGATGATGGGGTTAAATCCCCTGGATCCGAAAGTCAAAGATGTGGATCCGCAAAAAATATACTGAAATGTTTGTGCAAAACAGAGAAAATATACCGCTGTTTTATTGCATAAAAAATGTCTGTATATGCATGAAACAGGCCTGCGCATGAGAGCTTCCATCCGCCACTACAGGCTTTGGAAGAAGCGCCTGAACCTTGAAAACCCTATAGTTTCACGCACTGGAATGGGGCATCTGTGCAATGCTGGCGGCATGGCAGAATGACGGTGGCCGATTGGGAGTAAAGTGGCATCTATTCCGGTTTTCTGTTATGCTTATCCTATAAAGAAAGGCGGTCAGTATGTGCAGAAAATTTACACCGGATGAACTGAATACGATGGACCATGAGGCCAAAAATGATGTCATCTATCAGATGCAGGACAGCTTTCCTTTTTTAATGAAGCGGAAGCAAACTTTGATGAAAACGCGCCGGAGCCAACGATAGAAGAAACTGTTGCTTCTGCCATGAAGCCGCCCCGGAAACAGAAGAAGAAAGGGCAGCGTGAAGAGGACCTTAAGGATTTTCCACAGGAAGAGATCTTCCATGATGTCCCGGCAGAAGAACTGGATGACGCTTTTGGCAGGGGAAACTGGAAAAATATGCCGGACGAGACATTCTGGCAGCTCCGTTTTGAACCGGCCCGGTGGATTGCTGAAAAACACATCGTTAAAGTTTATGTCGGGACAGACGGGCGGCACCAGGACGAATTTCTCCGCGGCGACCATCCCGCCACCCTGTTTAAGGGGAGTATCGCAACCCCTTCGCTGGAAGCGGCAGTCATCAACGCAAAGTATGTAAACAGCAATCCTCTTGACCGCATCGCCCGGGATTTTCATGCGAACGGCCTGAACCTGTCCAAACAGACCATGTCCAACTGGACGGTATGGTCGGCAGAAAGGTATTTTCTTCCGCTGTATGAATGGATGAAAAAACGGCAGCTTGAAGCCCATGTGAACCAGTGTGATGAAACGTCCTTGGAGGTGATCCATGACGGCAGGCCTGCCGGGAGCAAAAGTTACATGTGGGTCCATCTGACCGGCGAACTCAGCCCTGTGCCGAAGATCATCATCTATGAATACCAGAAGACGAGGCACAGCGACCACCCCAAAGAGTATTATAAGGATTTTGCCGGATTTCTCATGACGGATGGCCTGGAACAGTACCATAAACTGGAACGGGATCTGGAAGGGGTGACGAACGCGAATTGCATGGCACATGCAAGACGCCATTTCGCCAATGCGATCAAGGCGCTCGGCAAAGGGAACGGGAAAGCAGTCCGGTCATCCATTGCATACAAAGCACTCATAAGGATCGGAGCCATCTATGATCTGGAGGGAGCGCTGAAAGACCTGACGCCGGAAGAGCGTTTAAAAGAGCGGCAGGCCTCAATCAAACCACTGGTTGAGGAGTTCTTTGCGTGGATCCGTGAAACGCTGTCTGACCAGAAGGTTCTGCCAAAAGGAGAAACAGCCAAAGGGCTAAACTATTGTCTGAACCAGGAAAAATATCTCAAAGTATTTCTTGCGGATGGAGAAGTGCCGATTGACGATTCAGCCAGTGAACGGGCCCTGAGAAATTTTACCATTGGTCAAATCTGGAGCCGTTCATGCCGTGGTCAAAGACACTTCCGGCTGACTGCTACAGCAAGCGCCGCAAATAAGCGGCGCTTCAATTTACAGGGAGCGGAGGATTTGACGCTTACTTATATTCAGAGTCCTTCCTTAATTAAAAGCTGTTGTAAAGCGGATTATTTATCTACTTTGCAACAGCTTCATTATGCAGGATGTCACAACAATATACAATCTTAAATCCATTTTGGTCAGAGTCTTTTTTAGATATTAATAATACAAATAAGTGCTCTACAGGGAGTTCGTCATTGATGATATGCAAACCATATATTATTTATCCATATTTTATATATAGTAAGCACTGTATATGTAACCGGAAATTGTTTTGCCAGAATAAACATCTGTTCCCGTTGCATATACCCATTCAGCAGAAGAATAGGGGTCAGAGATTTCAATGAGTGATCCATTAGCAAAACTCCCGATAATAGAATAGTTTGTTCCTGGTCCGCTCCTTACATTGAGATTATCGCCGTGGGTGTATACACGAAACTGCGCTCTTGCAACTCCACGTGCTGTATCTTCTGACATACCAACAAATTTTAATATTCCACCCTCAACTGAGATTTCTTGAGGAAATTCAGTAACTACATTTTGTACTTCAGCTGCATAACACATCTGTGAGCCGGATAACGCAAGTAACATTGACAGCGCTAAAGCACTAAATAATCTTTTCATACTACTTTACTCCTTTCTCTATGCTTTAATAGTTTTTGCCCATCTTATAGAAAACTCATCACTCCCAATCCAATATGGTACCTTTTCCTGTATATATTATGATTTCCCCGTTAGGATATAGTATATTTTATAAATTGAATACTGTTCTATATGTTGAAAATAGTAGTTTTCTTGTTATTTTTACATAGAAAGCAATATTTGCTTTTGAATCGTATTTATAGTATGATAAAAACTATAAAGGAGCTGGCGGATGAATAAAAAACATCCACCCGAAGAACTGAACAGTATAAGCCGTGAAGATCTGGAAAGGAGACGCTGCAGTTGATGAAAGGTCAGCTGTCATTTTTCAATGAGGCAGAGGCGCTCTATAACAAAGATATCGGAGAATCTGAAGCGGACAAAATGCTCCAGCTCAAGTCTTGCAGGAAAAAGACCAGAAAGAAAGTGTTTTTGTGTTAACTGATACAAGCGGTTAAAGAAAGGAGTATAATTACTCGTGAAGAAAATATATTTTTTATTAGTAATATTATGTGTTTTTTGTCTGACAGGATGTAAGGGAGCGAGTAGTAGGATTTCGAGTATAAATCAGGAGCAGGAGATTACGGAAATAGAAAATGTACAATATGAGGATGCTAACATTCCTGAGTCCGAAATTAATGAACTTGAGGATATAGAATATAATGAATCAGATAAAGAAGATATAAACGATGACAAGGACTCAATAGATAGAATAAATAAATATATGATATCAGAACAGACATTTGATATTACATTAAACGACTGGGGAGAGGTTTTGTTTGTATCTTGTCTGCCTATGCCAAATTCTGAAGGGGTGAAAAATCCATATGCTGATGTTTCATTTTATTTAGTTTCGGATGATACGGTAGTTTATCGTTTCCCGTTCGTTAATATATTGGAAAATGATACTTGCGTTAGAGAAGACAATATTCGGCAATGGGGTATGATTGATTTGTCATATGGTGGGATTTCATTTGTTATGTTTACGGATGTAAATGGCGATAATAAGGATGATGTGGTAATAGGAATATTTTATTGCACGGGTATTGGACCGGAAGGTGCAATACCACGTATTGAAGTTAGAATATACGAAGACAAAGACAGTGAATTTGTATATAATGAAAATTTATGCAAAGATTTGTGGGAATTGCCGTATGATATCACAGCAGGAGAAGTGAAGGCTCTTTTGTCAGAGTAGGAGAAATACGCAGGTTCTCATTGATATGAGAACCTGCGTATTGTGAAATTAAGCATTTTGATAAATGGAATAGTTTGCCTCAATTTTGGGTGCATATACATCTACGTTTTTTGAACCATTATAGCGGCTAGCCATTGTACGGTAATCTTTATCCTGACAGGCTTTAAGTAGGGTCGGATCAGACGTGATAAAGCTGATAAAGCCCTCTAGCTGAGCCGTTTCTCCGGTTGCAAAGGCATCGTACATTTCTTTTGCTGAATTATAGCCACATCTACCGTAATTGCTACCTAGAATTTGCGCGAGGCCAAAACTTGTAGCTTCATAGGCTGTAGTGAAGTCTAAAGAAGCGGCGAAATTGAGAACATCATTTTCCTGTGCTTGGCTCTGATGACAATCAGTCCATGGGTCATTACGATCTGTCCTATAAACGTGTCCTTTCCAATGTTCTGAAGCATTATAATCAAAGTAGACACCTTTATATTGTTCTGCATCACCTACAAGGAACTTATGGTTCTCAAAACGAATCTTGACTTTTCCATCAACAAAACCAGATCCGCTTGACTCAACCAATATAAATGCACCAAGCACATTTTCATCAATGCCGTATTCATCTGCATACTCTTTAATTGTAGCGCCGTGAGTTTGTTTGAATGCAGTAGCACCGGTACCACCTGATGAAATTGGTGGGGCAGCATTTAAGGCGACAAGTGTAGCTTGATCAACTTTCCCGTTTGGAGTAAGTTCATTAGCACTTTGGAAATTCCTTACTGCGGTATTTGTTCCGTCACCAAACAGGCCATCTGGAGTACCGCAATTGTATCCTGCTGCATTCAGCTTTGCCTGCATTGTTTTAACTCCATCGCTGTATCGTAATTTGCTGTCCTGCATATAATAGCCTGTCCCGCTAAGAACCTGCTCATATGTGTATACGGAATTATCATAACCATCGTCTACAAGAGGAATAAAATCTTCAGGAGCGGTAGCAGTTCTAAATGGAGATGCAATGCATTTGTCATAATCCATACCGCTAAACTCAGATTTTGATACGCTAATTTCTGCAAATTGATCATATGCCCAGTTTGTGGGCATTTTCTGACCGATATTACAGGTGAATCCCGTGGACATATCACATACAAAGCTGTAGGTAGTGAGATCTTTTTCAGCCAATTTTGTACATATGTATCGGGGACCATATGCCCCAATCTTATAAGCATTTCCCATTTCCGCCTTAACACTTCTAAAGTAAGGCAAGATTCTGCTGTCAATGTCTGCCATTAAGACATCATAATCTACGCAGAAATATATTGTAGCAGAGGGCGGAAAACCAAAGTTTTGCGCTGCCGCTTTTGCGGTCTGTGCATCCGCTGTTCCTTGTTCCGCTGTAAAATAAGAAGCTTCATTACCTCGCGTCTGGAAAATCGGGAATACGTTAAGATCAGCTGCTTTTAGTATTTCCAGTTCTTCAGATGTCATAGCTTTATCCAGTGTTCCGCCCGGAGTATTTGTTAAATATCTTCCGACATCTGTGTATCCGGCATTTTTGATTGCCGCGGCATTTTCAAGTGTGATTTTCTTCGACGTATCCAAAGCAGTAGCTTTTCGGTCGGAAGAACCACGGCTTGTAATTAATGAAGCCCATGTCTGTTTTCCACAGATGCCATCTGCGCCTAAACAGAGAAATTGCTGAAAATCATATAGGCTGGAAAACGTATCTTCATCAAACGTTCCGCTAAACGATCCCGGATAAAATCCATTAATTGCTAAGCACCACTGCATAAGACGTTTTGAATTTGTGTAACCGGAGGTTTTTTTTGAAAGTGTTGGAGCTTTGCTCAATGTGCCGTTGCCAAAGACACCATCAACAGTTGTCCCCCATTCGATCTGTATTGCTTTAATCAGATTCTTATGTGATGTTCGTTCCCATATTCCGGTAGGTGCAATCAATCCGATTCTGGATCCATAGTACTTGTTGAGCCCTATTTGTATTTCGTGTCGGTATGTATCATATACATCTTCGGTACTATGAAATGTATAGGCATCAGTATTCATGATACCCTGAAGAACATAAGGATATACAACTTTATCTGCTGTGATGCCGGCTGCCGTCTGGAAATTATATATAGCGTTTGCGGTTTTAGGACCGAAAACACCCGTAAAACCTCCGGGGGAAATTCCTTTACACCATAATGAACCCTGTAATATATAAATGATATTCCTAGGGGAATCAGAATTTGGTGTGCTACTTTCTCTTAGGGTGGGACATTTATTGAGAGTGTCGTTACCAAAGACACCGTCAGGGTTGCTGATGCCGATTTCAAACTGCAGGGCATAAATTAGTGCCTTGAATGTTGATCGTCCAGTTATCCCGTCTTCATCAACAGAAGGGAAAGCTGATACATTTCCATAGGTTTCGTTTAACCATTTTTGCGTTTGCAATACTCTTTCGTCCATTTAAATTACCGCCTTTCTTTGATTTGCTATTTAATTGTTGTAAGCTTACATATGATAAAAAGAGAAAAATTCTTAAAATGTAAATATAATTTTCAAATTAACAAAAAAATTATTAACGTATTGATAAACGGCATTACTTAAGTTAACAATTTTTATTCTATTCTAAGCCATTGGCAAAAAAACAAATTTGAAATTATATAAGAACATCAAGGCTTCTTTTCTATATCATCTTTTATTTCAGATAAGACATTAATGATAAACGGAGGCAATTTTACGCCCATTCTCCCAGTGTTTTCTAAAATTGAAATTAATTCATTGATTGTAAACCAAATTAGTGTTAATAGCCCAAATAGCGTACCAGTATTGTAATGAACACCAATGCTTTCTAATAAAGTAAATATTATATAATCGGTACATAGTGCTACTAAAACGGTCAAAATGTAGCCTATTTTTTTATAAATACCAATTAATCCTCTTTTACTACTCCAGCCATAGCGTTTACTGTCTGGATGCGTTAAAGCTTCTGTTTTTGCAGCTAGCATACCAGAGATATAGTCTATTGCCATAAGAAAGATAAATAGAAGCAGAGCTGGACCAATTATCTCAAATTGATTTGCCAATAATGTGCAACATCCTGTGAATAATGTTTTAAGAAAAATAATTTGTTTTTTCATTGCGAATCCTCCGAGCTATTATCTAGTAATTATAAATTAAAATAATCGTAAAATTCTGTACGCAAGGATTTTCGTATTCGGTTAACATATTGTCTGGACAAGTGTAGCTTTTTGGCTATTTCACTGTCTGATAAATTATGTATTAGTATATAATAAAAAATCCTTTTTCTTTTTCCACTAAAGTGACTAAGAAAATTCCGTATATCTTCATTCAATAGTATATTGTCATAATTGTGTTCAGGGGAGGCTATTTTACAATCGTCAATATCAAAAAGAGGGGTGTTAAAATCATGATTTTTGCGACTTATCCTATAAAGCTCGTGAAATTTGTTTTGAAGAGCATTTATCAGAAAGCTCATGATTTCGCCATCTTTTTTGTAAAAAGATATTTTACATACTGCTTCCCACAATGCACAACAGAGTTCTGAATAGATATCCTCCTTTTCATCCTTGTATAAAATATAGACATATTTATTTATCAGAGGTTTCATTCTATTTAATAGCAAACTGAATTTATTTTTATCTTCTTTAATATCTTGAATTAATTTAGAAAGTTCGTCCATATTCTTTCTCCTTATTAGGGAAAAAGAAAAACTTCGTATAAATGTAAACTAAAGATAAACAAAAAGATATATATATTATTTTACGTAAATGATTATTTGAGAATTTGATAATATTGATTGTTAGACGGAAGACAATGTAATGATAAAACAAAATAAAAGACAAAAAACTGATATGACTGTACTTTGTTTTAGGATTAGTTCTTGATTGCTTTAGGCGAATTGTAATAAATGAATTACATTATTTTCTGAAAACTTTCACTTATATCCCCATAACATATAAATCTATAATAATAGTAAAACATTAGAATAATAGTAATCATGCCATGTTGAAAATAAGTCTATATATGTAATTTTTCGCTACATAAGACTATAAAATATTGCTTTGATGATTTGATCTTTTATGACACAATTTAATCGTATAAATTGTAAGCTTACATTAGATAAAAAGAATAGGATATAAGGATTGTAAATCAATATTACGATTTTATGTGGTTTTGTCAAAATTTACGCATGATTAATTCTGCGTGATTATAATATAACATCTTCGTATAAATATAATGAGACTGTATTTTGGACAAGAAAAATACAGTCTTATTATTTACAAATGTGATAATATTTTCTTTTTATCTGTTGGGTGCGCACCTCAAATCAATAATAAGGAGAAATGATATGTTATCACGAAAAAGATGCTCAAATGGAAGATTTTTGCAACCAGACAGTAGGGCTGGATCAAGCTCGAAGAGATTGTTGTTAGATAGACAGAATATGATGCCATATGAATTGTCGATAGGTTCTAAAGGAGAATTTGTAAAGAATGCACAGTTGAGACTTATTGATTTGGGGTATTCATGTGGTAGATTCGGAGTTGATGGGCAGTTTGGCATGGATACATATAGTGCAGTTATAGCGTTTCAGAGACAGAATAGTTTAATGCCAGATGGGGTAATTGGAGAGGAGACTGCAAATGCTCTGTATTCTAAAGAGGCGATCAGATATTCTGAGACCTCTGTTCTAAAAAAAGAAAGTGTATCTTTAGAAAACTTTGTTAATATAGCGTTAGCGGAATGCGGTATTGTTGAAGCGAACGATAATATTACAAAGTATGGTGAATGGTATGGTATGAATGGAAAGCCGTGGTGTGCGATGTTTGTATCATGGTGTGCTAATCAGGCAGGTTTATTGGCATCCTCTGAAAATAGTAATGGGATTATACCTAAATATGCGTCTGTATACTTGGGGATGGAATGGTATAAAGATAAAAATCGATTTGGGGAAAAAGGAGAATATAGACCAAAATATGGTGATATTCTTTTTTTGAAGACAGAGGCATCACATACCGCTATTGTAGTAGGATACGATGAACAAAATAATAAAGTTTATTCTATTGAAGGCAATTTTTCAGACAAAGTTTGTAAAGTATGGCGATATGCTGATGATTCGAGAATAACAGGATATGGAAAAAACGGTGGAATCTCAAATGGGTATATTTTAGAAGATGCAACTTCTGATGTTTTAAGAAATAATAGTGTTATTTAATCGCAATTATAAAGTAAGGAGAATTGCAAAAATTAAGTTTTCTCTATTTTTATTTTCCGTTCAAGATATTTTGCGTTGGAATGTTATGACAGGTGCAAGGTTATATATGGAAATGGAATAACTATTGGCATGCTATGTGATGGCAGTAAGGAATAGACGGAACGCATTCTGTTTTTCTCTATTTATTACTTTACATTCCTACAACGGCGGATTCATGTGGAATTCGCCGTTGTAAGAACATAAGGATATAAAAAACAAAAAAGGAAAACACTCCATTTTCATATTTAAAACACTTGCAATGATAAAACTGCAAAGTATGATCAAGATAAGATTCAAAAATATCTGAAATCCTATAAGTAAATTTTGTAGTCATATTTGCTAATTATTTTTTTCGAGTAAATAGTCTGTTAGTTTCAGAGATAGAAATTCCATAAAAATAGTTGGATAAAAATATAGAAAGGAATCCGTCAGTACACATCATTTTTCACCATAACATCCATACATCACCACTGCCGCACGGAAAACACCGTCCCTGTATTCCACTTCCAGCTGCCCACAGTACGGTTCTACCGCCTGCCCCACGGAGTACAACCCCAGACCGTGGAAACAATGGTCGTTCTTTGTCGTGGTATATCGCCCGTCTCTGTCCCTCTTACGAACTTGGCTGGAATTGCATACTGAGACCATAAGCACCTCTTTTGTATACGATGCTTCTATATTTATCCACCGCTTCTCAGATTCCATTTCCCGGCACGCTTCCAGCGCATTGTCAAGCAGGTTCCCGAACACGATGGCAAGGTGGCCTGCTCGGAAAGGGAGAGTAGCGGGTAAGAACACGTTTGCGTTAAACTTTATGTTGTCTTTGTGGGCTTGACTGCATTTGTAATTGACGATGACGTCCACCACTGCATTTCCGCTTCGAGAGACATCTTGCGGTCTGTATTCCGCAGTATCCTGTAGCATAAGTCGGATATACTCTTCCATCTGTTCTATGTTGCTGTCCTGCAGCATACCAAGAAGCCCCGTCATATGGTTCTTTATGTCATGGCGTATTATGCGTGTTTGCCTGTCATAAGCTTCTCGTTCTTCTGCCTGCCGGCTCAGAAGTTCTAATTCCTGTTCATACAAGCGGTTCCGTTCTTGCACACTGGCATTTTTTGTCATCTGATCGAATACCTCAAATGCGGTATAGTCCAACAATAGCAGAATGAGGCTGGAACTGATTGCGAATGCGGAATACTCCACGTGTTCCATTACAATCAGGAAGATTCGGTGCATTAAAAAGATGGTGCTGGCTGGTATGAATACTATTGCCACCATGCACTGCACTGACAGTTCTGGGCGGGAGTTCCCTTTTGCATAATGACTAGCAATGACGGAACCTGCAAACATAAGAACGTTTGATATGGCTGTGCCTGCAGTGTCAAGTCCCCAGCCATTCATTCCAATTAAGGATAGAATAATGCCTATGACCACCTCTGTCATCATCCAGACCGCAAGCACTAGTAAGGAAAAGATGCAACGATTTCCTATACCAGACTGACAGGAGAATGTACAGGTAGCAAAAAGCAGCAGTGCGTTACACGCAAGGAATGTAGATGGTGGGATATTTGCCCCCAACTGCGATGTAGCCAAAAAAAGATAATAAGCAATCCATACAACATAACGTATGGGTGTTTGGCGCGGAGCATGAAAGAAAGCATTCATGAACCTGTGTATCGTCAACAACTGGAAACAGGGAAAGAAAAGTCCGCCCAAAACAAGGCATATAGGATTCATTCCGCGCCTGCCTTTCCTGAGGCAAAGCCGCACAACTGTGCCCGTATTTTCTTTTCCCTGTCCTCGCTGATCCGCAGGGAAATCTCTTTCCCGTCACCTGTAACAATCGTGATATCTGAGAAACTCATCTTTTTTATGTAGCTGTAATTTACGAGATAGGACTGGTGTATTCGAAGGAAACGGTAACGGCTCTCTTTCAACTGTTTTTCCACATCGTTCAGTTTGCCGTAAAAATATTTCTCCGTCCCATTGTCCATGATAATGTACACCACTCGGTTACGACTTTCAAAATAAACTGTATCCCGGAGAGACACTCGGTGTATATTTTTATTGAAATTGAATTGATAGAAAGAATCCATATCACCTATGCGATCACATGCCTCGTGAAAGTAGCGGCGGAATTTTGAGTCATTTAGCGGTTTCTGTAGGAAACGAAATGGTTCGACTTCAAACAGTTCCTTCAGGTATTGCTCATACCCTGATACATAGATGAGTAGCACCGAGCGATCCATCCCCCTGATGGCATGTGCGGCTTTAATTCCGTTTATCCTTTTCATTTCAATATCAAGGAAAATTAGTTCATACCGGTAACCTTTTTGTAGATCGGTAACGAGCGTATCGCCATCGGAATAGACTTCCGTTTCTGCGCTGATACCTGCTTGTAGCGCTTCTTGCAGAACCATTTCTTCCAGTCTTGTGGCAAAACATCTGTCATCGTCACACACTGCTATCCTCATCATCTTTGGTATCCCCCTTTTGCACATCATCACTTTCTTTACGGTCTGTAGATTGTTCGTACTGCGCCTGCTCCAAACGATCTAGGATCACCAGAAGCGTGCGGCGGTTGACTGTGGACAGTTGCTGGTAACGCAATATAATGTCGTAATACATATCCATTTCATGGTTCATGCGTAATTGGCCGCTAAGGTCACGCTTGTACTCCGATATGCCAAGAATGTAGTCCGTAGTCGCGTTGAAGAATCCGGACATTTTTATTAGCAGATCTGTCGGGATGTCACCGCTTATTTCCATGCGACTTACCGTTTGCTGGGTAGTCCCGAGTATCAGAGAAAGCCCTATTTGTGAAAGATTTAGATTCTTTCTAAGTTCGCGGATACGGTTTTGTATAGCCATAATTTTCTATTATCCTTTCAACTTATAATTATATTTTACCTAAAGGAAAAGCAATAAATACAAAATATAATGATAATTAAAATACACAAATAGGCGTAAAACTGATTATATAGAAAGATAAATTATGGTTTGGTGAAATGTCTATGCTTGGTTATCAGGATAAATACAACAAGGAAAGAAAAGAGTTATTGTGTTTAACTTGTCAGGACAATTTAATAAAGTTAGCATGAAAGAGTTAATTACTTGCAAAGAAATATTTTTAGAATAGATTATGTAAAATCTAAAATATAGACTTTTGTGTTTTATTATTAAGATACCTGAGGCGGTGGTGCTGTATGACTATTAAGGGAAAAATGACGTATATTGTCGGATTTCTTTCATGTAATATGGTAGTTATTGGGAAAATTATATAATTAATCGCAATAAACTATAATATGTATATAGGAGGATCTGTAATGAAAAATCATAGCAAAAACGTAGTCGCTAAATTGATGGAAGTTACAGCAAGAAAATCGGCTGAAATGGCGGCGAACAGTAGATGCGTATATCTTTTTCATCAGCCGAAACAGCCGAGCGGGATTAAGACAATAAAAAAATAAAAGCAAGATCAAGCAACGCATATTTCCCCTTTGAATCCAGTTGATTCTTAGGGGGATTTTCATAACTAAGATATTTCTATATTGTTGACTTTTATAGGTGGAAAATAACTATTTTGAGGAGAGCTTGTTTTACTTAGGACATTGAAATCCAGATATCCAATGGTTTCAGAGTTTTGTAAACGACTATATTAAAAGAAAAAAAGGAACATAAGGCGCGGGATGTAGAACAATAGATTTATGTAGATACAGATGGGAAAATTAGTACAGTGGTAAAAATATGTGTAAAGAAACAAAGGCATAAAGGAAAAGGTGTCCAAAAACTGCAAAAATTAAGAGTGTATCGTGATGGAGGAACAGCTTCAACACGATACACTTTTTTTGTGTCGCATTTAGAGAGATTTGGTATTTTTATCTATTTTTTTGTTAGCGACAAACACTTCGGGAGAGTCAAGGTATTGGTTCAGATTATCCAGTTTCCGCATCAGCGATTCATGTTCTTTTGACGTTGCCTTATATGTTTTTTGTAGAGTTTTCTTTTTGGAATACAGCGCATTATAATCACTGCGTAGCTTTTCCACATCAAGTTTTTTCGTGTCAATGCCGAGGCGTTTCAGCATATTTTCAGCGCCGTCATGGAGCAGAAGTTCCGTTTCATGCTGGCGAAGATACCTGTCCTTATCCTTTGATTTCTGGTAGCGGATATGGTAGATACGGTTGTCCTGATACTGCTCGGCATATTTCAAAATCTGTCCTAAATCTTTTAACTGATGTTCGGTGTCAACGAGGCTTTTACGGGCTGCTCTGGCAAGCGCAGACTTGGAGGAGATTTGCTTTTCAAGCTCTGCGATGGAGCCTGCCTGACTGTAACTCGCTGCGGCAATTTTAAGATTCTGGATGTCAGCCCAATGCTTTAAGCCGGGGCTTTCTGCAAACTTGTCCCCGGTGGTGTCAATGAGGCTTTTCTTGGAATAATCCCGGACAAGGGGCTTCTTTCGGGTGGGGAACGGGACGCGCTTTTTATCCTTTGCAAGAGCCTTTTGTACAATGCGCTCCTGTATCCGTTCTTTGGTGTATTCCGTGCCTAAAGACTTTGCGCTGCCACGGACAAACCGCTCCCTGTCCAGAGGGCGGAAAGAGATAAATTTATATGCATTTTCCCCAAAGGTTTCGCCTTTGACTTCGTAGCCTTTTGCCCGGATCAGCGCAATACAGTCCTCGTAAGTTTCAGCGTTTTTAATGGCTTCGTCAATGTCGGACTTTAACTGTTCTTTCCACGCAGAACCGCTTTTGCCAGCCTGCCATTCCTTGTAGGTTTTGCCACGCTTTTCTCCCGGCGTGATGACGGAAAGCTCATGCTCCCGGCAGAGGTCATCGCTCAGACTGCGGATGTTGTAATAGCTCTTTTTACAGTCGTGGTATTTTTCGTGTTTTATGTTATCGGCGGCGCAGAAAATGATGTGGTTGTGGACATGCCCATTGTCTATATGGGTGCTGACAACATAAGAGTATTTTCCCTCTAAAAGTTTGTCGGCAAGCGCCACGCCGATCAGGTGCGCTTCTTTATAAGAAACCTCGCCGGGGAAAAAGGACTGTATCAGATGATAGGCTTTGTTTTTATCAGACTGGCTGGTCTTTGACAGCGCAAACTTAAAATCATAGGCGGCAGTTTCGGGGCTGCACCCATAAGAGGAAATCAGTATGCCCTCATCGGTTTTCGTGGGATTGCAGATATAGTCTACTGCTTTATTAACGGTTGCCGTGATAGCATGGATTTTTGTGTATGCCATACTTTTTGCATTAGCTCCTTTACTTCATTTACGTCAGCTTTATATACGTTGCCTGTGGCGTTCATGCGCTTTGCGATCTGGTTTAGGTTGTTCCCGATTCTGGCAAGCGCAGCATTGTATTCCTGAAGCTCTGAATAGTCAATGTCATAGACGTAACCGTATAAAATCAGGTGCCGGATAAAGGCGGCGCGGCTTGTCATGTTGGAGCATCTTGTTTTCTCATCGAGGATATATTTTTCATCTTCGCTGAGGTGGATTACGATCCCGTATTTTCGGGAACGATTTTTGTTTCTGTGTTTATCCATTTCTTTGTCCTTTCAGGCTATAGTTATTATTTTGGCTTTTTATGATGCCGTTTCCGGCACGGCTTTTGAAGCAAAAATACATGGACAGGCTTTACCGGGTAATGCTGAATTTTGCATTTAAGGGGGTCAGGGGGATTTTCCCTCTGCAAGCAAAAACATTCATCTTCCCGTGAGGTGAAGATGGATGTTTGCCCGCCTGCGTATATACGCAGGCAGTGCTTGCTATTCGTGGCAAATTACCCGTAGGGAATTTGCGTGTTGTGCGAGCTTAGGCGAGTGTTTTACAACACATAAGGGCGTTACCGCCTGTTTTTTGGAAAGCTTGTGAGATATTTGGGCTATGGGAGATTGCCTGGGCAAATAAAAAACCGCCATAACTGGAACAGGGCAGAATTACCCTGTTCAGGTTCATAGCAGTTTGAGTGTCCGCTTTTAATTTTTGATTTTATCCACTACTGATTTTAACAAGCAGCAAGGGAAAAGTCAACAAAAGATAAGGGATGGTGTCTGTTAAAAGACTGGAGCCAAACAACGCTGAAAATAATCTAAAAACTTTTTTGAATAAGACCAGATTTGTCGGGTTCACTATTTACAATGTAATAAGAGAATCGGTAGAAGGGGGGTGAAGCATGAATACAACTGACCGCAGAACGGAAATTATGAATATTTTGATTATCCGGCGGCGCACAACAGCGAGGGAACTGGCGGAAGAATTTGGAGTTACTACCCGCACGATAGAGAGAGATATTCAGGCTTTATCCCCCGGATATCCGATTTACACAAAGCAGGGAGGAGATGGAGGGATCTTTATTGGGGAAGATTACAAGCCGTATATCAATACTCTTTCTTCTGAGGAGTTGGATACTTTGTGTGAGATATATAGGCAGGCAGAGGATATACATAAGAAAATCTTGTTACAGATAATAAGTAAATATGGACCCGATAAGCTTAGATTATAAATTTGTCATTCCTATAAAGCACATAATCTTTACAGAACCGTTCATAGCAGGCGGAGAGTGCTTATGTGCTTTTTGGGCTGACAAGTCCGGAAAAGATTTTATCCAAAACGGCAGAGGGTTTTCTGTCGGAACGTACCTTGAAAATTGAATATGCAAATACATACGGGACGTGTGGGGTGTGCGGAGCCGCTATGCGGACACGCCAAGAACTGCCTGCTTCCGTTTTTTATATGGAAGTGTGTACGAGGGAATACTGAAAGCTGGTATTGAAGTTAAGGCAGTGAGCGATAAATGTCTGGCAAAAAGTGTAGCAGTTACATGAGGCAATGAGGCACATCTTTGATAATGATACTTCCGGTTGCAGAGTGGTCTGTGATCCGGTCAATTTAGAATGACGGTGCGATACCGATGTGGACAGTGTAATGAGCTGTCACCCGTATGGATTTTTTGATAAGAGCTATTGCCTATGGATAAAAGGATAGGAACTCGTACAACCTGTTTTTTTATTGGTAGGCAATGTCGTGAAAGGAGGATTATGAAAAGCGCAGTTAATTTGAAAAAGATAGAAGTGATAAATGTAGTGAAAGAAAGATATGGAAGGAAACGGTTTGTAAGATATAAAACAGGAGCAGAGCTTTATGATATGAGCCAGAGTAGTTTTGAAGATTTGGCAGAGGAAGCGGGTGCAAAATATAAAATAGGTAAGATGGTATTAGTAAATTGTGAAATATTTGAGGAATATTTGGAAATGTTTCGTATGGGTAATAAGGAGTAGGCATAGAAAGTGAGTTTGTAAGGGCGGACTTACTAAATGCAGAACAATAATGTTGACTTTATGTTCTGCATTTAGTATAATGGGGAAAAGAGGAAGGAGGTAAAATTTAATGGCAAGAATGGGGAGACCAAAAGTTGCATCCCCAAGAAAAGTTTCAGCAGGCTTCCGGATGAAAGAGGAAGATTATGAGAAACTGAAGCGATTTGCCTCTGAACACAATTTAACCCAAACAGAAGCTATTGAGAAAGGCTTGGAGTTGTTATATCAACAATATCGGGAAGCCGGACTCTGATTTGCAAACTCTCTTTCTTGAAGATTAGGAAGGAGAAGTATGGCAAAAGCAAGAAAAGACCTTAAAGGGAGGGCGCTCTGGAAAGGGGAATGTCAACGGGCATCTGACAAAAGGTATGTTTATACCTATACGGATACATATGGAAAACGCAGGAGCGTTTACGCAAGCGATCTGGCTGACCTCCGCAAGAAGGAACAGGAGTTAATGAAAGACCAGTTCGATGGGATTGATTCGGTAAAAGCCCGCAACATTACACTGAATCATATGTTTGAGCGGTATATTGCCACGAAATATGACTTGCGCCCTAATACATTTCATACATATAAGTATCTTTATGGACATTATGTGGGGGATGTGTTGGGGAAGAAAAAGCTGGCAGATCTCAGATATGCGGATATGGTTCACTTTTATTTCTATCTGATCGAGGAAAAAAAGCTCAAAGTCCGTACCGTTGAGTATATCCATATTATTCTTCATTCTGTATTTGAGATGGCGATCAAGGATGAGGTTATCCGGCAGAACCCAACGCAGGGGATTATGGCGCAGGTAAAGAAAAAAACAGGGTATTCTAGGGAAACAAAAGACCCTCTGACAGTAGCGCAGCAGCAAAAGTTTATGAATTTTACTGCCAATGATCCTGTCCATGTGAAGTATGTGCCGTTATTTACCCTCTATCTTGGCACGGGCTGTCGTATGGGGGAAGCACTGGGGCTTCGGTGGGTCGATGTAGATTTTGAGAACCGTGTTATTCATATCACGCACGCTGCCAAGTATCGTCCGGGTACAGATGATAAGGCACAGTGGACGATTACCGAGCCGAAAACCAAAGCGGGCATAAGAGATATTCCTATGATCGATCAGGTGTACGACGCTTTGAAAGCGGAATATAAGGCTCAGCAGGAAAGAGGTTTCCCTACTCCCACAATAAGCGGTATGACCGGATTCATATTTGTGAATGAGGAAGGCAGGCTGCGCTCCCCGGAGGCAATTAACAGAGCAATCGACACAATAACAAGATGGTGCAACAAAGAGGAGGAGCAAAAAGCTCAGGAAGAAAGCAGAGAACCCATTATCATCCCGCATTTCAGTTGCCACGTTTTTCGCCACACGTTCTGCACACGGTTTTGCGAAAACGAAACAAACATCAAAGTTATTCAGGAGATAATGGGTCATGCAAACATCTCCATAACGATGGATATCTATGCCAAAGCTACGGAGGAAAAGAAAAAACAAGCATTGGACGAATTGTCCAAGAACCTAAAAATCTTTTAACATTGCAATTTAATATCTTCAAGGGAGTGTCTTACGCTGTTCTTCAAGATAAAAATTGACAACAATTTTGACAACAAATTTTATAAAAACCGTGCTGAACAGTACCGAATAATGCTTTTTTGAGAAACTGCTTACAGCTTCTCCGGTTCCGGATAATCCACGCCGAAAGTATCGACAGTAACCGTCTGCATCACCTGATCTTCCAAGGGTCTGTCCTCATAATCGGTGGCTGTCTCAGCGATCTGGTTTACCACTTCCAACCCTTCGATCACTTTCCCAAACGCCGCATAAGCGCCGTCCAAATGGGGGCTTGTCTTGTGCATGATGAAAAATTGGGAGCCGGCGGAATCGGGGTGCATGCTCCTTGCCATGGAAAGGACGCCTTCCGTATGTTTTAAATCGTTGGCCACGCCGTTCTGGGCGAATTCGCCTTTAATGCCATAACCGGGGCCGCCCATACCGGAGCCTTCCGGGTCGCCGCCCTGAATCATAAAGCCGCGGATAACGCGGTGGAAAATTAAGCCGTCATAAAAATTCCTGTTGATTAAAGAAATAAAATTGTTTACCGTATTGGGTGCTGTCTCCGGATATAATTCCGCTTTGATTACATCCCCATTTTCCATTGTAAAAGTGACAATCGGATTCTGTGCCATTGTTTTGCTTCCCTTCTGTGGTAGTTTGTTTTATGATACTGTTATATTGTAGACGAAAACGGCGGATTAGTAAATAGGGTAAGAATGAGGAGAATATGTTAAAAAGGATAATTTTGCTTGGGGCGGATGAGGGGCAGGCAGCTGCGGCGGAGAAGATGAAGGAAAATATGGGGAATAAGGGTTCGGAGGGATGCAGTTCGGATAGTTATGATGCAGATAAATCCAGGCTTTTAGGGGATGCTGTGCTGGAGGGAATCTTGGATTGGAAGAACGGGTGCGGGATTGTGGATTGTGGGAACGGCATTTTGCCGGTAGTGGAGGTTATAGAACGGGAGGAATGTGCGGGAGATGGGCTATTGTTTTTGACAGACTCGTCTTTGGTTTTGCAGAATTTAAAGCGAATGGGAATGCATGCGGCGGCCTGGCTGCATGAGAATAACAGGGAGGAAGATTTGTCCGGGGCAATATATGCGGTTACGGAGATAGAGGAGCTGGACTGGGAGTCCTTGGAAAAAATATATTTGCGCCTGGCCGGGAAGCCGTGGACTGTGATGGAGACGGAGAGGTGCATTATCAGAGAAATGACAGTGGAGGATGTGGAGGCGTTTTACCGCATTTATGCAGAGCCCTCCATCACCCGCTATATGGAAGATTTGTTTCCGGAAAAGGAAGAGGAAATAGAGTACACGAAAAATTATATCGAAAAGATATATGGCTTTTACGGCTATGGATTATGGAGCATTGTATGCAAGGAAAATCAGGAAGTCATAGGGCGTGCCGGGCTTAGCTGGCGGGAAGGGTTCGATACGCCGGAGCTGGGCTTTGTGATTGGCGTGCCGTACCAGGGGAAAGGATATGCCTATGAAGTATGCAAGGCTATTGTGGCATATGGAAAGGAAGAACTGGGGTTTGAGAAAATACAGGCATTGGTGAGGGAAGGGAACAGGGCCTCGGTTTGTCTTTGCAGGAAGCTGGGATTCCGGCAGGAAGGCAGGGTGGAAGATAAAGGGGTTTGGTATGAGCGGTATGTAAATGGGAAAAAATGGATTTCTGATGTCTGAAGCGTTTCCCGATGATGCTTGTAAAAGCTGGGAAACCTGATATAATGAAAAAGAATAGGGGAGTGAATCAGTATGGCGAAAAATACATATGATATAATAATGAGTGGAAATAGTGATAATAATATTCGCTTTACTGAGTTACGAAATATGCTTGAGTCTTTAAATTTTGGATATAGGGTAAAGGGAGACCATTTCATATATTATAGAAATGATATTCCAGAGATTATTAATATTCAGTCTAAGGGAAGTAAGGCAAAAGGATATGAGGTAAAGCAAATACGGTTACTGTTTAAAAAGTATGGCATATAAGGAGGTTTATAAAGATGGCAAAATATTCTATGATTGTCTCATGGTCAAGCGATGATAATTGTTATCTTGTTTCTGTGCCTGACCTTCCAGGATGTATGGCAGATGGAGAAACACCGCAAAAGGCAGTAGAAAACGCACAAGTAATCATTCAAGAGTGGATTGAAACAGCACAAATGTTGGGAAGGGAGATTCCAGAACCTTCTTTTTCACTCTTGCAGGCATAAATATAATGGACTAAAAAAGAGATACGTCAAGTTTTTGTGCAAGGAATATTTTGCCGCTTTAAAAATCCCTTCTAAAGAACCATAAATAAAGTTCCCGCACCTATAAAAAGGCATCCGATGATAGACTTTATGGTAAACTGCTCATGCAAAAAAACGAAGGCTAAAATCAAAGTAATTACAACACTTAGCTTATCAATAGGAACTACTTTGGATGCATCGCCGATTTGCAGGGCTCTATAATAGCATAGCCAAGATGCCCCGGTGGCTAATCCTGAGAGGATTAAAAACAGCCAGCTTTTTCGGCTGATGGAGGAAATGCCGCTTTGCGTGCGGGTGAGAAAAACCATTCCCCATGCCATAATGACCACAACAACGGTTCGTATGGCCGTTGCTAAATTAGAGTTTACGCCGTCAATTCCCACTTTGGCCAAAATTGAAGTAAGGGCGGCGAAGACGGCGGATAACAGGGCGAAAATGAACCACATAGTTTTATTCTCCTTTTTGATGAAAAAATAATGGTTTATAAATCCAGCCTCATATAAATGGAAGTATCTAACGGGCTGTCATTGTAACAGGGAATTTCATAAAAGCCATATTTTTTATACAGGGCCAGGGCATCCGACAAAAAAGGCAAGGTATCCAATAGCATATGGGAATAGCCGATTTCTCTGGCATCTTTAATGATTGTTCGGATAAGGCGATGGCCGATATGGTTTTTCCGGAATGCGGGCCGGACATAAAGGCGCTTCATCTCACAGCCTGGCGATTCCAATGGCCTAAGGCCGATGCATCCGGCGGGGCTGCCCTCGCAGAACGCTAAATATAACCGCCCGGCGGGAGGGCCGTACTTGGCTTCCGGGTGCTCTAATTCTTTTTCATAATTCTGAATGGAAAGGTATTTTTGGATTTCCGGGTCTCCGTCTATCAGCGTCTGCGTGTATTCTGAAAATAATTCTTTTATTTCTGTGGGATAATGGAAGGCCGGCAATATTCTGATGTCCATGTTATTGTATCTCCCTTTTATACATGCCGATTTGTTTTTTATCTTTTTGGTGTCAGTTTTATCCCCTTAATATTATATTGTATTAGTTGATGAATAGGGTGTCAAGAGATGAAACAGCGTTCTTTTTCAGTAAGAGAACGAAATACCGTCTATTGACTATTCGGAAAAAGGATGGGGCTGGCTGGCGGATAAAGATTATGCTATGATACAGACAGACTGGGCTGGCGAAGCGGTGCGCTATCTGAAAGATTCCGGTAAAAAATACAGGGGATAAAATTAGTATATGCCGAAATGCGGCGCGGAAATGAGGTGGATGATGACAGAGAAAATAAAAGATATCGTACAAACGGCTGGGAACATGATTGTAAAACCGCAAAAATTGTCGGTGATGGGGAAAGAAGGGCATGCCAATTATGTAACGAATATGGATATTGAAGTGGAGGAATATCTGAAAGCACAGCTGACTCAAATGCTGCCCGGCTCCATTTTCATCGGGGAAGAGCAAAAAAATCAGGAGTTGGATGACAGGCTCACCTGGATTGTGGACCCCATAGACGGCACTACAAACTTTTGCCGCGGCTGGGCTTTTTCTGCGGTTTCCGTAGCGCTGCTGGAAAATAAAATGCCGGTTTTGGGATGTATTTACCAGCCCTTTAAGAAAGAAATGTTTTGGGCGGAAAAAGGGAAGGGGGCTTACCTTAACGGAGAAAGGATTCGAGTATCCGATGTGGATTTTCCGCAGGCGCTTGTGGGAGTGGGAACGTCTCCGTATCAGGAGGAACTGGCCGGGAAAGGTATGGAGCTTGCACTGGCTTTTTTGCAGCATGCGGGGGATTTGCGCATATTGGGCTCGGCTGCGTTGGACCTTGCTTATGTAGCCTGCGGAAGGCAGGATATCTTTTTTGAATTAAGGCTGTCGCCCTGGGATGTGGCGGCGGGGGCTTTATTGGTGGAAGAGGCGGGGGGCGTTTTTCAAATGCCTCTGTGCGGAGAAGTCCAGTTTGAAAAACCGGCGGCAGTCCTAGCGGCAAACGGGAACTGCATAGAGCAGGCGGCCAGTCTTTTTAAAGAAATAGCCGGTAAGGCAGTATAAAGCAAAGGTGGAATTTGTTGATACGGTCGGGGAGCATATCTCATGAAAAGCCGCAAGGGGAACGGTTGTTTCGGGGGAAGAAGGAAAAGAGGGCGTGGGAAGCGAATGGGAAGAAGACAAAAAGGATGTTCGAGGGCAGGAGGGAGAAATCATCGGGCTTCCGGAACAGCTTGTGAAATCGGAAGGCTGATGGCATTGTAATATGCAAGAGGGAAAGGCCGGGAATCTAAAGAACAGATTTCGGGCCTTTTTATGTGCAGGTTCACATGTGAAAAAATGGCCTTGAAAAAGAACATAAGTTCGATTATAATAAGTATATCATTTCCCGAAGATGTTAAAACTTTGAATGGAGAACGATGCATTTCCAGATTGGCTATGCAGACGTATAGGAACCGGGAAACTATGAAAAGGGCTTATGGAGAGGAAAAATGCCGGAGGAAAAACATTGTTATATTGCCATTGATTTAAAATCATTTTATGCTTCCGTGGAATGTAAGGAGCGGGGGCTGAATCCTATGACAACCAATCTGGTGGTCGCCGATGCGAGCCGCACGGAGAAGACCATCTGCCTGGCGGTATCGCCGTCCTTAAAAGCTTATGGGATTTCAGGGCGCGCCAGGCTTTTTGAGGTGGTACAGAGGGTGAAGGAAGTGAACGGGGAACGTCGGCTAAAAGCTCCGGGGCACGTTTTTACAGGGGCTTCCTATGACGATACGGAGCTGAAAGCCTCGCCCGGGCTTTCCATTTCCTATATCACGGCACCGCCCCATATGGCATTATATATGGAATACAGCACGAAGATTTATGATGTTTATTTGAAATATATAGCTCCGGAAGATATCCATGTTTATTCTATTGACGAAGTGTTTATCGATGCGGAACACTATTTGCCCACATACCGCCTTACGGCCAGGGAACTGGCCCGGAAGATGATATTGGATGTACGGGAAACGGTGGGCATTACGGCAGCCGCCGGGATTGGCTCCAATCTTTACCTGGCTAAGGTGGCCATGGATATTGAGGCCAAGCATGTAAGGCCGGATAAAAATGGGGTATGTATTGCCCAGTTGAATGAAATGAGTTATCGCAAACTTTTATGGAATCACCGTCCGCTTACCGATTTCTGGCGTGTGGGCAGGGGGTATGCCAGAAAGCTTGAGGAAAACGGGATGTTTACAATGGGCGATGTGGCGAGATGCTCCATAGGGAAGCCCATGGATTATCACAATGAAGAGCTGTTGTATAAGTTATTTGGCGTCAATGCGGAACTGCTCATCGACCATGCCTGGGGCTGGGAGCCATGTACGATTGCCGATGTGAAAGCGTATAAGCCGGAAACCAACAGCATAGGCTCAGGGCAGGTGCTGCAGTGCCCGTATACTTTTGAAAAAGGAAGGCTGATTGTTCGGGAAATGACGGATTTGCTTGTCCTGAACCTGGTGGAGAAGGGGCTGGTGACGGACCAGATGGTATTGACCGTAGGCTATGATATAGAAAACCTGACCGACCCGGAAATCAGGAAAAGGTATCAGGGGCCGGTGACGGTAGACCGTTATGGGCGCAAAGTGCCGAAACATGCCCATGGAACGGTAAATCTGGAAAGCAGGACTTCTTCCACGAAAAAGATAATGGATGCGGTGACGCAGCTGTATGACGATATTGTGGACAGAAACCTTCTGGTCAGGAGGGTAACAATTGCGGCCAACCGGGTGGTGGAGGAAAGCGCGTTGAAGGAGGAAGGGGCAGTTGCTTTTGAGCAGCTGGAGCTTTTTACCGATTATGAGGCGCGGGAAAAGCAGAAGGCGGAGGAAGAGGCAGCATTGGAGAAGGAAAGGAAGCTGCAGGAGGCTATGCTGGAAATAAAAAATAAATTTGGGAAAAATGCTATTTTGAAAGGGATGAACCTGGAAGAGGGGGCGATGACGGCGGAGAGGAACCGGCAGATTGGGGGGCATAGGGCTTGAAAGGAAGGGAAGGCAGGAATCCATTTTCATGGGCGAAGAAATAGATACAAGGGGGAAAAGATGGGAAATTATGACGATATTATTGGGCTTCCGCATCATGTTTCGGCGGTTCATCCCCAGATGTCGAGGATTGACCGGGCGGCGCAGTTTTCGCCTTTTGCGGCGTTGACGGGATATGGCGAAGCCATACGGGAGACCGGGCGGTTGACGGAGCAAAGGGTGGAATTGGATGAGGATGTGAAGGAAAGGCTGGATGAGAAGCTGCGGATGCTGCAGTATCGGATAGAGGAACAGAGGCGGAAGCGGGACAGGGAGGAGGAATATGATTATCCGGAAGCGGCCATTACTTATTTTCAGCCTGATGACAGGAAGGAAGGGGGCAGCTATATCGCTGCGTCGGGGCGGGTAAAAAAGATAGACAGCTATGAGCAAATGGTGGTTATGCTGGACGGAACACGGATTCCTATAAGGGATATTGTGGGGGTGGAAGATGAGCCGGAGTGAAGACGCGCCGATGATGCTGGCCAGGATTTGGGGCTGGAAATTGCTCTTTATGAGCTCCAGAATATAGAAGAAAAAATATTGAATTCGGATATATAAAACGATATAATAGCATCAGCAACAGAAAATTGTCTGACAGCAAAATTCAAAGGAATTCAAATACTATCTTATGTGCGTTTTGCTTATATCAACGCTGAAAAAATCACAGAATGAGAGGTTGGAAATTATGGGCAGGAAGATAGTCGTGTTTTTTCTGACAGCTGTATTGGCTGCTGCGATGACCGGATGCGCCGGAGCAAGGGAAGACGGCAGAGGCGCCGATACAGGTATGGAATCGGGAAGCAGTGATAAAAACATCGATGAGGCGGAAGCATTGCCGGAAAACGGGGATGTGGACTTGGTGGTCTGGGGTGCCGAAGAGGATGAGGCGATTTTGAACCAAATTTTTGAAAGTTTTCAAGAAGAATATAAAGGGCAGGCAACCTTCCATATCACATTTGCCGCCCAAAGCGAATCGGGCTGCAAAGATGCATTGATGGCGGATTTGGAAGCCGGGGCGGATGTCTTTGCTTTTGCCGATGACCAGCTGAATACCCTTGTGGCGGCAGGCGCATTGGAGCCAGTGGAAAACGCTGACCGTGTGAAAGAGGAAAATCTGCCGGGCGCTGTAGAAGCTGCTTCTGTGGGGAACGTTTTGTATGCCTATCCATTGACGGCGGACAACGGCTATTTCCTTTATTATAATAAGCAATATTTTAATCAGGAAGATATAAAAACCTTCGACCGCATATTGCAGATTGCGGAAGAGAATGAAAAAAAGGTTACTATGGACTGGTCCTCTGCATGGTATGTATATGCCTTTTTCGGCAATACGGGTTTGGAAGTGGGATTAAATGATGATGGAATTACCAATTACTGCACCTGGAACGCAACAGAGGGCGATATTAAGGGGGTGGACGTTGCCAACGCCATGCTTTCCATCGCCCGCAGCCCGGCCTTTTTCAACACAGAAGAGCCCGGTTTTCTTGCGGGGATTCAGGATGGCTCTGTAATTGCCGGAGTCAGCGGCGTATGGAATGCGGTTGCAATGAAAGATACCCTGGGGGAAAACTATGGTGCCGCCAAGCTTCCGACTTATACTTGCGCAAACCGGCAAATGCAAATGGCATCTTTTTCCGGATATAAGTTAATCGGTGTCAACGCTTACTCCAAACATTTTGTATGGGCATCCCGGCTGGCGGAATGGATTTCCAATGAAGAAAACCAACAGCTTCGCTTTGAAATGCGCGGCCAGGGCCCTGCTAATACGAAAGCTGCGGCATCTGCCGGGGTACAGGATTCCCCTGCCATCACCGCTTTAATTGAACAGTCGGAATTCTCCTATTTACAGCGCGTTGGCGGCAATTTTTGGGAACCGGTATCCATATTTGCCACAAATATGGCCGCTGGAAACCCGGAAGGGAAAAATTTGCAGGAGCAGCTTGACACAATGGTTGAAGGGATTACTGCACCATAGGATTATGTATATTTTGTTTGGAGGATATAGGGATTATGAAGAAAAAATGGAACATTAAATATCGTTTAATATTGCCTATCGCCCTGCTGGGGATTGTGGCGCTTATATCAAATCTCCTTGCAGTTGCCAATATCAAAAATGTCAATGATAATGCCGCCAACATTGCGGACAATTACATGGAGGGAAAAACCCAATTGGCTAAAATCCACCAGTCCGTTATGAATATACATAAAATGGCGCTATCCCATATTGTAGCTACCGATTATAACACGATGATTACCTTTGTCAATGACATAAAAGCGGAAGAAAAAAGATTGGACGGCATGCTGGCCGATTATGAAATTTATATTACCGATGGCGACAGAGAAACTTATAATGCCTTGCTGTCCGACTATGATTCTTTGAAGCATTCCCTTGTTTTCCTTGTATGTGCCAGCGCATCCAGCAAAACGCAGGAGGCCTATGCCTTTGCCAATGGGGATGTGGCTTCTTTCAATGTCGCAGTAGAAAATGATATTGATATTTTGGATAATTCCATCAGCAGCCGGACAGCCCAGGCGAGGCAACAGCTTTCTTCCGTTTATCTTATCTCAATGGTTACGAACAGCATATCCACTCTTGCCTGCATCATACTCGTATTCATTTCGGTCTCCCTGATTTTGAAGTCTGTAGTCAAACCGATAACCAACGTTTTGGTTACCCTTCGGGGATGCTCCGGACGCATTAGCGGCGTGGTAGATGAAGTATTGCTGAGGACGCGTACTTCCAGTGAAAGCGCTATGGATTTATCCACCCTTGCCAAAGAATTGTCCGCAACAATTCAGGAAGTGGCAAACAATGCTTCCCACATCAATCAAAACGCAAAAAGTGTACAGCAGGATGCGGAGAGTATGGCAGAGGAATGCGGAAATATTACCGCCTACTGCAATGAAATGAACATGCGGGCTGAGGAAATGGGGCAATCCGCGCAAGCGAGCCTGGATAGTACAAATGCAAAAGTAAAAGAGATTTTGGATGTCCTAAACGAAGCGATTGAAGGAAGCCGCAGCGTAGACCAGGTAAATGGCCTTACTCATGCTATCCTGGGTATTTCGTCGCAAACCAATCTTATTGCGTTAAATGCCGCCATTGAAGCGGCAAGGGCCGGGAAAGCAGGAAAAGGATTTGCCGTAGTGGCAGACGAAATCCGTCAGCTCGCTGCTTCCAGCAGCGAGACCGCCAACCGTATTCAAGAGGTCAATGCTACCGTAAGCAATGCTGTTTACAACCTTTCCGAAAATGCCCAAAAGCTTGTGGATTACATTGAAGAGGATATCCTGAAAGAGTTTTATTCCTTCGTTGCCTCCGGGCAGCAATACCAGAACGATGCCGCCTATATTCGTCAGACCATGGCCGAATTTAATGCTAAAACTGACCGCCTTAAGTCTTCCATGGCAGAAATCGTGGTATCCATAGGAACAATTACAAAAGCTATTGACGATGGGGCAGCAGGGATTTCCGGCGTTGCAGGCAGCACACAGCATCTGGTGGCGGATATGACGGAAATTACTAGCCGAATGGATGTCAACCATAAGGTGGCGGCCGAATTGGAAAAAGAAACTATAACATTTTCTAATTTGTAACAGGAATAAAAGTATATGCACTAATGCAAAAATTATTTTCCTAAGATTGTAAATACGCCATAGAACCTGTAAAATAAAAGCAGCAATGTGATACTTTACAGGAGGAAACGCGAAATGGGAAAATGGCAGAGAAGCCTATATCAGCCGGGCATTGGGCTGGGAAAGGACGGCGGGCGCGTCACGGGATGCAGGGAGCATGTGGAGCTGTCCAGAAAAGCGGCGGGGGAAGGAATGGTTTTGCTGAAAAATGAAAACCATTGCCTGCCGCTGCAAAAGGGCACGAAGGTAGCCCTGTTTGGCAAAGGGTGCATCGACTATGTAAAGGGAGGCGGCGGAAGCGGCGATGTAACGGTGGCCTATACCCGCAATCTCTACGAAGGGATGAAAATCAAGGAAAAAGAAGGGAAAGTTTCCCTTTTCCATGAACTGGCCGGATTTTATGAAGACAATGTGAGGGAACAATATGCGTCGGGGGCGGAGCCGGGAATGACAAGGGAACCGGAACTGCCAAAGCAGCTGTTGGAAAAAGCAAAGGCATTCGCCGATACGGCGGTGGTTGCCATATGCAGGTTTTCCGGGGAAGGCTGGGACAGGAAATGCGAAATCGGGGAAGATTTTGACCAGCTGGATTATGCGGCAAAACATATTCTGCTGAGCAAGGAGATTTTTGAAAACGGCGATTTTTGCCTGACCAATGGGGAACTGGAATTGGTGGAAACGGTAAAGGAGAATTT
Source organism: Lachnospiraceae bacterium (assembly GCA_021769135.1). GTDB lineage: Bacteria > Bacillota > Clostridia > Lachnospirales > Lachnospiraceae > Kineothrix. The sequence continues at coordinate 66,651 of JAETTM010000007.1, read as the reverse complement.
CTCCCATGTGGTTGTAGTGATGAATGTGGGAGGCGTGGTGGATACCAGCTGGTTTAAGGATTGCGACAGCATTTCCTCTGTGCTGATGGGCTGGCAGGGGGGAATGGAAGGCGGGCTGGCTATGGCGGACGTGCTTTGCGGCGATGTGAACCCTTCCGGAAAGCTGGCGGATACTTTTGCCTCCACGCTGGAGGATTACCCATCCACAGAGGGCTTTCATAAATCCTGGGATTATGTGGACTATACGGAAGACATTTATGTGGGATACCGTTATTTTGAGACAATTCCGGAAGCGGGGAAGAAAGTAAATTATCCTTTTGGTTTCGGGCTTTCCTATACGGATTTTTCTATAGAAGTACTGGACGCCTGGGAAAAGCAAGGAAGCATCCGCGTCCGGGTAAAAGTGGCCAATACCGGGAAATGCGCCGGCAGGGAGGTTGTACAGATATATTACAGCGCTCCCCAGGGGAAGCTGGGCAAACCGGCGAAGGCGCTGGCCGCATATCGGAAAACTAAACTGTTGGAGCCGGGAGAAGAGCAGATTATGCATGTCTTCTTTGAAGTTTCCCGGATGGCTTCTTATGATGATTTGGGGAAAGTATGCGCTTCTGCCTATTTGCTAGAGCCGGGAGAGTACGAGTTTTACATAGGGAACAGTGTGCGAAATGTGGAAAAACTGGATTTCGTTTACCATGTGGAGGAAGTAACGGTAACGGAACAACTCAGCAGGAAGGGAGCGCCTTGTCAACTCGCCCAAAGGATGCTGGCGGATGGTTCTTTGGAAGCGCTGCCCGTTTGGGAAAGGCAGGAGGAAGAAGGGCTGCAGCGGCAGAAAAAGGATACCCTGGAAGGGGTGATGCCCGCTGTCCGAGGGCTGGAAAGACGGCTTAGGGAAGAAAAAGTCGCGGAAAACGAGAAAAGCTATTGCTTTATGGATGTGGCGGAGGGGAAGATTTCCCTGGATAAATTTATGGAGCAGCTTTCCGATGAGGATTTGATTTATCTGCTGGGCGGGCAGCCCAATACGGGGGTTGCCAATACTTACGGCATGGGAAATTTGCCTGAATATGGAATTCCCAATATTATGACTGCAGACGGGCCTGCCGGGCTGCGCATTAAGCCGGAATGCGGCGTGACTACTACCGCCTGGCCGTGCGCTGCCCTTTTGGCATGCACCTGGGATGAGGAACTGGTGGAACAAATAGGGGCGGCAGGGGCAAAAGAAGTGAAGGAAAACAATATTGGCATCTGGCTGACTCCGGCGGTAAACATCCATAGAAGCCCTCTGTGTGGACGGAATTTCGAATATTATTCCGAAGACCCGCTGGTGGCCGGGAAGATGGGCGCTGCCATGGTGCGCGGCATCCAATCCGAGCATGTGGGCGCCAGCGTGAAACATTTTGCCTGCAACAATAAGGAGACTAACCGTAAATCTTCCGATTCCCGCGTGTCGGAAAGGGCTTTGCGGGAAATTTATCTGAAAGCTTTTGAGATTATCGTCAAGGAATCGCAGCCTTATACGCTGATGAGCTCTTATAATCTGGTGAATGGCGTGCAGGCTTCTGAAAATAAAGAACTGCTGACGGATATTCTCCGCGGAGAATGGGGTTATGAAGGCATTGTGACAACGGACTGGTGGACTTGCGGGGAACACTATAGGGAGACGAAAGCCGGAAATGATATTAAAATGGCTACCGGCTATCCGGAGCGGGTGAAGGAGGCATTGGAAAAGGGGTATATTTCCAGGGAAGAAATTACTCTTTGTGCGAAACGGATTCTGGAGATGGTGTTGAAGGTGGATTAGATGGGGGTGAAATTCATGATTCTTGCCGTCGCAGGGGAAGCTCTCTGCGGCGGCTTCTTTACCTTATCGGAAATTCCGCCGTCAGGAGGATATAAATTGGCGGTATCTAATTGAAAAAACAGGAGGATTTTTTCATGGAAAAAGAAATACTAAACAGCGGCCCGGTCCTGGACAAAGAAGGCCGTCCTATTCCTGGGTTTTCCAGAAGAAGCACTCTGCGGTATGATAGAACCGCGATTAAAGCTTTGCCATGGAGAATTAAAGAATGGGATTTCTATCAGGTGTCAAATGACAGGCTGTGCCTCCAATTTACCATCGGGCATGCGTCCTATGCGGGGCAGGTGAGCCTGATGCTGTTTGATTTTGCAGAAGGGGTAAAACTGCTGGATTTAAACAAAATTCTGCCGCTTCCCTTTCATTCTTTACACATGCCATGGAATGGGGAAGAAGAGCACCATTTGCTTTACAACAAAGGCGGGGTTTACATGGAGTTTGAAGCCAAAGGGGATAAGCGCAGGCTAAGGTGCGTCTGGGGAGATGTGCGTGCGGATATTTGCATGAAGCGGCGCAATCCGGATTCCCTTGTGATTAATGTGCCTTTTGACGAGAATGAACATGCTTTTTATTATAACCAGAAGATTAATTGCATGGCAGCAAAGGGCTATGTGCGGAAGGGAAATAAGAGGTGGCGTTTCGAAAAGGAAAATTCCTTCGGCCTTCTGGATTGGGGGAGGGGCGTATGGCCTTTCCATAACGAGTGGTACTGGAGCAACGGCACCGGCTATCTGGACGGGAAAATGTTCGGTTTTAATCTGGGCTGCGGCTTCGGCAATACGGATATGGCCAGCGAGAATATGCTTTTTTATAAAGGGAAGAGCCACAAGCTGGGGAAGGTGGATTTTGTGCTGGGGGGAGACTATATGCAGCCCTGGCATATTAAGGACCGGGAAGGCAGGCTGGATTTGACATTGACTCCCACCTATGACAGGACAACGGCCGTGAAGCTGCTCTGGGTGGATAACTGCTGCCACCAGATGTTCGGGTCATTTTGTGGGAAGGCGGTGCTGGATGACGGAACAGAGTTGGAGGTGAAGGATGCGATTTACCTCTTTTCATTTATATACACGCTTGCCCGATTCTGAATAATATCTGCTACATCATCCACATTTCGGTTCTCATGAAACAAGTAATCCGCCTCTTCCAAGACAATACTATATAAGTTAAAATCAGTGGCCATGCAAAACTCAATTTGACGAATAATTGCTTTAAGAGTTTCTGCATCTTCACTAGAAATTTCATAAATATTAACAGGCTCTTCGCCATCAAAAACAAGTTGCTCTTTTACTTCCTTTTCGCCATTTGAATCAAAATCCGCTTTCATTGCATCTTCTAACATTTGTTCCAACGAATTGACCCGCAGCGGCAACCCCCTTTCGATGCTGTCTTGAAATTCTTTATCCAGCAGGCTGCTCAGAAATTCCCACGCTTCCGCTTTGTTTTTGCTTGTTGAGCTGATGCCGATTGCAATATCAACAATTGCTGCCAAATTCCCATTGCCTGAATCAAACGGATAACCGATATAAGTGGGCGTTTTCCCATAAAGTGCTCTTATTCGGGCTGTTCCATAAACATTGTCAATAGAAACCGGATACAAAAGAGCCCGGCCCTCCGCAAAAATTTCCTTCGCAGAGTAATCATTTGCCATATTTAGGCTTAGTGGGAACTGGTTGGCAAAATGTAAGATGTTTTTAAAGCTGTCACTATTAAAATGACATATTCCGTTATCCCAATCAACGTAATTTTCCAGGTTGCCATAACAAAGCATTCCGAAAACAGCTTTTTTTGTTTCTCCCGGAAAAAGAATGCTTTTATCATCCAGCATGCTGTAAGCATTTATTAATTGTCCGATATCCATTCTGTCCAAACCGGAAAGCCCGCTGCTAACCGTAGCATAGGAATCTATTCTATAGTCAGGCACAAGCACATAAAGGTTATCGCCTGCTTCAAAAGATTCAAGTATATTATAAAAAAAGTCTTGTCTTTCAAATGCTTCATCATTTTGTATGAAAGGGTATAAATCAGCTAACATTCCGGACGAAGCATCAAGCGGTGAATATTGGCCGCCAAAATTAATCATGTCGGGACCTTTTCCGGTGCTGATTTCAATTTTAATTTGTTTAAGGGCTTCGAACGGGTTCGAGTAATTATCCAAATAATTTACAACTTCTATTTTGACATCAGAATGATTTTCATTATACAAGTTTACCCATTGCAATAGCTTCGATGCTGATAACTGAGATTTATTTTCAAAGACCGCTAATGTTAAAATTTTCGTTTCTGCATCCATAGATGGCTTCATGCCACATCCGGCAAACAAAAAACATAACGTCAGTAAAATCCATATGATATGCTTTTTCATATTCCCCCCATGATGCTGCTTTGCAGCATTTTAAATCCACTGCTCATCTTCATGCTGCAGCCAAGCTGTGGCTCAAATCAGAATAAAGAATGCTTGTTTTATGGTTGCGCTTACCCCCTATTTCCCTACCGGAATATATTTAAGAAGCCAATCTATAAAACTTTCATCATCTATATGATTATCGTTTACAGTTTGGCTCAACAGAATCAGCCGACCATCCGGCAAAAATGTAAGGGGATAAAATTCCGTATCGGAGTCAAAACCAATTTCCGACAACGGCACACGGTTTTCAATAATTCCATTTTCATTATCATAGGCCCAAACCCCGCTATATGGGCTGAATAGCAAAAGGTTTGTATCTGTTCCGCTGGACATTGCATTAAAAGTTTCATTGCCCGAAAAGCAAAGAGTCGGGTTTTCACTTTCTATGAAGCATTTCTCCACATTAAGCTTGCCGATTTCCAATTTTACATCAGAATTACTGTAAACAATATAAATCTGGCCATCCCTGCCAACTGCGGCTTCATATATCCATCTTATTCCGAGCGATTCGGGCGTAAATCTGTGTTTGAATACACCTTCGTAATCAACGATAATGCCATTCCTTTCTATAGCCCACTGAAAATAATAGTTATCATCTTTATCAATCAAAAACCAAAGAGGCATATGCCTTGTTTCAAAATATGCGGAAATGTCTATGGCCTTGTCAACCTGATAGCTTTCATCAAGCCGCCAAATAAACCATTTCTCATTATCTTGCCCTGCCATGAGAAGATGAATTCTCCCTTGAGTGTCAAGGGCAATATTGCAAACATCCATTTCTTCGGGATTATCAATATTTGCAGGGTTATGCTCATCAGTACCTATAGGCATAACATATAAGTCCGGCTCGCCATGAACAAAGTATATATTTTTTCCGTCGGACACACAGCGGTGCACAGCTCTCGACAAATCAATACCGCCTTCACTGCAATAATAAATATCTTCCGCTTTCGCTTCAGCTTCTATCAACTTCGTATCAGTTCCTTCATTAGCGGGATGATTAACTGCTTCGGTTAAAGGAGTATTGCCCCCGCTCTTTATGTTTTCATCTTGCCCGCAGCCGGATAAAATAAGTATTCCAGTAAACAATGTAATGAATACTTTTCTTTTGAAAATTAACTGTTTCCTGTACATCTTTTTCACCACCTGATTGAGTAAAATGCATAGATTCATTATAATTATAATATAGTACCAGTCTTTTGTGTCAAGGCTTTTCCTGTTATGCAAAAGTTCTGCTTTTCTCCTTATATCGTTTTAGTGCATATCTGACAAAATAACACATAAAAATTTGTCTATATATAACATACTTAACAAAATCGGTAATGTTTTTGTTGACAGAATAGATGTATGGCTGTATAGTTGTAGTACAACCTAACAACTCTACAAATATAGGTGACATTTGACAGCCGAGGCAAGAAAGGAGAGTGACGGCATGGGATACTTAAAAGATAAGCTGCACAATTGCGAAGAGATAGCCGGCATGCATGTGAGCCTGGGGGATGCGTGTGTCAGCGAACTTCTGGCGGGGGTAGGATTTGATTTCCTCTGGATAGATACTGAACATACGGCTATTGACTATCAGGTCCTGCAGAACCATCTGATTGCAGCTCGTGCCGGAGGAACAAGTACGCTGGTACGGATACCGGAAAATAATAAGGTGCTGGTAAAGAGGGTATTGGAGATGGGACCCACAGGTATTATTTTTCCAATGATTAACACGGCGGAAGAGGCGGAGACCGCGATGAAAAGCTGTCTGTATCCCCCTTATGGGATTCGAGGCTTCGGGCCGATTCGGGCAGTGAGCTACGGGCAGGAGGACAGCGATGAATACATTCAGAAAAAAAGCATGGAAATATGCCGCTGTATCCAAATAGAGACGGAAACTGCGGTGAAAAATCTGCCTGAAATTGTAAAAAACCCTTATATCGATGCTTATATTTTCGGCCCTTGCGATTTATCCGCATCCATTGGGGAAATCAACCAGGTATTCGGGGAAAGGACAACAGCCCTTATTGACGAAGCGATAGCCATCCTGAAAGCGAATAAAAAGAGCATCGGCGTTTCCACCGGCGCATGTGACAGGAAGACGATTCAATATTGGCATGACCGGGGAATTAATATGATTTCGGCGGGAACCGACCATTTATATTTGTCAACTATGGCGGAAAGAACCTTGCAGAATATCAGGCAAGTACAGGGAAAGGAAAGCTGAACTGTTACAGCTGATATTTTCAATCCTTCGGACTTTGAAAGGAGTATGGCTATAAGATGAAAAAAAGCTCTAAGGGAAAAAAATGGGAATGGCAGCCTTACTTGCTGCTGCTGCCCAGCCTGATTATCATTGGCGGGTTTGTATTCTTCCCGTTTATAAAGAATATTTATACTTCACTAACGCTGACCAACGCGTCCGGCAACCCCATTAAATTTGTAGGGATGCGCAATTATATGAAAATCTTAACGTCTTCGGAATTCCGGGAAACGTTGCTTAGGACATTTAAATTTGCTTTGATGGTGGGAATCCCTTCTTTTGTTATAGGTTTTGTCCTGGCCCTGGCCGCAGCGGAGCATAAACGGGGGAGCAGAATCTATGAGACGATGTTCACAATTCCGCTTGTTATTGCGGCGGCTCCGGCATCGGTCATCTGGTATCTTATTTTTGCGCCCCATGCGGGTGTATTGAATTATGTGCTGAAGACGGACTATGCATGGCTGGCGGAGCCGAAGATGGCAATCTGGTGTGTGGCGGCAGTAACGGCCTGGTCGGGCTTGGGGATGAACGTGATTTTTCTGTTGACCGGCCTGCGCAATGTATCCGCAGAGCTGCTGGAAAGCGCCCAGCTGGATGGGGCGGGGTATTTTGGGCGGCTGTTTTATATTACGATACCGATTGCATCGCCGCAGATATTTTTTGTGATATTTTATAATATCGTGCTGTCATTTCAGACTTTTGCCCAGATAAGGCTGCTGACCAACGGCGGACCTTACCAGAGCACCAGGACGCTGATATGGTCAATCTATGAAGAAGCATTCCGGAACACCAGGTTTGATTATGCATGTGCGCAGTCGGTGATTCTGTTCCTGATTATATTTGTCATAACCAGAATCCAGTTTTTATTTGAAAAGAAGGGTGTGAATTACTGATGAGGAAAAGGAAAGAAGCAATATTCTTTTTTTTAAAGCTGCTGCTGGGAGGGCTGGTGATTTTCCCGCTGTTCTATGGCGTGTGCCTAAGTTTTATGGGGATGGCGGATATTTTTAAGATGCCGCCGGTTTTTTTTACAGACCGTATGTCATGGAAGAATTACCAGGCAGTATTTGGGAGAGTGCCGATTTTTACTTATTTTAAAAATACGCTGTTAGTCAGCGGCATCCAGGTGGCGGCGCAGATTATAACCTCCAGCCTTGCGGCATATGCATTTACCTTTTTTGAATTTAAAGGGAAAAAACCGCTGTTTGTCCTCGTGCTGGCTTCCATGATGATACCTTATGAGTCCAATTTGATTTCCAATTATTTGACAATCTGCGGGCTGAAGCTGACGGATACTTACCTGGGCCTGACATTGCCTTTTCTGGCAAACGGGATGAGCATTTTTATTTTACGGCAGTTTTATATGACAATACCCCGCGAACTGAAAGAAGCTTCCGTAATAGACGGATGCAGCCATATGAATTTCCTGGTAAGGATTGCATTTCCGATTTCCAAGTCGGCAACCGCGTCCTTAGGGCTGTATGCATTTGTCAATGCATATAATCAGTATTTCTGGCCGTTGCTGGTCACGAATAAGGATGCCATGCGGACGATTCAGATTGGCACGGGCATCTTGAAGGATTCAGAGGGCGCCGATTATGGGCTTGTCCTTGCGGCGGCGATGACGGCTGTGCTTCCTGCAATCATTATCTTTATTTTCGGGCAGAAGTCTCTGGTAAAGGGAATGGTGGCAGGCGCGGTCAAGGGGTAGCAATGCCAGCAAGTGCAAAGTCCTGGGCCAAACTGTATGGCAGCAATGCAAATTTCTATAAATAATGTATTTTTACACGAAAGGAGAGGGTAACATGAAGAAGAAAAGCAAATGGTTTCAAAAGGCCGTGTCGGCGGTGTGCGTACTGTCCATGATGGCATCTCTGGCAGCCTGCGGGTCATCGGGGAACAGCGCAGAGGAAAATTCGGCCAAAGATGCAAAACAGGAAGAGGCTGAGGCTGTGCAGGAAACGAACGTTTCGGAAGAAACTGGCGGTGGGGAAGAAGCGGCAGCCGACCAGGAAACATCCGGTGGCGACAAGGTGGAAATCACCGTATGGCATATGTTAAGCGGCGTGGGGGAAGAAGCGTTTACACAGATTGTCAATGATTTTAATGCATCTCAGGATAAATACCATGTAGTATCGGAATTCCAGGGGAGCTGGTATGACAGCTTTGCAAAATTTAAGGCAACTCCGAAGGAATCCTTGCCGGATATTTACCAAATCGTGGTAGAATGCATGGGATACCTGAAGGACAGCGATTATGTCATTCCTATACAGGACTATATTGATTCCGAAGGCTTCGATGTATCAGGAATGCAGGAGAATATACGCTCGCTGTATACCATCGATGATACGCTTTACTGCATGCCTTTGAGCGTAACGATGCTGTCCGTAAGCTACAATAAAGAGGCGTTGGAAAATGCAGGGGTTGACGTGAATTCCATTAAGACGATTGCGGATTTGGATGCGGCAGCAAAGAAAGTGGTGGATGCAGGGGAAGCGAAATACGGCTGGTCCATTTTAAGCGACGGCTGGCAGGTAGAAGAATATATGTGTCTTTCCGGAGACCCTACGTTTGACAACAACAACGGGCGTTCAGGACAGGTAACGCGGTGTGTGATGAATGACAATGGGGCGGCGGATACTATTTTCAATACATTTTATGAATATTTGAGCAAGGATTACAATTATCCGCCGACAACAACAATTGCCAGCTCCGATATTACCACGGCATTCCTCACAGGAGATTTGGCGATGCTGGTAGGCAGTTCGCAGTGGATATTGAAACAGGAATCGTCCATTGAAAACTTTACCCTTGGCCAGATTGCGGCTCCGATTACCAATGAAGAAGTAACAGGAAGTTTTTCGCCCGGCGGCAATGGAGTATGGATGATTGATAAGGGCGATGAAGAAAAACAGCGCGGCGCATGGGAATTCATTAAATATCTGTGGCAGGATGAAGTAATGGGCTATTATGCCGCTTATACGGGATATACACCGGTCAGCACAGGCGCATATAACAGCCAGGTATATACGGAATTCAGGGAAAAGAAGCCGTTTGTGGAGGCAATCTGGAAGGAACTGGAAGAATGCAGGCCGGAATATGTAGGGGCAGTGTTCGGAAGCTATTATGATTTCAGGAATATTGTGATGGATGCTTTCGGGCAGATGTTCGGGGATGAAAATTTCGGGCCGGAAGATGCGGTGGAGAGGATTATTACACAAATCGACGAGACCATTGAACTGTATAATGAGGCAAATCCGGGATAAAAGGAGTTGTTTTGGGCAATCGGCCAGTGAAGCAGCGGTTCCTAGCACATCATTGAATTAATGCAATGATGTGCTAGCAGCTTTGCTGCCCGGAGGTTCTTCTTGACTTTTAATGATTGAAATATCATACTGTAATGGAGGGAAAAAATGAAAAATTTTCCAAATCTCTCAATTGAAAAAATAATTTCAACGCAGATGTCATGCGATGTGCTGGTAGTTGGAAATGGCGGTGCAGGCATCCGGGCAGCGGTCACGGCCGCAGATTTGGAACAGGAGGTACTGCTGCTTGGCGAAAGCGGGGTCGGCAAATCCGGTTCCACTTTTTATCCGTTAAGCCATGAGTGGGGGATGCTGTATGCTGTGGATGAGGAAGACGCTCTGCGTTTTGGCGATGAAATTATAAGCGCATCAGGCGGCTGTATGAATGAAAAGCTGGCCTGGAAACTGGCGGAAGGCTCTATCCGGGCATTTCGAAGGCTGGAGGAAGGCGGAGTTCCTTTTGTTCCGATGAAGGAAGTGGGGATTACCGGCTGTTTTGGGAGGGAACCAAGGGGCGCTTTCCTGAAAGATATGGATGGGTTTATCCGATTCTCAAAACGGGAATTGGAGGAACGGAAGAATATCCGTTTTTGCGGCGGGATGACAGCGATTTCCTTGCTGGTAAGGGAGAACAGATGCTGCGGCGCGGTGGCCGTGGATGAACAGGGAGAACTGGTCCATATAGCGGCAAAGGCCGTGGTGCTGGCCTGCGGGGGCGGTGAAGGGCTTTATGAATATGGGGCTTCTTACGGACATCTGTATGGCGGTGCATATGCGATGGCGGCAAGGCATGGGGTGCGTCTGGCAAATTTGGAATTTATCCAGTTTGTGCACGGCAGCGTGATGCCCCGGAGAGGAATTAACTATTATCCCTTTTCCTATGTGGAATTGCCCAAGGTGCAGAACGGAAAAGGGGAAAGCTGTCTGTGGAAATATTTGCCGGAGGGGATGACGGAAGAGGAATGCCTTTTGGCCCATGCGGCCCATGGACCTTTCAGTACGGACAGCAAAGGGAAATATCTGGAATATGCCATGGTGGGAGAGGCGGAAGCCGGAAATGGCACAGGCCTGGTTTTTTCCCCGGATGCCGCCAGGGTATCGGGAAAGCGTTATGAACTTTGGGAAGCTTTTCTGAAACGGATGGGGATGAATACCGGCACGCCGATGGCCCTTTACCCTTTCGCACAGGGATTTAACGGAGGAATCCTGCTTCATGGGGATATGACAACGGACATGGAGGGATTGTACGCCTGCGGGGAGAGCGCCGGAGGATGCCATGGACCTAACCGAATGGGAGGATTGTGCATCCTGGCCACTCAGGTTTTAGGGGAAGCAGCCGGCAAGGCGGCGGCAGAATATGCGGCGGAAAGGGAACTTTGGAAGTATCCGGAAGCGGAAGAACTGTTGCGGAAAGAATTTGGATGCCCGGAAAAAGGAGAAAACGGGCAGCCTTTGGAAATAATGAAAGAAGTCCGGAGAGTAATGCAAAAATATGCATGTCTGCACCGGAATGAAGAAGGTTTACAAGAGGCCATGGAAAGGCTTAAGTCCTTGCGGATGAACCCGATGGCAAATTTGGGGAAAAAGGAAACGGCGGAACATTTCAGAGTTTATAATGGAGTGCAGGCGGCCGGCCTGATTCTGTACAGCATGCGCCAGAGGAAGGAATCCAGGGGCTGCCATGACCGGGTCGATTATCCGTCCAGAGACAGCGGACAGGAGAAAATGAACTGGGTAACCATGGACAATGGAAAAATAACGGGCGGGGTATTGGAGAAAAACCCCTGATAAAAAAGTAAGAATGGGTGGATATTTTGCAGAAAATCAATTATAGCGTACAGCGAGTGAATTTATATGAAAGCATAGCGGACAATCTGGAGCAGATGATATTAAATGACTCATCCCAGATTGGACAGAGGCTTCCTTCGGAGCAAACATTGGCCGAGAATTTTGGAGTGAGCAGGAATGTGGTGCGGGAATCGTTAAAAATTTTAAAGGAACGCCATCTGATTAGCCTTAGGACAGGGGAGGGCGCATACATAGAGAAGCCGGACAACAGGAGCCTGACGGAACTTTTGAACCGGATTATCCTGCTGGATAATGTGGAGCACAGTGCGGTTATGGAGGTCAGGAGAATCATTGAGACGGAAGCGTGCCGCCTGGCAGCTGAGCGCAATGAGCCGGAAGCCTTTGACGTTTTGGACGAAATCAATGCCAGCATGATGAAATACAAAGAGGATATTGAGAAGAGAATCAGTCTGGATATCCAGTTTCATATCACCATCGCCAAGCTATCCCACAATCCTTTATTGGAATTGTTTGCACAGTCCATGGCGAATCTTTTGGCACCTATTTTGCGGACAGCGCTTATTCCTGAAGGAGGGAACGAAAACGGGATTGAATTTCATAAGCAGATTATAGCCACCTTGCGCTCTCAGGATGGGGAAAAGGCGGAAAAGCTGATGCGGCAGCATCTGGAGGAATCCGTGGAGAATTACTATTCCGGAGAACAGTAGAAAGAAGATGTGGGAAATGTGAGGGAGGCTTATGCATATCATATTGAAAGAGAGGATTTTTTCTAACGAACAGGAATGGTTTCATGACTGCCATGCGAATACGCAGTTGAAAATCGGTGAAAATGAATATTTAGTGGCCTTTTGGGCGGGAACCAGCGAAGGAACGCCGGACCAGGCAATCTGGCTATCGCGATACAAAGATGGGAAATGGCATCCGCCGGTACGGATAAAATATATTTATCAGCTTCCCCACTGGAACCCGGTACTTTTCCAATATAGGGGAAGAATTTACCTGTTTTATAAAGTGGGGCTGACTGTACAGACATGGTATACTTACGTATCCTGGTCGGATGACGGGGGATACACATGGTCGGAAGCTAAGGAGGCAGTGCCGGGCGACTACAGGCCCCGGGCAACGGTGAGGAACAAGATATTGCTCGCCTCTAACGGCACATGGATAGCGCCTACATCACAGGAACTGGGAGAGGAAATGGACTGTTATGCTGACATTTCGGAGGATGAGGGGAAGACCTGGCATATAGCCCGGATACCCATTGTACACCATAAGTCGGAGGCGTTAAATAAAGATATGCTTTGGGAGGGGCTGCGGAAAGGGGCCTTATGGGAAAATGACCTGGATACGGTTGGGGCATGGGACGGCGTCATTCAGCCGACGATGTGGGAATCGGAAAAAGGGCAGATTCATGCTCTGATGCGGAGCACAAGGGGAAGAATTTACAGAAGCGATTCTATAGACTATGGAAAAACCTGGTGCGAAGCCTATCCCACCCAGCTGCCAAATAACTGCTGCGGAATAGATGCCGTCCGCATGGAGGACGGAACACTGGCGGTGGTATATAATCCTGTTCCTTATAACTGGGGGAAGCGTTCGCCGCTTTCGGTCAGCCTGTCAAAAGATAACGGAAAAACATTTAGTGAGCCCATCCACCTGGAAACGGAACCCGGGGAGTATTCCTACCCTTCGGTTACGGCGGAAGGAAATGTGCTGAATATTTTCTATACGGAGAACCGCAGGACGTTTGTGCACTGCAGGATTGCGGTTTGAAGTAAGTGAAGTAAGAGATTGAAGCCCCGCTGCTTGCAGCGGGGTTATTAAATTACAAGCTTTGTGGCTGAGTTGACGCTTGTGAAATATTTAAAAACCATATTTCCCAATATTTGAAATGGAAATATTCTTGATATATCAAAAAAATATAATTTTCAGTATAGGATTGTAAAGAGGTTATAAAAACGGTAAAATCATAATAACACATGGATTTGTATAATAAAACAAACTAAGATATAAAAGCCGTGTAGAAATGAGGGCAGGCATGGAAAAAAATGAAATTTTGGTGACATATGGTACGGAGTATAGGGAGATGGCGAAAGAACTGCTGGAAAGGGCGGATTTGGCCGGGATGATTGGAGACCGGAAAAAAAGGGTGGGGATTAAGCCCAACCTGGTGTCGGCGGTTCCTGCTTCGGAAGGGGCTACTACCCACCCGGAGGTGGTGGAGGGCCTGCTGCAATATCTGAAAGAGCATGGGTTTAGAGAAATTGCCATTATGGAAGGCTCCTGGGTAGGGGAGAAGACGGAAAATGCATTTCGGGTTTGCGGATATGGGGAATTGGCGAAAAAATACGGGGTGGAGTTGATAGACACCCAGAAGGAAAAAGCTGTGTCCACGGATTGCGGGGGGATGAAACTGAATATTTGCCAGTGCGCATTTGACGTGGATTTTATGATTAATGTGCCGGTGATGAAGGGGCATTGCCAGACCCGGATTACATGCGCCCTGAAAAATATGAAGGGGCTGATACCCAATGGGGAGAAAAGACGGTTCCATACGATGGGGCTCCATCGCCCGATTGCCCACCTGGGGATAGGTGTCCGTCAGGATTTTATTCTGGTGGATGGAATCTGCGGTGATTTAAGCTTTGAGGACGGAGGAAACCCTACGGTAATGAACCGTCTGTTTGCGGCGGCGGACCCGGTGTTATGCGATGCCTATGTGTGCAAGCTGATGGGGTATAAAACGGAGGAAGTGGCTTATATCGGAATGGCGGAGAAGCTGGGCGTGGGCTGCGGGGATTTGAACAGGGCATTTATCTCGGAGGGAAACCGCCCGGGCGGTATGGAACCCGCAAAAATGCCGGATAAGGAGAGGGTGATGAAGCTTCGGGAAGTGACGGAAGAGGTGGATTCCTGCAGCGCTTGCTATGGGTATCTCATTCCGGCGTTGGATATGCTGGAAAAGGAAGGGCTGTTGAAGGATTTTCCGGAGAAGATATGCATTGGCCAGGGATTCCGGGGGAAAAGCGGGGTGCTGGGGGTTGGAAACTGCACGAAAGGCTTTCAGCATAGTTTGAAAGGGTGTCCGCCTACGGAATTGGAGATGTATGAGTTTTTGAAGGGGTATTTGGGGGAGGAAAAACGGAGCACAAACGATAAGGAAGTCCAATAAAAAAGGAGGTAATTAGGATATGCCGGAGATTTTTGCATCGAAATCACAGGAAGTGGAGCAGCGGGAAATAGACCATATGAATATTTCCCGGGAAGTGGCGGGGGAATGTATGGTCCTTCTGGAAAATGACGGAGCGCTGCCATTAAAGGAAGCCGGAAAAATCGCGCTATATGGAAACGGCGTAAGGAAGACGGTAAAAGGCGGCACAGGTTCAGGCGATGTGAATTCCAGAAGCATTGTGAACGTAGAAATGGGGTTCCGAAATGCCGGGTTTACCGTGGCTTCCGGCGCCTGGCTGGATAAACAGGAGCAGATGCTGGATAAGGCGAAGAAGGAATATTTGGAGTGGGTGGCTGCGGAAGCGGGGAAAAGCGGCCGGAGCGAATTTATTATACAGTTTGACCATCCTTACAGCGACCCGGCACCGCTGCTGATTACGGAAGAGGACTGCAAAGAGGCGGATACGGATGTGGCGGTTTATGTTATCGCACGCAATTCCGGGGAAGGGTCCGACCGGTTTTGCAAGGAAGGCGATTATCTGCTGTTCGAGGAAGAAAAGAAAAATTTGGAAATGGTGGCGGCCCACTTTAAAAAGATGATAGTGGTTTTGAACATCGGCGGAGTGATGGACCTTTCGGAGCTGAAAGTTATTCCGGGCATTAATGCGCTTCTGCTGATGGGGCAGCTGGGCAATATCGGCGGGGATGCGCTGGCGGATGTGGTGACGGGAAAAGTGAACCCTTCGGGGAAAACGGTGGATACCTGGGCGAAAAATTACATGGATTATCCTTCTTCCGCCCAATTCAGCCATAACGGAAGCGTGCATGAGGAAGAGTATACGGACGGGATTTATGTAGGATACCGCTATTTTGACAGTTTTGGCATAGAACCGGAATACTGTTTTGGATTTGGCCGCTCTTATACGGATTTTTCTTTAAAGATAGACGGGGCGGAAGCAGTAGGGGATAGAGTGCAGATACGCGCGACCGTTCGGAATGTTGGCTCTTCTTATGCGGGCAAGGAAGTAGTGCAGATTTATTATTCCGCGCCCCAGGGCAGGCTGGACAAGCCTTATCAGGAGCTGGCAGCTTACCATAAAACATCTTTGTTAAAGCCAGGGGAATCGGAGGCCATGATATTGACTTTTGCAATAAAAGATATGGCATCCTATTCGGAAGCGGACGCTGCCTGGGTGCTGGAAAAAGGGGATTATATCATCCGTGTGGGTAACAGCGCCATGGATACGGAAGTGGCCGCTGTGCTTACATTGGAAGAGGATGTGAAGACGCAGATTGGGAAGAATTTGTTCCCGTTGGATATCGAATTGAAGGAAATTAAGCCGGATACAGCATCCGTTGCGGCGATGCAGAGGGTTGGAATAGAGGATGGCATGGCCGGAGCGGATAAGATATATCGAGGAACTATCCAGGCATCTGCCATTGAGACGAAGAAGATGTCCTATCAAGGGAAAAGGGAAGAATATAAGACTAACCAGACGAAGAAGCTTACGGCGCAGGATGTGAAAGACGGAACCTGCACGGTGGAGGAGCTGGTGGCACAGCTTACCGTGGAGGAAATGGCCGATTTGTGCGTGGGAACGCTGCGGGCCGGGGAAGGGAACGTGGTGGGCAACGCATCGTATACGGTGCCGGGAGCGGCGGGGGATACTTCTTCCATCCTCAAGGCCGGCAGAGGCATAAAAAATATGATATTGGCGGACGGCCCTGCAGGCCTGCGCCTTCAGCCTCATTTCAAAACCACGAAGGACGGCAAATTGCTGCCTGGCGGTTCCGTGATGGGCGACTCTTTTGAACCCTTTGACCCTGATATCAACGAGGACGAAGTGGATAATTATTATCAATACTGCACGGCGATTCCCATCGGATGGGCACTGGCACATTCCTGGAATACGGAACTGGTGGAGCAGGTTGGCGATATGGTGGGAAGGGAGATGGAACAGTTCGGCGTAGACCTTTGGCTGGCTCCGGCTATGAATATCCACCGCAATCCGTTGTGCGGACGGAATTTCGAATATTATTCCGAGGACCCGTTTGTTTCCGGGGAAATGGCAGCGGCTATGACGTTAGGGGTGCAGCGGCATAAAGGAAAAGGAACAACCATTAAACATTTTGCCGTGAATAATCAGGAGGACAACAGATACTTTGTCAATGCCCATGTGAGCGAACGGGCTTTGCGGGAAATTTACCTGAAGGGCTTTGAAATTGCGGTAAAGGAATCCCAGCCCCTTTCCATTATGACCTCCTATAATTTGCTGAACGGCATCCATACGGCCAACAGCTATGACCTGATACAGGCAATGGCAAGGGATGAGTGGGGCTTTGGCGGAACGGTGATGACAGACTGGTTTACCTCCCAGGATATGCCGGAATTTACAGGAAAATTTGAACCTCAGTATCCGATTTCGGCATCCGTGGGGTGCATTTATGCCGGAAATGATATACAAATGCCGGGCTGCCAGAAGAATGTGGATGATATTGTGGAAGCGGTTAAGACCGGGAAGGAAATAGATGGCTTCCGGATTACGCTGGCCGATTTGCAGTTTAATGCGGCGAACATAATCCGTGTAGCGCTGGAAATGATGTAGAAAAAAAGAGTTGACATTTTCTTTTTGCCGTGATAACATGCAATACGTAAAGCAAAGGCGCTGTGGAAATTCTGCAGCGCTTTTATTCTATACTTTTTAATAAACGGAGCAATGGGGCTTATGACAGCAGTTCCAGCGGCTCCGTTCTTTTTAACATAAGGATGGCTGGCGAAGCCTGGCATCCGTTGTTTGCCTTATAAGGTGTGAGGAAGAGAGGAGATATTATGACAGAAGAAATCTTAAGTGTTGTGAACGGCGAAGTGTTCGGCGTCTGGTTCCTGATTGGGGCGGCGCTGGTATTCTGGATGCAGGCTGGGTTCGCCATGGTGGAGACGGGATTCACGCGGGCGAAAAATGCGGGGAACATCCTGATGAAAAATTTAATGGATTTTTGTATTGGTACAGTTGTTTTCATCCTGATTGGCTTCAGCCTGCTGCTGGGAGAAGATATGGTTGGGCTGATTGGAAAACCGGGATTTGATATTTTTACAAACTATGCAGAGTTTGATTGGTCAAATTTCGTGTTTAACTTAGTATTCTGCGCTACTACAGCTACCATTGTTTCGGGCGCAATGGCGGAAAGGACGAAATTTATATCTTACTGCGTTTATTCGGGGATTATTTCCGCATTGATTTATCCCATTGAAGCCCACTGGATTTGGGGCGGCGGCTGGCTGGCCCAGCTTGGGTTCCATGATTTCGCAGGCTCCTGCGCAATCCATATGGTAGGCGGCATCTCCGCACTGATTGGCGCGAAAATCTTAGGGCCCCGTATCGGCAAGTTTACCAGAGATGCATCAGGGAAAGTGACGAAAGTGAATGCGTTTCCGGGCCATAACCTTCCCATCGGATGTCTGGGCGTGTTTATTCTTTGGCTCGGCTGGTATGGCTTTAACGGTGCCGCGTGCACCAGTGTGGAACAGCTTGGCTCCGTTTTTGTGACGACAACAATCGCACCGGCCATCGCTACGGTAGTTTGTATGATATTTACCTGGATAAAATACGGGAAGCCGGATGTTTCCATGTGCCTGAATGCATCGTTGGCAGGCTTGGTGGCGATAACGGCCCCCTGCGATGTGACGGACGTAACGGGCTCTTTAATCATCGGGGCCGTAGCAGGGCTTCTGGTGGTATTCGGCGTTTGGTTCCTGGATTACAAATTGCATGTTGATGACCCGGTAGGCGCGGTCGCAGTGCATTGCCTGAACGGTATTTGGGGAACGATTGCGGTAGGGCTTTTTGCAACCACATCGGCACCGGGAAATGACAGCGTCATCGGCCTTTTCTATGGAGGCGGTTTTAAACAGCTGGGATTGCAGCTTCTGGGATTTGCGGCGGTGGCCGGGTGGACCGCTATAACGATTACGCTCGCGTTTCTTTTGATTAAGGCATGCTTAGGGCTGCGTGCCAGCGCGGAGGAAGAAATCGTAGGTCTGGATGCCTGTGAACATGGCCTGACTTCCGCCTATGCAGGATTCAGCATTATGGATATTGCCAATACGATGACCATGGAAGTAAATGAAAATACAGACCTGGGCACGGAAGACTATGCGGCGGCTTCCCAGGTACAGAAGGATGCGGCGGTGAAAGTGGTATCCATGCCTTCGCCTGACACGGGCATTTATAAGGTGGCGATTATTGCGAAGTTATCCAGATATGATTATTTGAAGAAAGCCATGAACGATTTAGGCGTGACAGGCATGACCGTAACACAGGTAATGGGCTGCGGCGTCCAGAAAGGCGCGGGAGAAATGTACCGCGGCGTGGAAGTGGATGCAACGCTGCTGCCGAAGGTAAAGGTGGAAGTGGTTGTGAGCAAGATTCCTGTGAACGATGTCATCGAAGCTGCGAAGAAAGCCCTTTATACCGGGCATATCGGCGATGGGAAGATTTTCGTATATCAGGTAGACCGGGTGGTGAAGGTGCGCACCGGCGAGGAGGATTTTGCAGCTTTGCAGGATGTAGAATAAGGAAAGGCGTTATTCCTTTTATCTATATCACTCCATACATGAAAACTATTTGTCTATTTTATGTCCATCAGGTATAATAAATGATACGGATGTATTTCATCGGAGTGTTAAACGGGAAAAGGAGGAACAGCGCGATGATTTATAAGGATTTTCAGGACTTAAAACTTTCTGCTTTGGGGCTGGGGGCTATGCGTCTGCCAGTGATTGACGGGGATGATTCCAGAATTGATGAGGAAGCGTCTATGGAGATGGTATCCTATGCCATGGAGCAGGGAATTAATTATTATGATACGGCCTGGGGCTATCACAGCGGAAATTCAGAACTCGTCATGGGGAAAGCTTTGAGCAGATACCCCAGGGAGAATTTTTACCTGGCCACGAAATTCCCCGGCTATGACCTTTCCAATATGGATAAGGTGGAAGAAATATTTGAGAAACAGCTGGAAAAATGCGGCGTGGAGTATTTTGATTTTTATTTGTTCCATAATGTGTGCGAAATGAATATCGACGCTTATCTGGATGAAAAGTACGGTATTTTTGCTTATTTGATGAAACAGAAGGAAAACGGGAGGATTCGCCATCTCGGCTTTTCCGCCCATGGCAGCTATGATATTATGAAACGCTTTTTGGATGCGTATGGGGAGTATATGGAATTTTGCCAGATTCAGCTGAACTGGATGGACTGGAATTTCCAGAATGCCAAAGCGAAGGTGGAACTGTTAAAAGAGCATGGGATTCCCGTATGGGTGATGGAGCCTTTGCGGGGCGGATGCCTGGCATCCCTTTCGGAAGAGCATGGGGAAAAGCTGAGAGGGCTTAGGCCGGAAGAAAAGACGGCGGCATGGGCATTCCGATTCCTTCAGGCGATACCGGAAGTGACGGTAGTGTTATCGGGGATGTCCAATATGGAACAGCTGAAAGAAAATATACATACGTTTGCTGAAGATAAGCCGTTGGATGAAAAGGAAATGGGCGAACTTCTCGGCATAGCAGGGGAAATGCTGGAAAAAAATATCCTGCCTTGCACGGCGTGCCACTATTGTGTGAGCCATTGCCCGAAAGGTCTGAATATACCGGAACTGCTGGAATTGTATAATGAAGACAGTTTTACAGGGGGAGGCTTTATTGCGCCGATGGCATTGATGGCGGTGCCGGAAGAAAAACAGCCCAGCGCCTGCATCGGATGCAGAAGCTGTGAAGCGGTTTGTCCGCAGCAGATAAAAATATCCGAAGCAATGGCGGATTTTGCGAAGAAGGTGGGAAGGTAGTTATAGAGAACTCAATTTCCGGTGGGGCCACGGGGGCCGTGCAGCGGGCGTTGTCTCCTGGGGGCGGCGCTCTGCCTGCACAGGATTCGGTTTTGCGGCTAGGCGAAAAAGCAGATTTCACTAATGAAATGGGTATAGGGGTTGGGATGCGGACGGGCCAGAAGCAATGGGCATCCGTGCCCATGCTTCTTAAAACCGCCATCCATGGCGGTTTTTCCCTGGATGTGAACCATTTCATAAGTGAAATAGATGCTTTTTTGCGATAGCCGCAAAACCGAACGCTGTGCAGGCGGAGCGCTGCCCGCAGGAGACAACGCCCGCTGCACGGCCCCCGTGGCTGTCCTTCCCTTTGGAAATTGGTTTCTGTAGTTGATAGTTGATAGTTGATAGGTGGTGATTGGCGGATAATGGATTTCTTATAACAGTTCAGCTTTCGATGTCATTTAGTTAACACCTAAGCCAGCTGCGAGAATGATAAAGTCCTCAAGGAGCCCTTCGAAAAACGCCGGCACTTAGGCGCTGTCTTTTAGCGCCTTATGTGTCCGCTGCGTTTTTTGCAGAGCGAGAGCGTGGCGACGGAGGATTTTATCATTCTCGCAGCGTCCGACACCATCAACTTAATCACATTGTAAACTGAACTGTTACTATTACGATTTCTTTGTAAGCATTATTATGAAATCTTGCAGGAAAGGGGAAGAAAGGGTATAATATACAGCGGCAGGGAGAAGGAGCTTGATTCTTGCGAGCAATGAGCGAAGTGGGCACGAAGACATGTATATGTTATAGTTCAGCCCAGGACTTTGCGGAAGTGCATCGGAAAATAAGGAGGACGAAAATGTTAGATGTACGTAATCTGACTTATGAGGTTTTTGAAAATGGGGAAAAAGTTACGATTGTAAAAGATATTAATTTCACGGTTGAAGACGGGGAGATGCTGGTGATTACAGGGCCTAACGGGGGCGGGAAGTCTACGGTTGCCAAGTTGCTTATGGGCGTGCTCGCGGCTACGGGAGGCGAGATATTGCTGGACGGCAGGGATATTACCGGGATGAGCGTGGACGAAAGGGCGAAAGCGGGAATCGGCTATGCGTTTCAGCAGCCCCCTGTTTTTAAGGGGATGACGATAAGGCGCCTGTTAAATCTGGCGGCGGGGGTAGTGCTTCCGGAGCATGTGTGCTGTGATTTGCTCAGCAGTGTGGGAATGTGCGCAGCGGAATATCTGGACAGGGAGGTGGATGCCACTCTTTCCGGCGGTGAGCGGAAAAGGGTGGAAATTGCCACGGTTTTGGCCAAAAGCCATAAAGTCTGTATTTTTGACGAGCCGGAGGCGGGGATTGATTTATGGAGTTTTTCCGTGCTGGTGGATGAATTTGAGAAGATTCACCGTGAAAAGAAGGAAACCTTGCTTTTGATTTCCCATCAGGAAAGGATAATCCGTATGGCGGACAGGATATTAGTCATCCGCGACGGGGCGGTGGAGAAATGCGGCAATGCGGAGGAGATGCTGCCGACGCTTTTCGGGGAAAACAGGGAATGCACATGTATCAACAGGAAGGGAGGCAGCGGATATGGAATTGGATGCGGTAACAAGTAATGTGTTGAAGGAAATAGATACCAATGGATTTAAGCAGGAAGGGGCATATAACTTGCGGTACAACGGGCAGGCGCTCTGCCACGGGGACAGCGAGCATATTAAAATCCGCAGGAAAGAAGATAAGCCTGGGGTGGATGTGTATATCAGCGGAGAGGCTAAGGGGGAGCAGGTGCATATCCCGGTGGTCATTTCCAAGTCTGGCATGAATGATGTGGTATATAACGATTTTTATATTGAGGAAGGTGCGGATGTAGTCATCGTGGCCGGCTGCGGAATCCACAACAGCGGGTGCAACGAGACAAGGCATGATGGAATCCATGCTTTCCATGTGGGGAAAAATGCAAAAGTGGTTTATGAGGAAAAGCATTATGGGGAAGGGGAAGGAACAGGGGAAAATGTACTGAACCCCGTTACCCAAATTTATCTGGGAGAAGGCTCTTCTTTTACCCTGGATACGGCACAGATTCGGGGCGTGGATTCTACGGAGCGTAGAACCGATGTGGATATGGGGCCGGGCAGCAGGCTGATGGTGATGGAAAAGCTGATGACCCATGACAAACAGTCCGCGGTATCCAATATGGAAGTGAGGATGAACGGGGATGGCAGTTCCGCCCAGATTGTTTCCCGTTCCGTGGCCAAGGGAACTTCCCGCCAGACCTTCCATCCCAATGCGGTGGGCAATGCCCTTTGCAAGGCGCATATCCAGTGCGATTCCATTATTATGGACGAAGCGCAGGTGTGCTCCATACCGGAAATCGATGCCCGCCATATCGATGCCCAGATTATCCACGAAGCGGCTATCGGCAGGATTAATACGGAACAGCTGTTGAAGCTGCGTTCTTTCGGCATGACGGAAGAAGAGGCGGAAGCGGTCATTATAGATAATTTCCTGAAATAAGGAATGATGGATGGCTGCAGCGCGTATTTTAAAATTCCTTCCCGGCCAATATGGAACAGCTAATGCGGTACATGACAAAATTCCATACCAGAGCCAGAATCGGTGAACAATAAAGAAACATGGTAATAAGGTCATCGGTGAGCGCAATCCCCAACACCAGGAGCGAACGATAAATCGCGTAGCAGATAATGGAAGGGATGAAAAAAGAAACCAATACAAGAAGCCGTCCTTTTTCCGGCCCGAACCGGAACGTAAGGGGGATGGATATTCCGCCGAATGTGGTGGAAAGGGCCAGGGATGCGATGGCGGTAAGGCCAAGGGGAAGGGCGGCAGGCTCCTGAACCGATACAAAGGCGCCGGCAATCCTTGTGCCTATGGTTCCAACCAGAAGCCCGAACAATGTTCCTATCACGGAGAAAATAGCAAGAACGATATATTTCCCGGCCACCAGATTCTCCCTGGACACAGGCATAATCAAGGCATAGGGCGCCCAGTTGGAATATTCGTCAAAGGAAAAGGTGGTTACAATCATCATTGTGCACAATAAGGCGCACGTAAAAGTATATCCCTGTGCGCCGGAGGAAGGCAGGAATATTACGGCAAAAAACAGAAGGATAAAAAGCATGGATTTTGCATTATGGCTGATATTATATAAATCCTTTAGAATAAGTCCTTTCATTTTATCTGTTCTCCTTTCACATACAGCAACAAAATGTCATCAATGGTGGCATTGTCAATGACGGCCGCTTTATATTTGCGTTTTGCCCTCTCCTTATCCGCCACCAGAACATTCCATTGATAATCTTCTTTCCGGTAAGCGAGAATGTCGGATTTATCCATATTGTGAAATTCTTCGGTCCGGCAGCGCATAATACCATAACGATAGCGCAGTTCGTCTTTTGTTTTGCAAAAAAGCAGCTTTCCCTTGTGGATAAATGCGATGTAGTCGGCGACTTTCTCCAAATCGGTGGAGATATGGGAGGACATCAGGATAGAATGTTCCTCATCCTGTACGAATTCCAGGAATACATCCAGGATATCATCCCGCATCACAGGATCCAAACCGCTTGTGGCCTCATCCAGAATCAGCAGCTTGGGGGCATGGGAAAGGGCTGCGGCAATGCAAAGCTTCGTCTTCATGCCTTTGGAAAAGGTTTTGATTTCCTCATCCGCGGGGAGCTTAAAACGCTCCAAATAATTTTTATACTGGCCGCTGTTCCATTGTTTATAGGATGCCGCCAGGACATTGCCCGTTTTTGCTGGTGTCAATGTTTCGTAAAAGTTTATGCTGTCAAAAACAACGCCGATATCCTCCTTCAATTGTCTGGCTTCGGAAAGCTCCTGCCCCCAGAAGGTAATGGTTCCGCTGTCCTTTCTAATTAGGCCCAGGGCGGATTTGATGGTGGTGCTTTTCCCGGCGCCGTTTTCCCCGATTAACCCCATAATTGAGCCTTTGGGTATGGAAAGGGAAATGGAATCCAGGAGGAATCCGGGGTATTGTTTGGTTAAATTTTTAATTTCTAAAATATTGCCTGTCGCTGATGTGTCGGTTGTCATTCTTTTCTCCATTTCTGCGCTGCCTACTCTTCTTGATAAAATATGGTAAGCAACTCCAACATTTTACTTAAAGGTATCCCGCTGGTGCGCGCAATATCTGCGGCTTCCTGAAGGTGCTCCTCCGCACGGCGCTGCTGTTCTTCCTGGAAAAAGTCCTTATTCTGGGCGGATACAAAACTGCCCCGTCCGACGGTAGTTTCGATGAAGCCATCCCGCTGCAAATCCTCATAGGCCTTTTGGACTGTGATGACGCTGACATGGATGGACTTTGCCAGAGCGCGCATGGAAGGTATCGGGTCTCCTGTTTGAAGTTCGCCGCTCATAATCATAGCTTTGATTTGAGAGGTGATTTGCTCATAAATAGGTTTGCTTGTATTGCTGCTGATTATTATTTCCACGTGGTTACTCCTTTGTTAATCAATGTACTTATTGATTAAGTACATTATATACATATGATATCTTTGTGTCAAGAGGAAAATATATGCATTTAGAATAGAAGGTATAAAAGATATGGAAAGGCATCTTATGAAACAATAAAGTTATTTTAGAAAATGCCAGGCGGAAAGCCGGTTGGCATCATAAGTGAGAAAGCAGTCCGTGTTTTCTTCATATTTCTGCGTTATAAATTCCGGATTATGATATAAGGTGCGGCCTTCCATGGAAATGACAGCCAAACCAATCATATCGGAAAAAAGGAAAAAACAATTATGGCGGCTGTGATAATAAAGGTCTGCCGTGGATAAATCCCAATCATTATCCAAAGCGATGTAGGATGGTTCCCCATCCGGAGACAGAGAATCAGTATTGCTGGCGTTGCCGGAAAAGCTCGATTGCGCAGGAAGAGGGCAGAGCCGGATTGTCCAAGAGGGCATGCGAAAGGGCATGGAAGGAGAGGACGAAGCCTTTTCTTCCCATTCCCAGTCATCCAGGTCTTCTTTGTACAAAACAGCGATAGTATTGTCATCAAGAAAGCAGGCGGCCCGGCCCAAATGTTCCCCTTGGAATATGGGTGTGCCCTTGATGCGATGATTGTTCAGAAAATCTTCCACATCGAAAAGCATATAGCAGTCCTGGGAGCCCCATACCCATCCGGCGCTTAAAAACCGGCGGCGGTCAGGGGAAAGTATTAAACGGCCGAAAAAATAGTCAAATATTAAAGATTTGTCTGCGGTGAGAACCTGGCGTGTGGTCAGATTGGCAATCTGCAGATGGTTCCATTCAGTGGAAAAAATCAGGTGGGGAGCTCCGTTCCTTTGAAAGAGCGCGATGGGATACTTGGAGTGGCATGCATAGTAATCCTCTCTTTGCAGCCGTAAAAGGTAAGATTCCTGCCCGTTCCAAACGAAGCCGCAAGTCTTGAAATCGTTAACGAGAACAACAATATCATCCATGGTATAGATAGAGGCAGCCGCTCCTATATCGAATCCGCTTGGGTAAGATGGAGGGTTAGTTTCAAATAAATGTTCTGTTTCTTCTGTTTTCACATGGAAACGAAAAACATTCCCTTTCTCCGTAAGGATAATGCATGTATCTTCGTCCGACATAGAAGCGGCGCGAATCACATTGCCATCCGGAAATAATGCCTGAAATTTCTTTTCCAACTGAAAAGCCATAGCGTTACTCGTCCTTTCTACACTTCCCGAAAATATTTGAAATAATCCACAGTTTCCTGATAATCCGCTTCATCTGCATAAATATCCGCCGCCTTGCCCACGGCCAAAGCGAAATCAACGTATTCGTGGCCGGGGCTCAGGATGACGTTTCCGATTGTTTGGGTACTATTTTCAAAATTTGCAATATGCAAGGCATTGCAGACGATTTCCCTGCCAGCGCAAATGCCGCCGATGATTTTCTGCTTGGCATGGCATTGCCCAATCAGGCGGTGCAGCTGCTCCATGGAGCGTATATTCCCTATATTTCCGCCGCAGATAAGGAGCACATCGATATCTTCCGCCTTGACTTGCTCCAAAGTGCGGTCAACGATAATTTTTACCCCTTCATTTGTATGGATTTCACTTTTTTCATCCGATAAAATGCGGACTTCACCTTTTGTTTTCATGAAATATGCAGCAAGGACCACTTCGAAAAAGGAAGTTTCCTGATAAAGAAATAGATAGGTATTCATTGGCCGGCCTCCTTTCATAAGAAAAAGGTTTTTTGGATAAGGGTATTATACCCCTGCCGGAGGGAATCGGCAAGGTTAACCGGCTTTGCGGCTAAACGAAAAGCGGCTCCTGTGAGCGGGCAATAACATTTGTTGCTTTTCGGGGAAGAAACGGATATACTATAAGGCAAAGAAGGGATGGTTTGGGATTATATAAAAGGAGATTGTCCATAGCAAGGGCGATAGTTATTGGGAGCTGGAATGTTAGAAATAAGATAGAGCGATATAAGCGGAAAGGATGAAAACTAGATGAAAAATGAATTGTTGACTATAGGGCCATTTACTATATACGGATATGGCCTTATGATTGCCATCGGTATTCTGGCAGCTTACTTTACGGGGGAATACCGGGCGAAAAAATACGGCCTTGAGGTAGACCATGTTTTCAATTATGTGATATGGTGTGTGGTAGGCGGGTTTGCCGGTTCCAAATTGCTTTATTTTATCACCAATATCAAAAATATTATAGAAAACCCGGATTTTATGCGCCATTTGGCGGATGGCTGGGTGGTGTACGGGGGAATTATCGGGGGCATTTTATCGGCGATGCTTTATTCGAAAATAAAAGGGCTGAAATTTCTGGCATATTTCGATTTGCTGATTCCTTCAGTGGCATTGGCTCAGGGATTTGGGCGTATTGGCTGCCAGTTTGCGGGTTGCTGCTTCGGGAAAGAGACGGATGGACCTTTGGGCATCGTATTCCATGAATCCAAGTATGCGCCTAACGGCATCCGTCTGGTGCCTACCCAGTTGATTTCCAGCGGACTGGATTTCCTGCTTTTCTTTACTCTTATCTGGTATGCCAAAAGAAAGAAAGGGGATGGGCAGATAGGCGGGCTGTATTTAATTTTATACAGCATTGGCAGATTTCTGCTGGAATTTTACAGAGGGGATTTGATAAGGGGAAATGTAGGGGCTTTGTCCACTTCCCAGTTTATTTCGCTATTTACAGTAGTGGCGGGGATTATTTTGTTTATAGTGAGCGGGAAAGAAAAGAAGACGTCCTAAGGAACTAAGAGGAAAACCACTAAAAATGTGGTAGAAATGGAGTAAAATATGAAAATGATAAAATTATCGGACAACTTATCCTTATCCGCAATTGTGCAGGGATTTTGGCGGCTGTGCAGCTGGGAATGGACCGCAAAGGAACTGGCGGATTTTATGAACCAATGTATAGAAAGAGGGGTAACTTCTTTTGATACGGCGGAGATTTATGGGGGAACATTATGCGAAAAGCAGATGGGGGAAGCTTTTGCAGCGGACCAATCTATCCGCGGGAAAATCCAGCTGGTGTCGAAAACAGGCATTTCCCGGAGGGAAATTAACGGAAAAAATTTCGGATATTACGATACTTCTTATGAAAGGGTCATGCGCTCCTGCAAGGAAAGCCTGCAACGTCTTGGAACGGATTATCTTGATTTGTATCTGATACACAGGGAAGACCCCTGCCTGGACCCTTGGGAAACCGCCCGGGCATTGAAGGATTTGAAGAAAGAGGGGCTGGTAAAAGAAGTGGGAGTATCCAACTTTGACCCATTTAAATTCGATGCCCTGAATAAAGCGATGGGCGGCGAGCTTGTTACGAACCAGATTGAATGGAGCCCGATTTGTTTCGAACACTTTAACAGCGGCATGATGGATTATTTGACAGCGAACAGGGTCCACCCGATGATTTGGTCGCCGTTAGCAGGGGGAAGGTTGTTTAAATCGGGCGATGAGCGCTGTGAGAAAGCGATGAAAAAAATTAGGGAAATTGCGGAGAGGCATGGGGAGGAGCCGGAGACAATTATTTATGCATGGCTAATGTACCACCCGGTAGGTGCGGTGCCTATTTCCGGGAGC
This sequence comes from Lachnospiraceae bacterium, assembly GCA_021769135.1. Classification (GTDB taxonomy): domain Bacteria; phylum Bacillota; class Clostridia; order Lachnospirales; family Lachnospiraceae; genus Kineothrix. Next base: position 37,954 of record JAETTM010000007.1, on the reverse strand, counting down.
AATAAGCTGGCCAGATTGGATTTGGCGGTAAAAGCTTTGGAAGTGAAGTTGGAGCACTATGAATGGTATGAGATATATGCGGCCAGCGGGCAGCAGGTATTGAGATAGATGTAAGGGGGCTGTTGTTTTAAGCCGGGTGGTAATTTCGGCTTGAACGGCAGCCCCTTTGGTTCTTGCATAGGAAGGTGCGTGGAGCACACTTTTGTTCGATTTCTCCCATGAATCCAAATTGGCAATCTTAGTATATTGCCGCTTGATGACTAACGGAATAAGCAATATCCATATGGGATGAGAAATCTTCAATGCTTTTGGCCCTTGCCGCCAGTTTCAGCCAATTTTTTAGAACGCTGGCATCTTTCTGCGCCTTAATCCTTTTTTGCAGGTCATCCGATATTTCTCCAAAATCCTCCAGCAGCGTAAGGATGGACTCCGTTTTTCCTTCTGCTTTTCCTTCCTTTTTTACATCCTCTATCCACCCGTCAATTGCCTTGCACATCTTATTTTCTTCCTCCTTCTTTTCTTCCTTTTTCATCAGTTCTTTTAAATTTCTCGAATTCGTCATATGGCTGAATACATACAGGCTTTCCCTGTCCATCTTCCAGGACTTCTTGTGGGCTTCCACATATTTCCGGAACTCTTCTTTATCATTCCGTTTCTGGTATAGTTCCAGAAAAGAGCCCAACTCCGTTTTAAAATATTCAAAGTGGCGGAAGGTGTTTAAATCCAGAAAATGGAGCGGGTATTCCGGCACCAGTTTTTTCAGCTGGCCGCTAAAAGGGTCCTTTTCCCCGCCAAAATCCACTATGTCATGCAGGCTTCTGGCCCCTGTCCATTCCCCTTCGCCCCAGTATACTACCAGCGTGGCTATGGGCTTTAGCTTATCTTCCTCCCTGAACATATACAGCCGCTCTCCGGCATCGGCATATACTTTTCCGCTTTTCTGTTCCCGGCATTTCCTGTCAGCCTCTTCATTCGCCTTCCGGATGCTTTTCACCTGGTTGTAATAGGCAAGCGCCTCTTCCAGCATAACCCGTATGGGCATGCTGTAATCCACGGTTTTCTGGTTTTCCGCCACCAGGACGGCGAAACGCTGCCCTTCCCGGCTCTGCTTCATTACCAGGTCGCGCCTTTTTTCCAGGAACGTTTCCCTTTCTTTTAACAGCACCGGGCTGGCTTCCACCAACTCCTCCGGCCTGACCAGCTGCCTGCCGCCAAATAGCGCCCCATTCCATAAATCCGCGTATCTGCGGGTATCCCCAAGGTATGACTTGAGTAAAATATCTTCTTTTCCCATGGAACCTCCTTTGTAGGGGATATGCACAAACCGGCTTCATTTCATCGATTGGAGCTCCCCTGTCCTGTTTCATAATTTGTCTGAAATAAAAGCACGATTTCGCTTGATGGCCTATTACGGCCATTGGAATGATACTTCATTAGAATGAAAATAGAATATCAGAAATATATGCTTTGAAAAGAGTATAACATGCCGATGTATCCTTGTCTATAGGAAAATCGAATGATTCACGGAAACCAATTTTCATGGGCGGCGCAGCGGGCGGTCTTCCCCATAGATAAAATGAACAGAGAATATAGATGATTGTTATATAATTATATGATATATTGAAAGAAGAGAAAGAAAAAAAGTGATATTGTTAAAAACAGATATTTCCGAATAATAATTTTGTGAAAAATCGGGGAATGGGGAGGGGCCTGAAATGGAATGCAATAAGATACGGGATGGAACGGAGCACAGTGTAGGAAATAGCGATACGATGCGGAGAAAACTTGTAAGGCTGGCATTGCCCATGGCGTTTCAGCAATTTATGCTGGCATTGGTAGGGGCGAGCGATGCAGTGATGCTGGGAAAGCTGAATCAGGATGCCATGTCGGCGGTGTCATTGGCAACCCAGGTCACATTTGTATTCAATTTGTTTATGATGGCGTTTGTAATAGGGGAGAATATGTTTGTGGCACAATATTATGGAAAAAGGGATGGCGGGAATATATTCCGCGTATTGTGCCTGACGCTCCGAACTGCCTGCGGGGTTTCCGTGTTGTTTTGGATAGGTACATTGTTCTTTCCGGAAAATATTATGTATTTTTTTACCAATGACAGGGAATTGATTGCGCTGGGAAGCGGGTATTTGAGGGTGGTAGGGGGCTCTCACTTTTTATCTGCGGTAGCGCAAGTGCATATGACAGTTATGAAAAACTGCGGCGCAGTAAATGTCAGTACAACGATTAGCGGTGTAACCGTTATTTTGAATATTCTGCTCAATGGGGTTTTAATTTTCGGCTTATTGGGAGTTCCGGCCATGGAAGCCGATGGTGCGGCGCTTGCTACGGTGTTGGCCACTTTTGTACAGGCGGCATGGAGTGTGGCTTTTGTGAGGAGAAGAATAAAAATGGAAGGCTTTGGCAGGCAACAGAGCCGCCATGGAACGCCGGGCAGGCTGATGGATGAAAATGATGAAACGGATAACACAGACTCTGGAAATCGCCCGGGCCTGCTGCGGATTGGCGGGAAAGGACGGGATGGAGATTTAGCCAGAAGATTTTGGGAGAAAACAACCCCGGTTTTGCTGAATGAATTAGTGTGGGGCGGAGGCTTTACCATGTATTCGGTAATTATGGGGCATATGGGAACGGATGCGGTAGCGGCTAACAGCATTGCGAATATTTCGAAAAATCTAGTGATTTGCCTGTGTCTCGGACTTGGGGGCGCAGGAAGTATTATCGTAGGAAATGAGCTGGGAGCCAGCCGCTTTGAGAAGGCAAAAGAGGCGGGAAGGATGTTGGCAAAGGCATCCATAGCCGGAGGGGTTTTATCCGGGCTTTTTCTCCTGGCGTTATCGCCTTTTATTGTCAGGGTGGTGGATTTGACGCCGGCGGCAGGGGGATATCTTACAGGGATGCTTGTTATCTGCTCTTATTACCTCATAGGGAAATCGGTCAACAGCATGACCATAGGGGGTATTTTCCCTGCGGGGGGAGATGCGCGGTTTGGATTGCTTTGCGATGCAATTACATTGTGGTGTATTGTCATCCCGCTGGGTTGCCTGTGCGCTTTTGTATGGAAGCTCCCTGTGCTTGCAGTATATTTTGTATTGAGCCTGGATGAAATCATAAAATTACCAGCGGTATACCGGCATTATAAAAAGTATGGCTGGCTGAGAAATATTACGAATTGAAGGGATAAATATGCCGGGCGGATTTTTGGAGATTGATGAACTGAATAAAAAGTATTATGATATGGAATTAAAAGGAAGAGATGGACAAAGAAAAGACGGAAAGGAGCATGGAATTAAAGATGAAAATGACAAATTTGGAGCGAAGGGATGCGCAGATGGCTTATATTTCGGATGATGAAGTCTTTGCGGAGCAGCTGGTGTGCAGGAAGATGCTGCAGAAATTAAATTTTATGGATCGTTCTGATTTCGAAGGAATTAAAAAACTGGTTAAGGAACTGTTGGGGAAATCGGAGGATGCTTTTATTAACCCGCCGTTTTACTGCGATTACGGGAAACATATTGAGGTGGGGAAGAATTTTTTTGCTAATTATAACTGTACGCTGTTGGATGTGGCAAAGATTAAAATCGGCGATAATTGTCAAATGGCGCCCAACGTATCTATTTACACGGCGGGGCATCCTGTCCATCCGGTGAGCCGAAACTCTGCCTATGAATATGGCAAAGAGGTGATCATAGGGGATAATGTGTGGCTGGGGGGCAATACGGTAATCTGCCCTGGCGTACATATCGGTGATAATGTGGTCATCGGGGCAGGCAGTGTGGTGACAAAGGATATCCCGGACTGGTGTATTGCGGCGGGAAATCCCTGTAAGGTCATCCGGAAAATCACTGATGAGGATAAAAAGAAGTTGTTCCGGGAAGAGGAAATTGACGAAGAAGCATGGGCGGATATTGTGGAGCGGATGGAGTTTTAATTCAGGGAATATGGAAAGTTGCTCATTTACGGAAATGGAGAAGAGGATGTTTGCAGATTATCATGTTCATACACAATTCAGCGATGATTCGGCATATCCGATGGAGCAGGTGGTGAAAGATGCCATAGCTATGGGAATGGAAGAAATCTGCTTTACGGACCACGTGGATTATGGGATAAAGGAAGACTGGGATTGCGGCCATCCGATTCAATACCGGGAAAAGGAGCCGTTAGCCAATGTGGATTATTCCGCATATGACAGAAAGATAAAGGAGATGCAGGATAAATATGGCAGACAGATAAGGATTAAAATGGGGATGGAATTCGGAATGCAGATGCATACGGTTTCCAAGTATGAGGAATTGTTTGCCCGATATCCCTTTGATTTTATCATTTTGTCGGTGCATCAGGTGGAGGACAAGGAGTTTTGGACACAGGATTTCCAGAAGAGAAGAAGCCAAAAGGAATATAATGAGCGGTATTATGAGGAAATGGGGCATCTGGTGCAAGCATATTCCGATTACAGCGTGCTCGGACATATGGACCTGATTGCCAGATATGATAAGGAGGGCATTTATCCTTTTAAAAAAGTAGAACCAATGGTTGCGGAAATACTAAGGACAGTAATCGAAGGGGGCAAGGGGATAGAGCTGAATACTTCCTATCATCGATATGGGCTTAAGGACACTACCCCTTCCATGGATATACTGAAACTATATCGGGAACTGGGCGGTGAAATCATCACCATCGGTAGCGACAGCCATAAGCCGGAGCATTTGGGCGCGGGGATGGAGGAAGCGAAGAAGGTGTTGAAGGATTTAGGGTTTCGCTATTTCTGTACGTATGATAAGATGAAGCCGGTGTTTTGGAGTTTGTAAGCGGGGCAACTCCCCACATCACTTTTCCGCAATCCGCGAAGCCTTCCACTGCTGGGGAGACAGGCCGAAAGCGGATTTAAAGCATTTGGAAAAATAGGCAGGGCTTTGGAAGCCGGTTTGCATGGCGATTTCGGAAACAGGCAGCTCATAATCCTTCAGAAGTTCCAACGCGCGCTGCAGCCGGATATTGTTCAGGTAATTATTAAAATTGGTGCCGGTCTGCTTCTTGAATGTGCGCGAAAGATATTCCGGGCTGATATGCAATTCATCGGCAACGCTGGCTAACGAAATATCGTCCATATAATGTTCTTCTATAAAGGAAGCCGCCCTGGAAATCCTGTTTAGAAGGAAGGGGTTCCCCGAGTCCGGCTGCCTGCGAAAGCCTTTTAAATGGACATACAGAAGCTGGCGCAGCTGGGCTATGGAGCCGGAGGCAGTAAGCTGGGGGGAAAGATTCTGGGCATAATCGTGGTAGGCGGACAGGTTTAACTGGCAGCTGCTAAGGCATGCGGATTCGCACAGCTTGGCGCAGAGCATTTTTAAGGAATCCACATCGGGATAGCGCACTTCTTCTGCAAATTGGAGAAGCGCTTCGGATTGGAGCAGAACTTCTTCATAATGTCGGTTCTGGATTTGCTCTACAATCTCAATATAGCGCTTGTTCATCTGCAGGCAGAGCGATTCGGGAACAGCCTGTACGCGGCTGTAATGAATATCATAAAAGTCCAAATCCCGCTGGGCATACAAATATCGGAGGCATGGGGGGAGATTTTCTTTTGTATAAAAAATCTCGCCGTAAATGAGCAGGGAAAAGCTGTTGTAAGTTTGCAGTTTGTTCAGGTACAGGGCCTGTGTCTGCATTAGATAGAGCAAGCTTGTCTGCGGGGACAGTCCGATGCAGCCGAGGAAAATATTGTCATCCACGGGCAGGCAGAAAGCCTGATGCACATCTTCGGCAATAGGCAGATAGGGCTTGGAAAATCCTGTATTTCCCGGCATTTTTATCAAAAAGCAAAAATAAGCATTCTGGGGCATGTATTGGGGAAAAGAGAGAAATATTTCCTCAAAACCGGATATGGAAGGCTGACCGGAAATGCCGCCAAGGGTGGGCTGGGAAGTGTCGCCGGACAGAAACTCCTTTAATTTAGCGGCCAATTCCGAAGGGTTCTGTACGGCAATCTTTTTCGTATAATAATTGTCAACGGCAGCCAACAGCTTCTGGCTGTCAATCTCCGCTTTCAGCAAATAATCCACCGCATGATATTTAAATGCATTTCGCACATAGTTGTAGTCATCATAACTGCTAAGTACAATGGCAGTTGTATCCGGGCATAGGCCATAAAGGGCTTCCAGAAGCTCCAGCCCGTTCATATGGGGCATACGGATATCCATGACAATTAAATCGTAGGATATGGTTTTGCATTTCTCCAGGGCTTCCAGCCCATTTTTTGCGCTTTCCGTCATATAATCCGGGCGGTTGGAGCAAATCGTATGCACCAGCCATTCCCGGATAGGGGTTTCGTCATCAACAATCAGTATTCGGAACAAGTTCTTTTGCGCCTCCTTCCTGTAAAGGCAAGGTTAGTGTGATAATCGTATGAAAATGGCTGTCGCAGGAAGCGGACAAGCCGTAATCCCGGCCATAGAGCAGCTGTACCCGGTCCTGGATATTGTTCAGGCCGATGTGGGAAGATGTGCTGGCGGAGGGCTGCGCCAATATTTGTTCCAGCCCGGACTTGGTAAAACCGATGCCGGTGTCGCAGACATGGATAAGGAGCTTCTCGTTTTCCGGCTGGAATTTTATCAGGAGCTCTATCGGCTCATTCCCTAAAGGAACCGCATGCAGGAATACATTTTCAATCAGGGGCTGGATGAGGAAACGGGGAATAGCAAGCTGCATGCACTCTTCGGGCAGGTCGGTATGGAACTGAACCCGGTTATCATACCTAAGGTTCTGCAGCTGAACATATTTCCGAAGGCTGGCCGTTTCCTCCAAAAGAGTATTCATACTCCTGTTTGAGCTGACGGAATTCTGCAAAAGGGCTATGAGGAGGGTCAGCATTTCACAGGCATGTCTTTGGTTGCCCATTTCCACCGTACATTTAATCGAAAAAAGGGTATTGTATAAAAAATGCGGATTAATCTGGGCCTTCAGGAAATTAAATTTGGCATCATTGGCCTGTTTTTCTGCAAACTGCACATCTTTGATTAGTGCGTTGATAGCATCGCAAAGATGGTTATAGGAATCCCCGATGCGCTTGATTTCAGCCAGTTTGGATTTGATTTTAAGGTGGGCGAAATTACGGCTGATAGAGTGTTCCATTTCCTGGCAAATTTTGTTTATGGGTTTGGAAATGGACCTGGTAATGATGGAAAACAACAAGAGCACCAAAAGATAAAATCCGATTACAATGGCAATGATAAGATAAATGATTTTCCGGACAGGCTGCATAATATTTTCCAAAGGTATCTGTTCAAATATTGTCCAGTTGGTTATTGCGGAAGTATATTTGACACAGAAACATTTTATGCCGTAATTATTGGTATAGATATCATAGCGATTGCTGCTGCGGACAAATAAATAATCCGGGGTGGATTTGGGCGTGATTCCAATCTTGCTTTTATCATTGGACGAAACCACGGTGGAATATTCATTTAATAAATGGATGGTAGAATCTGGCCGTATGGAGTCCTTATAAATGGAAGAAAGGGTACTTTCATCCACAAAAACGATGATGGCCCCCGCAAAATTCCCGCCTACCTGGTATACATTCCGCACAATGGCATAACAATAGGTATTTCCGCCCGATTTGGGGATGGGTACAAAATTGGTAACGGAATAAGAGGCATTTCCATAAGCCCTCTGCTTCCGATACCAGGAAAAAGAACTGAGACGTTCAAAATCCTTTTCCGTATAACCGCAACTGGAATAGCGGAAGCCGTTTTCGCCCAGGCATACGATGTCAAAGGAAAGGCCGAATTGCTGGAAAGCGCTGTAATATTTCGTATATAAAAGGTCGATGCCGGCGTTGACGGAAGAAATATTCTGCCCGGTCAAATCGCTGCTTAAAATTGTTCCCAAAATGCTTTCATCCTGATAGAGAAGCTTGGCAATGGTTTCGGCACCGGTAATCATGGCGTCGGATTTCTGGGAAATCAGCTGGAGCTGCTTGGTGTTGGCTTCGCTGAGGGTTTCAAACGTGGAACGGGTATAAAAACGGACAAGTATAAAGGTAAGCAAAGCGGTCAGCATGCCCAGAACGAAAAATAAGGTAATATTAAGGATTTTTTTTATGTTCATCAATGCGTTTCCACTCCACTTTTTGAATAATATGTGCATTTGGTTTTTGGCGTATAACTGATTATATCAAGAATTGAAGAATTCGGCAATGTGCACAGGAAAAACGGTCAAAAAATATTAAATATATCAAAAAAATACAAATAATATTCTTGCTTTTATAAATGTAGGTCAAAAAAATAAAAGAATTGGACAAAGGATTGATTGTGGAAGAGGACAGGAAGAAATATTATGGTATCAGATGAAACACGGAATAATTGTAGGATAGGGAGTTGCGGAATGGGAGGTTGTCAGAATATTCGGCCAAGGCTGTTGGAGCGCAAATGTCTATTTCTACAAAGAGAGAAAAGGAGAAGGTATATGAAAAAGAAAAAAATGGTTGCAGTGGTTCTTTCATTAACATTAATGGTATTCGTACTGGCAGGATGTGGCAGTTCGGGCGCAGGGGGTGCGGAAAGCAGTCAGGTTCCGGCGCAGGAGCAGGCGGCGGATGCGTCAGCAGGGAATAAAGAGGATGACAAAGCAGAACAGGCGGAGGGTGCAGAAATGGCTGCGGCGGATGCCCCATCGGAGGAATTGGTTACTATACGGGTTTCTACATTAGCCCAGCAGCTTTCTATTCCGATGCATTATATTTCCAAGATGGGCTGGGATGTGGAAAATGGCTTTAAGTTGGAAATCACTACTTTCGCTCAGGGCAGCGGTATCAACGAAGCCCTCGGTTCCGGCCTGGTGGATGTTTTTACCATCGGTGCGGCGGGCGTATCATCCTGTTCGGTTTATGATGCAGTGTATCTGTTTTCCCACTGCGATTCCGGCGCAGGGCAGCAGTTTATGATTCGGGCGGACAGCGAGATGGCGGCTGAAAAGGGATTTAACCCGGATTATCCGGAAGTGTACGGCACGCCGGATTCCGTGAAGGGCAAGTCATTTTTACTTCCCATGGGAACGGCTTCCCAGATTCTTACGGATATGTATTTAGAGGCATTGGGGCTTAGCGAAGATGATGTGACTTTGATAAACATGGATAACATGCCGGCATATCAGGCTTTTGTTTCCGGACAGTCCGATTTTGCGAGCACATGCTATCCGGTAGCGGATAATTATGACCCGGAACAATATTTGGCGGCTTTTAGTATGACGAATTTAAACTGCCCGTATTATGATAATATTTTGTGTTCCCGTGAGTTTTATGAAGATGAGAGCAAACATGATGCGCTGGTTGCCTTATGCGAACAATTAATTCGTGTGGCGGATGCGTTTAAAGATGATAAAGTCCTTATGGACACTATGGTGGAATGGTATGACATCAATGGCCAGGAATGCAATCCGGATGAAATCGAGCACCAGGTTTTGGAGCGCCCGTTTTTTACCTATGATGACTTGACTACCATTGACTCTACTGCATCTTTTAAAATGATTGCGGATTTCTATGCGATTGTGGGAAATATTTCCGATGAGGATTTGGAAAAAGTATATAAAAATATGGATGATACCGTCCTTAAAGAAGCGCTGGAAGCATATGCGGCTGACTATATGAAGTAATGGCGGCGGACGCTGCGAGAATGATAAAATCCTCCGTCGCCACGCTTTCGCTCTGGGAAAAACGCAGCGGACACATAAGGCGCTAAAATACATGTGAAGTATTCACATTTGCCCAAGTGCCAGCGTTTTTCAAAGGGCTCCTTGAGGATTTTATCATTCTCGCAGCTAGTTAAGGTGTTAACAAAATGACATTGGTCAATTGTCTTCCGCGCTCAGGGCTTTTAATGCCTGAATTTTAGAAAGGAACGGCGAAAACATGACAAAACAGAAAAAGTTATTTGCTTTTCGTATGAAAATAATATCAATTTGCGCCCTGTTTGGATTCTTCCTGTTTTGGTATTTGGTAACGGATGTATGGAAGCTTGCCCCTGAAACGCTTCTTCCATCTCCGCTAAAGGCACTGGAAACGGGGATTACCAAATGGAGCGTAAAGAAGCCGGACGGCTCAACGCTGCCCCAGCATATTTTTGCCAGCTTAAGGGTTTCTTTGCTCGGTTTTTGCTTCGGGGCGGTAATCGGAGTGCCTTTGGGAATTATGATGGCCTGGTGGGAGAAAGCGGACATGTGCTTAAAGCCGGTGTTCGACTTTGTAAGGACAATCCCCCCGATTGCCTGGATTCCCATTATGATTATCCTTTTGGGAATCGGCGTGGTGGCAAAGGCATCCATCGTCTTTCTGTCGGCTTTCATTCCCTGCGTGGTCAACTCCTATACAGGCATAAAGTCCACAAAAAAGGTACATATCTGGGTAGGGCAAACCTTCGGGGCATCCAAAACGCGGCTTCTTTTTAAAGTGGCAATACCTTCCGCGTTGCCCTACATTTTTACCGGGCTTAAAGTTTCCCTGAATTCTTCCTGGGGCTCTTTGGTGGCAGCGGAAATGCTCGGTTCGGACAGCGGACTTGGATATATGATTCAGCTGGGAAGATTGCTTTGCAGGGCAGATTTAATTATTGTAGGTATGGTGGTAATCGGGATTATGGGTACGATACTGTCCGCAATTTTGGATTTTATGGAAATGAAGCTGGTGAAAGGAGCGGTGTAGATGAGTAAGAAAAATCAAAGAGCGAGGGCGCTGGCATATGGCGGCGGTACTTTTCTGCTCCTGCTGTTTTTATGGGAAATACTAGTGCGGATGACCGATTCCCAGATTCCTTTCCCCACACCTTTTGCGGTAATTGAACGGTTTGTGGATATGCTGTTCCACAATGTGGGGTATTACTATACGATTGTGGGCCATGTGCTTTGGAGCCTGAGCCGTGTATTGGCCGGTTTCTGTATGGCTGCGGTGCTGGGCATTGTGTTGGGTTTAACCATGGGCTGGTTTCCCTATGTGCGTGCCATTTTTATGCCGATTTTTAATCTGCTAAGGCCCATCGCCCCTCTGGCCTGGATTCCTTTGGCTATATTATGGTTTGGAATCGGTGAAAAATATAAATATTTCCTGATTTTCATTGCGGCCTTTGTGCCCTTTACCCTGAATTCCTATGCGGGCGCTACCCATGTGGACAAGCAGCTGGTGGGAGCGGCTAAAATGCTGGGGGCAAACAATGCCCAGGTGTTCTTTGAAATCGTAGTGCCGGCGGCAGTTCCATCCATTTTTTCCGGCGCCCAGGTGGCTTTGTCCAATTCCTGGATGACCATGCTGGCAGCGGAGATGGTCTGTGCTACGGAAGGAATCGGCTGGATTATTATAGCCGGGCAGGCAGTAAACGATATGACCCAGATGATAGCCGGTATGCTGGCCATCGGTATTGTAGGATTCCTGCTGGCGAATGGGATGAGATTATTGGAGAGGAGATGTCTTGTATGGAACAATCAGGGAAATTAAAAATGAAATGCCAGAACCTTTCCAAGACCTTTCGGACCCCAAACGGCAGCTTTGAAGTGCTCAAAGACCTGACCTTTGACGTGCGGGAAAATGAATTCCTGGTGATTTTCGGCCCTGGCCAATGCGGAAAAACTACACTTCTCTATATGTTGGCAGGATTGGAGGGCTGTACTGCGGGAACCGTGGAGCATAACGGGCAGCTGGTGGAAGAGCCCCACCATTCCAGGGCAGTGGTTTATCAGACTATGGCTTTATTCCCGTGGATGACAGTAAAAAGAAATGTGGGCTTCAGCCAGAAGGTTAGAAAAGTGGATAAGCAGAAAAGGGAGCAGGATACCCAGAAATTTATTGACTTGGTGGGGCTGACCGGTTTCGAAAACAGCTATCCGGTACAGCTTTCCGGCGGCATGAAGCAAAGGGTGGGCATTGCCCGTGCCTATTGCGGTGACCCGGATGTGCTTCTCATGGATGAGCCCTTCGGCCATCTGGATGCCCAGACCCGTTACATGATGCAGGAATCTTTGGAAAATATATGGGAAAATGAAAAACGGACCGTAGTATTTGTTACAAATAACATCGAAGAAGCCCTTTACCTGGCCGACCGGATTATCCTTCTGACAGACTGTCCAGGGCAGATTTGCAAAGAATATACCATTGACATGCCGAGGCCCCGCAGCCTGGTAGACCCGGAATTTCTTAGACTGCGCAAGGAAATCACACAGCAGATGAATGCAAATGAGTCAAATTCGTTAAGTGCAGGAAACCGCGCGGAAATGGAGCAAAAATGAATAAAAATGTAAAAGTTCAGGTAACCCATCTGACGAAAAAATTCGGGGAGCTGCTGGTGCTCAATGACGTATCCTTTGATGTATATGACGGGGAATTCCTTTGCATCGTGGGCCCTACCGGCTGTGGAAAAACCACTTTTTTAAACAGCCTGACCCATCTTTACGAACCCACATCCGGCGAAATTTTGTTTAAAGGCGAAAAAATAGACTTAAGGAAGCATGACATCGCCTACATATTTCAGGAGTATTCCGCCATGGAATGGCTGACGGTGAAGGAGAACGTGCGGTTTGGGCTGGAATTAAAAAAACAGTACAAAGGAATCAATGAAAAAGTAAAAGACGCGCTGGAACTGGTAGGCCTGACAAAATTTGCCGATTATTACCCCAGGCAGCTGTCCGCCAGCATGCTTCAGCGTGTGGTAATCGCCAGGGCGTTCGCCACTCAGCCGGAACTGCTCCTTATGGACGAGCCTTACGGGCAGTTGGATATTAATCTGCGTTTCCGGCTGGAAGATGAAGTGGTGCGCCTGTGCAAACAGACGAAAACAACGGTTATTTTTATCACCCATAATATCGAAGAGGCCGTTTATCTGGGAGATCGCATTTTGGTGTTGACCAACAAGCCCACATCCATTAAGGAAATTGTCACCGACGAACTTCCCCATCCCAGAGATATCGCAGCGCCGGAATTTGTGGAAATGAGAAACCGGATTACGGATTTGATTAAGTGGTGGTGAAGAAATGAAGTTGTACTAAGGCAGCGAAGGACGCTGCCTAAGGACAACTAATCATTTCTGGAAGAATCGCGGGGCGATTCTTCCGGGGGATTGGCGGTAACTGTGAAATTTGCGATTTGATAAGGCTTTGTAATTTTTGTATCTTTATTCCTGCGAGCAATAAGCCAAGTGCCATGCTCGCATGAGAATTTGACTATTTGACTTTGTGGCCTTGGAGGTTGTGTCGGCACGGCATCCACAAACCCGGTTATAAAAAAAGCCCAAGCAGAGCCGGACCATAAAAGCTTAGGCAGAGCCAAGTCACAAAAGCCGTGCAGAAATGAGGATAAAATGAATAAATATAGCAATACGAGACCTAATGTCCTGTTGGTGGTCACCGACCAGCAGCGCTTTGATACCCTGGGCTGTTATGGTAATCCGGATGTGGATACGCCTAATCTGGACAAATTTGCCGCGGAAGGGGTTTTGTTTGAAAACGGATACTGCCAATCCCCTGTATGCACGCCCAGCCGGGCTTCCTTTCTGACAGGACGGTATCCCCGGACTACGAGATGCCGTGCCAACGGTCAGTCTATGCCGCCTTATGAAAGGCTGGTATCCCGCGTGCTGGCAGACCATGGATATTACTGTTCTTTAGTGGGTAAACTGCATCTGGCCCCCTGCGGTCCGACAGCCTGCCCTATTCAGGAAAAGCGGATTGATGACGGGTTTACGGAATTCCATTGGGCCCATAATCCGTCGGGAATCGGCAATGCGGGGCTTCCGGAATCGGGGGGAACTTATTGGAGCGCCAACGAATACAGCCACTGGCTGTTCAAACGAGGGAAAAAGTACCAATATCCGGATTTCGATAAAATGGGGTATGTGAAGATTGGAATGGACGAAGAAGACCATTTTACCAAATGGTGTATCGACCAGGCCATTGACTCCATCCGCTATTTTGCGGAAGAAAAACGGCAAATGCCGGAATTCAACTGTCCGCCCTGGTTTTATAACATCAATATTTTTGACCCTCATCATGCTTTTGACCCGCCCAAGCGCCTGCTGGATAAATATCTGGCCCGTGCGGATAAGCTTCCCCTGCCCAAGTATGTAGATGGGGAATGGGAGAAAAAGACGATTTTCCAAAAGCAGGACCATGCCAACGCCTATAATAACACTTCCACCCCTCACCATTTCTGTTTCGAGGAAATGAGCGAAGAAGAGCACCGCATGATAAAAGCGGCCTACTATGCTATGGTGGAGATGATAGATATCCAGTTCGGCCGTCTGATGGAAACGTTGGAGGAAACGGGCGAAATGGAAAATACCATTGTTATTTTCACTTCCGACCACGGGGAAATGCTGGGAGACCACGGCATATATTTGAAAGGCCCCTATTTTTACGAAGGAATGTCCCATGTGCCCCTGATTATTTCCTGGAAAAATCATTTTATGAAAGGGGTGCGCTTAAATACCCTGGCGGAACTGACGGATTTAGTTCCTACCATCGAGGAAATCTGTATTGGGGAGATTGAGCCGGGAGTGCAGGGTCATTCCCTGGCCGATGTGCTTACCGGGGATAAAAATCCTGAGGAGCACAGGGATAGCATTTACTGCGAATACTACGAGGCTATGCCCTGGCACACCCAGCCGGAAGCCTATGGAACCATGGTATATGACGGGCGGTATAAGCTGTCCAGATTCCATACCTCTAAGGAAGGGGAACTGTATGATTTAAAAGAAGACCCGGATGAATTCCGCAATCTGTGGGATGAGCCGGAATATAGGGAAGTGAAGATAAGGATGCTGGAACTTCTGGCGGATCGGATGGCGGATACCGTTGACCCGCTGCCGGTGGCTACGGATAAGTGGTAAAAGAAAATTCGAGGACGATAATATGGTGTAGTGAAAAAAGGGCTGCCGCGTTAAACTTAGCGCGACGGCCCTTTTCCGGCCCTCTATAGTTCTCTCCTTGGTTATGAAAGTAAAGAAGTAATTGAGAATAAAGGGCGAATAATATATAATATGATTTAAACAGGCGGATGAAAAAATAAAGGAAAGGAGTATATTGATAAATTGGGAGTCTATTTGAATGGCAAAAGCGCCTATGGCCTTTTTCAGGAGACTTTTTCACTGACATATTTTGTGGATAAGACGAGTATCCTGAATGAGCTCGTACCTATATTGGAATGGAAAAAAGATTCATCGGATAAGGTAAGGGCATCCCGGGGCAAGAGCATCAAATATATTTGCATCACCAGACCACGCCGCTTTGGGAAAACTGTAATGGCGAATATGATTGCTTCTTTTTTCGGAAAGGGGGTGGATAGTAGTGAGGAGTTTGGAAGCCTCAGGGTATCCGGGTATACGTGGTATAAAGAGCATCTGAATGCACACAATGTGATTCATATTATGTTTAATGAAATGCCGGATGAGGCCAGGACATATGCACAGTATATCTCCAGAATAAAAGGAATTCTGATGGAAGATTTGATGATGGCATATCCGGATATTCGGATTCGGGAAACGGATGCTGTGTGGGATGTTTTAAAAAAGATTTATGAATACGGCAATGGGGATAGGTTTATTTTTGTACTGGATGAGTGGGATTATATTTATCATCAGGATTTCGTTACGGAAGAAGATAAAGAAAATTTTACAAAATTTCTCAGTAACCTGTTGAAGGATAAAGCATATGTGGAGATGGCTTATATGACAGGCATCCTTCCGATTGTAAAGTATTCCAGCGGCTCTGAATTGAATATGTTCTGTGAGTATACAATGGTGAATGAAGAAAAGTACGAGGAATACTTTGGGTTTACGGATGAAGAAGTGGATAATCTTTGCGCCAGGTATTTGGAGCAGAATATTCAGAAGCCTCATGTGACAAGAGAAGGCCTTCGCATCTGGTATGACGGATATCATACAAAAGGGGGGAAACGGGTATATAATCCCCGCTCTGTGGTGCTTGCCCTGACGAATAATAATCTGGGAAATTATTGGACAAATTCTGGCCCATATGACGAATTATTTTATTACATCGGTGCAAATGTGGATGCCGTGAAGGAAGATGTAGGCCTTATGATTGCAGATATCCCTGTTCCGGCTAAGGTACAGGAGTATGCCGCTACATCAATGGAATTGAAAACGCGCGATGAGATTTTTTCAGCGATGGTAGTTTATGGGTTCCTGAATTATGAGGATGGCTGTGTATCTATTCCAAATAAAGAGCTGATGGACAGGTTTTCAGATATGGTTCGGAGAGAACCGTCTCTTGGGAATGTCTATCTCCTGACAAAAGAGTCGGGCAGAATGCTTTTAGCGACAAAAGCCGGTGATACAAAAACTATGGCGGAGATTTTACAGTTTGTCCATAATACAGAGAGCCCGTTACTGGTATACAATAATGAAGCGGAATTGGCATCCATCATCAAGTGGGCCTATCTGCAGGCGATTGATTATTATCGAATGGAACGGGAAGATAAAGCTGGCATAGGATATGCAGACTATATTTTCTATCCTTTCAGACGGGATGATGATGCGATTATTATTGAGTTAAAGGTGAATCATACTGCGGATGATGCAATCCGGCAGATTAAAGAGCGCCAGTATGCGCTTCGGTTTGAGGGGAAGATTGGAGAAAAACCGGAATATACAGGGCGGATTCTTGCAGTTGGGATTGCTTATGACAAGGACGATAAAATGAAACTCCACGAGTGCAAGGTGGAAGTACTGAGGGAGAAGTTATAATTGGTAATGGCAAAGCAGTAATACTGAAAAACCCGGCATAGTGTATGGCAGTACATGGACGGGGCAGAAAAGGGAAGGTAAGGTGGACGTATGACAAAATATATGATGGCATTGGACCAGGGAACAACTAGTTCCAGGTGTATTTTATTTGATAAGCAGGGGAAGATAATGAGCATGGCGCAAAAGGAGTTTACCCAGATTTACCCTAATCCAGGCTGGGTGGAGCATAACCCGATGGAAATCTGGTCCTCCCAGATGGCGGTAGCCA
The DNA here is from genome assembly GCA_021769135.1 of Lachnospiraceae bacterium. Classification (GTDB taxonomy): domain Bacteria; phylum Bacillota; class Clostridia; order Lachnospirales; family Lachnospiraceae; genus Kineothrix. The sequence continues at coordinate 20,932 of JAETTM010000007.1, read as the reverse complement.
TGGAAGCAATGGCAATGGTGAATGCCAGGGCGGAAGATATTTGCGGGATAGGGATTACCAACCAAAGGGAAACGGCCATTGTATGGGACAGGAAGACGGGGCTGCCGGTTTATAACGCTATTGTGTGGCAATGCCGCAGGACAGCAGAGCAGATAGACGCGTTGAATGCAGAAGGATATGGGGATACGATAAGGGAGAAAACAGGGCTGATTCCCGATGCTTATTTTTCAGCTACAAAGATAGCGTGGATATTGGAACATGTGGAAGGGGCAAGGGAAAGGGCTGAAAACGGGGAGCTGCTGTTTGGAACGGTGGATACCTGGCTGATATGGAATCTGACCAAAGGGGCGGTGCATGTCACGGATTATACAAACGCATCCCGCACGATGCTTTTTAACATCCATGAGATGCGCTGGGATGAAGAACTGTTGGATAAATTGAATATCCCGGCGGATATGCTGCCGGAGGTAAAGCCTTCCAGCTGTATCTACGGCTATACGGATGCGGGGGTTTTAGGCGGAAGAATTCCTATTGCCGGCGCGGCGGGAGACCAGCAGGCGGCATTGTTTGGCCAGTGTTGTTTTGAACAGGGCCAGGTGAAGAATACATATGGAACGGGCTGTTTCCTTCTTATGAATACCGGGAATACTGCTATTAAGTCAAATAACGGCCTGCTGACAACGATTGCGGCCAGCACAGGGGAACAGGTGGAATATGCCCTGGAAGGCAGCGTGTTCGTGGCCGGGGCATCCATCCAGTGGCTGCGGGATGAAATGCGTATGATTAAGAGCGCTGCCCAGACAGAGGAATATGCCGAAGCGGTGGAAGATACGGCAGGGGTTTATATTGTTCCCGCTTTTGCAGGGATGGGGGCGCCCTATTGGAACCAGTATGCGAGAGGAACGGTGACAGGGATTACAAGGGGCTGCAAAAAGGAGCATTTCATACGGGCTACCTTGGAATCCATTGCCTATCAGACAGTGGATGTATTGAAGGCTATGGAAGAGGATTCGGGCATCCATTTAAAGGAATTGAAGGTGGACGGCGGAGCAAGCGCCAATAATTTCCTGATGCAATTTCAGGCGGATATCATCAATACGGAAGTATACCGTCCGGAATGCATTGAAACAACTGCGCTGGGGGCAGCATATCTGGCGGGCCTGGCAACGGGCTATTACAAAAATAAGGAAGAAATACGCGAAAACTGGCAGATGGGCAGAGACTTTAAGCCGTCAATGGACAGCGGGAAGCGGGAGGAACTGCTGAAGGGCTGGAAACGCGCGATTAAGTCTACGTTAGCTTACAGCGAAGGGGAAGCGTGAAAGGCGGTGATTCAGTGCATAATCGCAGGCGGTTTAATACAACGGGAATCTGTATTCCCGGAATTCATTATATGGTGGATATTAGCGCCGCTGTGGAGCAGATTACCAGGAATTATGTGGAGAACGGGGAATATTTTACCATCAACAGGGCCAGGCAGTTTGGCAAGACAACCACCATCGAACAGCTGTATGCCAGATTAAAGCAGGAATATGTAGTTTGTTCCATCAGCTTTGAATCTGCGGATGACTGTTTTGCCTCTCTGTATACATTTGCCCAGGGTTTTGTAAATAAGGTAGCCGTAGCATTGGAGGATAATGCAGTCGCCAGGGAAGCGGCCGATATTTGGGAAGAGACGCTTCCCAGAGAACTGCCGGTGGATTCGCTGAACAGGAAGATTACCAGATTCTGTAAAGCGTGTGGGCGCAAAGTTGTTTTAATGATAGACGAAGTGGATAAAAGCTCCAATAATCAGATTTTTCTGTCCTTTTTAGGTTTGTTGCGGGAAAAGTATTTGGCGCAGGCCGCAGGAAGGGATAGGACTTTCTGGTCAGTGATATTGGCGGGTGTATATGATATTAAAAACCTGAAGCTGAAACTTCATCCGGACGAAGAGCCGAAGTATAACAGTCCATGGAATATAGCATCGGATTTTACGGTGGATATGAGTTTTTCCAAAGATGGAATTGCGGGTATGCTGTTTGATTATGAGCAGGATTACCATACAGGAATGAACATAGACGAAATTGCAGATGAGATTTATTCATATACAAAAGGATACCCGTACCTTGTATCTTTTATTTGCAAAAATATGGATGAAGCAACCGCAGAGAGCGATGAACTTCCTGACAGAAAATCATCATGGAGTAAGGCGGGGATTTTAAATGCGGTCAGGCAGTTGGTCAAAGGGCCTAATGCCCTATATGACGATATGATTAAGCATGTGGAAGAATATCCTGAATTGCGGGAGATGCTGGAAAATATTTTGTTCGCCGGGCAGGAATATCCGTATCATGAGTATGATAAGCCGGTCAGCATTGGGAAAATGTTCGGGTTTCTCGTGAACAGGGATGGAAATGTGGCAGTTGCAAACCGTATCTTTGAAAGCCAGCTATATGATTATTTTTTGGCGGAGGAAACCAGGAAGAATATAAGGAAAAAAAGACAGGAGTAAAAGAGATTGCCTGCGGTGGAAAGATTATTCTGGAAGTTGTAGTATGATTTGTGGTAGAATATATCCGTTGATTCTTTAACTGATAGGATTTATATACAATGGAGGGAAAAATAGAAGATGATTGCGGAACAATATAAAGAAATGCTAAATGGGAAATCGGTGATTCGGGAGCTTTCGGAGTATGCTACGGCGAGAGGGAAGGAAATCGGTTATGAAAATGTATTTGATTATAGCCTGGGGAATCCATCCGTACCCGCGCCGGAAAGCTTTAAAGAGGCCATGATTAAGCTGCTGACAGAAGGGGATGCGATGGAAGTGCACGGTTACAGCCCCAGCCTGGGCATTGTGTCGGTAAAGGAAAAAGTGGCGGCATCTTTAAACCGGAGATTTGGAATGTCCTATACGTTCCGCCATATTTTTATGACCGCAGGGGCAGCGGGGGCAATAGCCCATGCGGTGCGTGCTGTGACGGTTCCCGGCGATGAAGTGCTGACCTTTGCGCCTCATTTTCCGGAATATCATCCCTACATTAATTTGAGCGGTGCAAAGCTGAAAGTAGTTCCGGCGGATACGGAGAAATTCCAGATTAATTTTGCAGTTTTTGAAGAAATGCTGACGGATAAAGTGATGGCAGTATTGATTAATACGCCCAATAACCCGTCGGGGATTGTATATACCAGAGAAACGCTGGAAAAACTGGCGGATATTATGAAAAGGAAATCGGAAGAATACGGGCATGATATTTATCTGATTTCCGATGAACCATACAGGGAAATCCTATTTGAAGGGGTGGAAGAGGTTTATGTGTCGAAACTCTATGACAATACCATAAGCTGTTATTCCTATTCCAAATCATTGTCCATTCCCGGAGAGAGGATTGGGTATATTGCGGTGAACCCTGCATGTAAGGACGCGGAAACCATCGTGAACATGTGCGGGCAGATTTCCAGGGGAATCGGCCATAACTGCCCTTCCTCCATTATCCAGCTGGCGGCGGCGGAAACGGTGGATGACACTTCCGAACTTTCCGTATATGAGACAAATATGAATATTTTGTACGATGAGCTGATAAAGCTGGGCTTCACATGCGTAAAGCCGGGCGGAACTTTTTATATTTTTCCTAAGGCATTGGAAGAAGATGCAAAGGCTTTCTGCGAAAAAGCAAAAAAATACGATTTGATTCTCGTGCCGGGCGACAGCTTTGGCTGTCCGGGATATTTCCGCATGGCATACTGCATTGCCACAGAGAAAGTGGAAAGGTCGCTCCCGGCGCTTCGGAAATTTGTGGAGACGGAGTACGGGAAGCGGTAATTTGGGCAGTATTTGCCAAGCGGTTTAACAAAACCAAGGGTGTTGTTTGACAGGGTGCTTGGCCCATTGCCTTTGAGGATCAAAGCGGAATAGAAATGAGGTGGAATATGTATCAGGCAGGGCTTGTATTGGAAGGCGGCGGTATGAAAGGGATTTATACAGCCGGCGTTTTGGAATTTTTCCTCGATAAGGAAATCGAGTTTTCTTCCTGCTATGGGGTATCGGCAGGAGCATGCCATTTGTGCAGCTTTTTATCCAAACAGAAAAAGCGTGCATACCGGGTGGCGGTGAACTATCTGGATAATAAAAAATACTGCGGGGCTTTCAGCCTTCTCACCACAGGGGATTTATTTGGGGTGGACATGTGCTATGATTTGATTCCCAATTATCTTGACCCCTACGATTTTGAAGCCTTTGACCGATATGAAGGGAAAGCTTATGCGGTAGTTACGAATATAAGGACCGGGGAAGCGGAATATATCCAACTGAAGGATATGCATGAGGATATCCAGGCGGTCCGGGCATCCAGTTCCATGCCGTTGGTATCGCGGAAAGTGAAAATCGGAGACGAATATTACCTGGACGGAGGCATTTCGGATTCTATCCCCATCCGGAAATCCATAGCTGACGGGAATGAAAAAAATGTGGTTATCCTAACAAAAGAAGCAGGATTCCGCAGAAAGACGGAATCGCATCTGGCATTGATAAAAGCGCGCTATGCCAGATACCCAAAGGTATATGAATTGATGAAGGAAAGGGATGAACAATACAATAAAACCCTGGACTATCTGGAAGAGCAGGAAAAGGAAGGCAAGGCATTCATCTTCCGCCCTAAGAAAAAAAGCCCGGTAGGCAGAGTAGAAAAAGACAAAAGCAAGCTGGACGCCTTATACAAAGAAGGATACGAAGACGCACAGGAGCGCTATGTAGAACTTTTGGAGTATTTATCCCGCTGATGATGCATATATATAGTAGAGTTCTTGCGGAACTGGGAATTAAAAACAGCAAGTGCCTGTACAGTACCCAGAGAATTTACGGACGCGGAGCGGTCGGAAATTGCTCTGCGAGAAGAAAGGTACTGGGAAGGGGCTTGCGGAACTGGAAAACAGCAAGTGCCCGTACAGCGCCCAGAGAATTTCATGTCTGCGAAGCAGGCAGGAAATTGCTCTGCGAGAAAGAAGGTGCTGGAAGGGCACTTGCGGAACTGGAATAGGAGAATTTTTTTATGATAGAGATTTTAAAAGCCGTACTTTTCGGCATTGTGCAGGGAATTACGGAATGGCTGCCCATCAGCAGCACAGGCCATATGATTTTGCTGGACGAGTTCGTATCCCTGAATGTTTCCCCGGAATTTATGGAAGCATTCCTTGTGGTGATACAGTTTGGCTCTATACTGGCGGTAGTAGTTTTGTTTTGGAACAAGATTTTTCCCTTTGATTTAAAAGGGAAGCCCATGATTAAAAAGGATATTTTTACCCTTTGGTTTAAAATAGCGGTGGCTTGTATACCGGCGATTGTAATAGGGATGCCCTTTGATGATTTGTTTAGCGAGCTATTTTATAATTATGTGTGCGTGGCCATTGCGCTAATCGTATTCGGTATCCTATTTCTCGTTGTGGAAAACCGGAATAAGAAGGTTGCGCCCAGGGTTACCCAATTATCGGCTATCACGTATAGGATGGCGTTTATTATAGGCATGTGGCAGCTGATAGCGGCCATTTTCCCCGGCACTTCCCGTTCGGGCGCTACTATTATAGGGGCATTGCTGTTGGGGATTTCCCGGACAACGGCGGCGGAATTTACTTTCTTTCTGGCGATACCGGTTATGTTCGGGGCCAGTTTGTTGAAGCTGGTAAAATCTGGCTTGGCATTCAGTGCTTCCGAGTGGTCCATCCTTCTGGTGGGCATGGCAGTGGCCTTTGCCGTATCGGTAGCTGTAATCCGGTTTTTGATGGGATATATTAAAAAACATGATTTTAAAGTTTTCGGCTGGTACAGAATTGTGCTCGGAATTATCGTACTTGTATATTTTCTATTGTAGGAAATGTCTTCACAACAGTTGTTTTAGGAAAAAAACTTAGTCAACAATGTGAACTTTTTTGAAGCTTCTGTCTGAAAGTGCGTATTTTTCCCGGTTTTTTAGGAAAAGGCCGAGGAAAAGTTGACAAGACAGTAGAATTGGAGTAGACTATTTAGCGTAAACATATTTTTTATGAGATTATTCACATCGCGGATGATGTATCATCATACGGCGGAGGGGATGAAAAGGTAAGGAGTCATAAAGGTTTAAAACGAACCTGGCAGTGAAAGGAGAAAACAAATGGCAGAAGCGAAAAAAAAGACGGCAACGGCTAAAACGGTGAAGGCAGAATTGGAAGCAGCTCCGGCGGTTGCGGAGCCGAAAGTTGTAGAGGCAGGGAAAAAGGAAGAAGTAAAAGCGGAAGCAAAGCCCGCAGCTAAAAAAGAGCCGGAGAAGAAACCGGCGGCAAAGAAAGCAGCCGAAAAAAAACCTGTGGAGAAGAAGGCGGCGGAAAAGAAACCGGCAGTGAAGAAGACGGTTGAGAAAAAGGCGCCTGTAGAAAAAGCAGAAGCAAAAAGCAAGAAAGTTGCAGCAGTACAGCAGTCATTACATATTCAGTACTCCGACAAAAATGTTTCCATGGAAGACTTGCAGAAAATTGCGGCTGACGTATGGAAGTATGACCTGCAAAAGGGGGATGAAGAGTACACCAGCCTTGATTTGTATGTAAAACCGGAAGAGAATACAGTTTATTATGTATTTAACGGAGACATTCAGGGGAACTTCTTTATTTAATCCCTGCGGGCAGTGTGCTGAGCGCTGTGCCTAAAGCTGGCAAAGGGCTGCCTGTATATTTTTTGAAATGATTATAGTGTAAAGGATGGCTTTGGCATATCGGGAGACGGTATGCCAAAGTTTTTTTATCATATAGGTATTGCTCTTAAGAAGCCATTGCCTGATTCCAAAAATCTTCTTCAAAATATTCCAGAAGAAAAAGAGGTACGGAATTTAAAATGCACAACAAATGTCCATTATTAATGTAATTCTTTTTTTGGTAAAAATATAGGTTTTCCTGATTTAAATTATGTATGAAATAATCATATGTGCAGGAACTGCTATATCGGACAAGTAAGCTTGCCCTTTTTCGGCTGGCATTACAAGCGATAAGCCAATGCTGTTTGTCCAAAGAATTATAATTTCTGAAATCTGGTTGTGAGGGAAAGCTCTGTTTCGTTATTAAATGTTTTAAGCATTTCGCCTAAAATATCTTTATTTAAGTATTCCTTAGGTATATTATTGCTGTGGCCATCGTAATCAAAGAAAAGATAAATTTCAGAAAAATCGCTGGCTTTCAGTTGATTTAAGCGTTCCATTGCTACCGGGCTCATTTCTTTTAGAACATCAATGACATTTGTTTCAAAGTCATCCTTTTTTAGTCTTGTCCATAGCATATAGATATTTCCGGCGGCTGGACAATGTAGTATAGAAATGTCCGCCGTTGATGAAAAGAATACCTGTGCCATATTATTTAGCAGGTTTTCTTCGGCTTTTATTCCTTCATATATAAAAATAATTTTTTTCTTTTTGTTATTCATGAAAAGCCCCCGCTTTGTACATCTTTTGTAGATTATGAGCTTCCCGCAGGGATTTGTTCGTTAAATCGCAGAATGGCTGAATTGTATTGTCTTCCAATATAAAGTAACAATCCGGCCGTAACAACTCATTGGAAATGATGTCTGTGTTATGAGTAGTAAAAATTACCTGTAGATTCTTTTCCGCAACTAGTTTACGAATAACAGCAATGGACAAATCTGTATGGTAAAAAGCATCAAACTCATCAATAAAGATAAAAGAAAAGCTATCTTTCTGCATATACCATAAGTATAAAAAAACCAATGCCCTTGTTCCGCTTGACAGCAATGGAGCAAAAGGTACCTCTTTGCTTCCCATTTTACAGTAAATATTTTTCCCCTCATCAGTTTCTTTTTCCAAGAGGGTAAAAGGCAGATTGACATCGCGCAGAAAAAGTTCCAGATTTTTCACGCCATTTTCCATATTGCATATATCTTCCGCCATATTGCCGCTGGTAGTAGAGCCTGGGGAGCCGACAACCCTAAAGATATCTGTACTGGTAAACCATAGCATTTGATTGACAAATTTTATAAATTTCAGAAATACCTGGCACTCTTTATTCTCTTTGTCCAATATAGTATTGGCATAAATATATTTAATAAGCGAAATTGACCTATCCCAGTTATTCAAATTTAAAGTTTCGGAGCCTTTTAGATTAACAAAGCAAGTTTCTTCATTATTAACAATAATTTTTTTCCCATCAATTTTAACGCTTTCCCGGGTAACGCATTCCGGGTTCTTTTTTTCGTAAGCATATTCCAACAGGGAGGAATCGAATTTAAATTTATAGATAAAAAATACCGTGTCTTCCTGGTTATATAAATTAGAATAAAATTTCGTGCGTTTTACCTTCTTATCGGTTAAATGAATAATAATATCCATTATGGCCAGTCCTAAATTAGTTTTTCCGGAAGCATTGTAGCCGACAACCACAGCGTCTTTAACAATTCCATTATAAACGGCTTCCTGATTGAATTCGTAATTTTTTCCTGTTTCTAAAGAAAAATGTAATTCATCCCTGAAATTTTTATAATTTCTTACTTTAAATTCTGCCAGCATTCTATCTTCCTCCCTATGTGCCAAATGTATCTGTATTTATTATTATACACAAATTTATAGATATTACAAGAAAACTGTAATTTTTTTACGCGATAGCCGTATTTTTCCTACAAGCGATATATATTGGCCTATTTTCATTTTTACTTTTTTTTTATAATTATTTTTGAACTAATGTGTTGACATTGCCCAGGGATAGTGATATTTTATGGTAAGAAGATGTTAGCACTCTAAAAGGTTGAGTGCTAATAAGACTCTGACAGAGCAGAAAACAAGGGAGGATGATGGAGTGCAGTCACTGGACGAAAGAAAAATGAAAATTTTGCAGGCCATTATCCGCAATTACCTTGAAACAGGAGAACCGGTCGGGAGCAGGACGATTTCAAAATATACGGATTTAAACCTAAGTTCTGCTACGATAAGAAACGAAATGGCGGATTTGGAGGAATTGGGCTACATAGTCCAGCCCCATACTTCTGCAGGACGGATTCCGTCGGATAAAGGCTACCGTCTCTATGTAGATCAGATGATGGAGGAAAAGGAGCGTGAAGTAGAAGAACTGAAGGAATTCCTGTTGGAGCGGGAGGACAAAATGGAACACCTCCTAAAGCAGGTGGCAAAGGTGCTGGCGCAGAATACTAATTATGCCACTATGATATCGGCTCCCCGGATTCACCGCAACAAAGTAAAGTTTATACAGCTTTCCAGGGTGGATTCCAATCAGCTGTTGGCGGTCATTGTCATTGAGGGCAATGTGATTAAAAATAATATCTTAAGCGTGGAAGAGGAAATAGATGATGAAACATTGCTGAAGTTGAATATACTCCTGAACACGCATTTGAACGGGTTATCTTTGGAAGAAATTAACTTGAGCATGATAACCGCTATGAAGCAGCAGGCGGGGATACACAGCGTTATTATAGGGAATGTAATTGACGCGGTGGCGGAAGCCATTAAAGCTGACGAGGATTTGGAAATATATACAAGCGGAGCGAATAATATTTTTAAATACCCGGAGCTGGCGGACAATCAGAAAGCCAGCGAACTGATTACTACTTTTGAAGAAAAACAGCTGCTGAGCGAATTGGTGGTAGATAATCTGGCGGATGAGAACAGCACAGGGATACAAATATATATCGGCAACGAGACGCCGGTGAAAACAATGAAGGACTGCAGCGTCGTAACGGCGACGTATGAACTGGAAGAGGGAATGAAAGGCACCATCGGCATTATAGGGCCGAAACGTATGGATTACGATAAGGTAGTGGGAATATTGAAGACATTGAAGCATCAGCTGGATGATTTGTATAATAAGCGTGACGGATGACTTTAATTTAAAGAATAAAAAGAAAGGGATGAGAGAATTGGCAGAGCAAAAGGATATCAAAGAAAACAGTAATGATGTCGGCATGGAAGAAAATAAAGAAGCGGGAAATGCAATGGAAGAAAAAGACATGCAGAAAAACGGTGTGGAAGAAACTGCTGCAGAAGGTAATGGAATACAGGAAGAGACAGAGGAAACGGAGGCCGGAGGGCTGGACGGCAGCCAGGATGTAGAATCCGAAGCAGAAGAAACGGCCGACGGCGAATCCGGTGAGGCGGAAGAAGCCGGGGAAGAGTCCGGCGGGAAGAAGTTTTTTAAGAAGAAGCCGAAGACGGATAAAAAGCAGGAAGCCATGAAACAGAAGGTGGAAGAACTGGAAGACCGGGTAAAACGCCAGATGGCGGAATTCGAGAATTTCAGGAAACGTACCGATAAAGAAAAAACAGCCATGTTTGAAATCGGGGCTAAAAGCGTCATTGAAAAGATTCTTCCGGTGGTGGATAATTTTGAAAGAGGGTTGGCCAGTATTTCGGAAGAGGAAAAAGGGAACGGTTTTGCCGACGGCATGCAGATGATTTATAAGCAGTTGATGACAGAGCTGGAAAGCTTGGGCGTAAAGCCGATAGAAGCCGTGGGGCAGGAGTTTAATCCGGATTACCACAATGCGGTGATGCAGGTGGAGAGCGAGGAGTATGAATCCGGCATAGTGGCGCAGGAACTTCAGAAAGGATATATGTACAGGGATTCCGTGGTAAGGCACAGCATGGTGGCCGTAGTACCATAGGTATGTTTTCGGAATGCATGAACAATAGAAGGGAAAAATAAACAATAGCAAGTATATAATGGGTTTCTGTTATATAGATTTTAGCAACAGTGGAAAGAATTAATTTTAATTATAATTTTAGGAGGGCTTGATATGAGCAAAATAATTGGTATCGATTTAGGAACAACAAATAGCTGCGTAGCAGTTATGGAGGGCGGTAAACCTACTGTTATCGCCAATACAGAAGGCGCAAGGACGACACCGTCGGTAGTGGCGTTTACAAAGACCGGCGAAAGGCTGGTAGGCGAGCCTGCAAAGCGTCAGGCAGTGACCAATGCGGAAAAAACTATTGCATCCATTAAGAGGGATATGGGTACGGACAGAGGCCGCACCATTGATGACAAGAAATATTCTCCGCAGCAGATTTCCGCTATGATTCTTCAGAAATTAAAAGCGGATGCGGAAAGCTATCTGGGCGAAAAGGTAACGGAAGCGGTAATTACGGTTCCTGCTTACTTCAATGACGCACAGCGCCAGGCCACAAAGGATGCGGGTAAAATCGCGGGCCTAGACGTAAAGCGTATCATCAACGAGCCTACGGCAGCAGCTCTGGCTTATGGGCTGGATAATGAAAAAGAACAGAAAATTATGGTATATGACCTTGGCGGCGGTACTTTCGATGTTTCCATTATCGAAATCGGCGATGGCGTTATCGAGGTGCTTTCCACCAATGGCGATACTCGTCTGGGCGGCGATGATTTTGACCAGAAGATTATCAACTGGATGCTGGATGAATTCAAAAAGAAAGAAGGGGTGGATTTATCCAACGATAAGATGGCCCTTCAGAGATTGAAGGAAGCGGCGGAAAAGGCGAAAAAGGAATTGTCTTCTTCCACTACGACAAATATCAACCTTCCGTTTATTACAGCTACGGCAGAAGGGCCGAAGCACTTTGATATGGATCTGACAAGGGCAAAATTCGATGAATTGACCCATGATTTGGTAGAAAAGACGGCGATTCCGGTACAGAACGCTATGAAGGATGCGGGACTTACCAATTCCGAAATCGGAAAAGTATTGCTGGTTGGCGGTTCCACGCGTATCCCGGCTGTACAGGAAAAAGTAAAACAGCTGACGGGCCATGAACCTTCCAAGAGCCTGAACCCGGACGAATGCGTGGCGTTGGGCGCTTCCATCCAGGGCGGCAAGCTGGCAGGCGATGCAGGCGCAGGGGAAATCCTGCTTCTGGACGTTACTCCGTTGTCCCTTTCCATCGAGACGATGGGCGGCGTAGCTACAAGGCTGATTGAAAGAAATACGACAATCCCTACCAAGAAGAGCCAGATTTTCTCCACGGCGGCAGACAATCAGACAGCGGTTGACATCAACGTGGTTCAGGGTGAAAGGCAGTTTGCAAAAGACAATAAATCCTTAGGACAGTTCAGGCTGGATGGGATTCCGCCGGCAATGCGCGGTGTTCCTCAGATTGAGGTTACTTTCGATATCGATGCGAACGGCATCGTAAACGTGTCCGCAAAAGACCTGGGAACAGGCAAAGAGCAGCATATTACTATTACGGCAGGCTCCAATATGTCCGACGATGAAATCGACAGGGCGGTGAAAGAAGCGGCGGAATACGAGGCGCAGGACAAGAAGAGGAAAGAAGCGATTGATACAAGGAATGAAGCGGATTCCTTCGTATTCCAGACGGAAAAGGCACTGAACGAAGTGGGCGATAAGATTGACGCTTCCGCAAAGAGCACGGTAGAGGATGACCTTTCCGCTTTGAAGGCAGTGCTGGAGAGGACAAAGGACCAGGAAATGTCCGACAGCGATATCGATGAGATGAAGGCGGCAAAAGAAAAACTGATGACCGATGCACAGGCTCTTTTCGCAAAAGTATATGAGCAGGCACAGGGTGCGGCGGGCGCAGGCGCAGGCCCGGATATGGGCGCACAGGCAGGCCCGGATATGAACGCAGGCCCGGCAGACGATGTGGTAGACGGAGATTACCGGGAAGTATAAATTGTGTTTTTGCCTGATTTCATGCCGTGGGGTATTTGCCCCTGGCGGTATTCGCCAAATATACGCGCAGGCGCGTCTGCTTGGCGCATTGCCCGCGGGAATAAAAGATGGGCGAACAGTAACGAGAAGTTCTAAGGCGCAGGATATGTGCCTAAGAACTTCTTGCGCTTGAATATAAGACAGTTTATACTAGTATCCATAAATAGAGTTAACAAGAGGAGTTAGTTATGGCAGAGCAAAAACGAGACTACTACGAAGTTCTCGGAGTAGATAAGAATGCAGATGAAGCAGCAATTAAAAAAGCATACCGAGTTCTGGCCAAGAAATATCATCCGGATATGAACCCTGGTGATAAGGAAGCGGAAAAGAAGTTTAAAGAAGCCTCGGAAGCATATGCCGTGCTTAGCGACCCTGAAAAGAAACGCCAGTATGACCAGTTTGGCCATGCGGCATTTGAAGGCGGGGCCGGCGGTTTTGGCGGTTTTGATTTTAACAGCGCTGATTTCGGAGACATTTTCGGGGATATTTTCGGGGATTTCTTTGGCGGCGGCCGCAGAAGCGGAAGGGGGAGCAGCGGCCCTATGAAAGGTGCCAATATCCGCACCAGCGTGAGGATTACCTTCGAAGAGGCGGTATTCGGCATTGAGAAGGAGCTGGAACTGACATTAAAGGACGAATGCGCATCCTGCCATGGAAGCGGCGCGAAGCCGGGAACCAGCCCGGAGACGTGTCCGAAGTGCGGAGGCAAAGGACAGGTGGTATTTACCCAGCAGTCCTTCTTCGGTACGGTTAGGAATGTTCAGACCTGCCCTGATTGTAACGGAACAGGGAAAGTCATTAAGGATAAATGCCCGGATTGCCACGGGAGCGGATATATTGCCAGCAGGAAGAAGATTAAGGTTTCCATACCGGCGGGCATTGACAATGGGCAGAGCGTACGTATCAGGGATAAAGGCGAACCGGGAAGCAATGGCGGGCCGAGGGGGGATCTGCTTGTGGAAGTTATCGTGGGCAGGCATCCCATTTTCCAGCGGCAGGATTATAATATTTATTCAACCGTACCCGTATCCTTTGCAGTTGCGGCTTTGGGCGGCGAGATTATGATTGATACGGTGGACGGTAAGGTGATTTACGATGTAAAGGCAGGAACCCAGACGGATACAAGGGTACGGCTGAAAGGAAAAGGGGTTCCTTCCTTGAGGAATAAGGATAACCGGGGAGACCATTATGTAACTTTGGTGGTTCAGGTGCCCGATAAGCTTTCCCATGAGGCGAAGGAACTGTTGCGGCAGTTCGATGCGGAGACGGGGAACACGTTGAACGCGGCGAAGGAGGCTTCGGCGGAAGCGGGGGAAGTGAAGGATAAGAAGAAGAAGTTTTGGGAGAGGTAGGTAAAAATGTTCGGGCGGGGGGCGCCAAGGGGGACAAGGGAGGCATTCCCTCCGGGCAGTGTCTGGTTTTCGGACTGGGGCAGCAAAGCAGATTTCACTAATGAAATGGGATTATTCGTTGGTAACGAACGGGTCAGAAGCAACGGGCATTTATGCCCATGCTTCTTAAAACCGCCATCCATGGCGGTTTTGCCCTGGGTACTTGGCCATTTCATAAGTGAAATTTTTGCTTTGCTGCCATAGTCCGAAAACCTGGCGCACCCGAATTGCAGCACAAACGCATACAAAACGCATTTAAACGCACGCGTGTGTTTATTAGATGAAAGATAAACGCATACGTGCGTTTTTTCTCGCTATTCATACTCTACAAATTCCCCATACTCTTCCCAGATATTGCAAATCCACGTTTTCCCCTGATTGAAGATGATTTCTTTGCCGTTTTTATCATAAAACTTAGCCGGCGTAGCATCGCCGTCATAGCGTTGCCATGTGGCTTCGATGACTTTGCCGTTGGTGAAAACGAGGGCATCCCCTTCACCGTGGACGCCAAAGGCCAGATAGTCTTTTTGATCCCGTACTTCTCCGTGGCAATACTGGAAGATTACGTTGGAAACGGCCAGCTGGCTATTGTCATATTCATCGATTTGTTTTTTGCCATTCTGGTATCGGTAATAGAGCTTATCTTTTTCGTTATATTCAAAGGATGGGTTATAAAACCCATAGCCTCCAGCATTTTCTTCCCGGCCTCCGGGATAAAGATAGGTTGCATCCTCCATATTTTTATAAGCTGCCCGGTAATTTTCGGCAGCGAAGGTAAATGGAGGAACGTAACGGTCATCATATTCCGTTTCATATTTGTGCCGCTTAATGGCTTTTTCCAGCCCGTCCATAAACAGATAGCCGGTAAACTCTGTGGCATAGCCGGGGCGGCGGATTCTTCCGAAAGCTTCGTCGGAAGGGTTGTGGATGCCCTCTACGGCACAGCTGATATTTTGGACATCATCGCTGCGCAGTAGTTCTTCCACATAGGGTCTGGCCAGCCCCCAGTTGCAGTAAATGGCCTGATACCCCATGGCTACATAGACGAAATAGTCGCGGCTGCTTCGTACGGGGCCGATATGATCCAGTTCGTCATAATCTTCAAAGACGGCCATCAATCGGCTAATCCGCCCTTCCACCGGGGCTTCATAAATGATGGCGGCTTTGGAAAGGCCATATTGCGGCAACGCTGGGGTGTTGTTGGGTATCATAACGGCAATGGGCCTTCTCTCCGCTTTTTCCTTTTCCAGCCATTCTCCGGTAAGATAGCTTTGTATCTTACCATTTTTTTCTTTTCGTTTTTCTATAATGGGGATATTGAAGCCCTCGTTTTCTTCTGCATATTCCTGGTAATTCTCTACGCTTTCATTTTTGTTGTTTCCATTCATGTCATCTTTTGCATATTCCGTATTGCTAGAGGCTTCCCCGGAGGAATCCGCTGGATTTTCATTGGCTTCCCCAAGGGAAAGTTCGTCCGCAGCGCTTTTGCCGCATCCGTTAGAAAAAAACGGAACGCATAAAAGGGCTGCGGAAAATAATATTGTTTTTATTATTTTCACCATTTTGTTGACCATGCCCTTTCCATAAAACAACATAAGACAATTAAAGAAAACTGTACAAAATGATTATAAAATGAATTTGCTTATGCTGTCTATGATTTGATTTTTCCATATAAGGGGGAAAGAGGCAGAGATGGAAATTAAATTTTTGTCTAATCGAATTTGTAAGAGCTCTTCAGGTGGATGAACGGTTACTTGGAATGGTTGATGTCTTTAATAACTGCAAGAAGATGCTGTGCCTGAGGCCCTGTCAGTTTCTGGATTTCCCGGATAAGTTCCCCAGTATAGTAAAAATTATTCATTTCATCATCAAAAAAATCTTTCGGAGATATATGAAAATAATCGCAAATGTAAAAAAAGATAGATAGGGAAGGGAGCGCTTTCCTGTTTTCAATCCGGTTGATATAGCTGGGATTTTGTCCTAAATCCAGGCTCATTTCCCGCGCGGATACATTTTTTTCAAGGCGGAGCTGTTCCAGCCTTTTTGCAAAGAATTCTTCCTGGGACATAAAATGACCTTTCCTTTCTATTGGAGTTTGTTTAGTTAAGCTGTTGTATTGATTTTAATGTAATAAATGTTTGAAATAAGATATTGTATGATATATAATAAGGAAATAGGATATTAAATATCTTAAATGTGAATAAATAAGATATTAAAAGTAACAAAAGAGGAGAAATGAAAGGGTGAAAGAAGGTTTTTACATCAAAATACTGGATGAAGAGAAGGGGAAAGGAAAAATAGCAATATGGGATAAATATGGTTTGTCTATTATAGCCGCTGTTTTAGGTACTTTGTGCTTTATTGGTATATACGGGGTGGATATATTAAATCCGACTTATGATGCATGGCTATTGCAAGGGGGCGATTTAACAATCCATTATATCGGTTGGGAGTTTTTCAGAGTCAGCGATTGGCAGTTTCCCTTAGGATTGATGGACAGGATTTGCTATCCTAATTCCGTTTCTATCATTTTCACAGACTCCATTCCTGTGTTGGCAGTGTTGTTTAAATTATTTTCTTCATTTTTGCCTGAAACATTTCAATATTTTGGATGGTGGGCATTGCTTTGCTTTATTTTGCAGGGAGTATTCTCGACAAATTTAATATATTTATATTTGCAGGGAACATATGACAAAAGAATGGCCGAAAAACCTTGTTTGCAGTTTAAGGACAAAGACAAAGTTTTTGCGCTGGCTGATTGACGGCCGCAATAAAGAAACTGCCAAAAGGAATACAAAGAAAAGAGGAAATAAAATGGACAAACTTTATATTGTAATTCCTGCGTATAACGAAGAGGAAAATATACATAAGGTAATTGACGAATGGTATCCAATAGTAGAGGCCCATCAGGCGGACGGAGAATCGCGCATTTTGGTAATTGATGATGGCAGCAAGGATAAGACATATAGTATCCTGTGCGAGATGAGAAAAAGCCGGCCTCTGTTAATTGCAATCAGTAAACAGAACGAAGGGCATGGGGCAACGTTGCTGTATGGGTATCAATATGCCATAGAACATGGCGCGGATTACATTTTTCAAACGGATTCCGATGGACAGACAAGGCCGGAGGAGTTTCAGGGATTCTGGGATATGCGGAAAGACTATGACATGGTTATCGGCCACAGGAATAAGCGTCAGGACGGATGGCCGCGTATTCTTGTTACAAAAACGTTAAAAGCGATAATAGCTGTTTGCTTTGGAGTAAAAGTAAAGGATGCAAATACGCCGTTCCGTTTAATGCGGGCCGATGTATTAAAAGAGGAAATGCAGTACATACCGAAAGGGTTCCATTTGTCCAATGTTCTAATTGCTGTTATTTACGAAAAGAAAAACAGGGATGTGCTATATCTGCCTATTACCTTTAGGCCGAGGCAGGGAGGAGTAAATTCCATTAATATGAAGAGGATATGGGGTATAGGTATCCGGGCGGTGAAGGAGTTTGCGGCTTTAAACAAGACATTGGAAGGGATAGATAATGATCGGGAAAGAAAAAAAGATTTGGAGTATAGGGATTTTGACCATAGCAATAATAACATTTGCTATGGGATTCTGGAAAATGAGCAATCGGCTGACTTATATAGAAAAAACGGTTATCAATGAAAAAGAGGAACGAGAAATAGCGGTAACGGATAATCGGACAGTGCTGGAACAGGAATTTGTAATGCCCTATGAGCTGTTTTGGGGAATTGATGTGAAGGCCGGCACTTATGGAAGAAACAACAATTCCTTTTGGAAATTGACTATACGGGAAAAGGAAAACGGGAAAAAGGTATATGAATGGAAATACAATGCCAGCCAGGTTTCCGATGGGGAAAAATATTTGTGTAAAGTGAAATCCCCGGTCAAAGTGGATAAAGGGAAGGAGTACATACTGTCCATCCGCTCCGAAAATGCTACGGGAAATTCGGCGTTGTGCTTTTACGCATCCGGGAATAGCGGATATGCGGAGGAGAGATTTTGGGTAAATGGGGAAGAACAGGAAGGGAACCTTTGCATTAGAGTTTATGGGGGAGAGAAGGATTTTTTCTGGCTTTTCTTGTATTTGATGACGGTAGGTGCGGTGGCCGGAATCCTGGTGCTGGCATTTTATCAAAAGAAAAAAGGAGGCTCACCGGAGAAGCTGTTGGGCGCTTTGTGCATCGCCTGTATTTACATGCTTTTGATGTATGTGTATTCGAGGGAAAACATGGGGACGTTTACCGACGAGTGCGACAATATACGGGGAGGGATGCTGATTGCAGAAGGGAAAATCCTGTATAAGGATTATTATACTCAGCATACCCCATTCGGATATTATCTGTGTGCTGTTTTTGCTTTACTTGGGGCGGGCAGCATCCAACAGTTTAGGCTGTTATATTATCTTCTCTCAGCGGTGCTGTGGGGTGGGCTATACTATCGACATTGCGGATTTTTTGGAAAGAAAAAAATGTTCCTTTTGCCCATTGCCCAAATCGTAATTACAATGCCCATGTTTTTTCAGGCATCCAAAATTTTGGGGGATAATATACAGGGATTTTGTATGGTCGCCTTGATAATGGAATTTATCCGCTATTGGAATGATGGAAAGCTGGAAAAAAGCAGATGCGTTATCGTCTCCGCTTGCGTGTTTGCCAGCATTGCCTCAACTTTCGTCAGCGTATTTGCCATAGCGCCTATTGCAATTTGCGTACTTATAAGGGAGGGGATTTACCGGAAAAAGACGAAAGATGTATGGAAGCGCTATAGTTTTTTTCTGTCAGTAGTTTTGCTGCCTTTTCTTATATCAATGATTTACTTCGTCCTGCTCCATGCAGCAGGGCAAATGTATTTGATGGCATACCAGTTCAATACAATGGTATATAACAAGTATCAGAACGAGTTCGGTAAAGTGAAGTGGAAACCGTTTTTCCTTGGCCTGAAAAGCTATTTCGATGCCATAGGGGATAACTTTAATGCGATGATTACTGCGGCAGGGAACGATATGACGGTGATTCAGTTCCTGATTGCAGTAGGCGCGGCTGCGGCGCTGATATTTTGGTGTAAAAGGCTGGGAACAAAGGAGGGGTTAGCAGCTGCTATCGCATTGTTTCTGTGTATGAGCGGAAATGGAACAAGAGGAGGAACAGGTTTTCACTCCGTTGGGCTTTGGAATGTGGCGTTGGCGCTTATTATCTTGCTGGGAATCCCTGAGGACTTTGGGGAGGACAGGAAAAAGGAGAAAAAGGGAGAAAAGAAAGCGCATAGGGCAGCAGCGGTCTGCCTGGCGGTGGGATGCTATTTATTAAGGCCATATATATCTATGGTTGCGGAGCATATCGTATATCATCCAAGTGGAGTGGACGAGACGGATGAACAGATTGTAGCATTGACCCAACCGGGAGAAGGAATATTTATAGATGCATATGTCCACGATTCCATATATTTGATGTATAAAGGACGGTATCCCGTCAACCGAAACTGTTATATCCTTCCATGGTATATGGACTGGTTCGAGTATGACACGGTGGAGGACTTGGTAAATTATGCGCCGGCTATTGCAGTATATCTGCCCTCGGCGGAGGAAGAAGGGCAGGAAACAATCTGCCCGGCATTGGATGCGGCAATCAGTGAACGCTATGAACGGGTGGAGGAAGACTCGGTGATATGGAAATTGAAAACAAAGTGAATGGTGGACTGTTATTGCGGCGTTACATGATTAATATTCCTCCCATTCCTCCCGAGGAACTGCCGAAATACTGTTTACCCCATAGTAAGTGGCATACCCTACATTGACCCAGTAGCCGCTGTCCTCGGCGCTTAAATCGGAATTATAGGCATCGCTGTATTTATTTTCGAAACCGGGCCGCAGCAACGGAACGGTAATGTCCATGTTCCCCAAGGCTTTTTGTTCTTCGATATAGGCAAAACGTTCGCTGCTTTCCCGGTAAATGCGCATTAAATGGGCACCGCAGTCCAAATAGGTGAACACAAAGGAAAGGGCAAAGATTGTCACGCCGCTAATTTTCAGCGCTTTGATATATAAGTCTTTATCCACAACATCGATAATCCCTTGCACGCAGCTGACCATCAAAAAGATTCCGGCACCGAAATAAGCCCTTGCTACCGGTTCCGGCGTGAGGACTAAAGCATAGCATGTGGCGAGGAATACGAAAAAGAAAAGCAGCATATTTTTGCTCTTTTTCCATCCGGCTTTTTGAAGCCGCATGATTATAAAGGCCACAATGCCGATGGCAATCAGGACAAAAAAGTGATTCCGTATCGCCAAACTGCATTTCAGCCAGCGGGAAACTATGGCGAAGAGCCCCTCATGCTCTTCTTCCATAAACTGCATCCGGTTAGCATTGCCGGGGGCGGATATCATGCAAAGAAAACCTGCAACGGCTCCTGCAAGTCCGCTTCCCATCCAAATGCGCATGCGCTTATGTTCCCAGACATAAATCCCAATCCAAATGCACGCCAGAAGGATACATCCTCCGGAAGTATTTTCATTGCACCAGCCGGCCAATATGCCGAGAAGGAACAGGCCCACTGCCGGGGCAATCTGGGCGGCTTTGCTGAAATCCTCCTTTATGCAATACCTCAATAAGGACAGATATCCCATAATAATCATGCTGCCCCATAAATAATTGCAGGCCCCGGTTTCCCATAATACCGTCTGTTCAAAGGAGACGGCGAAATTCCAGATTAATAACTGAATCAGCAAATAAGCAAACACATCATACTTTTTCTTGTTTTCCACATTATAATACATGAATAGGGTCAGCAGGATAAAAGCAAAGCTGTTGCATATGTTGAAAAGCCATTTATCGCCGGATAAAAAACAACGCAAAATCATATG
>JAETTM010000006.1 GCA_021769135.1 Lachnospiraceae bacterium | reverse complement strand
CATAAGGATGGCCGGCGGGCCAACTTTTGCGTTTGGAGGTCGGGAATGCGGGATGGGAAAATAGGGAAAAGGGGAATTCGTATGATTATAGAAGCGTCAGGTGCGGTTTTTGCCGGGCTGGCGGCAGTCATTGCCTATGACAGCAACCGCTTTATCAGGCAGGAATATCATATCTGTTCGGATAAATTCAGAAAAAGGGCCGATATCCTTCTGCTGTCGGATCTTCATAATAAGACTTATGGGAAAGGGAATAGAAAACTGCTTGCAGAGATAGAAAGGATAAATCCTGATTTTATCGTGGTGGCGGGCGATATGATGACTTCGAATGGGGAAAAGTCCAGCTATGAAGTGCCGCTTAAGCTGCTGCGCCATTTGGCGGAAAAGTATCCGGTATATTATGGGCTGGGCAACCATGAGTATCGGGTAAAGGTCTACCGGAAGGCTTATGAAGACATGTTTTGGAGGTATAAAAGGGAACTGGAAAAATGCGGCATACGTTTCCTGGAAAATGAAAGGATTTATCTGCCGGAATATAACATAGAAATATGCGGCCTGGAGATAGAAAGGCGTTATTACAAGAGATGGCGCAGAACCGCCATGGAGGAAGGGTATCTGGACAGGCTTTTGGGAAAGGCGAGGACGGACTGCTACGAATTGCTTATCGGGCACAATCCGGATTATTTCAAGGAGTATGCGGAATGGGGGGCGGATTTGACAGTGGCCGGACATGTCCATGGGGGTGTGGTGAAGCTGCCTTTTTTGGGGGGCGTGATATCCCCGTCCATGAGGATATTCCCAAAATACGATGGGGGAATATTTGAGGAAAAGGGGAAAACTATGGTGTTGAGCAGGGGTCTGGGGATGCATACGATTCCGGTGAGGGTTTTCAATCCGGGAGAACTGGTGGTGATTCATTGTGGGAATGATGTCCTATAGTAACAGTCCAGCCCAGAGCGGCCTGTGAGAATTGCATCAGATGGGGCTTGAAATTATTGGAATTTGCAAGTAGAATAGTGGGGTGGCTGCAACAGTCCGGCCCAGGACTTTGCGCACGCTGCAAAGCCCGTACGAATGTGTAGATGTGGCAAAGAATCCGCCCCTTTTGCCGTAGGCAAAACTCGAAATGGCCGGATTTCGCAACGGGGCGCAGAAATAGGAAAAGGATGATGATATAATGGCAATTCCGGTGAAATTGGAAGCGTTTGAGGGCCCTCTGGACCTGCTGCTTCATTTGATAGAAAAAAATAAGATAGATATTTATGATATCCCCATTGTGGAAATCACGGAGCAGTATCTGGACTATATCCGGCAGATGGATACGGAAGATATGAATGTGATGAGCGAATTTCTAGTGATGGCGGCTACTTTAATCGATATTAAGTGTAAAATGCTCCTGCCCAAGGAAGTCAACGAAGAAGGGGAAGAAGAGGATCCCAGGGCGGAGCTGGTGCAGAAGCTGTTGGAATATAAGATGTATAAGTATATGTCCTTCGAATTGCGGGACAAGCAGATGGATGCGGGCAGGTCTCTTTACAGGGAGCAGCATCTGCCGAAGGAAGTGGAGGAATACCGGCCGCCGGTAGATTATGAAGCGCTGTTGGCGGATGTGAGCCTAAGCAAGCTGCAGGAAGTGTTCCGCTTTATGATGAAGCGGCAGGAAGATAAAATCGACCCGGTAAGGAGCACATTCGGCAGAATAGAGAAAGACGAAGTGGATATGGACAGGAAAGTAGTATATGTGGAAGCGTTCATCCGGTCACACAGGAGGTTCAGCTTCCGCAGCCTGTTGGAAAAGCAGCACAGCAAAATGGAGATAATAGTGACTTTTCTTGTTATTTTAGAGATGATGAAGCTGGGGCAGATTGATATCGAACAGCAGGACATATGCGATGATATCATCATTACCTCTAAGGTTATGGCAGCAGGATAGGGGAGAAGTGTGAAAAGAAGTTCTAAGGCGTCAAAGAACGACGCTTAAGAACTTCTAAGTTTCACACCGAAGAATGCATAAAGCGTGCATTCTTCTCACGGGTTGTTTGTGCCGCCATAGGCGGCATGACGGGAAGACGCAAACTTGGCATGCGCAAAAAGCTGCGCGGAAATGGGGATGAACATGGAAAGACAGAAAGCGGAAGCGGTGATGGAAGCCGTCCTTTTTACCATGGGGGAATCGGTGGAGATTGCCAGGCTGGCGGAGACGATAGAGGAAAGCGTGAAAGACACAAAGGCGATCCTGGCCGATATGAAAGAAAGATATGAGCGGGAAGACAGGGGGATAACCTTGATAGAGCTGGAGGAATCCGTCCAGCTTTGCACGAAGCCGGAGATGTACGAGTATCTGATTAAAATAGCGAAAACGCCGAAAAAATATGTGCTGACGGATACCCTGATGGAGACGTTGTCCATCATCGCCTACAAACAGCCGGTGACAAGGCTGGAAATCGAAAGAATCAGGGGGGTGAGCTGCGACCATGCGATAAACAGGCTGCTGGAATTTAACCTGATTACGGAAGTGGGGCGGATGGATGCGCCGGGGCGGCCTCTGCTTTTTGGAACGACGGAAGAGTTTTTAAGGAACTTCGGCGTTAAATCCCTGGACGAGCTGCCCGAGTTAAATGCGGTACAGATAGAGGAATTCAAGCAGCAGGCGGAAGCGGAGGTACAGCTGCAGCTGGATATCTGATTACGATAAGCCGGCTCGCGGAGCGTGGCAGTGTTCGCTAATTACGATAATATTTTCCCCCATACAGGCATATATTTTAGATGATAAAAGAACCGGATTGATATTGCCGCGAAGCGGCAGCAGAGGGGGAGCATGGAGAAGAGAAGAAAAGGATATTGGAGAAGGGTTCTGGCTTTTGTTTCCTGTATGATATTCGTCATGACGGGCGGCACATTTGTCCGGGCGGCAGAAACTCATGGGGAAGAAAAAAATAGTACAAACTTACAATTATACGCCCAGTCGGCAGTCCTTATGGATGCGGATTCCGGGCGTATTTTATTTGGCAAAAATGAAAATGAGCAGATGCCTATGGCCAGCACCACCAAGATTATGACATGCATCCTGGCGCTGGAAAACGGCAGCATGGAAGATGTGGTAACGGTTTCCGCTTATGCGGCGGGGCAGCCCAAGGTGCACCTCGGCATGCGGGAGGGGCAGCAGTTTAAGCTGGGGGATTTGCTCTATTCCCTGATGCTGGAATCCCATAATGACTCGGCGGTGGCCATTGCGGAGCATATCGGGGGGAGCGTGGAAGGCTTCGCAAAGCTTATGAACAGGAAAGCGAAAGATATCGGCTGTTTCGATACTTTTTTTGTTACCCCTAACGGGCTGGATGCTGTGGTAACGGACAGCGCAGGGAATACCAGGATACATTCCACAACGGCCAGGGATTTGGCCCGGATTATGAAATATTGCATAACGGAATCGGAGAAGAAGGAAGAATTCCTGGAGATTACGAGGACGCAAAGCCATTTTTTTACGGATGAAGAGAGGCAGGGCAGCTATTCCTGCAATAATCATAACGCATTTCTCACCATGATGGACGGGGCGCTGTCAGGGAAAACAGGGTTTACCAATAATGCCGGCTATTGCTATGTGGGGGCGCTGAGAAGAGACGGGAAAACGTTTATCGTGGCGCTGTTAGCCTGCGGCTGGCCCAATAACAGGAGCTACAAATGGAGCGATACGAGGAAGCTGATGACATATGGGCTGGAAAATTATGAATATAAAAATGTCTATGAACCGGTCAGCCTAAAACCTCTGCCGGTAGAGGACGGAATCCCGGAATCGGGAAATCCGTATGAGGAAGCATATGTGGCCCTTTCGGTGGAGGAAAAGGGGAAGGAGTGGAACCTTTTGTTAAAGGAAGGGGAAGGAGTGGAGCGGAAAATCCATTTGCCAGCCGAACTGAAAGCGCCGGTGGAGGAAGGCGGTGTGGCAGGAAGCGTAAAATATTATCTAAATGGAGACTTAATCAGGGAGTGCCCGATTATCATAGAAGAGAATGTGGAGAAAAGGAATTTCAGATGGATACTGCAATATATACTGAAGCAATACGCGCTGTGAGGCTTTCATGCAGGGCAGTGCAATTCCGCCGTAGCAGATATATCTATGAAGCCGGGGAATGGGCTTCCCGTTGTCGGCAGGCGGAATTTTTGGAAAACCGGATATGTGTGGATGTGTTTCCATTCAGCAAAATGGGAGCGTCAATAGCTTCCCCCTGGCTGATGTTGAATTTTAACATCCCATTTCCCGTCTGGGTAACGCCTAAAGTGGTAACTGGGCCCGGCCGCACCTTCGCTTCTACGGATACGCCGCTTTCCCGTTTCCCGTGGTAAACGCCCATGCCCCTAAGCAGAGGCTTTCCCTTGGAGATGGCGAAATGGAAAGGCCCGTCATGGCCGAGGATCATGGTGTTCCTGTTAAAATCCGCGGCTACGATTTCGCAGAAGCTGCCGCCGGTTTCCAGGATGTCGCATATTTTCATGGCCAGGGCAGTTTTAATGTCCCCTTCCCCAGCGCAGGCAACCCCCTGGGCATTCAACAGGGAAAAACCGACGATAAATCCGCTTTGCAATTCTTCCAGATGGTCTTCCCTGCCGTGGTAATAATAGGAAACGCTGTCCAGGTTTCTATCAAGGACCATTTTTTCCTGGGCAACGGCCACTTTTGCAGCCCATTCCATTTGTTCGTCGGTGGGCTTTTTGGCAATGGGGTCGGAAGGGGAATCTCCTGTTATCTGGAAAAAGTCCTGAATTTGCAGTAATTTTTCATGGATTTCCGGAGCGGTAACGGAGCGGAGATAGGCATCCAAATCGCTCATTTCCAGAACTTCAATATGCATGCCGGTCTGGGCCTGCAGCATGGTGAAATCGCTGTACATGTCCAGCATGCCGCTGTAGTATCCGCCGAGGAAACCGAAACGGGCATGCTGCAAAGTGCGTTTTACTCCGGCGGCCAGGCACCACTCCCGGATTTCATTCCATGCCCGAATGGCTTCCGGCCGGTTATCGGTTACTTCATCCGCTTTTGCAAAATCCGGCGTGCGGGAAAGGCCCAGAAGCCCGTTGACCGCCCGGTAAGGGATATGAGCCCTGTTGAAAGCATTAGCTATTTCCGGAATCGCACATCCTACACACTGAGCCAGCCAGCGGTCGGTACCGGTAATATCATAGGCCATTTCAGGAGTGGGCTGCAGATTCAGAATAATGACGGGCGCTTTGCAAATCTGATGGACAGGGAGAAGGCAGGCGCTGGTGTAATAGGTGGCAGCGTGGGCAAAGATGATATCAACATTTTCCCTGTTGAAGAATTCCCCTGCTTCCCGGCCTTTATCTTCCGTATCCACCATGCCGAAATCGGACACCGCGCCGAAATCTGCCAGCCGCCCGGCGATAAAGGCATGGTACCCCATAAGGCAGTCATGAAGCCCGGCGAACTGTTCCCAGTAAGCGGCCAGCCCGGCGCTGTAGAAGCCGATGCGGGCCTTTTTTACTTCTTTTAATCGTGGAAGATGAATCATAGATAATCCCTCATTTCTTTCGTTTTATTTCATTATAAATGGAAATGGGGAAGAAACATCCCAGAATATTGTTGAAAAATAACAGTTTATTGCTTGGAAAGCGCATTCTGAGAAAGGAGCATGGTTGTAAATTATGAAAGAGTATTTGGAAAGGGCTTCTTATACATGGAGCGAGGATTCGATTCGGTTTATCAATACGCCGAGCCAGAAGGCGAGGAGCAAGTTTTTTTACGTACAGGAAGTGGGGTATTTTAAAACAAAACCTCCATATTTCACGGAACGGCAAAACCTGAACAGCTATTTGATTGTGTACACCATATCGGGAAGAGGGGTGTTAAAGTATAACGGGCGGAAATATCCCATTTACCCCGGACAGGCATTTTATATACACTGTATCCCATGGCACTATTACGCTTGCATGGAAGGGGAGGAATGGGAAATCCTCTGGCTGCATTTCAACGGGAATACGGCCAGGGGATATTATGAAGAATTTATCCAGAACGGCTTCCGCCAGGTGCGCCTGCGGGATTCTTTTTTCATAGAAAGCACCATGAGGAGAATCCTGTCATTGACGGTGAAAAAGGATATACATTCGGAGTTGATTTGCTCCAATCTGATTGTAAATCTGCTGACGGAGCTGATGATTCAAAGCAGCAGCGATAAGCTTTCCCTGGCGGCCATGCCGGACAGTATAAAGGCCGTGCTAAAGGATTTGGAGAATCATTTTTTAGAGCCCTTCTCCCTGGATGAAACGGCTGGGAGGACGGGCCTTAGCAAATATCATCTTTCCCGGGAATTCCGGAAATATGTGGGAACAACCATGAACGAATATGTGATTACCATGAGGCTGAACTATGCAAAGGAACTGCTACGCTATTCCAACGAGCCGGTAGGGGAAATAGCATTTGCATGCGGCATGAACCATGTGAGCCATTTTATTAACCTTTTTAAGGAACGGGAAGGGACTACGCCCCTGCAGTACAGGAAGGAATGGGGCAGCGAAGGGCAGACGATGTAAAGTTTTTGCTAAAAATTAAAAATTTGAAAATTCTTCTATGCTATTTTTTCATTTTGTGTTATACTACTACAGTATAATCATGGGGTAATTTGGGCGTTATTGCTTTCATACGGCTTAATGTCGGTAAAATAACGTTTTTTCCCCGTTAAATAGTTTTTATTTATTTAATATAAAATGGAGGGCTGAAAAAGATGAATACTACTTCACAAGCGGGTCAAAGAATAAACGCTTTGCTCGATGAAAACAGTTTCGTTGAAATAGGTGCGCTTGTTACGGCAAGGGCAACTGACTTCAACCTGAAACAGACAGAAACTCCTTCGGACGGTGTTATTACCGGGTATGGAGTGATTGACGGCAATCTTGTGTATGTATACAGCCAGGACGCTTCCGTGTTAAACGGAACTATCGGCGAAATGCATGCTAAGAAAATTGCCAATCTCTATAATCTGGCCATGAAGACGGGGGCGCCTGTAATTGGCCTGATTGATTCCGCTGGGCTCAGGCTGCAGGAAGCTACGGATGCGCTGAACGGTTTTGGGGAGATTTATAAGAAACAGGTGGATGCATCGGGCGTGATTCCGCAGATTACGGCCATTTTCGGAACATGCGGCGGCGGACTTGCCATTGTTCCCACATTGACGGATTTCACTTTTATGGAAGAGAAAAAAGCGAAGCTTTTTGTGAATGCTCCCAATGCTATCGACGGCAATGAGATTTCCAAATGCGATACTTCTGCGGCAGCGTTCCAGAGCGAAGAGGCGGGCATTGTAGATGTGGTTGCCGATGAAGCGGGCGTGCTTGCCCAGATAAGGGAACTGGTTTCCATGCTTCCGGCGAATAACGAAGACAATGCGTCCTTTACGGAATGTGCGGACGATTTGAACAGGGTATGCGACGATTTGGTAAACTGTGCAGGGGATACTTCCATCGCATTGTCCAGGATTTCCGATAACGGCGTATTTTTCGAGACAAAGAGGAATTATGCCAAGGATATGGTGACCGGCTTTATCAAACTGAACGGGGCTACGGTAGGCGCTGTGGCAAACCGTACGGAAGTTTACGGGGATGACGGAGAGGTTACGGAGAAGTTTGACGCGGTATTGTCGGCAAGGGGATGCGATAAGGCAGCAGATTTCGTTACATTCTGTGACGCATTTGATATCCCGGTACTGACCCTTACCAATGTAAAAGGCTATAAGGCTACCAAGTGTTCGGAGAAGAAAATGTCCAAGGCTGTTGCGCGCCTTACATATGCCTTCGCCAATGCAACGGTACCGAAGGTAAATGTAATTACGCAGAAAGCATACGGCAGCGCATATGTTGCCATGAATTCCAAGGCAATCGGCGCCGATATTACGATGGCATGGCCGGATGCGGAAATCGGTACGATGGAAGCGAAGCTTGCCGCAAAGATTATCTGTGACGGACAAGGCTCTGAAGCGATTGATGCTTGTGCAAAAGAGTATGCAGCCCTGCAGACCAGTGCAAACAGCGCGGCCAGAAGAGGGTATGTGGACCAGATTGTGACGCCGGAGAATACAAGGAAATATGTAATCGGTGCGTTTGAAATGTTATATACGAAGCAGGAAGACGGCCCGGCGAAAAAACATGGCACAGTTTAGAAAGGATGATACTTAATATGAAAAAATGGTTATTAGTATTAGGTATGATTACCTGTATCCTTGGAGTGAGCGCATGCGGGAGCGAGGAGCAGGGAGGCGTTTCCTGGACGGATATGTCGGAGGATGAGGCAATCTATTACGGGGAACAGACCTTCCAGAACCTGAGGATGATTTGCTCCGGTGCTTATGAGACAGAAAAGGCACAGATGGCAAAGGCGGACGCTGTTTCCGCAGCGGCATTCAGCAGCTGGGACAGCGCTCAGGCCGATATGGGTGATTATGTTGATATAG
Source organism: Lachnospiraceae bacterium (assembly GCA_021769135.1). Classification (GTDB taxonomy): domain Bacteria; phylum Bacillota; class Clostridia; order Lachnospirales; family Lachnospiraceae; genus Kineothrix. Next base: position 128,287 of record JAETTM010000006.1, on the reverse strand, counting down.
TGGAAAGAAGTGCGGAAATCAATGAAGACGGATTTGTTGTCAATCTGAAGGTGGATGGTTCAGACCATGACGCTAATGTTGAAATAGTTTTCGATGATGAAATCATGCTGACCAGCTTATCCGTAAATATTATTTATTCCTTTGGGGAATTGATGACGAAGGCAGCTTTGAATACCTTGCTTGGCATGGGAACCGTATTTGTAGTGCTGATTCTCATCAGCGTGATTATTTCATGCTTTAATTTTATCCCTAAGATTCAGGCGGCCTTCACTAAGAAGCCGAAGCAGGAGACGGCAAAACCCGTTGTTCCGGCAGCGGCAGCGCCTGTACAGGCAGCGGTTGCGGAAGAAGAAAGCGATGATTTGGAGCTTGTAGCTGTTATCGCCGCTGCGATTGCGGCAAGCGAAGGTGCTGCTTCCGCCGATGGTTTTGTTGTCAGGTCAATCAGGAAAAGAAGATAATGTAACTGATAATTTTAGAAAGAAAGATAGAAAGAGGATGAAAAAATGAAAAATTATACCATTACCGTAAATGGCAACGTATATGATGTAGTAGTAGAAGAAGGTGCATCCACAGGTGCACCCGTAGCAGCTCCGGCAGCACCCAAGGCAGCCCCGAAAGCTGCTCCTAAGCCGGCGGCAGCACCCGCAGCAAGCGGTGCAGCAGGCAGCATAAGAGTAGAAGCCGGCGCGGCAGGCAAAGTATTTGCAGTGGAAGCGAAGGTTGGACAGACGGTGAAAGCCGGTGATACCGTAGTAGTGCTGGAAGCAATGAAGATGGAAATCCCGGTAGTAGCACCTCAGGATGGTACTGTTGCAACTGTTGACGTATCTGTTGGTGACCCTGTAGAAGCAGGCGCATTGCTCGCAACTTTAAATTAATATAAACGGAATGTGCGGGTAAATACGTTTTATGCAAATTTTATTCAGTTAAAATATTTGCATAGCGTTTGCTTTGCAGATTGTGAATCTAAACAGGAGGTCAAAGTAATGGATTATATTGTAAATACATTAGACAATCTGGTACATCAGACGGCTTTCTTCAACCTTACTATAGGGAATTATGCCATGATTGTAGTAGCTTGTGTATTTCTTTATCTTGCTATCGCAAAAGGCTTCGAGCCATTGTTATTAACGCCGATAGCGTTTGGTATGCTGCTGGTTAATATCTATCCTGATATTATGGTAAGCATTGAAGAATCTGCCAACGGAACGGGCGGCTTGCTTTATTATTTCTATCTTTTGGATGAGTGGGCGATTCTGCCATCCCTCATTTTCATGGGGGTTGGTGCAATGACGGATTTCGGGCCGCTGATTGCAAACCCTAAGAGCTTTTTGCTCGGTGCTGCGGCTCAGTTCGGTATTTTTGCCGCTTATTTCGGTGCCATCGGCCTTGGTTTCAATGATAAGGCTGCGGCGGCAATCTCCATCATCGGCGGAGCGGATGGCCCTACTTCCATATTCCTGGCCGGGAAACTGGGGCAGACGATGCTCCTTGGCCCGATTGCGGTAGCGGCATATTCTTATATGTCATTGGTGCCGATTATTCAGCCGCCGATTATGAAACTGTTAACAACGGAAAAGGAAAGAAAGATTAAGATGGCGCAGCTGCGTCCGGTTTCCAAGCTGGAAAAGATTCTCTTCCCTATTGTGGTTACCATTGTAGTTTGTTTAATTCTTCCTACCACGGCTCCTTTGGTAGGTATGCTGATGCTGGGCAATCTGTTCAGGGAATCAGGTGTTGTAAGGCAGCTGACGGATACGGCATCCAATGCCCTTATGTACATCGTAGTTATCCTGTTAGGTACTTCGGTAGGCGCTACTACCAGTGCAGAAGCATTCCTGAACTGGGATACATTGAAAATCGTGGCTTTAGGTCTGGTTGCATTTGCATTCGGTACGGCAGCCGGTGTACTTTTCGGCAAGCTGATGTGTATTGCTACCCATGGTAAAGTAAATCCTTTGATTGGTTCGGCAGGCGTATCTGCGGTTCCTATGGCAGCCAGGGTATCCCAGAAGGTAGGGGCGGAAGCAGATCCTACCAACTTCCTTCTGATGCATGCGATGGGGCCTAACGTAGCGGGCGTTATCGGTACAGCAGTAGCAGCAGGTACTTTCATGGCAGTATTCGGCGTATTTTAAGGGATGGCGGAAGCCAGACTGTAACTTTACCTTAAGGGAACTGCGTCATAGGACGCATGCATTTGAGAATGCGAAGTGTTCTTTTTATAATATAGAGGAGGAATAGAAAATGTCAGAACAGGTGAAAAAACCGATAGGAATTATGGAAACCGTTCTCCGCGATGCGCATCAGTCTTTGATTGCTACGAGAATGCCTACCGAGAAAATGCTTCCTATTGTTGAGAAGATGGATAAAGTAGGCTATCATGCAGTGGAGTGCTGGGGAGGAGCTACTTTTGACGCTTCCCTTCGTTTCCTGAAGGAAGACCCGTGGGAGAGGCTGCGGAAGTTAAGAGACGGTTTCAAAAATACAAAATTGCAGATGCTTTTCAGGGGTCAGAATATCTTGGGATATCGCCCTTATGCAGATGATGTGGTGGATTATTTTGTAGAGAAATCCATTGCAAACGGAATTGATATTATCAGGATTTTTGACTGCCTCAATGATTTGAGGAATTTGCAGGAAGCGGTTAATGCTACAAATAAAGTAAAGCAAAGAGAAGGCAGGGGGCACGCTCAGGTGGCATTGTCCTATACTTTGGGAGATGCTTATACTTTGGAATATTGGGTAAGCATGGCAAAGAAAATCGAAGAAATGGGCGCAGATTCTATCTGTATCAAAGATATGGCAGGTCTTCTTGTTCCTTATAAAGCAACGGAAATGATTTCCGCCATGAAGAGCGCGACCAAGCTTCCGATTCAGTTGCATACTCATTATACTTCCGGTGTGGCAAGTATGACTTACTTAAAGGCAGTAGAAGCGGGTGTTGATGTGATTGACTGTGCAATTTCACCTTTTGCTTTGGGTACTTCCCAGCCGGCAACGGAAGTTATGGTGGAAACCTTCAAAGGAACGCCGTACGATACTGGTTATGACCAGAATCTTCTGGCAGAAATCGCCGATTATTTCAGGCCTTACAGGGATGAATGCCTGGCAAGCGGGCTGCTTAATCCGAAGGTTATGGGCGTGGATATTAAAACATTGCTGTATCAGGTTCCGGGCGGCATGCTCTCTAACATGGTGAGCCAGCTGAAGGAGCAGAATGCAGAAGATAGATACTACGATGTGCTGCGCGAGATTCCTGCAGTGCGTAAGGATTTGGGCGAGCCGCCGTTAGTAACCCCTTCTTCCCAGATTGTAGGCACACAGGCCGTATTCAACGTACTTCTGGGCGAACGCTATAAAATGGCAACCAAAGAGACGAAGGCGGTTCTTCGGGGCGAATATGGCCAGACCATCAAGCCGATGAACCAGGAGGTTATCGACAAGGTTATTCCGGGCGAAGAAAGGATTACTTGCCGTCCGGCGGATTTAATAGAGAACGAGCTGGATAAACTGGAAGCGGAAATGAAGGAATGGAAACAGCAGGACGAAGACGTATTGTCTTACGCATTGTTCCCTCAGGTAGCGACCGATTTCTTCAAGTATCGTCAGGCACAGCAGGAGAAAGTGGATATGAGCCAGGCGGATACGAAGAATGGGGCTTATCCGGTATAATGGTCGATTTGTGTGAAATGGAATTTGAATAATTTTGAGGAGCCGTTGTGTTTTGCAGCGGCTTCTTTTTTCGTGTGCAGGGGCGCGTAAGGAAGTTTGTTGCCAAGGCAGCACGCGCCCCGCACGGCGAGTAGGGGAAAATCAACCTTCGCCACCCTCCTTAAAAAACTTTATGACAACGGGCACGCTGTCCGAAGGGATATTCGACAGCTGGATGAGGGTGCCCTCCGGCCCGTCAGCCAGATGAAGATTATGGTTTTCCAATATCCGGTGTTTTCCGCAGGAAAGGACGGAATGGGGAAGGAGTATGGTGCTGTCTCCGGACGCGGGGCGGGCGATGATGGCATATACGGCGGAGTCATTTTGTGTAAAATAAATGGTTGTGCCGTTTTCGCTTTCTATCTTCTGGGTGGAGAAGGGGCGGGTGGAATAGATGGCTTCGCCGTTTGTTTCCAGCCATTTTCCCAGATGGAGAAGGCGGCTTTCCTGCTCGGGCGGTATGGTGCCATCGGCCTTTGGCCCGATGTTAATGAGGAGGTTGCCGTTAAAAGCTACGGTATCGATTAACAGGGTAATCAGGTCATTGGGGGCCAGATAGTGTTCCTGTTCCGTTTCCACCTGATTATAGCCGAAGGAAAGGCCCATACCCCGGCAGCATTCCCATTTCTGGTTCAGGAATTTTTCGCCCCTGTGGTATTCCTTGGTTGTGTAATCATGCCATACATCATGCCAGCGGTCATTGACAACGCCTTCCGGTACGGAATTGTAATAGTGGGCAAACAGATAAGGGAGGTCATCCAGCCCCTTGAGCGGCCAGTCCAAATCGTTCCAAAGCACGGAAGGCTGGAAATTATCGACGATTTCCATCATTTGGTTGTAAGCCAGGTCAGCGTAGGCATTTGTAATGTTGTTGGGATGATGTACTTCATAGTCGCTCATCATGGCATTGCGGGTGATATGCCAGTTCAACATGCCGGAATAGTAAACGCCATAGCGGATGCCCACAGCTCGGACCGCGTCTCCCAGCTCTTTGATAATATCCCTTTTCGGCCCTCTGAGATAAGAATTGTAATCCGAGTACTTTGTATTCCACAGACAGAAGCCGTCATGGTGCTTGGATGTGGGGATAACATATTGTGCCCCTGATTTTTTGAATAAGTCGGCCCATTGTCCCGGCTCCCATTTTTCCGCTTTCCACATATCGGCGAAGGATTCATAGTCGAAATCCGCGCCGTAAGTTTTCACATGATGCTCATAAGCCGGGCCGAAGCCGGCGCGGACAGTATTGCAATACCATTCCGCGTAAGGGTTGTAGGCGAACCAGCGTTCATCGAAGGGGATTGTTCCCAGCTGACCGGAGGGATAAGCCCATGCGGGAACGGAATAGATGCCCCAGTGGATAAAAATGCCGAATTTGCAATCATTGTACCATTGGGGAATAGTGTGTGTGCGGATGGAATCCATTTCGGGTAGATATTTCATAGATAGTGCTCCTTTCGTAATTGGAAAATGATAGTTTCACAATTGCTTATAAGTTATTATAGGCTACTGTAGGTTATTATAAGGTCATGTTAGCCGTTGGTATCTGTTTCCAGCCGGAGGAGGTTCCAGCTAAGGGCGGGCGCTGTAAAAGTAACAGTATGGCCTTGGATGGTTCCGCCGGGCCCCTTTTTGGGCTGTACGCAATCCGGGTTGTCCGCGGTGTTGCAGTCATTCGGATAATGACCGCTAAGGAGTATATGCTCCTTGATGCGAAGGGGGCCAAAGGAACGCAAATCCAAGGTGACCATATGGTCTTCTTCCATATCCCGGTTGACGCAGAAGACTGTCAAAGAATCGTCTTCGCCCAAAACGGCAACGGCATCAATATAAGGAACTGCGTCATATTTATGGCAGCGGTATTCGGGAGTCTCCACCAAGGTGTTGAGTACGGTGGCCCCTTTGGCGTATTTTGAAGTATACATAAAGGGATAATAAATGGTCTGCACCCAGGCTTTGCCGCATTTTTGCGTCATAATGGGAGCGATGACGTTGACAAGCTGGGCGAGGCAGGCAATTTTTATCCGGTCGGCATGCTTTAACATGGTAATCAGCATCAGGCCTGCCAGAAGCGCATCTTCAAAGTTATAGATATCTTCTAATATAGGAAGAGTCTGTTTCCAGCATTCCTCCCTAAGGATTTTTTTATCCTGTTCCTTGGAGTGATACCAAATATTCCATTCATCGAAGGAAAGGTTCAGCGTCTTTTGTGCATGGCGTTTGCCCTTGATGGCATCGCAGAAGCTGATGACGGAATGGATATAGTTTTCCATATCCAAAGTTTCCGCCAGGAAACTGGCGGTATCGTTTTGATAATTTTCATAATAACGGTGCAGGGAAATGTAGTCTATATAGTCATAGCATTCGTCCAGCACGGTTAATTCCCAGCTGCCGAAGGTCTCGATGTCTGGCCCGGTGGCGCCGCAGGCCACCAGTTCTATGGACGGGTCCAGGAGTTTCATTACTTTGGCCGTTTCCCGGGCTATGTGTCCATATTCCCGGGCGCTTTTTTGACCTATCTGCCAGGGGGCATCCATTTCGTTGCCAAGGCACCAGACCGGAATTCGGAATGGGGCATCCGCCCCGTTTTTTCCCCGCAAATCGGACCAATAGCTGCCGCCTGGATGGTTGGCGTATTCGAGGATGTTTTTTGCATCATCGGCTCCCCGCGTTCCCAAATTGACCGTATACATAAGGGTGGTACCTGCCTTCCCGCACCATTCGGCAAATTCATGAAGGCCGACTTCATTGGTTTCGGTAGTTTTCCATGCCAGGTCCATCCGCCGGGGGCGCTCGGCCATCGGCCCTATGGAGTCTTCCCAGTGGAAGCCGGATACGAAATTCCCGCCGGGATATCGGACGAGAGTAACTCCTAAGTTTTTGACTAATTCCAGGACATCCGTGCGGAAACCGTCGGCATCGGCCAGAGGATGTTCCGGTTCATAAATCCCCTCGTAGACGCATCGGCCCAGATGTTCCACAAAAGAGCCAAACAGTCGCTTGTCCACCTTGCCGATAATATAAGAACGGTCAAGAATGATTTTGGATGATTTCATGGGGCACATACTCCTTTCCTACGGAAATAAATTTCAGCCAATTGCGAAATCAATACGCTTGCTGAATATTCTTACAGCCTATCGCTTCGCAATTACTTGGCAAACCAATTTCCGTTTCCCTTTTCGATAAAACTTGTGCAATTTGTCTTATTATGCTATTATCATAACATAATTGCGGAAAAAGTATATAATCGATATAATAATGGCACATTTGTTCAAAAAAAGACTTGAAATCTCCGGATGAAGAGGCATTGGGAAAGAATGCAAAAAGCAGCGTGTATTTATTCCCGCGAGCAATGAGCCAAGTGCCGTGCTTGCACGAGCATTTGGCGAATGCCGCGAGGGTCAATACCCCGCTGCTCTGTAGCGCTGCAAATTTGATGCCCCGTTGCTTGCAGCGGGGTTGTTGACTCGAAGCCGCATAAAAAGGCTGTAAGAGATTCCGGGAGTCCTGTATGAAGAAGGAGGAAACAGGGTATGAATAAGAAAGAAATGCTTCAGCTTAGCCTGATGACGGAAGTTGCATCTATGTATTATGAAAAGGGAATGACGCAGGAGGAAATCGGCAATGCATTATATCTGTCCAGGACGAGGATTTCCAGGATTTTAAAAAGGGCGCAGGAAATGGGCGTGGTGGAGATACATGTGAACCATATTCTGGAAAGGAACCATTCTTTTGAGGAAAGGATAAAACAGCGTTTTCATTTAAAGGAAGTCCGCCTGTACAATGGGGGCGGGCCTAAAAGTGAGCGGGAAGTGATGGATGGGGTGGTAAAAATTGCCGCTGCCTTTTTGAAGGAAAGGATTAACCGGAAGATGGTTGTGGGCATTTCCTGGGGCAATACGATTCGGGAAACGGTGGAAGTGCTGGGAGAGGTGGAAAAAATACCTATCGATATCGTGCAGATTATGGGCTTTGCGGCAACAACCAATCTGATGAGCAACAGCGATAATATCGCCCATTGCCTGGCATCCAAATACGGCGGTATTGCCCATGGGTTAAACAGCCCGCTTTTTGTTCCGGACATGTATGTGAAAAACCAGATTATGAAGGATAAGAATATCGCAGCTACGCTGGTTATGGCGGCCAGAGCGGATATGGTCCTCACCAGCATCGGTACTTTGGAAAAGGTTACGGACTCGAATCCGTGGCTAGGCTATATGACGAAGGAGATGTTTGAGGAGATTCGAAGCCAGGGCGCGGTGGGTTGTTTAGGGGCCCGTTTTTTTGACCGGAATGGAAAGGTTCTGGACAATAATGAATGGAACAGGCATTGTGTTGGAATAGGATTGGAAGACATACGGAAAATAAAGGAAGTGGTGATTGTGGCCAGCGGGGAGATGAAAGCGGAAGCGTTGCTTGGGGCGATTCGCGGAGGCCTTGTGGATACGCTGATTTCTGACAGCCGAATGGCGGAAAAAATAGTGAAAATATCCCAATAGGATGAAATGACAGCGAAAAGTGTACAAATGTTGCATGAAAAAAAGTCATATGTGCCTATTCCTTTGTCGCTATTGCCAATCATGTGAGAAAATGTTACCCTAAACATGCAAAAAGCAGTAGAAATGAGAAAATGTGCGCTTTTGAAGAAGGCGTGCAAGAGATTAGGAGGGAACGATATGAAGAAAAGAATTCTGGCATGTATTCTGGCATTGACGATGACGGCTTCTCTATTGACAGGCTGCGGATCCGATGCAGGAAATGCGGATTCCAGCGCAAAGCCGGAAGCGGCAGCGGATACGGCGCAGGAACCGGAAGAAGCGGAACCTGTGGCGGAACCGGAACAAGAAGCGGATTCAGGAAATGAGGACCAGGCGGATGGGGAGAAGTTTGATAAGGAAGTGACCCTCACTTTTTGGTCTCCTACCTGGCATAAGGATGCGGATGAACAAGTAATTGCAGATTTTGCGAAACTCTACCCTAATATCAAGATTGAAGCTACATTCTATTCCACGGACGATATCAAGACTAATACAAAAGTGGCGGCATCTTCGGGAACATTGCCCGATATGTGGTATAACTGGGGCGGATTTAATTTTGCCAATTATTATGCGTCTGCGGATTTGTGCTATGACCTGACCGCTTATGCCCAGGAGAACGGATGGGAAGACAAGTATTTGAAATCCGCTTTGGATTTGTGCACGCTGGATGGGAAAGTAATTGCTCTGCCCCAGGTATATACGGGCCTGGTTATGTGGTACCGCACGGATATTTTAGAGCAGTATGGGCTGGAAGTTCCGAAGACTTTTGAAGAACTGGAAAATATCTGCGAAGTACTTAAGGAGAACGGACAGGCATCCTTCTCCACCGGCGGATGGCATATTTTCCGTTATCTGGAAGCGTTGCTGGAGTATTATGCGGGGCCGGAAGAGCATGATGCATTGAACACGTTGGAAGCGGACTGGGCTTCTTCGGAAGCGGTTGCCCAGGCGTTTGCCAAATTAAAGGAATGGGGAGATAAAGGATATTTCATCGATGGATATGTGACGGAAGATGCAAACAATGCGAAAATGTACGTATTTGGCGGAACAAGCGCGATGGTTATGGACAACTCCGGAATGGCTTCCGACGTTGTGGCCAACGGATACGATACTTCCCAGTACTCGTTCTTCGCATTCCCTACAGGGAAAGACGGAAACACAGGAAGGATTTCTTCCTATGTAAAAACAACTCAGTTTAATAAAAATCTGACGGATGACCAGTTCGAGGCGGCAATGATTTTCTGGGATTACTATTACAGCGAAGAGAGCCTGAAATCCCATCCGTCCATTGAGCAGCCTACGGCTATAGCCGGTGCGGAATTATCCGAAGCCATGCAGCTGGCGGACGGTATGCTTGAAATGATTGATGCGGCAGGCAGCTATACGACAACGGACCAGGATGTACCGAACGAAATTATGGATGTGGTATTTGCAACGGAAGAAGCAGTGCTGCTGGGAACTATTGAGCCTTCGGCAGCCGGTGCGGAAATCCAGAAAGCGATTGATGCTTATAAAGCGGCGTCAAAATAAAGAAAAAGTTATAAACGTTAATTTCCAAATGGCACAATACAAGCCGGCTATCATCCTGTAATGCAGGAAAGTGGTTCGATATTGTGCCATTTCCTTTAAAGGAACATGACAGATTATGAAGAAATATATTACCCGATTGGAAGGAGAAGGGAGGGCGGGTTTTGAAAGAAAAACTGAAAGCATTTTCCTTTTTAGCCCCCGCATTATTGATTTATATTATCATCATTGTATTTCCCGGCATATATTCCGTTGTTTTAAGCTTTTTTGAATGGAATGGGGTGTCTGAGAAACGTTTTGTCGGGTTGGCCAATTATGTGAAACTGTTTACCAACGATGTTATTTTTAGGATTGCACTGAAAAATAATATTATATGGATTGTCCTTACCGTATGCATTACGGTAGTGCTGGCGCTGATTCTGGCATTGGTGCTGAATGAAAAATTCACAGGGCGTATTGTATACCGTTCCATTTTCTATTTCCCATATATGCTTTCATGGATTGTAATAGGAATTATATGGAAATGGATGTATAACCCCAATTTCGGTATGATTAATACTTTTCTCGGGGCGGTGGGGCTGGATTCGCTAAAGGGCTCCTATTTATCCAACCCTAAAATTGCCCTTTACTGCATTTTTGCAGCCGCATTGTGGCAGGGCCTGGGGCAGCCCATGCTTTATTTCCTGGCGGGCCTGCAGACAATGTCTTCCGACGTGTTGGAGGCGGCGAGGATAGACGGCGCGGGAAAGATAAACCTGTTTATAAGGATTATCGTGCCGATGTTAAAGGAAACTTTTGTCATTGTACTGGCGACCCAGATTATTGCATCCATGAAAGTTTATGACATCATTTATGTCATGACGGACAGCGGCCCTGCCAATGCGACGCAGACGCTGGCCACCTATATGTATAATCAGACCTTTTCCTATAATAATCTGGGGATGGGCAGCACGGTCGCCACCATTATGGTGATTATTATGATGTTTATTATTGTGCCCTACGTTATATTTTCAACCAAGGAAGATTAGGGGAGGAGGCAGAAGATGAATAAAACAGGCAGAAAAATATGGTTTTATGTGGTTTTGACGATTGTTGCCGCAGTCTGGCTTCTTCCTTTGGTGATGCTGGTATTATCGGCCATCAGAAGCACCAGCGATTTCTATGCGAAGCTGAATCTATTCTCCATACCGGAAAAAATACAGTGGAGCAATTTCAAGGATGCATGGACGGATGGAAATCTGGGCAGATATCTGTTCAACGGCATACGGACATGTCTGATAAAGGTGCCCCTTGGCGTGCTGATTTCCTCCATGTGCGCATTTGCCCTGACCAGGCTGAATATACCCCACAGCAACGGAATATTTATTTTTATACTGGTAGGCATGATGCTGCCCGTTCAGATGGCGCTGATTCCGCTGAATATCATGTATTCCAAGCTGAATTTGAGCAATACGTACTTCAGCCTGATTTTTACTTATATAGGCTTCGGCATTTCTCTTGGAACGTTGGTATTCCGGGGATTTTTCCGTTCCATACCGAAGGAGCTGGATGAAGCGGCAGCGATGGATGGCTGCGGAAAGTACAGGCTTTATGTCAATATTATTATGCCGGTGGCAAAACCGGCGGTAGCGACCATGTTTATTTTGGATTTCTTAAATACATGGAACGAATTCCTGCTGCAGAGCGTGCTGATTACAAAGGATACGATGAAGACGGTGCCCAATGGCCTGATTAGCTTTATGGGCGAATTCAGTACGGACTATGGGCTTTTGAGCGCAGGGGTTCTGATTTCGATTATTCCGGTGTTGATTGTTTATCTTGTATTTCAAAGGCAGTTCGTGGAAGGTATGGCAGGGGCTGTTAAAACATGAGGGGGCCGTCTGATAAAAATATATGAACGGGTTAATACGCGCTACATATTGGAAGATTTTTATGCGAAACTGGCTTTATTCTCGCGAGCAATGAGCTAAGTGCCGTGCTTAAACCCAGCCTTTGGTTGGGGTGGGTATTTGACTTGTGATGGAAAGGAGATAGGAGAAAAGATGTCTAAAGTGGATGAAATTACGAGGGAAAGCTGGATTATGAACAGCTGCCCGGAATGGGGAACATGGCTGAATGAGGAAATCGAACAGGAAGAGGTCAGGCCCGGCACGGTAGCCATGTGGTGGCTGGGCTGCACCGGTTTATGGGTGAAAACGCCGGGGGGATGCGATATCAGCATCGACCTTTGGGTGGGCAACGGGAAACGGACGAAGAAGAATAAATTTATGGCAAAAGGGCATCAAATGGCTAATATGTGCGGCGGGCGCCTGCTTCAGCCCAATTTGCGCGCCGTTCCTTTTGTGATAGACCCCTTTGCCGTGAAGAAGGTGGATGCGGTGCTGGCAACCCATTATCATCAGGACCATATGGATCCCAACTATGCGGCGGCTGTTTTGAAAAATATAGAGGAGAAGGTGCCCTTTATCGGGCCTAAGGAATCAGTGAAGCTTTGGCGTTCCTGGGGGGTTCCGGAAGAGCGCTTTATAGAAGTAAAACCAGGGGATACGGTGCGCATTAAGGATATTGAGATTGTAGTGCTGGAATCTTTTGACAGGACCTGCCTGGTGACAACCAACGGGGAGGAGGATATCCGTGGTACCTGTCCGGACAATATGGACGAAAAGGCGGTAAACTACCTGATTAAAACGCCGGGCGGAAATATCTACCACAGTGGGGACAGCCATTATTCCATTTATTTCGCAAAGCATGGCAAGGACCATGAGATTGATGTGGCATTTGGCTCCTATGGGGAAAATCCGGTGGGGATTGCCGACAAGATGACTTCCTGTGATATTTTGCGGATGGCGGAAGCGTTGCGGTGCAAGGTGGTGATTCCGATCCATTATGATGTGTGGACCAATTTTATGGCGGACACCCGGGAAATAGAGATGCTGTATGAAATGAGGAAATACCGGCTGGATTATCAATTCCACCCTTTTATATGGGAAGTGGGGGGGAAATATGTATATCCCACAGACAAGGAGCGCAGGCAATACCATCATGACAGGGGATTTTCCGACTGTTTTGAGGAAGAGCCCAATACGCCTTTCCGTTCCATTTTATAGGGAAGGAAAGTATGCCGCAGTTTTAAGGTGAAGATATGAGAGAATTTTCGTTGGAAGAATTTAAGAATCCGCCAGGGGAATTTCGGGGAATGCCTTTTTGGTCCTGGAACTGCAAGCTGGAAGCGGAGGAACTGGCACGCCAGATAGAAGAGCTGAAAGAAATGGGGTTCGGGGGTTTTTTCATGCATGTGCGTACGGGTATGGACACCCCCTATCTGAGCGATGAATATATGGAAATTGTCAGGGGTTGTGTTGAGAAGGCGAAGGCTGAAGGCATGCGGGCATGCCTGTATGACGAGGACAGGTGGTCATCGGGGGCAGCCGGAGGGATGGTGACAAAGGAAGAAAAGTATCGCCAGAAATATTTGCTGTTTACCCCCTGGCCTTATGAGGAAAAGGGCGGGGTGGAAACGCCGGGAGGATTTCTAAGCCAGCCCCTTCGGAATGGAAAAGGACGGCTGCTGGCCAGGTATGCGGTTGTTTTGGATGGGAACGGCTGTCTGGCGCAATACCGCATGCTGGAAGAGGGGGAGGAAGGCGAAGGGAATATATGGTACGCCTATCTGGAAACCGCGGGGGCCAATTCCTGGTATAATGGCCAGGCCTACAGCGATACGCTGAATAAAGAGGCGGTGGAGCGCTTTCTCCAGGTTACCCATGAAAAATATAAGGAGTGGGTGGGGGAAGATTTCGGAAAAGCCGTTCCCATGGTTTTTACGGATGAACCCCAGTTTGCAAGAAAGCATACGCTGGATTTTGCAGAGGGCCGAAAGGACGTGACTTTGCCCTGGACGGACAGCTGCGAGGAAGGTTATGCATGCAGATACGGCGAGAGCCTGCTGGCGACTTTGCCGGAATTGTTTTGGGAATTGCCGGAAAAGAAGATTTCCAGGGCGAGATACCGGTATCACGATTATATTGCGGAGAGGTTTGCGGAAGCTTTTGCCGGAACTTATAGACAGTGGTGTGAAAAGAACGGCATTGGGCTTACAGGCCATCTGATGGAAGAGCCAACTCTGGAATCCCAGTGCGCGGCGGTGGGGGAGACAATGCGTTCCTACGGCAGCTTTGCCTTGCCGGGAATTGATATGCTGCGGAGGGATTTGGAGTATACAACGGCGAAGCAGGCCCAGTCCATGGCCCGTCAGCACGGGCGGAAAGGGATTGCCAGCGAGCTGTACGGAGTGATGGGGTGGGAGACGGATTTCAGGGATTACAAATTCTATGGCGACTGGCAGGCGGCCCTGGGGGTGATATTGCGGGTTCCCCATCTTTCCTGGGTATCCATGAAAGGGGAGGCGAAGAGGGATTTTCCTGCCACTTTTGGCTATCAATCCCCATGGTATAAAAAATTTGGCTATGTGGAAGAGCATTTCGCCAGAATCAATATGGCAATGGGGAGGGGGAGCGCCGTGGTAAGAATCGGCGTGGTTCATCCCATAGAAAGCTTCTGGTTGCATTGGGGTCCGGCGGACCAGACCGGGGAAATCAGGGGCCAGATGGATGAAGATTTTAAAAACCTCACGGAATGGCTTTTGTTCGGCGGATTGGATTTTGATTTCATATGCGAAAGCAGGCTGCCGGAACAATGTGCACAAGGGGGCGCACCGTTTACGGTAGGCGGGATGAAGTATGATGTGGTAATCGTTCCGGGGTGCGAGACCTTACGGCAAAGCACGGTGGAGCGGCTGGAAGCCTTCCGGGCGGCAGGCGGGCGTCTGATTTTCATGGGGAAAGCGCCTGCGTTAATGGATGGAATGGAATCGGCCATACCGGGCCAGCTCTATGAAGCCGCCCATGCCATTCCTTTTGAGCGCTATGCCTTGTTGGAGGAACTGAAGGATTTCAGGGAAGTGGAAATACGGGAAGGCGATGGAACGTTGGCCAAAGATATGCTTTATCAAATGAGGGAAGAGCGGGGGAAAAGGGGAGCAGTGCGATGGCTGTTTATCGCCAGGGGCAAAGAACCTTATAATAAGGATATTGTGCGGAAGAGGAAAATCAGGGTAAAGGTTCGGGGCAGCTATATCCCGGAACTTCTGGATACGGTATCCGGGGAATGCCGCGCTGTCCGGTATGCCAATGAAAAAGGCTGGACGGTGGTGGAGCATGTCCTTTATGATTATGACAGCCTGCTTCTTAGGCTGAATGAAGCGGCAGAGGATAGTTTGGGGAAGTTGTACGGAAGGAAAGAGGGGGATGGAACGGGAGGAATAGCCGGTATGAGTGGAATGGCCGGTATGGGAGGAATAGCCGCAACGGGAGAAATGGCCACAACGGGAAAAATAGCTGCAGCGGGAGAACTGACTGTTACAAAGGGGGCATCCGGGCAGCAGGGTGAATACCGCTGTGGGGTGGAGCCCCTGGTGGAATATGCGTTGGGGGAGCCCAATGTGCTCGTGCTGGATAAAGCGGAATACTGTCTGGATAAGGATGCCGGGGAAGGAAAAATGGCATACGGGCCGGAAACGGAGCTGCTTCGGGCGGATGGGGATATCAGGAAATCTTTGGGATGGACGGTAAGAGGAGCGGCCGCCCCGCAGCCATGGACGAGGGAAAAAGAAAAAGCGGAATACTGGCTTCACCTGCGGTTTACCATAGAAAGCGAAATAGAATGCAAGGCGGTATGGCTTGCCATGGAAGAAGTGCAGACGGCCCATATTGTCTGGAACGGCGGCGAAGTGGCAAAGAAATTGGATGCAGGATGGTATACGGACCGGGCGATTCGCAAGACGGCGCTTCCCGGATTGAAGAAAGGGAAGAATATTCTGGAACTGGCTCTTCCCTTCGGAAAGGAAACCAACACGGAATGGTGCTATCTTGTCGGGGCATTCGGGGTCAGGATAATGGGGGAGAAAAAAATAATCACAGCCATGCCGGGACGTATTGGGTTCGATAACCTGGCTGTCCAGGGATTCCCTTTTTACGGAGGAAGCATTTGCTACCGGATATCGTTTTGGACAAAAGGAGGGGAGACGAAGGTGAGGATTCCTCATTACCGCAGCGCGGTGCTGGAAGTGAGGGCGGATGAATCGGAAGGGAAAATCATTGCATATCCGCCATATGAAGCTGAACTTGGGAAAATGGAAGAAGGGGAACATATGCTGGAAGTAACCGCATATATTTCCCGGCAAAATGCCTTCGGAGCCCTCCATCAGGCGGACGGCAAGGACGAGTGGTGCGGGCCGGATGCATGGAGAACCAAGGGGGATGCGTGGACAGAGTCTTACCGTCTGGCTCCTTCCGGCCTGCTTTCGGCGCCGGTGATTATTACGACTGAATTATAGGGCGTCCGCCAGTATAATTTTCACACCGGCCTTTTCCAGCTTGTCCAGCTCCTGCTTATCGCTTTTGGAGTCGGTAATCAGGCAGGTAACATCAGAGATATCTGCGAAATGGAAGTTGTGTTCGATTCCTACCTTACGGTGGTCGGCCACAATAATTACCGGGCCGGTGCATTTGCGTATCATGGCCCGGTTGATGGGCGGGTCCTGGATGGCCATAGAGGTCAGGCCATGCTCCGCGCTGATGCCGCTGACGCCGAGAATGCATTTGGTGGCGGCGGTGCGGTTAATATTTTCGATGGCAAAATTGCCGGTTAGGGACAGCTTTGTATTGTCAAAGGAGGAGAGGGGCGAAACCTCCCCTCCCACCAATACCAGTTCGGTGCCCGGATTTCTTGGAGCCGTCAGGCTTTTTCCGTTATTGGTGACAATAATGGTGGAAATATCCTTGATGTGGGGATATATGCGCAATGCGGTGGAACTGGCATTCATAAATACGGTATCCCCGTTCTCAATCATGCAGGCGGCCTGGCGGGCGATTGCTTCTTTCGCATCCACATTGCTCATGGAACAGCGGCCTTTATCGAATTGTGGCAAATATTTTTTCTCGCTGCTTAGGCCGATATTATTGAAGACCAGTTTGATATCGCCGCTTTTTTTCAGCGCGTTGATATCTCTTCTGGCAGTCGCTTCTGAAATCTGGAATTCGTTTGCGATTTCCGCAATATTCGCGTAGGTGTGTTTCTGTAAATATTCAAGAATCAGGCTTTGCCTGTTTAAAACGTCCGATTTGCTGCGTTTCATTGTGGCTGCTCCTTTCGGGGGAATTAAATTTGCTTTATGAAACTATCCTTATTTTTTGCTTCGGCAATATACGAAACATATCATAGCCCAAATTCCCGGAATAACTGCATATCCTGCATTCACCTGACCATTATTTATGATAACATATCCACCGCCTATGAATGTTAAAAACAGGAAAATAATTCCCAAAATCAATGCTGTTTTTTTCATTGTTCCTATATTAACCCCCTAAAAAATATTCTATATCATACAATATTCAACCACATATTTATAGGCCGATTTTCAGCGCATACATAATTCCGAAAAGGTAGATTGGTTTTAATATAGCAGAGAAAAGGCGGTATGTCAATTGTAATGATTGAAACGGTCATATACAATCATATAATTCGAATTATATGATTGTATATACAAATATATGTGGAATAAGTGAATTTTAATTGTGGATTATATGAATATACAAATCTTAAAAGACATTATATGATTGAATATATTAATATAATGCAAAGGATGATAGGAAGGATATGTATACGGGGCAGAAGCAATACGAAATCGGATTGTATGAAAAAGCAGTACCGCCCGAATTGTCATGGCGGGATAAGCTATTGGCGGCAAAAGAGGCGGGTTTTGATTATATGGAAATCAGCATTGACGAAACAGAGGAAAAGATTGCACGTCTGGATATGGGCAGGGAAGAGATGGAAAAGCTGATGCGGACAATGCATGAAACCGGCCTTCCGATTCGCTCCATGTGCCTTTCCGGGCACCGCAAAAACCCTTTGGGCAGCAGTTCACCCCAGATAGAGCGGCGTGCCATGGAGATAATGGGGAAAGCCATTGATTTTGCGGACGAACTGGGAATCCGGACGATTCAGCTGGCAGGGTATGACGTATATTATGAAAAGAGCACGGAGGAAACCCGTCAAAGGTTTAAGAAAAATCTGGCAAAGGCTGTGCATATGGCGGCCAAGAAGGGTGTGATGCTGGGGTTTGAAACGATGGAGACGGAATTCATGAACACAGTTTCCAAATCCATGGAATTTGTGCAGGAGATGGATTCCATTTACCTGGGAGTATATCCGGATGTGGGAAATCTGACGAACGCTTCCTGCCTGTATCATTCCGATATGGAAGAAGATATCGTGAAAGGAAAGGGGCATATAGCGGCGGTGCATTTGAAGGAAACGAAGCCAGGCATATTCCGGGAAGTTCCTTTCGGAACCGGGCATGTGGATTTTCCGAGAATGATTTCCGTTTTCTGGGAAATGGGCGTGCGAAGATATGTGACGGAGCTGTGGTATACCGGGAGCGCCGACTGGAAGAAGGATATTCTGGATGCCAGAGAGCGGATGGAAAGGATTTTGGAAAAATGTGAACGAAGCCAAATTTGAGGGGCAGCGCAAGGACCCTTACGCTGCCTCTCAAATTTGATTCCAATACCTACATATTGTCTCAAATTCATTGCAGATTAAATGGGATATTTTTTCGCCAAGCGTGTCGGCATATCCCGAACTCTGAAAAGCGTATCCCCCAATCCTGCGGTAAAAAGAACCAGCCGGGGCGGGGCTGGCTTTTATCTCATTGTTATACACTTTTACCGCCTCTATCATGCAATTTTTTCTTGCTTACTACACGCATATTCCTTATTATGTTTCCTATACTTCCGTACCCGGTAACTGAATTCTGATTTTATCCGTACTCCATAAATTGTCTCTCCTTTCCTGTAATTGTTTTATCAATAAAAAGAATTACTGTAGTCCGACGTATCGAGGGAAGCGCAAGAACGGAAACGGACTTTGAAAACGTGCTGTACTGGTAGGATAAGCTGGACACTAACAGGAAACAGAAAGAGGACACGAGGCAGGATGCTCTGCTGTTCCCTTGGAATGGGGCGCAGGGGAAATGCATCTTTCCGGCAAGTTTTTCTATGACATGGCTTTAAGGAGACTTATGTTCACGGACAAAAACAACAATATGCGTATGAACAGGCATTGTTAAAAAACCTTTATTGCAAGCCGGAAGGGGAGTTTAATATCTACAAATCAAGAGAAAAGAAAAAGGGGAACAAAAGAGATGATTGAAAACAGGAATATAAACATCATAACTGATGCTGACGGCAAAAAACTGGTTCTAATTAACGATATTCGGTTTAAAGCGAAAGTACGGGATGACTGGACGGCCATCGAAGAATATCTTAAAGAGTATATCGGAGATTTTTACGAGATTGAGGAAACTTCTGAAAAAATATATGTTTCGACAGATTTTCCCGATGAATATGCAAGTTCAGAAAGCCGTATTACTTTAAAAGGTGCGGTGGCAAAGGCAAAAGCAAATGCCGCACAGGCTATCCCGGAACTTATAAGGATAGCGGTCAATCGAAAACATGAGGTAAACCGAAAAGAAAAGCATAAGACAGATGCAATGTTTGGATGGTATAGGTATGACATCCGGTTTGCATTGCCTGTATATGATGATAAAAGGGTGAGAGTAACAAGGCATAACATTTATTCAGCAAGTATGTTAGTCCGCCATGCGGATAATGACAAAAGTATCTGTATGACATCTTGGCAATAAAAAAAGAAACGAGCAGCCCGCTTGAGCGAAAACACTGTACGGTAAAAACCCATTTCTTATTTTCGATAGTAATATATTTCTTCTGTCCTGTCAATCCCCGATTCTTTATTTCCTTTTTTTCAACTTAAAAAATGGGAAAACTCAAACTACATTTATATTGACTACCGGTCTTCGATTCGGTAATATAATATAGACATTAGCCCTGATGCACGGTTGGAAGGGGCTTGTTTATGTTTGTTTCATTGCCCGCAGCATAAGGGATACATTAGGATGGAAATGAAAGCGGAATCGAAGAAGGAAGAAAATATAGATGTTATTTCAAAAATAAATGAAAAATACCCTAAAATGAGCAAAAGCCAGAAGGCGATTGCGGCTTATATTACTAACCATTATGAACAGGCGGTGTTCATGACGGCGGCAAAGCTGGGAGAAACGGTGGGAACGAGCGAATCTACGGTAGTAAGGTTTGCGGCTGGCATCGGTTATGAAGGCTACCCGGAGTTTCAGGAGGCTTTGGAGGAATGGGTGAAGGATAAGCTGAATTCCGTCCAGAAAATCGGCGTGAAATATGGAAGGAGTACTCAGTCGGAGATATTGACTTCGGTGCTGAAAGCGGATATCGAAAAATTGCAGGATACGATAGACAATCTGGACGGCGCTTCCTTTGAAATAGCGGTGGATACCATATTGGAGGCCCATACCGTATATATAGTGGGAATCAGGAGCTGCGAGCCGCTGGCGGATTTTTTGCATTTTTACCTGAATATGATTCGGGGAAATGTGGTGCTGTTAAAGACAACCAGCGCCAGCGAGATGTTTGAGCAGATGATAAGGATTGGCGAAAAGGATGCGATTGTGGGCATCAGTTTTCCCAGATATTCCATGCGCACGTTAAAAGCGATGGAGTTTGCCAATGACAGGAATGCGAAAGTAATTGCCATTACGGACAGCGTGCATTCCCCAATGAACCTTTATTCTTCCTGCAACCTTTTTGCCAGAAGCGATATGGTGTCCATTGTGGATTCTTTGGTTGCGCCCCTTAGCCTGATTAACGCCCTGGTGGTGGCGCTGTGCCTAAAGAGGCCGGAGGATGTGAAGAAGAATCTGGAAATGCTGGAAGAGGCGTGGAATAATTATCAGATTTATTTGAATGATGAAATAAATTTTATTGATGAAGTGCCGATGCTGGATTATCCCTTGATGAAAGACGGCGAAAAATGATATGCGGGAGTGGCTAAATGGGAAGAATTATTGTTATCGGCGGTGGAGCTGCGGGTATGATGGCGGCGACTGCTGCGGCAGGGCAGGGCTGCGAAGTGCTCCTGTGCGAAAAAAATGAAAAATTAGGGAAGAAGCTTTTCATTACGGGAAAAGGGAGATGTAACCTTACCAATCAATGCGATATGGATGTTTTGTTTGGCAATGTGGTGACCAACGGGAAGTTTTTATACAGTGCGTTTTACGGCTTTGATAATCAGGCAGCCATGGATTGGTTTGAAAAGGCGGGCTGCCGGCTGAAGACGGAGAGGGGAGGAAGGGTATTTCCTGTTTCCGACCATTCCTCGGATGTGATAGGGGCGCTTGCTAATCAGCTGAAAAAGGAAAAGGTGGATATCCGTCTCCGAAAGCAGGCGAAAAGCCTGCTGGTACAGGAAGGAAAGGTAAAAGGCGTGGAATTTTCCGATGGGGAGACAGAATATGGAGATGGGGTAATCCTGGCCACAGGAGGGCTTTCCTATCCTCTGACGGGTTCTGACGGGGACGGCTACCGGATGGCGGAGGAAAAGGGGCATACGATAAAGGAGACTTCCCCTTCCCTGGTGCCTCTTACCGTCCTGGAAAAATGGTGCCGGGATTTACAGGGGCTTTCCTTAAAAAATGTCAAGATATCCCTTTCCCAGGATGGGAAGAAGGCTTTTTATGAAGGATTCGGGGAGATGCTGTTTACCCATTTCGGGGTGAGCGGGCCATTGATTTTGAGCGCGAGCAGTTATTATGGAAAGAAATGCAAGGGCGGCCGCGCCGTGCTGCGTCTGGATTTAAAGCCCGCATTAAGCCCTGAGCAGCTGGATAAGCGGCTTTTGAGGGATTTTGAAGAAAATAAGAACAAGCAGTTCAAAAATTCCCTGGGGGGCCTGTTCCCTTCCAAGCTGATTCCGGTTATGGTGGATTTATCCGGCATTGAGGGGGAGAAGAAAATCCATGAAATTACAAAAGGGGAGAGGGCGCATTTTGTGCATCTCATAAAAAATATGGAGATGACGGTAACGGGAATGCGCGGCTATGAGGAAGCGATAATTACCCGGGGAGGCATCAGCGTAAAGGAAGTGAACCCTTCCACCATGGAGTCGAAGATAGTGAAAGGCCTTTATTTTGCCGGGGAAATGCTGGATGTAGACGCCCTGACAGGAGGGTTTAACCTACAGATTGCCTGGTCTACCGGCTATCTGGCGGGAACATCGGCGGCGCTCTCTATGACACGGAACTAAAAACAGCAAGAGCCTGGACAGTACCCCGGATGGATTATCGGGTGCGAAAGCAACCGGGAATACATCCGCAAAAGGCTGGGCATTGGGAGGGCTCTTGCGGAACTAAAAACAGCAAGAGCCTGGACAGTACCCCGGATGGATTGCCGGGTGCGAAAGCAGCCGGAAATACATCCGCAAAGGGTTTGGGCATTGGGAGGGCTCTTGCGGAACTAAAAACAGCAAGAGCCTGGACAGTACCCCGGATGGATTACTGGGTGCGAAAGCAACCGGCAATCCATCCGCAAAGGGTTTGGGTACTGGGAAGGCTCTTGCGGAACTTCTAATAGGAGGACAACAGTATGGGATATAATATAGCGATAGACGGCCCGGCCGGGGCAGGGAAGAGCACGGTGGCGAAAAAAGTTGCGGAGAGGAAGCAGTTTATTTATGTGGACACGGGCGCTATGTACAGGGCCATGGCGCTTTATTTCTTAAAAAATGGAATCCGCGGGGAAGAAAAAGAGAAAATAAGCGAGACATGCAAGGATGCGGATATTACCATCCGGTATGTGGACGGCGAGCAGGTTGTATTTCTGAACGGTGAAAACGTAAACGGGATGATACGGACACAAGAGGTGGGAAACATGGCTTCCGTTACCAGCCCCAATCCGGAAGTGCGTAAAAAGCTGGTGGAATTGCAGCAGCAGCTGGCAAAGGATGCGGATGTGGTGATGGACGGAAGGGATATCGGAACATGCGTGCTGCCGAATGCGGACGTAAAAGTATACCTGACGGCGAGCAGCACAGTCCGGGCGAAGAGAAGATATGATGAACTGTTGGCTAAGGGAGAGGAATGCGATTTCGAACAGCTCGAAAAAGAGATTATAGAACGGGATGAGCGGGATATGAACAGGGATATTTCGCCCCTGTGCCAGGCGGAGGATGCGGTTCTGGTAGATTCTTCCGATATGTCTATAGAGGAAGTGGTGGAGAAGATTATTGGTTTATGCGGTTAATATGCAGCAAGGAGACAAAGGGATGGAAGTAATCAGGGCGAAGAGCGCCGGTTTCTGCTTTGGGGTGAAAAGGGCGGTAGACAAGGTCTATGAGCAGATAGGGGAAGGGAAAAAAATTTTCACATATGGCCCTATCATCCATAACGAAGAAGTGGTGAAAGACCTGGAAAACCGGGGCGTCAGGGTAGTGGAAGGGCTGGAAGGGCTGAAGGGCCTGGACGAAGGGGTAGTCATTATCCGTTCCCATGGCGTGGCCAAAGAGGTTTATGACCTGCTGGAAGAAAAAGGGCTGGAATACGTGGATGCCACATGCCCCTTTGTGAAACGGATACATAATATTGTGGAAAAGGAAAGCAGGCAGGGGAAGAGGATTGTGATTATCGGCAATTCGGGGCATCCTGAAGTGGAAGGAATCAGAGGGTGGTCGGTAACGGAAACGGTGGTTATCGAGTCCATCGAACAGGCGGAAAAGTTCGTAAATGAAGAAAAAAATATTCGTTTAAAAGAACAGGAAATATGCATTGTAGCCCAAACGACATTTAACTACAACAAATTTAAAGAATTAGTTGAAATTTTTTCGAAAAAAGGTTACAATAGTCTTGTTGCGGACACCATATGTAACGCAACGGAAGAACGGCAGACTGAGGCGAGAAGGGTTGCGGCTCAGGTTGGGAGCATGATAGTAATAGGGGGTACTCACAGTTCTAATACAAGGAAGCTGTACGAGATTTGTAAAGAAGAATGTGAGAATACTTATTTTATACAGACACTGGATGACTTGCGTTTAGAGCTACCTAAAACGGCTTCACCGGTCGGTATTACTGCCGGGGCGTCGACCCCAAATAATATTATTGAGGAGGTTCAAAATTATGTCAGAATTAACTTTTGAACAAATGTTAGAAGAATCATTTAAGACAATACATGCGGGAGAGGTAGTTGAAGGCACAGTTATCGATGTAAAGCCTGAAGAGATTATTCTCAATATCGGCTACAAATCGGACGGTGTATTGACGAGGAGCGAGTATACCAACGAACCCAATGTGGATTTGACGTCTGTTGCAAAACCAGGCGACACGATGGAGGTTAAGGTATTAAAAGTAAATGACGGAGAAGGACAAGTCATGCTTACTTATAAAAGGCTGGCGGCCGACAGAGGGAATAAGAGGATTGAGGAAGCGTTTAACAATAAGGAAGTGCTTACCGCGAAGGTGTCTCAAGTTTTGGAAGGCGGCTTAAGCGTTGTAGTGGAAGAAGTGAGAATCTTCATCCCGGCGAGCCTTGTATCGGATGTATATGAAAGGGATTTGTCCAAGTATGCCGGACAGGAAATACAATTTGTTATCAGCGAATATAATCCGAAGAGAAGAAGATACATCGGCGACCGTAAGCAGCTGATTGTAGCGGAAAAAGCAGAAATGCAGAGGAAACTGTTCGAATCCATCAAAGAAGGCGATGTGGTGGAAGGCACGGTTAAGAACGTAACCGATTTTGGCGCGTTTATTGATTTGGGCGGGGCCGACGGCCTGCTTCATATTTCCGAAATGTCCTGGGGCAGGGTAGAGAATCCCAGAAAAGTTTTCAAGGTTGGCGAGAAAGTGAAGGTATTGATTAAGGAGATTTCAGGGAATAAGATTGCCCTCAGCCTTAAATTTGCGGATGCCAATCCCTGGAAGGATGCGGCGGAGAAATATGCGGTGGGAAGCGTAGTTACAGGCAAAGTGGCAAGGATGACCAGCTTCGGCGCATTCATCGAGCTGGAGCCGGGCGTTGATGCACTGCTCCACGTATCTCAAATCGCGAAAGAACATATTGAGAAACCTGCGGACGTATTAAAAGTAGGCGAAGAAATTACGGCAAAAGTAGTTGATTTTAACGATGAAGACAAAAAAATCAGCTTAAGCATAAAGGCAATGCTTGCCCCGGAACCGAAGGAAGAAGCGGCGGAAGAGAATGAAGATGTAGTATCTGTGGATATCGATGCAGTTATTGCAAACGAGCAGGAAACAGAGGAAGAAACATCAGCAGAATAGGAGTTTAATGGAAGAAACAATATGGACTTAACGGCAGGTATTTTGGCAGCTAACAATTACGAATGGTTTAAGAAAGCGATTTATGGCCTTACGGGTATCGACCTGAACGCTTATAAGGAAAATCAAATGAAGCGCCGTATTGATACGCTGATTGCCAAAAGCAATGTAAAGGGATATGATAAGTATGTTTATTTGCTTAAGACCGATAAAGCAAAGTTCGAAGAGTTTGTCAATTACCTTACCATAAATGTATCCGAGTTTTACCGCAATACAGAGCAGTGGAAAATATTGGATAAGGAAATTATTCCAGGATTGATTGGAAAATTTGGAACCGATTTAAAAATATGGAGTGCGGCATGTTCCACAGGGGATGAGCCGTATTCCCTTGTTATGGCACTTTCCAGGCATATGCCTTTGGAGAAAATAAGGATATATGCTACAGATTTGGATAAGCAGGTGATTGCCAAGGCAAAGGTAGGCTTGTACGGCGAAAAAAGCGTTGCCAATGTGCCGGAGGATTTGAAGAAGAAATATTTTACCAAGGTAGGCTTGTCTTATCAGATATCGGAGAAGATAAAAAGACAGGTGCAGTTTGCCCAGCATAATCTGATTAAAGATATATACCGGGAAGGCTGGCACCTGATTGTTTGCCGCAATGTATTGATATATTTTACCGAAGAAGCAAAAAATGAAGTATTCATCAAATTCTACAAGGCGCTTGCCCGTAGAGGAGTGTTGTTTATCGGCAACACAGAACAGATTATCAATTACCGGGAAATCGGCTATGACAGGCGTAATCCGTTCTTTTATGAGAAACCATTTTAAGGATTTGTATATGAACTGGCAATCATATTGATGATGTGTCCGGCGTATTGCGCGAAAAGCGGGCGCTCTTTTTTCATTTCTTCAGTTAATTCAAAAAAGACATTTCTGTCATCATAGCTTCTCTTGAAGAAAGGCTGGAATAGGATATCCCATTGAGGAAGATAAGTGGACAGTTTTCTGGTATAGCAGTTTTTGGCAGTGGCCTGGACGCGGTGCTTTTTGTCCACATAAGAAGCTACGGATTTATGAATGGCCGTATCTTCATCAGGAAGATAATAATAATTTTTATAGTTGGAATAAAAATATTTCATTTCTTCCTCATAGAGGGGAACGCGCAGAGTTCCTTCAAGGCCCTCCCCTTTGAAATAACAGCCGTCGGCAGTGCCGGAAAGGGCGCGGGGAAGCGGGGAGGGAAGGGAGAGCTTCATAATCAGCTCCTGATGCCTGTCTCCGTTCATATCGTTGTAGTAGTTGGCCTGCACCTTTTTTGGGCGGGGCAGCTCGTTCAGTAAATCATAATAGGAAAGCAGAGGAAGAACCTTAAGCATCCCGGCCAAATCGTCCGCATTATGCAGTGCAAGCGCCTGCAAAGCATAATCGGTGGGTGTCTTTACATACGTATGATAAACGCTGATGAGCTCTCCGCCGCTGTACGTATCTTCCCGCTCAATCCCAAGGAACTGTTCCAGGGTTTTCTGCTTGCAGTTTGGAAGCCGCAGGAAAGATTTATAAGGGGCAATCCTGCGGTAAATATCAATCCCTTCCAGATTGCTGAACTGGTAGGGCAAATCATATTGCTTACATTTTTGGAGGATAAAAGGAAGGTCAAAATTGTTCCCATTAAAATGAATCAAATGGGTAAATTTCCGGGCAAAGCTGAAAAATGCGGAGATAATTTCCTTTTCTTCCTCATAAGTATTGGCAAACCATTGCTTCACATACCACTTCCCATCCTCCAGGTAAGCGGTTCCAATCAAATATAGGGAAGAACTTTTCGCCGTAAACCCAGTCGTTTCTATATCGAGAAAAAGAATTTTATCCAAAGGCGCAATTTTTTCCAAAGGATAACCCAATTCGGGCAAATGTATAGTTTGACGCAGTGTTCTCATAAATTATCTCCTTTTAACGAAGCTATCGCATAATCAATAACCTTGGCCGAATATTCTGACAATATATTCTGTGAAAAGCCTTCTGCACCATGGAGTCAAGACCATAGAAGTCAGGAGGGCCGCTCCCCGACTGACTTCTGTTCCGGGGCTTGACGGAATGCCCGGTGCAACAGGATTTGAACGGAATATATTGTCAGAATATTCTCTCAACCTAAAATTCATTGAACTGCTATTATAATATCATGTTTTTTCAAATTTCAGTAGTATTTTTTGTAGAAAAATAGTATATTGTTATTAAAAAGTTGTCGCGTGACGGCTTTGTAATTCTGAGAGAAAGAAGGGTGACAAATGGCAAAATTAACATTCGTGGGCGGTATCCATCCTTATGACGGGAAGGATTTGTCGAAAGATAAGCCGATAAAGGCGGTGCTGCCCAAGGGGGATTTAGTGTATCCCTTATCCCAGCATATCGGCGCACCGGCGACGCCGGTGGTGGCAAAAGGCGATTATGTATTGACCGGACAGAAAATTGCGGAAGCGTCCGGCTTTGTGTCCGCACCGATTTATGCTACGGTATCGGGAACCGTTAAGGCAATTGAGCCCAGGCGTGTAGTGACAGGCGATAATGTGATGAGCATTGTGGTGGAAAATGATGGGGAATATAAGGAAGTGGAATATTCACCGGTGGAGTCGGCAGAGCAATTAACGAAGGAAGAGATTATCGGCCGAGTGAAGGAAGCGGGAGTGGTAGGTATGGGGGGAGCCGGTTTTCCTACTTTTATCAAGCTGTCGCCCAAAGAGCCGGAAAAAATAGATTATGTGATTGCTAACTGTGCGGAGTGCGAACCTTATTTAACTTCAGATTACCGGAGGATGTTAGAAGAGCCGGAGAAGCTGGTGGAGGGCCTGAAAATTATGCTTCGGCTGTTCGATAATGCCCGGGGGATTCTGGCGGTGGAGGACAACAAGCAGGACTGCATCGAATTGCTGAAAAAATTGACGAAGGACGAAAACAGGATTACCGTCAAAGCGTTAAAAACGAAATATCCCCAAGGGGCGGAGAGACAGCTTATTTATGCAACTACGGGCAGAAGCATCAATTCCAAGATGCTCCCGGCGGACGTAGGCTGTGTAGTGGATAATGTGGATACGATTGTTGCCATTTACCATGCGGTCATGCTGGGGAAGCCGCTGATGCACCGTATTGTGACGGTGACGGGGGATGCCGTAGCGGATCCGCGCAATTTTATTGTGAGGATTGGAACGAACTACCATGAACTGGTTGAGGAGGCGGGCGGCTTCAAAGAAAAGCCGGTGAAAATTGTTTCCGGGGGGCCTATGATGGGCTTCGGCATTTTCGATTTGGATGTGCCTACTACGAAGACGGCGTCAGCTCTTTTGTGTTTAACCCAGGATGATGTGTCCAGGATGGAACCGAGCGCATGTATAAATTGCGGGAAGTGCGTGGAAGTCTGCCCAGGAAGGGTAGTACCCCGGAAACTGGCGGACTTTGCGGAGCATTATGATGAGGAGGCTTTCCTTTCCCATAACGGTATGGAGTGCTGCGAATGCGGCTGCTGCAGTTTCATCTGCCCGGCTAAACGGCCCCTCACCCAAACTATCAAATCCATGCGCAAAATGCAGCTGGCCAAGCGCAAGAAGTAGCAAGAAGGGAACTTGCGGAACTGGAATAAAAAACAGCACATGCCTGGACAATACTCCGGAGAATTTACAGACTCGGAGCGGCTGGAAATTGCTCTGCGAGAAAAAGAGTATTGGTAGGGCATGTGCGGAACTGGAATAAAAAACAGCAAGTGCCCGGACAATGCCCCAGAGAATTTGTGGACGCGAAAGCGGCCAGAAATTGCTCTGCGATAAGGGCATTGGTAGGGGATTTGCGGAACTGGAATAAAAATAGGAGGTACATACAAGTGAGTGATTTGATGAAGGTGTCATCCAATCCCCACGTGAGGAGCAAGGTGACCACAAGCAGCATCATGCTGGCGGTGGTGATTGCGCTTCTCCCGGCGGCTGGCTTCGGGATTTACAACTTCGGGATTGATGCGCTTATACTGATAGCGATAACGGTGGCAACCACTGTTTTTACAGAATTTGCCTATGAAAAGCTAATGAATAAGAAGGTGACCATCGGGGATTATTCGGCAGTGGTCACGGGGCTTTTGCTGGCATTGAATTTACCTTCCAGTGCGCCCTGGTGGATAGGGGTAGTCGGCGGCGTATTCGCCATTTTGGTGGTGAAAATGCTTTTCGGCGGGCTGGGGCAGAATTTTATGAACCCTGCGCTGGCGGCAAGGTGCTTTTTGCTGATTTCTTTTACTTCGATTATGACCAATTTTGAGTGCGATACATATACGGGAGCAACGCCTTTGGCGGCGATGAAAAACGGGGAGCCGGTGGATATCTTATCCATGGTTATAGGGAAGACGTCGGGAACCATCGGGGAAACGTCCATGATAGCCATTGTTTTAGGGGCTTGTTTCTTAATCCTGCTGGGCGTGATAGACTTGCGCGTTCCGGGCAGCTATATTGTCAGCTTCGTTTTGTTTGCCTGCCTGTTTGGGGGGCATGGCTTCGACCCGGCTTATATCAGCGCCCAGCTGGCCGGAGGTGGGTTGATGTTAGGCGCTTTCTTTATGGCTACCGATTATGTGACCAGGCCGATTACGAAGAACGGGCAATATGTCTATGGGATTTTACTTGGGTGCCTGACGGGGATTTTCCGTATTTTCGGCCCCTCTTCGGAAGGGGTTTCCTATGCGATTATCATCGGCAACCTTTTGGTGCCGTTAATTGAAAAGATAACCCTGCCAAAAGCATTTGGCACGAAAGGGGGGAAGAAAGCATGAATCAGGAAAAGAGCGGCGGCATGTTAAAGGACGCTATGATTTTATTCGCTATTACGCTGCTGGCCGGATTGGTTTTAGGCGCAGTATATCAGGTAACGAAGGAGCCGATTGCCATACAGAAGGAAAAGGCCAAGCAGAAGGCTTGCATGGAGGTATTCCAGGATGCTGCTTCCTTTGAGACGATTGGGGTGGTTGAACAGGATGGGGAAACCATTTTTATGCCGGAGGGCTGGGCGGAGCAGGGCTTTGCCGGCGTGGATATCGGCGAAGTGATGAAAGCGCTGGATGGCAGCGGCGCTGTGCTGGGCTATGTAATTACCGTGAACGACCATGAAGGCTATGGCGGCGATATTGAATTCATGATGGGCGTCCGCAATGACGGTACGCTGAACGGGATTTCCCTTTTGTCCATATCGGAAACGGCGGGGCTGGGCATGCGCGCGGAAGAAGTGCTGAAACCCCAGTTCGCAGACAAAACGGCAGAAAGCTTTACATATGTAAAAACGGGTGCGGCAGGGGATGACCAAATCGATGCCATCAGCGGGGCAACGATTACGACCAACGCTGTTACCAATGGCGTAAACGGCGGACTGTATTATTTCAGGGAAGTATTGATGGAAGGGGGGAGCGGCAATGAATAACGGGAATGCAATGGAACGGCTTTATAACGGCCTGATAAAAGAAAACCCCACTTTCGTATTGATGTTGGGGATGTGCCCCACGCTGGCGGTTACGACCTCTGCCATGAACGGTTTGGGGATGGGGCTTACCACAATGGTGGTGCTGGCGTTGAGCAATATGATTATTTCTATGCTCCGGAACATTATTCCGGATAAAGTGAGGATACCGGCTTTTATCGTTGTAATCGCTTCTTTCGTGACAATGGTAGAGCTTTTGCTGGAGGGATTCATCCCTGCGCTTTATGACGCGCTGGGCCTTTATATCCCGCTGATTGTGGTGAACTGTATTATTTTGGGAAGGGCTGAAGCTTACGCTTCCAAGAACCCCATTATCCCTTCGCTTTTTGACGGGATAGGGATGGGCTTAGGATTTTCTTTTGCATTGACATGCATCGGGGCGGTACGGGAACTGCTTGGCGCCGGGGAAATCTTCGGAATGCGCATAATGCCCGACGCCTATGTTCCCTGCGCTATTTTCATTATGGCTCCCGGCGCATTTTTCGTGCTGGCGGCTCTTACGGCGGTGCAGAATAAGGTGCGGATTAACGGGGAAAAGAAGGGCAAGGATATGTCGAAGATTCAGTCCGGCTGTAACGAGGACTGCATGAACTGTGGGGAAAAGGGATGCAGCCGCAGGTTTTACGGAGAAGGAAAGGAGGATACGCAAAAATGATTCAGGATTTGCTCATTATATTAATCAGTTCTTCCTTAGTAAATAACGTGGTTTTAAGCCAGTTTTTGGGGCTTTGCCCTTTCCTTGGAGTATCTAAGAAAACGAATACGGCAGCGGGCATGGGCGTGGCGGTTATTTTCGTCATTACGCTGGCCTCTGCGGTTTCCGGGGTGATTTATAAGTTCATACTGGAAAAATTTGATGTGACATATTTGCAGACCATCGTATTTATTTTGGTGATTGCCGCTTTGGTACAGTTTGTGGAAATGTTTTTAAAGAAATTCATGCCTTCCCTTTATCAGGCATTGGGCGTATACTTGCCGTTAATTACGACGAACTGTGCCGTTTTGGGGATAGCCCTTACCAACGTGCAGAAAAATTATGGCATTTTGACAGGTATTGTGAACGGGTTTGCTACTGCGGTAGGGTTTACCATCGCTATTATTATTCTGGCAGGAATCCGCGAGAAGATAGAATTCAACGACATACCGGAATCCTTTAAGGGCATGCCTATTGTGCTTGTGACTGCAGGCCTGATGGCGATTGCATTCTGCGGATTTTCCGGTTTGCTGTAGCAGTGCAGCGGGTTCGGTGCCCGGTTGTCCGCAATGGGGCGGCCAACCCATGGCAGAAGCTGTTTTGCAGGGAATGTGTTTTGTAAATATCGTATCTGCCCAGTGTGCGCAATCGATGGATAGGCATGCAAACAACGGATGGGCATGCAATCAAGGGATAGGCATGCAATCTACGGATAGGCATGCAATCTACGGATAGGCATGCAATCTATGGATAGGTGCGGGCAGATGACAGAAAGGGCATGGTTAATGAGATGATATCAGGTGTACTTACAGCAACGGCAATCGTTGGGGGAGTAGGGCTTTTCATAGGCCTGTTTCTGGGCGTTGCTGCCATTAAGTTTAAGGTAGAAGTGGATGAGAAGGAAGAAGCGGTGTTGAATGCATTGCCAGGAAATAATTGCGGCGGGTGCGGTTTCCCGGGCTGTTCCGGCCTGGCGGCGGCCATCGCCAAGGGCGAAGCGCCGGTCAATGCATGCCCTGTGGGCGGCGAGCCGGTGGGCAAAGTAATCGCCGGGATTATGGGGGTCGAGGCGGAAGATTCGGCAAGAAAGGTAGCTTTTGTCAAATGCCAGGGGGATTGCGAAAAGACGAAAGCGGATTATGACTATCACGGAATAGAAGACTGCAGGATGTTGGCTTTTGTTCCCAATGGCGGGCCTAAATCATGCAATTATGGCTGTCTGGGCTACGGCAGCTGCGTATCGGCCTGCCCCTTCGATGCGATTCATGTGGTCAACGGGGTGGCCGTAGTGGATAAGGAGGCATGTAAGGCCTGCGGTAAATGTGTGGAGGTATGCCCGAAGCATTTAATCGAGCTGATTCCTTACGATGCCCCATATGCGGTGGCCTGCAGCTCCAAGGATAAAGGGCCGGTGGCGATGAAGTCTTGTACGGTAAGCTGTATCGGATGCCAGCTCTGCAAAAAGAACTGTCCTTCGGAGGCGGTTACGGTGGCGGACTTTAATGCCGCGATTGATTATGAGAAATGCACAGGCTGCGGCACTTGTGCGGAGAAATGCCCCCGGAAATCGATTGTGAAGCGGTAGGGAATGGCAAGAGTGGGATTATAATGGTTTTTGGCGAAAATAGGAGGCTTCCATGGGCTTAAAAATCCAGCCCGCTGGAAGCATGGGCGGAGCCGTCGGACGTGAGGAAGACGGCTTCGGTGTTTTCCAGGGATTCGATGAGGTTCATTCCGTCTTCCAACCCCAAAAGGAAACAGGTGGTGGAGAGGGCATCCCCGTCCATGGAAGATTCGGATAAAATGGTGACTTCAAACAGGCTATTCTGCACGGGATAGCCTGTTTTCGTATCAAGTATATGATGGTAAATAGTGCTATCCTTTTCAAAATAACGTTCATAGATGCCAGAGGATACTACGGATAAATCGGTGACGGGCAAAACAAGGGCGGCGGTGCCTTCCGGGGCAAAAGGCTCCTGGATTCCTATACGGAATGGGGAGTTGTCCGGGCGGCTGCCGATGGCCAGCACATTGCCCCCGAGGTTAATGGTGGCGCTTTCCACCCCTTGGGAGAGGAGATAGTCTTTGAGCCGGTCCGCGATGTAGCCTTTGGCGATGAACCCCAAATCAATTTCTGCCTGGGGGTCGGAAAGGCATACCGTATTGCCTTCTATAAGTATTTTTTCGTACCCCACATGGGATAAGGCTTCTTCCAAATCTTCCTGGGAGGGGATAAGCCCGTCGGAAGAAGGGGAGAAATCCCATAGTTTTGTAACCGGGCCAATGGTGGGGTCTATCCTTCCATCGGTGAGCCGGGCATAGGACAGGGCGGCGCGAAGCAGGGTCAGTGTGTCATCGCTTACGCCAACCGGCTGGCCGTTTCCATGATTAATATTCCATACATCGCTGTTTTCCACTGTTTTGCTGAGCAGATTCTCATAAGACTGGGCCATGGAAAAGCACTGGTCCAATAGTTTTTCCTCCCGTTTGTCATAAAGGGAAATAGTTATGACCGTATCGAAATAAAACCCTGTCCGGCTGAGAGGCTCCTTGGGCCTGCCGCATCCGGCAAGAAACGAAATGCCCAAAAGGAGGGGGAAGATTATGATTTTTCCAATGATTTCCCTTGTTTTCATATGATTCATTTTTCCTCTTTTCCGCGCAGTGCTGCGCCATTTCCAGTTGTGCCTGGCCGTAACCTAAATTGCAGGCATGCTTTTATGTTATTATGTAAAAGCATTGCGAACTTTTTCATTTCATGTTAAATTAATTAGAGTATCGGATAGATATGCGGAGGATGATATAGCCGTTTTATAATATTATTATAGTAAACGAAACATCTCTGTTAGTAAATAGCGAAAGGGAGGAATACTATGAAATTGCCCGGTGAAAGTGAGGAAAGAAATGCAAGCTTGTCCATGAAGTATATGCTGATGGGGGTCAGCTTGTCCGTTCTGCTCATTCTTGGGGTAGTGGTCTTTTCTAATAAACAGGAAGAAGCCAGGAGGCAGCGGCTTAGACAGCAGGAACAGGAGAAGGAGACAACGGTGCTTGCTTTGGAACATGAAGAAGGCGCTGGGGCTGCCGGCGAAGAGGGAAGCCAGGGAGCGGACGAAGAGGATGCCCAGACGCCGGTAACCGAACAGGTTCCGGTGGTGGGATTTGCAGGAAGGAAAAGCATGCAGGAGGTAGAGCGGCTTTACCAGGAAAATAAGCTGACCGCGTCCGATTTGGATTTTTGGGATATGTATCCGGAGGAAGAAGAGTTTGTAACGGAAACCGGAACGGGAACTGGGGCAAGCGCTGCCGATACGTCGGGAAATGCCGGCGGGGAGGCGGAGAAAGAAAAATCTGCCCGTTATGATGAAGAGGCCAAGGCGCTGGCGGAGGAAGAGGCCAAAAAGGAAGAGGAAGAGGACCCGTCCAAGGACGGTAAGCATACGCTGCTCACTTTTGCGGATGGTTCGGAAGAATGGGTGCTCATCAACCCCTACCTGGAACAAAATACATATGATTATACCAAGCTGCAGATGAGGGCGGATAAAATGGCTTATTATGAAAGCGGCAGGAGCGTCTCCTATTTGGGGGCGGACTTGTCCAAGTATAACGGCGATGTGGATTTCCAGGCGCTGAAGGAATCGGGCATTGAGTTTGTGATGCTGCGGCTGGGCTCCAGGGGTTATGGCAGCGGACAGATTATGCTGGATGAAAAGTTTGATGAATATATGAATAAAGCTTCAGAGGCCGGGCTGGAAATCGGGGTTTATTTCTTTTCCCAGGCAATAACGGCGGAAGAGGCTGTGGAAGAATCCAATTTTATTATTCAGACGCTGACAGAACGCCATATTACTTATCCGGTGGCCTTCGATATGGAATATGTGCAGAACGATAAGGCGAGGGTGGAAGTCCTGTCCAAAGAAGAAAAGACTGCAGTGGCAAGGGCGTTTTTGGAAAATATTAAGGCGGCGGGCTATAAGCCGATGATTTACGGAACGAAAGAATGGCTGATTAAGGAAATTAACCTGACCAAGCTGACCGATTATGATATCTGGCTTTCTCAGCAGAAGGACATACCGGATTACCCTTATAAATTCCAGATGTGGCAGTATACAACCGAAGGGGATATACCGGGCGTGGAGGGAGATGTGGATTTAAACATCTGCTTTGTGGACTACGGGGAGAAATAGACGGGAGGCGAATGCCGCAGGCATGATACTGCCGGGAAACATGCCGCAATCTATACCGCCCGTGAAAATTGACATGCGCAAAAGGCCGCGCAGAAATGGGGTAAAATATGTCCAAGAATGTCATATTAGGCCGTAATTTTGTGGAGTTGACGTAAAAACAGAAAAAAAATACAAATTTAGAAATTTTTTAGAAATAATTCCAGCACTCTTTGTATAAAATATTAAAGAAGTGTTACATTTCTATGACAGAAGTATTTTATATACAAGCTGTTTGGAGAATGTAATTTGACCGAACAGATTTTATCAAAGAGGATGGAAAAATGTATAAGTATAAAAAGAGTATCATGATGCTGATTTTGTGCCAGGGGATATTTGCGGTGTCTTGGTTTAACCTGAAAGAGCTGCAGATTAACCGTATTGCCTCTACCCCGGCGTTTCAGATACGTTTTATGGAAGAACGGGCCGGGCTGGATGCTTCCAGCTTTATGGGCATGGTAACGGAAGCCTCTTCCGGGCAGAGGGTCGTGGATTACAGCGTTTTGGAGCGGAAAGCCAAATATACCTTATCCCAGGAGGACTATGACATACTTCTAAAGATTGTGGAAGCGGAAGCCGGCTGTGAGGATATGAAAGGGAAAATGCTGGTGGCCGGAGTGATTATGAACCGGGTGGAAAGCAGCAAATTCCCGAACAGCGTGAAGGAAGTGGTATATCAGAGGGGTAACGGAACGGTCCAGTTTTCTCCTGTAAAGGACGGGCGCCTGGCGGAGGTAAAGGTCAGCGAGGATACGAAAGAAGCGGTGAAGAGGGTTTTGTACGGCGAGGACATTACGGAGGGGGCCCTATACTTTGCAGCGCGCAAATATGCGGACCCCGAGCGGATGAAATGGTTTGACAACAGCCTTACTTTGTTGTTCTCTTATGGTGGACATGAGTTCTTTTCCTGATTGCGCAGACTGTGATTACATGCTATAATGAATAGCATTGATTATTATTCCTAATTTGCGGAATTTGCGGAACTATAAATCAGAAAGGGAAAATTATAATGGAAATTGTATACAATAGCACGAGGGATAACAGGATTCAGGTAAAGGCTTCCGAAGCTATTCTGAAGGGGCTGTCCGATGACGGCGGATTATTCGTGCCGGACCATATACCGGCGCTTGGGAAAGGCCTGAAAGAATTGGCGGGGATGACCTATCAGGAAATTGCCTATGAAGTAATGCGTCTCTATCTGACGGATTTTACAGAGGAAGAACTGAAAAGCTGCATTGACAGCGCCTATGATTCCAAATTCGATACAAAGGAAATTGCTCCTTTGGTCCAGGCGGACGGCGCGTATTTTCTGGAACTGTTCCATGGGGCAACTATCGCTTTTAAGGATATGGCTTTGTCTATCCTGCCCCATTTGATGATTACGGCGGCGCGGAAAAACAAGGTTAAAAACGAAATCGTTATTTTGACAGCCACTTCCGGGGATACGGGGAAAGCGGCCCTGGCCGGCTTTGCGGGAGTTAAGGGAACGAAGATTATCGTGTTTTACCCTAAAAGCGGCGTCAGCCCTATCCAGGAAAGGCAGATGGTTACCCAAAAAGGGGAAAATACATATGTGGTGGGTATCCATGGCAATTTCGACGATGCCCAGAGCGGGGTGAAGAAGCTTTTTGCAGATAAAGAGCTGGCGGCAAGGATGGACAGGCAGGGTTATCAGTTTTCTTCCGCCAACTCCATTAATATCGGCCGTCTGGTGCCCCAGATTGTGTACTATGTGTACGCTTATGTAAAGCTTTTGGAAGCAGGGAAGATTGGGGAAGGGGATAAAATAAACGTTGTAGTTCCCACAGGGAATTTCGGGAATATCCTGGCGGCATTTTATGCGAAAAATATGGGGCTTCCTATCGGCAGGCTGATTTGCGCATCCAATGACAATAAAGTGCTGTACGATTTCTTTCGTACAGGGATATATGATAAAAACAGGGAGTTTGTGCTGACCAGCTCCCCGTCCATGGATATCCTGATTTCCAGCAATTTGGAACGTTTGATATATCGGATAGCGGGCAATGACCCGGAAAAGAACAGGGACTATATGAATGCCCTGGCGGGAGCCGGAAAATATGAGATTACCAAGGAAATGGGAGAAAAGCTTACGGATTTTTATGGGGGCTTCGCATCGGAAGAGGAAGCGGCGCAGACTATCCGCGCTTTGCAGGAGAAATGCGGCTACATCATAGACACCCATACGGCGGTAGCGGCCTGTGTATACCATAAATATGTGGAAGAGACAAAAGACCATACGCCGGCAATCATCGCTTCTACGGCCAGCCCTTACAAATTTACAAGAAGTGTGATGAAAGCCATAGATGAAAAATACGATTCCATGACGGATTTTGATTTGGTGGATGAACTGTCCTCGATTTCCAAAGTGGCAATACCGAAAGCGATTGAAGAAATACGTTCGGCACCGGTGGTGCATGACCATGTTTGTGAAAAGGATGGGATGGAACAGGCGGTGGAAACGTTTTTGGGATTACAGTAACGGAGAGAAAAGAGGAAGATATGGGAACTAATTTATTTGACTATCTGATTATTTTAAGCGGGCTGTATCTCGTTTATACGGCTGTCAATATGAAGCAAAGCGGCGAGGTAAAAACGGGGGTTATTGTCAGCAAGGATGTGGATGTCAACAGGATAAGGGATAAAGAAGGCTTTATCAATTATATGTATGGCAGGGTGCTGGTCATCGGCGTGCTGGCTATTGCGGTAGGAGGACTGGGAGTGCTGAGTACCCGGCTGAATTGGCCGGGATATCTTTCTCTGCTGGCTACCGGCGGTTACTTAATCGTAATTATCTGTTTTGCAGTGGCTTCGGCGAAGGCCAGGAAGAAATTTATTGATTAAAATAAAAAGAGTTTGGAATTTGCCTTTTTGCATTAAAAACCAAGGAAGGCAATTGCAAAAAAAGTGGGGCTGTCAATAATAACAGCCCCGTTTTTATGCGAAGCCCCATGCAGAGGAAATATGCCGCTAAGGCGGCGCATGGAGACGCGGCGAGTGGGGGAGAAGCACATTCCCCTGCTCGATTATAAACTTATCGAATCATACGGCGTCAAGGCCTGGAAGCGATATCCATGTAAGGATGGTCAATCCCTATGGGCTTGTAGGCCGGGCGGATAATCTTGCCGTTGTTGGCCAACTCCTCCATGCGATGGGCGCTCCATCCGGAAATACGGGCCATGGCGAAAATAGGCGTATACAATTCCATGGGCAGCTCCAGCATATGATATACAAAACCGGAGTAAAAGTCTACGTTAATGCTTACCCCTTTATAAATCTGCCGTTCCTTTGCGATGACTTCAGGCGCCAGCCTTTCTACCAGGGAATATAAGGCGAATTCACGCTGCAACCCCTTTTCCTCGGACAATTTTTCCACAAAAGACTTGAAAATAATAGCACGGGGGTCGGACTTGGAGTAAACCGCATGCCCTACGCCGTATATGAGCCCGGCATGGTCAAAAGCATCTTTGTTTAAAAGCTTTGTCAAGTAAACGGATACTTCTTCCTCATCGGTCCAGTCATATACCTCCCGTTTCATGTCTTCAAACATTTGCACCACTTTTATATTGGCGCCCCCATGCCTGGGCCCTTTCAGGGAACCGATAGCCGCAGCGATGACGGAATAGGTATCGGTGAGGGAGGAAGTTACCACATGGGTGGTGAATGTGGAGTTGTTGCCGCCGCCATGTTCCATATGCAGAACCAGGGCAATATCCAGAATCCTGGCTTCCAAAGGAGTGTATGCGCTGTCGGGACGGAGAATATGCAGTATATTTTCCGCAGCGGAAAGTTCCGGCTGCGGGGAGTGGATATACAGGCTCTTTCCGTCATGGTAATAGCTGTATGCCTGATAACCATAGATGGATAACAAAGGAAACAGGCTGATAAGCTGCAGGCATTGCCTGAGCACGTTGGGCAGAGAAGTGTCGTCGGCACGGTCGTCATAAGAATAAAGGGTGAGGACGCTCCTTGCCAACGTATTCATCATATCCTTGCTGGGCGCTTTCATAATAATATCCCGGACGAAACTGGTAGGCAGATTGCGGTAAAAGGCAAGCAAATTCTGGAAATCCTCCAATTCCTTTTTGTTGGGGAGCTTATCAAATAATAAAAGGTATGTAACTTCTTCAAAACCAAACCTGTTATCTTTCGTAAAACCGGCAACCAGATCCTTTACATTGTAGCCACGATAAAATAAGTCTCCATGAATAGGAATCTGTACGCCGTCCACCATACGGTTAGCGCGCACATCGGATATGCGGGTGAGACCTGCCAGAACGCCCTTCCCGTTTAAATCCCTGAGCCCTCTCTTCACATCAAATTTTGTAAACAGCTCAGTAGCAATCATATCGGCCTCTTCGTTTAACTTGGCAAGCTGTATGATTTCGGGTGTTATTTCAGAGTAAATGTTGTGTTCCATAGCTGGCCCCCTTTCAAGATTATGTTACAAGTTATCGGTGGGTATGGTAAAAAAAGACCATTAACAACTACATCATACCATAAAACAGGGAGGAATTGTAGGGAAAAGTGAAAAAATTCTGGAAATATTTGTGCTTTGGCAGGAAAGCTGGTATAATAAATTAATTCAGAAAGGGGCAAAGCAGTTCCCGGTGATATCGTGAGAGTGCACAACAGTATTCATACATTTGAAAATAATACCGATGATATAGTCGAATTTATTGTATTCAGATTTGTGCCGGACGGAAAAAGCAAAAGAGAACTGATAAAAACGGATAAAACGATTGTGGAGATTTGCGGAACTGGAAAACAGCAAAAGTCTGAAATTTGCGGAACTGGAATAAGAAAGGAAATGATGGAAAATGAATGAGAAGATTCAAACAAGGCTGACATTATTAAGGAGTGAGATGCGAAAGGAAGGCGTGGATTTTTATATGATTCCTACGTCCGATTTTCATAATTCGGAATATGTGGATGATTTTTTTAAGGCCAGGGAATATTTTTCGGGATTTACGGGCTCTAACGGAACATTGGTGGTCGGGCAGGATATGGCAGGCCTGTGGACGGACGGGCGGTATTTCATACAAGCGGAACGGGAACTGGAGGGAACGGGGGTAACTTTGTTCCGGATGCAGGAAGAAGGGGTGCCGGAGATACCGGATTTCTTATATGAGAACATGAAGGAGGGGCAAAAGCTGGGCTTTGATGGGCGTACGGTAAGCTGCATGGAAGGCCGCAAGCTGGAAAAAAAGCTGGCTGGGAAAGCGCCGGGGGGGAAAGGGATAGAAATCTGCTATGGGATGGATTTGGCGGCAGGAGTATGGGCGGACCGCCCGAAGCTGCCCTGTCATGAAGTGACGGTTCTGCAGGACGAAATAAGCGGCAGGAGCGTAGGGGAAAAGTTAAAGGATGTGCGGGAAAAAGTAAAAGAAGCGGGGGCGCAATACCTTTTATTAAGCAAACTGGATGACCTGATGTGGCTTCTCAATATCAGGGGAAATGACGTGAAGTGCAACCCGGTGGCCCTGTCCTACGGCTTCCTGACTATGGAGGAAATGTACTTTTTTATCCAACAGCCAGAGGTGACGGAGGAATTCGCCCGGTATGCCAGGGATAACCATATTACGGTGAAAGGATATGAGGAAATCGGGGATTTCCTGGATGGATACGATTATAAAGGGAAGGTCCTGGTGGATGAGAATAACATTAGCTTTGCATTATATAAAGCGGTTGCCGGACATACGGAGCCTGTGGCGGGGGATAACCCGACAGAGTTAATGAAGGCGGTAAAAAACGCTACGGAGCTTTCAAAAATCGAAGAGGTGTATCGGAAGGACAGCGCAGCCGTTATCAAATTTATTTACTGGCTGAAAAAGAATATCGGGAAACAGGAGATAACGGAAGTATCGGCTGCGGAATACTTGGATAACCTGCGCCGGAATACGGAAGGCTTCCTGGATTTATCTTTTCCCACTATCAGCGCTTATAAAGACAGCGCGGCTATGATGCATTATGAAGCCACGGAGGAGAACCATAAAGTGCTCTCTGAGGAAGGGATGCTCCTGGTGGACTCCGGCGGACAGTATCTGGGCGGAACTACGGATGTGACCAGGACAATTGTGCTAGGGGAAATAAGCGATGAAATAAGGATGCATTATACGTTAGTGGCCATGGGGATGCTGCATCTGACGGATGCGAAATTTTTATATGGGTGTACAGGGAGGAACCTGGACATCCTGGCCAGGCAGCCCCTTTGGGAGAAAGGGATTGATTATAAATGCGGAACAGGGCATGGCATCGGCTATATGCTGAATGTCCACGAAGGCCCCCAGAACATACGCTGGCGCTATACATCCGCAATGAAGGAGGCGGTAATCGAGCCGGGGATGATTGTTTCCAACGAACCGGGGGTTTACAAGGAGAACAGCCATGGCATCCGTATAGAAAATATCCTTGTGGCGGAAAATGCGGAGAAAAATGGGGATGGGCAGTTTATGCGCTTCCGCACCCTTACCTTTGTGCCCATTGACAGGGAAGGAATCGACATTTCCTATATGCAGCCGGCGGATGTGGAGCGGCTGAACCACTACCACGAACAGGTGTATGCAAAGACACAAGAGTATTTGACCGAAGAAGAGCGGGAATGGCTGGCGGAGGCGACGGCGCCCATAAAGTGATGCGTCAGGGAGAATAGGCAAAGAGAGGTAACAGTTCAGCCCAGGACTTTGCACTTGCTGCAAAGTCCGTGCCAATGTGCAGAGGTGGCAACGAATCCGGCCCTTTTGCCGCAGGCAAAACTCAAAATGGCCGGGTTCCGTAACAGGGCAGCCGAAAGGCTGAACTGTTACAAAGAGAGTGTTTGCAGGGTAAATTTCCTATAGATTTTTTCGCATAAATATTGTATAATATCGTATATTACACAATTTTAATGAAAGGCTAAGTTTCGATATGCATGTGAATCAATATTCGCCCCGAAATTCTCAGTTAGAAATAATAGAAAAGTCCGAATATATGAAAGAGCAATACCAGGAAATTCTTCTCGGCAAAGAAGAAGGGCTGGATACCTCTTTGTATTCCAATCCGGAATTCAATTGGCTCCAAATGGAGCAGATTCGAATGGGGATTAAAGATAAAGTAGACGTTTCGATATATGCGGAGCCTTCGTACAGCTATGAGACTATGAAGCAGATTAGGCTTTCCATTTATTCTTCTAATGACCTTACCGGTTATTTGGAGAGGGGATTTGTGGATGATGAGCTGGAGCAGATTAGGCTTGCCTTGGAAGACGGCCTCCCTATAGATACATGGCTTACCGACGACATGTATGTGCAGCAGATTCATGAAATCAGGATAGGGCTGTATGAGGAACTGGATGTATCTGTATATGCTAATTCCCAGTATAACTGGATGCAGATGAGGGAAATACGCCTTGGTTTGGAGAAAAAGCTAAAAGTATCCTGCTATACCAATTATTTATTCAGCCACTGGCAGATGAAGGAAATACGCCTTGGCCTGGAGGCTGGCCTGGATGTGTCGTCTTATGCAAAACTGATTTTTTCCGGAACGGACATGAAGGAAAAAAGGGAGCAATTATTAAAGGAAAAAACAGCGAAGTATACAACCGCAGATAAGTTGGGAATCGACCTGAAGTCTTGGACGAAAAAGGAATTCAGTATTTTTGTAGAGGAAAACGGAACGAAAGCTTTTGCCTTTATCCAAAGGATTCCAGGGAATACGGTTACAGAAGACGACATTTATGAGACATTGAAGATGAGGGGCATCTCCATTGGAATTAAACATGAAGCCATTACCGATATGGTTAAAAAAAGGCGGATGAACGAAAAAATATTGATTGCGGAGGGAACGCCTGCTGAGACCGGCGAAAACGGCTGGTATGAGTTTTTCGTCCGTCTTGATTTGCCCCGTATCCCGGCCCCTCTCCCGGACGGGGGCGTTGATTATGCAAATATCGAAGCGTTTGAGATGGTGGATGAAGGGGAAAGGATTGCCCTATATCATCCGGCTAAGAAAGGAACGGATGGGCAGAACGTTTTTGGCGAAGTGCTTCACGCAAACAGCGGAATTGAAAAAAAGCCGTTAAAAGGGAAAGGCTTCACAGTTGCGCCGGATGGGGTGACATATCTTGCAGCGTTTGGCGGAAAATTCGAAT
Source organism: Lachnospiraceae bacterium (assembly GCA_021769135.1). Taxonomy (GTDB): domain Bacteria; phylum Bacillota; class Clostridia; order Lachnospirales; family Lachnospiraceae; genus Kineothrix. Next base: position 84,663 of record JAETTM010000006.1, on the reverse strand, counting down.
ATGTTAACGGGCAGATTATTATTACCAATATGGTTATCGTCCGGGAAGACGTAACAGCGGTTACAGGGAAGCTGGAGGTTGACGGCTCCGTTTATGTGATTGGCAGCGTCTATTCCGGCGGCTATATTTCAGCAACCGGGGATATTATAGTGGAGCATAATGTGGAGGCGGGAAGGTTAATAGCTGGCGGCAATGTAATGATAAAGAAAGGCAGCTGCTCGAAATACGACTGTTTCATTGAGGCGAAAGGGGAAGTCTCGGGAAGCTTTTTCGAGGCCGCCAATATCAATGCGGAAGGCAATGTAAAAGCCAATTACATTATGAACAGCAATATCTATACGATGGGAAAAGTGATTGTTTCCGGTACTAAGGGGATGCTTCTTGGCGGCAGAACCTGTGCGGTAATGGGCGTGGATACATATAATTTAGGGAACAAGTCTCGCTTAAGGACGCTTTTGGAGGTTGGGAAAAATAAACTTTACGACAAGAAGCAAGCCGAATATGCGGCAAAGCGGGAGCAGATTTTAGGGGAATTGTCAATGTTGGAAGAGCATTGGAATCGGATTTTGCAGACGCTTCCCCCAAATAAAGAGAAGGCTGTAGAACTTATTCAAAAACTAAATGCAGCTATTGTTACAAAGGATCATGAATTGGCCGAATTGGATGCGGATATATCTAAGCTGACCAATATGACCGACCAGGATATGAAAGCGGTTATTGTCAGAGGATATGCGTATGAGGGGAGCATCATCGACATTAATACAATTCGATATACGTTGCCATCTCAGGTGTTCCGAATTATTTTTAAACTGAGAAACAGCAATGTGGTAATGGTTAGACTATAAGAAGGAGATAAATGTAGGGAATGGTACGCGATACGATTTTAATACTTGAAGACGATGATGCTAATCGTTCCAGATTGGTGGAGTTATTACAGGACAAATATAAAATCCAGGAAGTGGCGAACGAAAGGGATGGGATTGAAGTTTTCAGAAAGCATGCTTCTGCAATTGCCGTTGTTTTAGTGAATATTATGATACCGGCTAAAGATAATTTTAAGGTGCTGAATCATCTGAGCCAAAAAGGTTTTTTGAAACGAATTCCTTTTATCATGATAACTGATGATAAAACGACGGAGTATGAGAAAATAGGATATGAATACGGAATTGTGAGTTATATTAAAAAGCCGTTCCATTCCGATGCGTTAACCCAGCTTGTGGATAACGTGGTGGAAGTGTTCCAGTATAAAAGGCAGCTTGAGGTTACGGTAAAAACGCAGACGGAAAAGCTGAAAAAGCAAAATGAAATGCTGAAGCTTATGACGGAAAAGCAAAAGCATACGGATGAAATCATAGTTGACTCTTTAAGCAATATTGTGGAGTTCAGAAACCTGGAATCGGAGCAGCATATAAAAAGAATCAGGGAGTTTTCCTTTAGCCTTGGCACAAGTGTAATGAAGCTGTATCCGGAGTACGAACTGACAAAAGAAAAGGTGGAAATGATTGGACGGGCATCTGTTTTGCATGATATTGGCAAGATAGTGGTTCCGGATAATATTATATTAAAAGCAAGCAAATTGAACGAAGACGAATTCGAAGTGATTAAATCCCATACGACGCGTGGGGCGGAAATTATTGACAGGCTAATTCATATAGATGATGAAGAATTCTACAGTTATGTCTATGATATCGCAAGGCATCATCATGAGAAATATGATGGGAAGGGTTATCCGGACGGCCTAAAGGGGGAGGAAATCAGCATTGCTGCACAGATTGTCTCCCTGGTGGATGTTTATGATGCGCTTACATCAAGGCGGGTCTACAAAGCGGCGTACAAGACGGATAAGGCGTTTCAGATGATTATAAACGGGCAAAGCGGCGAGTTTTCATCTAAGATGCTGCAAGCTTTTACCGAAGTCCGTGAGGAATTTGAGGCTATTGTAAAAAAATATTGTGATGATTGAAAAGGTTACTGAATTTTTGGATAGCTATTGGATTATATAGAAATTAGCTGTTTTATAGCATACGGCCTGTGCGGCAGGGCGAGATATGACATTTCCAACCAAGAACTTTGGTATACAATGGAAACGGTAGAGGATATCTTGGAATTATTTCAAAAGCGTCTCGTTCTGTATGCGTAAAGGCTGTCAGTAGGTTTCTTATAAAAAGAAAGATGGTTTCATAGGCTTTCATCTGTTCGGGCCATAGTCCGTGTTAATAACAAACAACCTCGGAATCCCATTTTGCCGGTATTCCGAGGTTTTATTTAATGCAGGAAAAGAGACTTGAACTCTCATGGTATTGCTACCACACGGACCTGAACCGTGCGCGTCTGCCAATTCCGCCATTCCTGCACGCAAAACATATTGTATCTTTTTTTTTTTGATTTGTCAACTGATAATTTGAAATTTTTTCAAAAAAAGCATCGAAAAACAATCGAAAAAAATCCGGAAAAAATTAGAGGAAATCCATTGACTTTTTCACTGGGCAATGGTATTATATTACTCGCGGCATGGGAATTTACATAAAGTTATTTTCCATTGCGTATGCGGAAGTGTCGGAATTGGCAGACGAGCAAGACTAAGGATCTTGTGATGGTTACATCGTGTGGGTTCAAGTCCCATCTTCCGCATTTAACCCTTGGGAAACCTCGTAAATTTGGTATTTACGGGGATTTTTCTTTTCTAAAAATTTTTATCTGTTCTTTTTTTACTCGCAAGACTGCTTTGAAGTTTTCTAAGCGTTTGACGAGCATAAGAAAGGAGCATTTTCATGAAAAAATTATCCCTTAAAAACTCATACAACCTAACCGTGGATGAAGCTTTCGAGGACTTTAAAGCGCATTGCCGGATTAAAAATCTGTCTGGGGAAACAATCAAACTTTATCAGTATCAATTTAACGTATAGAAACGATTTTTGCTATGCGATAGGATTCCCTATCATTGCCAGTAAGCGTTCTGAAAGGGTGGAGACTACCCTTGTTGGACTTCCCGACAAAGATAATAAGCAATCCCTGTCCGGTGTTGCCTTGCTTATTGCTATTGTAAGAAATGGCTAAATTAGAATGTGGATTTTTCCATAGATACCGCCTAAATAGAAGTTCGGAGGAAACACACCCCTATTCCGAGTTTAAAATAAACCCTGCTGCCATAAAGATGTTTTCCTGTGGGAAAAATGGTGTTTAAAATATTTCTTTAATTCTGTATTTCATTTTAAATTCGGGAAATCGTCCGCACCGAATGGTGGGCGGTGTGAATTTTAAACCTTTAAAGTTTTAAAATATGCCATTCAGAAAATCTATTATCTTACCGTTTTAGTATGTATAATCACGTTGCCTTGTAAGAATGCTTTCCCAATCACGTTCCTCTCTCAACACCCTTAAGACATGGATTTCTTTTTCGGATTCTATGATAATGTAAAAAATAATAGACGGCGGAAATGGGTTTTTGTAAATAGAATATCCACGATAACATAGATATGTCTTTCCAAAAATACCGCCTAATATTTCAAGTTTATCCAAACGCTCCTTTATCTCTTCCTGAAAGCGGTCAGCCCTTGCTATCCCAAACTGCGCTTCTATATAATCTGCAATTTCGGTTATATCATAAACAGCTTCCCACGTTACGATAACTTTATACTTCTGCATTTCTCCGCCTGTTCCTTAATTCAGTAATTTTAACAAAAGCTTCTGTTAAAGGCAATTCTCTTCCGGCCTCCATATCGTCAATGCCCCGATCAAGCATTTTAAGCATTTTATCGTAATTGATTGTTTCATTCGCTTTTTCATTTTGTAATGCATATGCCATAAACTCACCTGCTTTCTTCTTGCCATTGATACTTCTTAATTTAAGATACCATAGTCCCATCTATGAATCAAGTTTTTTCTCATTTCTATTCTGCCAAAACCAGTGTCTTTTATCCATGCACAATATTTTTAAAAAGTCCTTTACTTTTCTCGCAAGATTAGAAATAATAAAAGGAACAAGAAGTAAATAGTGACTCGTCAGACTACTTTCTCCAAATTGGGTAGTCTTACGACAGAAATCTAAAAAGTATCTTGCGTGGAAAAAGAGTAAATTCATGATTTATCAGGGCTTTATGCGGAAGTGTCGGAATTGGCAGACGAGCAAGACTAAGGATCTTGTGATGGTTACATCGTGTGGGTTCAAGTTCCATCTTCCGCATTGGGTTAAAGTGTGGGAAACCTTGATTTTACTAGGTTTCCCCATTTTTTATTGTTAAAACAACTGGTTACAGTTGGTTGCACTTTCTTAGTATTAGAAGGTGCTTGTTCATAGGCATCGGCCCACTTATCCATAGAATTAGTCGGATAAACATGTGTCTTTTTATAGTGCCGTTCTGCTTCTTCAATAAGCAATTTCGCTTTATCAGGCAGAAATTATTTCTGTTCCTTTCTGGAATGTTTCTTTCAACAATGCTTTGCCCATTTCGCCAGATTGCTTAAATCCTTCACGAGCCACAAATACAGCTATGATTTCATTTATAACAGCTGCGGCAGCAATTGTTCCTCTTACAATATTGCCATATTGCGCAAACTCTCCTGTCAATGCAGATATTGCTATCCCTGTGAGTACAAGCGATACTCCTGAATGAGGTAAGATAACCATTCCGAGATATTTTCTTACAGTAGGTGCGGCATTGGATAATTTCGCTCCTAAAGATGCCCCGCCAATTTTCCCGATAGCACGTGAGACAATATACACAACTGTAAAAATTCCTGCTCCCATAATCAAATGGTAGTCTAATGGGGCGCCAAGATTTAATATGATGATTGCAAAGCAGCTATTTATTACCGGAGTACAATAGCTCATCACCTTTTCAATTTTTGACTCTTCTATCAAATTTGCAAAAACTGCTGAATATACCATTCCACTTAACATAAAATTAAGCATCGGAATAGGCATAACGTAGTGGTTTGCTAACATTGTCAAAATTCCTGTTATGATTACCCCAGCAAAAACTATGACTGTATTTGTTTTTGCCGAATCTATTCTCTTCATTATAAAAGATATAATAAATCCTACCATTCCGCCGATAGCTAAAGGAAATAAAATCACTAGTAAAATCATATAGCTTGGAACTGCGCCTCCTGCTGTTTTTTGGAGGATAAATCCCATAACAGATAAAAATACACAAATAGCAATAACATCATCAATAACAGCTAATGGCAAGAGTGTTTTTGTAACCGGACCATCTGTTTTATATTCAGTTACGATAGACAAGGCTGGCGCTGGTGCTGTTGCCAAAGCGATTCCCCCAAAAATCAAGCCTAAAAATACTGGAATATCCATAAAATAGAATATAACGGAAAAAACTAAGCTAACAACAACAAAAGTCATTAAAGATTGCGCTAAGGTTATAACCACTATTTGTTTCCCATAAGAACGTAGGCGTTTCCAAATCATCTCACTGCCTAACATCAGTCCCATTCCACATTCAAGAAATGAAATTAATGTATGATATGATGGCAAATCCAAAATTTCCTGATTAAGAATATCAAGAGCATATGGACCTGTTGCCATTCCCGCAATTAAAAAGCCTAAAACTGCGGGCATTTTCAATTTAGAAGCTGCTTTACCAGCTAAGATAGCAATTAAAATAGCAATTACTACTCGAATTAAATTCTCAAACATTTTATTTTTCCTCCTCTAAAATTCCATATAAAAATATATCTAATAATTGAAGATCCCTCTTCTCATAGTCCTGTATCGAAAGCTCTTCATTTGTACTGTATTGGACATCCATAAAATGGATGAAATTAATCAAAACTTCTGCCGCTTTTCTTTGATCCAATTTGATGCGCATAGTTCTTTTTGAAAGTATATTTTCTAAAATCTGAATATTTAATTTTTCCATTGGTTGTCTAAGTAACTGAATTTCTTCTTTTAAATGCACCGGAGGGATTATTACCGCTTCAAAAAAAATTCTTTGATACCGTGGATATTTCTCGAAAAAATTTCTGCGGGTCAAATAGTATTCTGTAATACAATCTTGGATGTTCTCAGATAAATTGTTCGTCATAAATTGTTGTTCTATGTAGTCTTTAAGCTGAAGAAAACACTCGCATACACATGAAAGGAATAATTCATCTTTAGAAGAAAAATAGTGGTAGATAATTCCCTTTGAAATTCCTTGTGCAGAATCGTAAATATTATTGACTGAGCTGCGTTCATAGCCTTTTTCCGCAAATTCATTCAAGGCATTATTTAAAATTTTTCTTTTGGTTTGCTGTTTTCTGTCATGTTGTTTCATAATATCCTCCTTTGTTGACCTTGTGGTCAATTTTATCATATATTGACTTTGGAGTCAATAATAGATTGGCTACTCTTGGTTTTAATTCGCCCATGTGTATATTGCAGTATTAAGAAGCGGAATTGAAAATGTCAACCAAAAACTGTGTGAAGAAAGAGGAATAAAGATTATCAATGCACTGGAATGCAGCGCATATGCAGTAGCGGACTGTACCGTAGGGATAATGCATGCGGAGATAAAAAATATTGTTCATGATTCATTTGTTCCCGATGAGATATTGAAGAATCAGGGTTATACGACAGTCGATTTAGACGAACTTCTGCAGCAATCGGATTTAGTCAGCATTCATTTAAGACTATCGGATAAGACGGAAAAATATATCGGCAGCAGAGAACTCGGATTAATGAAAAAAGCAGCATATTTTATTAATTGTGCAAGGGCGGGCCTGGTAGACGAAAAGGCTTTGATAAAAGTATTGGAAAATATTAAGCGAAAACAGCCCGTTTTTAAAATTGGATAATGTTACGATTACACCACATGTGGCGGGAACATCGGTAGATACATTTGGAAATTCAGTAGAAATTATCTATGAGAAAGTGAAAGATATTTTAGAAAAGATTAATTAGATAAATATAGAGAGGATATCTTTAAATCGGCGGCCTAGTTGACCTGGAAGATGGAACTGGTTTGGCTTTCCACGGCCACAGCCATCAGTTCCGTCTATTCAGCCGCCTGCCCGGCCAGTTCTCCTACCTGGGCCTCCTGAAGTGAACGGAAATCGCCAGGATAATTCTCCGGCGTATTGGCTGTAGTCAGGGCACCTTCCGAAAGGGCATGAAAACGCTTGGCGCATTTAACGATTGGGCCTGTTCGCGAATGGTTACGCCGATACTCCGGCCATTAGTTCCTGTATGAATTTGTCATTGGGGTTATCTGCCATTTCCCGGATTAGATTTTTCTTGTTTTCCGCTTCTTCTATCTCCAATGCGGCAATGGTGGTTCCTTCCTTGTCCAAAATGTAGGTAGCCCTTCTTCTCCAATCTGTATTTTGTTAATAATGGAATGCAGGATATTGGTATCGCATTGGAAGTATACCACGCCCTGAACAGTATCATCCGCCATTACGCCGAAATGCATGTAATATGCATTTACTTTTTTCAGAAAACATGCGTGAAACATCACTGGTGACAGTATGGAAGAGACAGTTGAGCAGAAAACGGTCATTCAAAAAAACCCCCTAAATAAAAAGCACAATTATTTTTGGATGGGCGGTGTATCCATCATCTCAGGTACTCTTTTCAGAGTGCGTCGGGAACCATTTCCGACCTCAAAAATAATCATGCTTATTTCTATCATATTCTTTTTCCACTTATAATATACTATTCCCGCTTCTCATTGTCAACAGAGAATACTTTAATTCTTCCACTATGCAATCGCCTTGAGATTTTAGTTTCCTGTACATCGTGCATAGTAGAAACATATAGATATTCCCCCTCTGCATCCAATTTTATTCCAATCAAAACATTATCAGCATATCTCTTAATAAGTTCTATACTTAACCCATGCTCATTGGGATTCACTCCAATATAATCAGGCTTTAATATTATATCCGGTATATAGTCAATATATTTCAAACAATTAAAATGCTTCCGTTTAACCATATGTGACGGCAAACCTTTTGACCTGTATATTTCATAATCCTTTATATCTATTCCTAATATATCATTGAATTTTAAATTATATTTTCCTACTTTCAGTAGCCCTTCTTTTTCATTCATATCAGATGTCCTTAACATTTTATGATAGAAATATTGTACCATAGAATGATTTGCTGTTCCATCACATTATTATTCAAAACAGGCTTTTTGATATTTTATAGTCTCGTAAAATTTGGACTGATAATCCGTTCATCAATCATAATTACCCATCACTTTCCAACAGTAAGAAGGGTTCCATATCTTAAAATTCAGCCTGCACCACCGCCCAAGACAACTTTTGAATATGCAGAATATAGACACACTGCCATATGGATAGATGTTATTGTAGATTTAAGGATATTATTTGCCCAAAGAGGATTTTAAAATAGAAAGAAACGGTATTGTTCTACGCAGAGCAGACAGAAAAAAGGAGGAACCCATGAAATTTACGGAAGGATATTGGGAAAAAAATGAGCGGGCAAATATGCAGTATGCCGTACAGGCATTCCGTGTGGAAAAGATACCGGGCGGCATACGAATCACGGCTCCGGTAAAAAGGATAGAAAGCCGGTCTGATGCGCTGGATACACCTACGATAACCACTGAAATTGTCAGTGCGGGAAGGCATATATTTTCTGTGCGCAGTTATCATTTTCAGGGCTATCAGAAAAATGAACCCAGGTTTCAGAAAAACGTGTCTCCGGTTTCGGTTATGGTACGGGAAAATGAAAGGGAAGTCATACTGGAAGATGATGGATTCCAGGTGAGGGTAGATAAAAAAGAATGGCTGCTTACTTATGAAAAAGACGGACAGCTGCTGACTTCCTGCGGGTTCAGGAATCTGGGATATGCCCAGTATGACAGGGAGCGGGCGACGATGTTTCCCCATGGGGATTATATGAAGTCTGCCTATCAGCCGTACATGGTATCGGAGCTTTCCCTGCAGCCCGGGGAATGTGTGTATGGCCTTGGAGAACGGTTTACGGCATTCGTGAAAAATGGCCAGACGGTAGACTGCTGGAATGAGGATGGGGGAACGTCTTCGCAGATTTCCTATAAGAATGTTCCGTTTTATATGACAAACAGAGGTTATGGCGTGTTTGTGGACCATGCGGACCCGGTTTCATTTGAAATTGCCAGCGAAAAAGTGGAGTATGTGGGAATATCTGTACCTGGAGAGGAAATCAGATATTATCTGATTTGCGGGCAAAATATGAAAGAAATATTGGAAATGTATACGGGGTTGACTGGAAGGCCCGCCCTGCCCCCGGCGTGGTCCTTCGGCTTATGGCTGTCCACTTCCTTTACTACGGATTATGATGAGGCTACGGTCAATTCCTTTCTCGCGGGGATGAGGGAACGGCAGATTCCGGTGAGGGTATTTCATTTTGACTGTTACTGGATGAGGGCTCTTTGCTGGTGCGATTTTCAATGGGACGGAGAAATGTTTCCGGATGTACCCGGGATGCTGAAACGCTATAAAGAACAGGGGCTGAAAATCTGTGTATGGATTAATCCGTACATAGCCCAGGGAACAGACATGTTCCTGGAAGGAATGGAGAATGGTTATCTGCTGCGGCGTGCGGACAAAAAAGGGGTACGGCAGATGGACAACTGGCAGCCCGGAATGGGCCTGGTAGATTTTACAAATCCCAGGGCAGCGGAATGGTACAGGGGAAAACTGAAAGAATTGCTGGATGTGGGGGTGGATTGCTTTAAAACGGATTTTGGGGAAAGGGTTCCGATTGATGTGGAATATTGGGATGGCTCCAATCCTGTGGCAATGCATAACTATTATACTTATTTGTATAATTCCTGTGTTTTCAGTTTGCTGAAAGAGGAAAAAGGAGAAAAGGAAGCGGTATTGTTTGCCAGAAGTGCAACAGCAGGCTGTCAGCAGTTCCCGGTGCATTGGGGAGGGGATTGTTGTGCAACATTTTCGTCCATGGCGGAAACCCTGCGGGGAGGCTTATCTTTTGTAATGTCAGGCTTTTCTTTCTGGAGCCATGATATGGGGGGTTTTGAGATGACGGCATCTCCGGCGTTGTATAAACGCTGGGTACAGTTTGGATTGCTTTCCACCCACAGCAGGCTTCATGGCTCAAAAAGCTACAGGGTTCCTTGGCTGTTCGATGAAGAAGCTTGTACGGTATGTAAGGAATTTACACAGTTAAAGTATTCGCTGATGCCATATTTGTATGCACAGGCAGTAAATGCCCATGAGACGGGAGTTCCCGTAATGCGTCCAATGGTGCTGGAATTTGAAGGAGACCCTGCAGTGCCATATCTGGATATGCAGTACATGCTGGGAGACAGTATATTGGTAGCTCCCATTTTCCGGGAGGACCAGGTGGCGGAGTATTATCTGCCGAAAGGAAAATGGACGCATTTATTGTCCGGGGAACGCAGAGAGGGCGGAATGTGGTATAAAGAAACCTATGATTACCATTCCCTTCCCCTTTATGTGAGACAGGGAGCGATGCTTCCCATAGGCAGCTGTCTGACAAAGCCGGATTATGATTATACAGACGGCCTGCAGATTCAGCTGTTTGAAATGCAGGAAGGGGAGAGGGCAAGCTGCCATGTGGCAGGAACGGATGGAAAATGGATATTCCACGGGGAGGCTGTCTCGGAACAGGGGTATTTAAAAATTTCACTGTCAAAGTTGCCGGAAGGGCTGACGCTTCTGCTGAGAAATATAGAAGCGGTAAGTGAAGTGGAGAACGCCGCAGCCCAAAAGACCAGCCAGGGAATCCTTTTGCAGCCGGCAGGCCGGGATATCAGGCTCAGATGGTAAGAGGAGGGGTTGAGAATGGGAAAGAAAAAAAAGGACAGAATACTATTAAGCGTTGTATTTTTGCTTCCGGCATATATTTTTTTGTTTTTTGCTTTTCTGATACCGGGGATATGGAATATGCTCCTGTCTTTTCAAGAATGGGATGGCTTTAATGAAAAAGAGTTTGTTTTTCTGGAAAATTACAAAAAGGCGTTTTCGGATGCTCTTTTCCTAAGAAGCCTGAGAAATTCTGTGGGGATAGCCGTGCTCACTATGATAGGGGCAACGCTTCTGGGGCTTTTGCTGGCAATGATGATTTATCGCCTGGGTAAAAAGGAAGGAGCTTTTTACCGGCTGATTATTTTTATGCCTTCCATGATTCCGGTATCGATTATAGGCCTTTTGTTTACCTTTGTTTTCAATTCGGATATGGGCCTGTTAAATCAATTGCTGCGGCTGATGGGCCTGGAAAATTTTGCAACTGCCTGGCTGGAAAATGCCTCTACTGTACTTCCCAGTATTATATTTGTGGGTACCTGGCGCTTGCTTGGAATGCCTATGATGCTGTGCTTTGTGGCATTGCTGGAGGTTCCTTCCGCCTTGCTGGAAGCGGGGAAAATTGATGGGGCAACCTACCGCCAGCAGATGATGTATATTCTGCTTCCTCTCATTAAACCGACGATTGGGCTCTCCATGCTCTTTGTGTTGCTCAATGCTTTTAAAACCTATGATTTGGTTTACGTACTGACCAAGGGAGGACCCGGGAATATATCCATGACGGTTCCAATCTATATGCAGAAAACAGCTTTCACATACAGTAAATTCGGCTATTCTTCCACAATGGGAGTGCTGATGGCAGCCATGGTAATTTTTATTGTATGGATAACGAAACGGGCGATGAAAGGAGAAAGCTATGAATTCTAGAAGAAATGTAACGGACTGGATATGCCGCATGATTGTACTTTGCTCGGTTCTGGTTACGCTGTACCCTGTCATATTCGTGAGCCTGACTTCTTTGAAAGCAACATCGGAATTTTACAGCAACATCTGGGGTATTCCAAGGGATTTTGCCTGGTCTAATTACTATAGCGCGTGGATAAGCAGCAGAATCGGATTTTATTTTCGGATAAGCATTATTGTGGTGGGAACGAGCGTTTTTATGATTCTCGCCTTCGGTGCGTTGGCAGGATATGCGTTGTCCAGGCTGAGAGTTCCTTATGTGAGCGCTATGGCGGCGGCTATTATTGTAGTGACTCAGCTGATGCCTTTGGAATCCGTCATCATGCCCCTTTATTTGATGATGAGCAAGATGAAGCTTCTGAACGGATATCTTACCCTAATTTTGCCTTATATTGGATGGGGCATGCCAATGACCATACTCATCTTTAAAAACTATTTTGATACCATTCCCCGGGAACTTATGGAAGCCGCCAGAATAGACGGGTGTTCGGAAATGCAGTGTTTTGTAAAAATTGCCATGCCGGTGATGAAACCTGCCACCGCAACCAATGCCATCTTCAATTTCGTGGGGCTTTGGGGGGAACTGCTGTGGGCATCCGTATCAACGGCAACTTCCAGGTTTGGAACGCTTCCCATTGGGATTATTAGTTTTAAACAACAGTTTTCGACGGATTGGGGCCCGATGTCAGCGGCAATCTGCATTGTGATTTTGCCGTTGGTACTCCTGTTTGGATTTCTGCAGAAATATTTTGTACAGGGCCTGTCCAATGGGGCGGTAAAAGGGTAAAAATTCAGATTATAGAAATCAGGATATTTTTGTAGGTTTTCGGTCTGTTGCTGATAGGCTGGATTTCGTAGAATAAAAAAAGAAAACGGAACCGTTTCAAATGAGAAAAGTAATAGGAAGGAGAAGGAATATGGGTAAAAAGTTAGTGACATTTATGACAATGTTGGCAGTCATAGCAGGGCTGTTTACAGGGTGCGGCAGCAGCGGACAGGGTGAGGCTGCAGAACAGAACGGACAGGCAGCTTTGGAAAGCGAAGCGGCTGAACAGGAAAGCGACACGGCAGCAACGGAGAAAGGCCAGGAAAAAACAAAGGTAGTCTGCTATGTTTTGGTTACCTCTACAACCTCCCAGGAACCGATATGGAATGCAATTAAGGAAAAGTTTGCGGATAAATATGAAATCGAACTTCTGGAAGTGGACACGGAAAATCTGGATACTGTCATCAAGACCGGAATTGCTTCCGGCGAGCCGGCGGATATCTATTTCAAACAAGGCCAGTATATGAAAACCTATGTGGATGCGGGGCAGGCTTTGGATTTGACTCCTTATTTGACGGAAAACGATAGTGAATGGCTTGGCAGTCTGGACGAGAGCCTGATGGATGTGGGAAAATATGACGGAAAATATTATTCGATTCCAATGACGGGCGTTTATGCGAATTTCTATTATAACGCGGAACTGCTGAACGAAGCTGGTATTGAAATTCCCGATGAATGGACATGGGAACAGTTTATGGACGTATGCGCACAGATTAATGAAAAGACAGATGTTTATCCTTATGCAATATGCGGGCTTTGCAATGACTTTATGGCCAGGAATGCCCTTTTGAGCAAATCTAACGATGCCGGAACGATGGAACAGTGGGGAAATGGCGAAGTTCCTGCGACGGATTCGCTGCTTAAGGAGTGTCTGGAACTGACAAAGGAATTGTATGATAAAGGTTACTGGTATCCGAAGGATGGAGCGATGATTACAACAAGGGATGAAGTGATTGCAGCATTCCATCAGGGAAAGGTAGCGATTATTGGAGATGTAAATGCTGTGTCGGGAATGGTGGCGGATGGGTGTGACTTTGAAATCGGTATCGCAGCATGGCCGAAAGCCGGAACGGAGAATATAAGCCTAGGAGGAGCAGATGCATATTTTATTCCTTCCAATGCACAGAACCCGGAAGCGGCGGTAGAGATTTTAAAGGAATTTACCAGCGAGGAAATGCAGCAGATTCATGCTGAGTATGGTCTTGCGCCAGTCAACGTCAATGTGGTTTCTTCCGACCCTTTGGTACAAAAGTTTGCGGATTTGAAGACGAAAATATATGGTTCTGAATTAGCGTATGTTTCCACAGAAATGAATGCATTTTGGCAGGATGTGCTGATTGAGGATTATTGTCTGGGAACAAGCAGCCTGGAAGATTTGCTGGAACGGATGGAAGAAATCAGGCAGGAGGCAGTACAGGAATAGAGGGTTAAACAGAAAGGAAATTGGTATATGAAAAACGAGGACAGAATTTATTCGCAGACTCAAATCTTTACGGATAATTCACAAAAGAGCTATGACCGGACGGCAAGTGCCTGCGATTTTCTGCTGGGAGGAATCGGAACCGGCAACATATCGGTGGGAACCAGAGGGGAACTGCGCAGTTGGCAGATTTTTAACCAGCCTGCGGTAGAAAATATCAACCCCTATACATTTTTTGCTATCCGGACCCAGGAGGAAGACGGCAGGGTAACTGCCCGAGTGCTTGAATCGGAGTACACGCCGCCCTTTGATAAGCCACAGGGATTTCTAAGGTGTGAAACCGCAGGGTGGCCGAGGTTTAGCGGTTCGGCAATGACCGGGAAATATCCTTTTGTCAATGTGGAATTTCATGATAAAGAGCTGCCTGTGGCAGTGACGATGGAAGCATATACGCCATTTATCCCGCTGAATGCGCTGGATTCGGGACTCCCCGGCGCATATATCCGGTACAGGGTAAAAAATCCGGGGCAAAAAGCGGTGACGGTATCCGTTGCCGGTTCCTTAAATAATGCAGTTGGTTTTACCGGCTATGATATGTTTGATATCATGACTTTCCAAGGGGAAAGGGAAAATGAGAGGAAAGAAACGGAAGGCATAAAAGGGGTTTTTATGACGGGAAAGAATGTGCCTGAAAATTCTTTGAGCAACGGCAGTATGGCAATCGCATCCATGGATTTTGACTCTACCGTGCGCCCATATTGGCTTTTAGGGCAGTGGACGGATGGAGCCGAAGATTTCTGGGAGGATTTTACCGCTGACGGACGTTTGGAAGTAAGTTCTTCTGTTGAAGCGAAAGGATGCAGAATGGCAGAGCTGTTTGATTATACTTATCTGCATTTTTTCTTCAAGGTAGGGTCTGTATGCAGCCAGAAGGTAATAGAACCAGGCGGAACAGAACTGTTTGAATTCATTCTCACATGGCATTTCCCGAACCGGGTAAAAGGGTGGGCCGATTCCATGGAAGCGCTGGAAGATGTCAAAAACGGAAATTATGAGACGGTTCGAAATTACTATGCCGAAAAATTTACCGATGCCTGGGATGTGGCGGATTACATGTCAAAAAACAGAGGACGCCTTGAGGAATTGTCCAGAACATTCTGCGATGCCTTTTATCAGACAACTCTGCCAGGATATGTGCTGGAAGCAGTTGCCAATAATATTACTGTGCTGCGCAGTCCAACCTGTTTCAGAATCGAAGGCGGAGATTTCTTTGGATGGGAGGGCGTTGACCGCAAAGCGGGCTGTGGTTCGGGGAACTGTACCCATGTATGGAATTATGCGCAGACAGTTGCATTTCTGTTCCCTGAACTGGAACGTTCTATGCGGAAAATCGAATTCCTAAAAGAAACAAGAGAAAACGGCCATATGGCCTATCGAACTTTCCGGGGGCTAGGGCTGGAGCAGTGGGATATGATTCCGTCGGCAGATGGACAGCTGGGAACGGTTGTACGATTTTACAGGGAGTGGAAGATTAGCGGCGATGACGATTTCTTAAGACAGTGCTGGGAAAAGATTCTCCGATGTATGGAATTTGCACAAAAAACATGGGATAAGGACCAGGATGGCGTTCTGGAGCAGGCACAGCATGTCACCTATGATACGGAATTGTACGGTGTAACGAGCATGGTAAGCACGATTTATCTGGCAGCGCTGAAAGCTGTGAAAGAAATGGCACAGCATCTGGGAGAAGAAAAGATTGCGGCGGAATATGGAGAGAAATTTGAAAAAGGAAGCAGAAACCTGGATGCCTTTAGCTTTAATGGCGAGTATTATGTACAGGTTCTTGAACAGCTGGAAAACTACCGTTATCAGTATGGGGAAGGATGTCTGGCGGACCAGCTCCTTGGGCAGTTTATGGCGCATTGTGCAGGGCTGGGGCATGTTTTGCCAAAGGAGCATGTGAAAGCAGCGGTGCAGTCCATTTTCCGTTACGATTTCATCCGGTGCGCCAGAGACTATGTTCATGGAGAGCGGGCCTTTATTTTAAACGATGAAGCCGGGCTTACTCCATGTACATGGCCGAAGAGGAACAAACCAAGATTTCCATTTACCTATTATGGTGAGGTGTGGACAGGAATCGAATATGAGGTAGCTTCCCTTCTATTGTTCGAAGGGTTTACAGAGGAAGGCTTAAGCCTTGTGAAAGCGGTTCGTGACAGACATGACGGATATAGGAGAAATCCATGGTCGGAAGTGGAGTCGGGAAATTATTACGTGCGTTCCATGGCAAGTTATGGTGTATATCTTGCCCTTACAGGATTTGCGTGTGATAATATAAAACATACGATTTCTTTCTGCCCGCAGCTGAACGTAGAAAAGTTTTCCTGCTTTTGGTGCAATGGAAAGGCATGGGGGATTTACCGGCAAAACGGCGGAAAAAGAGAACTCAAAGTCCTTTATGGACAAGAAGAACATTTACAATTCAAATAAGAAAGGGAACAGGGCAGCATTCCTTGCGGATACTGCCCTGCATGTAATATAATGAAAAAACGGCTGGAAAAGAAGCTTCAGGATATGTCCATTATTAAAAAATTCCGGTTCATGATTATTATCATGATTGTAATTCCGATGCTCGTGATATTTTCTGTCATTTTTTTATATTCCTATAAGGAACTAGAAAATAAAATGATTGAAAATTCCAGAATATCGATGAAGCAGGCGCAGAGAAGCATTCAAAGCATTGTGGAGGAGACGGAATATTTATCTTTATCTATGCTGATTGATGATAATATCCAAAGCCTCTGCAAACAATATGCGCTGGAGAATACGATGCTGGACTCTGCCAAGCGGAGCCTTTATGTATCCATGCAGGATGCGGTTAAATCCAAATCCTATATTGATTCTATCAGCATTAGCTATAACAATGAAGTGTTATTCCAGTATGGAAATAAGGTCTATAAAGAAGACGGTGCCTTTGAAGAACAGGCATCGGCGATGGGCGGAAAAGCTTTTTGGACTCGGGCATATGAACTGGCGTTTCAGGAAAATGCTTCTGATTCCCACTATGTCATTTCCTATATCAGGGCATTTATGGACGTATCCAGATTTAACCATGTAATCGGCATGCAGCGTATTAGTGTGAAGGAAGAGGAAATTGCCCAGGTTTATATGGCGCTTGTGTCCGACAATGGATCGGAAGCGTTTATTGTGGATGAAGAAGGGAATATACTGTCATCGCCGAATCGGGAAATGATTTGCGCAAGGCTGCAGGATATGTATCCGGAAATGGAAAAAGTCTTGCACAGTGAGGAGGGGTTTTTTAAATCAAAAGGAAATCATTCCGGCATGCTGGTTATTTATCAGAATATCGAAGGAACGGAGTGGAAGCTGGTTCAGACGATTCCGGAGAGGGTTATCCTTGCTTCTTCCAAATCCTTGTTTTTGTTTATGCTGCTGGCAATAGCGCTTCTGATTATTTTCAGCATTATATTCTCCGGAATTGAAAACCATACGATTATCCAGCCTGTTTATAATTTATCCAGGGAGCTGGCAAAAGTCAGGGATGGCAATTTCGATGTGCATATTTCCGCCGCCTCGAAGGATGAAATCGGGTATCTGACGGAAGCCTGTGAAGAAATGCTCAAGCGCATTAAGGAACTGATAGATAAAGTATACGTCAGCCAGATTAAGGAGAAGGAATCCGCATATAAAGCCCTGGAGGCACAGATTAACCCGCATTTCTTGTATAATGTACTGGATTCCATTCATTGGGCCGCCGTAAAACAGAAGGACTGGGAAGTCAGCGACAGAATAGAAGCATTGTCGGAGCTTTTCCGGCACGTGCTCAACCAGGGAGACTCTATTACAACGATTCGCGCTGAGATGAAATATCTGCAGAATTATCTGTATTTGCTGAAGAATAAATTTGCAGGAAGAATCCGGATTTGTGTGGATGTGGATGAACAATTTCTGGATTGCAAAATCGTAAAGCTTGTCCTTCAATCTCTGGTAGAAAATGCAATCCAGCATGGAATGGAGGAAAAGGAAGGAATGGGAAATATCAGCGTGTGGGCGGAACGGAAGGAAGAGAATCTGTACCTTCATGTGGAAGACGATGGAATGGGGGCCGATGAAAAGGAAATCCGTCGCATGATATATGGACATGAAGATATGGAGGAAGGCGCTTTTGCTCTGAAAAATATTCATGACCGCATTCAAATGCAGTTTGGGAAGGAATACGGGCTTATATTTGAGAGCATGATAAATGTAGGAACGGTTGTGACGGTAAAAATTCCCTACAAAACAGAAAGAGAGTGCGGCAATGAAATTGATGATTGTGGATGATGAACCGGATATCAGGAATGGGATAAAAGAGGGAATAGACTGGAAAGAAATTGGAATCAATAAGGTTTTTACGGCGGAAAATGCCAGGGAAGCCCTTAGGGTATTTCGGGCAGAACAGCCGCAGATTGTGATTACAGATATTAGTATGCCCCATATGTCGGGCATTGAACTGATAGAAAAAATAAAAGAAATTGATAAAAACACACGCTGCATTCTGCTGAGCGGTTATTCGGAATTTGATTATGCACAAAAGGCGATTAGCCTGGGAGTAATATCCTATGAACTGAAACCAATTAAGGTTTCGCGGCTGATTGAGTTGGTGAAAAGGTTAAAAGAACAGATAGAGGAAGAAAGGCAGGAAAAAAATGCCTTGAAGCTTGATGCCTATTCCGACAGCCAGTATTTTATCAAAAAGCTGATGCAGGGAAAGGGCAGGCTGGAAAGAGCGGAATTTGAACAGGGGCTGAGGAATCTGCATATGGAAGAGAAGGAATCTGTGCTATGTCTGTATCTGCAGATGGACCGATGCCGCCGCAGGCAGGAACTGCTTTTTGATAACAAAGAATATATGGAAATGCTGATGCTCCTATGTGAAAAGTGGCTGGGGAAAGAACAGTTTTTCCTGATAAAGCTGACAGCGGAATCCGCATTTATTTTAATAAAAACCAGTTTAGGGGGAAAAAAGAAAATCCCCCTGGTGTTTTATGATATGAATGAAATAACGGGAAAAAAATTCGGCGTTTCTTTTTCTATGGGGGTTTCTGAGGAAGGAACTATGGGGGAATTTTATCTCCTGTTTATGCAGAGCAAGACAGCGGTTCGGAAAAAAATCTATACGGGACGGGCATCTTTGATTTTCTATGGCGAGGAAAAAAATAACGGAGAGATGGAAAGCCATTATCTGATAGATAAAAAAATGTATGAGAATATTCAGAGAGAGTACTTAAATGGCGATTTACAGATGGCGCAGAAAATCCTTCGGGAAAAATTTAATGAAATCCAGAGACATCGCTCTTGCACATATACTGCTTTGCATGATTTTTCAGTGGACCTTATCAATCTTTTGTACAGGATGTGTCAGGAATATGATTTGAATCAATGGAAGGCGCGGGAACGGGTCATGGAAGAAATGGATGAAACCTGTGATACAGTAGAGGAATTCGGCGAATATATATGCTGTTTATATGAAGCCTTTTATGAAAAGATGAAAGAGCATCGTTCCCCGACACAAAATAAGGTGGTACAGGAAGTGCTTACCCATGTGAAAGTGCATTATGCAGAAAACTTGTCCATTGAGAAAATTGCCGAAAAAATGGGCGTAACGCCTAATTATCTAAGCCATCTCTTTAACAGGGAAATGAAAATGAGCTTTCGGGAATATTTAAACCAGTACCGCATTTACAGGGCAAAGTGGTATCTGGAAAATACGAACGATAAGGCATATGAGATTGCTGAGAAAGTGGGATTTCATGAGTATAAGCATTTTGCCCAGATTTTCAAGAAGTACGAAGGCTGCTCCACTTTGCAGTATCGGAATCAGAGGTATTCCCAGACTGGATTTTCCAGTCAATAGTCAAAGGCCGGAAATCTGTTATAGAGGTTTCCGGCCTTTTGCCATTATCTTATTGCCTGCGCAAAGTAAACCCGCCTACCAGACGGTTCAATACTGCGGCCTGGTTAGAGAGTTCTTCGCTGGTAGCAGCGCTTTCCTCAGCAGTGGCCGAGTTGGATTGTACCACATCGGAAATCTGGCTGACCGCTTGGTTGACTTGATTGATGGAGTTGGTTTGCCTTTCTACAGCAACATCCATCATTGCCATTTGCTCAGCGGCCTGCCCGGCCAATTCCACTACCTGGGATACGGAGGAGGTGACATAGGTAACTGCATCGGCTCCGTTGTTTACGGCTTCGATGGAACGGTGAACCAATTCCATGGTAGCCTTTGCCGCAGCATTGGATTTGGATGCCAGTTCCCGCACTTCGGTTGCCACTACGGCGAAGCCTTTTCCTGCTTCACCGGCCCTTGCAGCTTCTACAGAGGCATTCAATGCGAGAATATTGGTCTGAAAAGCGATGCTTTCAATTGTGTCTATGATATGTTTTATCTCATTGGAGGTGGAGGTAATCAGTTCCATAGCCTGGTTCAGGTTATCGATATTCTTCCTGCTTTCCGACAACTGCATCTGGGCGCCGTCCATAGCAGCTTTTGTTTGCTCCGAAAGCTGAGCAGTCTTTTTCGCATCCGTGTCCATGTCCGAAAGGGTAGCGGAGAGCTGCACTATGGCGCTGGCCTGTTCCGTGGAGCCTTGGGAGAGGGCTGTGCTGGAAGAAGCCACCTGGGCGGAATTATTGGAAACGTGGCTGCTTGCCTCGGCGATGCCCCCCAGAGTCTGGTTCAGTTTACTGTTTATAGTTTGCAAATCTTCCTGAAGGGAACGGAAATCCCCGGGATAATGTTCCGGCGTGCTGTCTGTAGTTAGGTCTCCGTTGGCTATGCTGCTGAGTATAACACCGATTTCCTGCATCATGACCCTGAAGTTTTCCACCAGATGTGCAGTGGAATCGGAAAGTATACGGGTCTCGTCACGAGCTGCCACTTGAGGGAGGGGGCTGTTGAGATCTCCTTCCGAAAGGGCATGCAGACGTTTGGCGCATTTAACAATCGGACCTGTAATAGACCGGCACACCAAGGCGGAAATCAGAATGACGAGGATGCAGAGCGCTACGCCTACCACTAGCTGAATGTTGTTCCCTATGTATGCGTAATGCAAAAATTCATCTTCACTTATAGTTACGCCAACGCTCCAGCCGTCCGTGCCGGAGATAGGGGCATAGCCCTGGATGTAAACCGCATTATCTTCCGGATAAGTGTATGTTCCAACCCCGCTTTCGCCATTGACCATTTTCTGTTCAATAGAGCCTAGTTCCTGCAAGTATTTATCATTGGGGTTATTGGCCAATTCCCGGATAAGATTCTCCTGGCTTTCCGCTTCCTCTGTCTCCAATGCGGCGATGGTGGTTCCTTCTTTATCCAGAATGTAGGCATCCCCTTCCTCACCAATCTGTATTTCGCTGATAATGGATTGGAGAAGGTTAGTATCGCATTGGAAATATACTACGCCCTGAACAGTATTATCCTCCATTATAGGGGCGGATACCACCAGATATGCATCATTTCCCTGCCTATACGGAGTTGAGATGAAACTTTTCCCCTCAATAGCAGCCTGGAAAAATGGTTCGCCGGATATATCTGTATCGTGGATTGCATCGTACCCTTTGGCATCCGCCATCCCGCCGAACCGCATGTAATATGCATCCACTTTCTCCTGTAAAAATGCCTGCTTCTCAGACGGCGTCTTTTCTTGGGAAGTAAGGATAGGGGAAGAAGCAATTTCTGCTATAGTTAAAGTGTAGGTTGATATCATGTTCTGGGCAGCCAGAGCAGCCAGGTCCGTGGTTTCAATCAAGGTTTGTTCCAAGGCTGTCAGTGTGGAATTTCGGGAAATCGCCGTACTCAACGCCACATTAATGAATGAAACGCCCATTGTTGCTAAAATAACCAGTATCATGATTTTTGTTTGAATCTTTTTCATCTCTTTTGCCGCCGCATTTTGCAGCGCTAACCTCCTCTTCTTTTTCGTAGATTCTTGGGAATCCTGCCGAAGCAAATTTTTTACCTTATAGGAAAGTCCGTTATTAGGTAGAATGAAGTGTCGAAGACACTTTTTTATATTTTACATGAGATTAAAAATGAATGCAAGGGTCTCTCCAGCCATTATAAACATGAGTAAGGGAGTAGGGCAGCCCCGCATCGGGCAGTCCGCTGCGCTGCTTAAGGGATTGGCTTCGTATAATGGTTTTCTTTCCGGTAAACGGAAGGGGATGCCCCGTAATACTTTTTGAAGGTTTCGCAGTAATAGCTGGCCCCGCAAAAACCGTAGGCGTAGGCGATGTCCGTAATGCTTTTGTCGGAGTTAAGCAATGCGGTAAGGCTTTTGCGGAGCTTAAGCTTCGTCATATATGTGATGGGGGTTTCGCGGAGGTATTTTTTAAAAAGCAGGGAGCATCTGCTTTTGCAGCAGGCGCCGGACAGGGCAATGTTTTCCAGGGAAATATGTTCCGCGAAATGCTCTTCGATATAAGTCATCATATTTCTCAAAGAAGCGAGTTCGGATGACTCCCTGGCCGGGGCCTGGTTTTGGGCGGTAAGGTTCTGGCATAATATTTTCATTATGGAAATGAAATGTTCCATCAGTTCAAAATAAGGCAGGGCATCCTCCGCGTCGCCGGGAAAACATTGATAGATTTCCTCCAATTCTTTTAAAATCCCCGCTTTCCATCCGTTATTTTCCAGATATAAGTAAGGGCAGGATGGGTTTTCGATGATGTGTTCCACACAATTTTGATAAAACCATTCGCTTCCCTGAAGCAGTTCCGGGGAGAGGAGGATGCATATGAATTCGCATTCGTTATGCTCCCTGGAAAAGCCGTAATGCAGCTGCCTGCTGTTTACCATAATCCCACGGCCTTCGGTTAAAGAAATCAGTTTCCCGTTTACATTGTACGTCATCCTGCCTTTCTTTATAAAAATGAATTCCAAATCTTTATGCCAATGGCTGACAGCGGAGTAATCAGGATAAGTGGATAAAATCCCATATCGCACATAGGCGGGAAACAGAGGGTTATTATAGGCGACTGTTTCGGAAGAATCCAGATTAAATGCGGAGCAAAATGCAATACTTTTTTCCATGGCAAAATACCTGTCCTTTCAAAACGTTCCTTTTTGGAGGATTACTCTTATTATAAAGGATGAAAAGGAGAATTGCTTAAAAATATTTTAAGAAAATGTGAAATGGGTCTGGAAATTGTTAAAATATATGTTATACTCTCTCTCATAGTGTAATGCGGACGGAAGAAAGGCATGGTGGTTTGGAGATGAAAAAAGAAGATGCATTTTACAGTAAAATATTCAGGCTGGTACTGCCGATTATTGTTCAAAACCTATTGAGTGCGGCTGTCAGTTCTGCGGATGTGATTATGCTCAATTATGTGGGCCAGTCGTCCATTTCTGCAGTATCGTTGGCATCCCAGTATGCCAGTGTGCTTTTTATGGTATTTTATGGTCTGGGTACAGGCGTGACCATGCTTTCGGCGCAGTATTACGGGAAAGGGGATATGCGGGCGATTCAGGTAGTGGAAGGGATTGCGCTTCGTTTTTCCCTGGCGATTTCCTTGGTGTTTGCCGGGGCGGCCGTGTTCATTCCGGAAACGATGATGCATATTTTCACCAATGACGGGGAACTGATTGCCATTGGAGCGGGTTATTTGCGGTTTATGAGCGTAAGCTATCTGTGCTGGGGAATCACGGAGGTTTATCTGGCCTCTTTAAGGAGTGTGGGGCGGGTGGTAATCAGTACGGCGATGAACGTGCTGGCTTTTTCCCTGAATATACTTTTGAACGGAGTGTTTATCTTCGGCCTGTTCGGAGCCCCGAAGCTGGGGGCTATGGGGGTGGCGATTGCCACATCCATGTCCAGGCTGATTGAACTGTTGGCCTGCTTTATCGTATCCTATTTAAGCAAGGATATTAAGCTGGACTTCAGGTATCTGTTTGTGAAAAATAAAATACTTTTCAACGATTTTGTCAGGCTGTCTTTGCCCGCATTGGGGAACGACATATCCTGGAGCGTGGCATTTTCCATGTATTCCGTGATTATCGGGCATCTGGGAACGGATGCGGTGGCTGCCAATTCCTTCGTAATCGTAGTGCGGAATTTCGGCACCATACTTTGCTTCGGAATGGCAAGCGCGGGCGGCATCCTGCTGGGGAATATTATCGGGGAGAATAAACTGGAAGAGGCCAGGGATGGGGCGAAAAAGCTGATGAAGCTGACCGTAATCACAGGGGCCATTGGCGGTTTGATTATCCTGGCTTCTATGCCTTTGGTGCTAAACTACGCTTCTTTGTCCCAACAGGCCATGCACTATCTGAAATATATGTTGCTTATCAATACATATTATGTCATGGGGGCGGCTGTGAATACCACGCTGATTGCCGGAGTCTTCCGGGCAGGGGGCGACAGCCGTTTTGGGTTTATCTGCGATACCATCGATATGTGGTGCTATGCGGTGCCTCTTGGCTTTATCGCCGCATTCGTCCTGCGGCTGCCCGTCATGTGGGTTTACTTCCTGCTGTGCACCGATGAATTCGTAAAATGGCCATGGGTGATTGGGCATTACAAAAGCGGCAAATGGTTGAACAACATTACGAGGGATGATTTATTTTCGTAGGGGATAATCATACATATTCTACTCCGTACAAGCATATAAAAGCATAGGACAAAGTACAAGCGGAGGAATGATTATGTATGAGAATAGGCAGGTCCGTGAGGTCGGACAACTTTTGAAATGCGATACGGAGAAAGGCCTAAGCCATGGGGAAGCGGCGGGAAGGCTGAAGCAGTACGGGAGAAATGCGCTGAAAGGGCAGAAGCAAAAGACGAAACTGGCCCTGTTCATGGAGCAGCTTAACGACCCCCTTATTTTCATCCTGTTTGTGGCCACCGCCATATCCCTGTTCCTGGGGGAGACGGAGGACGCCATGATTATTGTGGCGGTTATCGGGGTGAACGCCTGTGTGGGGGTGATACAGGAGGGGAAGGCGAGAAAGGCCATTGAAGCGCTGAAGAAGCTGACAAGCCCCCATGCCATCGTGAGGCGGGAAGGGAGGCAGATGGAGATTCCGGCGGGGGAACTGGTACCGGGGGATATTGTCTGCCTGGAAGCGGGCCGCCAGGTGCCGGCGGATTTGCGCCTTTCCAAAACGATGAATTTGAAAATCGAGGAATCGGCCCTGACGGGGGAATCGGTGCCGGTGGAGAAAAATGCCGGGTATGTGGCGAGGGAAAAGGAAGATATCGGGGATTGCCCCAATATGGCCTATATGTCCACCAATGTCACTTATGGCCGGGGGGAAGGAATCGTGGTCGCCACTGGGATGGATACCCAGATTGGGCATATTGCGGGCATGATTAGCGAGGCAAAAGAGGAAATGACGCCGCTGCAGAAGAGGCTGGCGGATTTGGGGAAAGTGCTGAGCGGTCTGGCCGTTTTTATTTGCGTTTTTCTGTTCTTTGTGGCAGTGATGCAAAAGCGGGATGTGGGAGATATGCTGCTGACGGCAATTTCCCTGGCGGTAGCGGCGGTGCCGGAAGGGCTTCCGGCGATTGTGACGATTGTGCTGGCTTTAAGCGTGTCCAGGATGGTAAAGGTGAATACCATTATCCGTAAGCTTCCGTCGGTGGAGACGCTGGGGGCTGTAAACGTGGTTTGTTCGGACAAGACGGGCACGCTGACCCAGAACCGGATGACGGTAAAAAAATGCTATGTGGAGGGCAGGATGCTCCCTGCGGATAAGCTGGATATGGGAAGGAACAGGGAACTGCTGTCAGGATGCGTGCTTTGCAATGACGGCGTGATTGGGGGAGGAAGCCGTATCGGGGATCCTACGGAACTGGCTTTGCTGGATTTGGCGGAAAAGTATGGATTGTACAGGGAAGATATGGAGAAGAACTATCCCCGTATCGGAGAAAAAGCTTTTGATTCCGACAGAAAAATGATGACGACTTTGCATAAAGGCAAGGGGGGTAGAGTATCTTATACAAAAGGGAGCACGGAGGAGGTTTTAAGGAATTCCAGATATTTGTTATCCAAGGGCAAAAAGGCGCCTCTGACCGAGTCGGCGAAAAGGGAGATAGAACATGCGGCAGGGCAGATGTCAGGGGAAGCGCTTCGGGTCCTGGCGGTAGCGATGCGTGAGGATGCGCCGGAAGCGGATGAGAGGGAGTTGACTTTTGTGGGCCTGGTAGGAATGATGGACCCGGCGCGGCCGGAGGCGGCAGATGCGGTGCGGGCATTCCGGGAGGCCGGCGTGGATACCGTGATGATTACGGGGGATCATGTGGACACGGCTTATGCCATCGGCAAGGAACTGGGCATTGCGGAAAGCAGAGAGGAATGCATCACCGGCAGCGAACTGGATAAGATGGGGGATGGGGAGTTCGAGGAAAAGGCGGAGCGTATCCGCATTTATGCCAGAGTGTCGCCGGAACATAAGGTAAAAATTGTGAAGGCCCTGAAAAAGAAGGGGAAAATGGTGGCCATGACAGGAGACGGGGTGAACGATGCCCCATCCTTAAAGGCGGCGGATATCGGCATTGCAATGGGGATGAACGGCACGGACGTGGCCAAAAATGCATCGGATATGATACTTACGGACGATAATTTCGCAACGATAAAAAAGGCGATCGAAGAGGGGAGAGGGATTTACGAAAATATCAGGAAGGCAATCCTGTTTCTGCTGTCTTCCAATTTTGGGGAAATTATTACGATGCTGGCGGCGATTCTCGCCGGATTTCCTTCCCCGTTAAAGGCCAGCCATATTTTGTGGATTAATCTGATTACGGATTCTTTTCCGGCGTTGGCCTTAGGGGTGGATGAAAACGATGGAAAGGAATTGATGCGGCAAAAGCCAAGAAAGAGCGGAGAGAATCTTTTTGCCCACGGCGGGCTGGCCTGCACGCTTTGCTACGGGGCGGTGATTGCGGCCATTAGCATTACAGCCTTTTTACAGGTGCCCTATGGGGCATTAAAGGCTCAGGCCCTGCCGGTGAATTTGTACAATCTGAAAGCGATGCTCATCATACCGGAATTGCTGAATAAGGCACAGACCCACGCGTTTACCGTATTGGGCATGAGCCAGCTGGTACATGCGGTGGGTATGCGGGATGTGAATAAATCGGTATTCCGTATGAACCATCTGGCCAACCACTATATGATATTTGCCTGTACGGCGGGGGTCGTTTTGCAGGCGCTGGTGACGGAAATCCCATATTTTATCGGGCTTTTCGGAACAGTACAGCTTTCCCTTAGGGAGTGGGGCCTGTTAGCGGCATTGTCGGCAATGCCTCTGGTGGTGCATGAACTGCTGGTCATCGGAGGGATTGCGGAGCAGGGGGGAAGGAGGAAGATAAGGGAAGAGGATGAAGGGGAACGGATGGAGGTCTATGCGGCGGAGAGGAGGGAACTATGAGGGGAACAGTGTTGGCCGAAGGGCTGAATCAGTGTTATTAGGTTAATGGTGGCGGACGCTGCGAGAATGATAAAATCCTCCGTCGCCACGCTCTCGCTCTACGAAAAACGCAGCGGACACATAAGGCGCTAAAAAACAGCGCCTAAGTGCCGGCGTTTTTCAAAGGGCTCCTTGAGGATTTTATCATTCTCGCAGCTGGCTAAGGTGTTAATTGAATGACCTTGAAGAATGGACTGTTACTTATTAGGAGATGGGGAGGATATTCCTTAAAATGCCTGTCATCCGTGCGGAAAATTATTTCTGCACGGATGAGGAACTGTCCGGAGAAGCGCATTGAGGGACAGTCTGAAGAAGCGCATTGAGGGGCAGCCTGAAGGAGCGCATTGAGGGGCAGCCCGAAGGAGTGCATTGTGGAACTGCCTAAACAGGCACATATGGGAACCGCAGCTGCTTGTTAAAGTACTTTCGAAATGGCCAGGATGAGGAGGAGGAGGCCGCCGATGATGGAGAAATTCATGTCCGATTTGGAAGATAAAAGCCTTCCCAGACGGCAGCCTCCGTAGATAGCCAGCAGGCTGATAAGGAAAGTGAGCAGGGCAGTGAGCGGGAGGGGAAATTCGGCGGATGCCGCTCCGATGCCGGCGGCGGCGCTGTCGGCCGAAAGGGCGAAGCCCAGGGAGAGGGCCTCGGCAGGGGAGAGGATTTCCACATCGTCGCAGTTAGCTTCTTTAATAGTCTTTTTGAGGGAACTGTCAAAAATTTTTACGAGGGCCAGTACGAATAATATGGCAAAAGACAGGAAAGATGTAACCGCAGGGGGGATGTACGCTTTGAAGAGCGCCCCGATGATAAGGGAAGAAACGAGGAGCAAATCGGAAAGCGCAGCCACGATGACGGCGGATACCGGAGGGATTTTTACTTTATCTGCACCATATGCAAAGCCGGCGGTGAAGGCGTCGGCAGAAAGGGCTATGATAAGCAGTATGAGTTTGGAGATTGAAAAAAACAAGTGTGTTCACCTGCCATTCATGTTTGATTTATTGTATGTGGATATGATATAATTGACTTTAATAATGGAAAATTAGTAATAGTTCAGCCCAGGACTTTGCACTTGCTGCCAAGTCCGTGCCAATGTGCAGATGCAGCAATGAATCCGGCCCTTTTGCCGCAGGCAAAACTCAAAATGGCCGGATTCCGTAACAGGGCAAGCTGTTACGGAAATTAGTTGCCGGGGAAACAGGTAAAGCTTTATGGACAACAGACAATATAAAACAAAAGAACTGCTGAAAAGATTTGCTCCGTATTTTAAGCCATACAGGAAGACATTGTTTGCCGATTTGTTTTGCGCGGCGCTGACTACGGTATGCGAGTTAGTGCTGCCGCTTATTATGCGCTATATTACCAATGAAGGGCTCTACCATCTGGCATCCCTTTCCGTGGGCACTATAGGCGGTTTGGGGCTGCTTTACCTGGGGCTGCGCGTTGTGGATACGCTGGCCAGTTATTATATGGCGGATATGGGGCATGTCATGGGGGCGAAGATTGAGACGGATATGCGCAGGGATGCTTATTCCCATCTGCAGAAGCTTTCCAACACATACTATAACAATACGAAGGTTGGGCAGATTATGGGCCGGATTACCAACGATTTGTTTGACGTGACGGAATTTGCCCATCATTGCCCGGAGGAATTCTTTATTGCGGGGATAAAGATTATCATATCTTTTATTATATTGGCGGGGATTCACCTTCCGCTGACGCTCATTATTTTTCTCGTAGTACCGGTGATGATTGGCGTATGCATGTCGCTGAATTTTAAGATGCGGGGCGCCTTTGGCAAACAGAGGAACCAGATTGGAGAACTGAACGCCAGGATAGAGGACAGCCTTTTAGGACAGAAGGTGGTGAAGGCTTTTACCAACGAGGAGGAGGAAAACCGGAAATTCGAAAGGGATAACGGGCAGTTTCTGGATATAAAGAAGGAAACTTACCGCTATATGGCGGCTTTCCAGACCACTACGAAAATATTCGACGGCATCATGTATCTGGCTGTGCTTGTGGCCGGAGGGATTTTCATGGTAAAGGGGATGATTGTGCCAGGAGATTTGGTGGCATATATGCTTTATGTGACGACGATGATTGCCACAATCCGGCGGATTATCGAGTTTGCGGAGCAGTTCCAGCGCGGGATGACGGGGATTGAACGCTTTTTGCAGATTATGGATGCGGATATTGAGATTTTCGACGAGCCCGGCGCAAAGGAAATGAAAGGGACGGAGGGAAATATTGTTTTTGATAATGTGAGCTTTGAATATCCGGATGACCACAATATTGTATTTACCGGCCTGAACTTAAGCATTCGCCATGGGGAGAAGGTGGCGATTGTAGGGCCTTCCGGCGGCGGGAAGACTACCCTTTGCAATCTGATTCCGAGATTTTATGACGTGACGGAAGGGAGAATACTGATTGACGGTGAGGATATCAGGCATTTTACATTAAAAAGCTTACGGATGAATGTGGGGATTGTCCAGCAGGATGTTTATCTTTTTTCCGGTACGATTTACGAAAATATAATATACGGGAGGAAGGATGCGTCAAAGGAAGAGGTGATGGAAGCGGCAAAGAGGGCAGGGGCACATGAGTTTATTATGAATTTGAAGGACGGCTATGATACCTATGTGGGGGAAAGGGGAGTCAAGCTGTCCGGCGGGCAGAAGCAGAGGATTAGCATCGCCCGGGTATTTTTAAAAAATCCTCCGGTCATTATCCTGGACGAAGCGACATCGGCGCTGGATAATGAAAGCGAATTTGCAGTGGCAAAGTCGCTGGCAAGGCTGTCGGAAGGAAGGACCACGCTTACGATAGCGCATAGGCTGTCAAGCATACGTAATTCCGATAGAATTCTTGTCTTGACGGAAAAAGGCATCGCGGAAGAGGGAAACCACGAGGAATTATTGAAAAAGAGAGGGATTTATTACCAATTCTATACGATGGCAAACGAACTGAAATGACATAAAATTGATTGTTTTACCGTTAATCCAAATGTAAGGCATCGCGTAATGGCCTTTCTTTCTTGCTAATGGGTGTCGATTTTTGTATAATGATTAGGCAAGGCGCGTTTGAATAAATACAAAAATAGTTACAATGCAAGGAGAACGGAACATGTGGAAGAAAAAGATATGCGTTATTGTCGGCGGGGCAAAGGGCAAGGGGAGCTGCCTTGTGGAAGAGTATGCAGAACGCAGCTATTATATTGCCTTTATGGATAAGGACAAGGAACGCGGTAAATTACTGAAAGAGAAGATGGAAAAAAGATACGGAAGAAAGGTGTTTTTCTTTCATGGGGATGCGGACAGCGAGGAAGATTTGGAGCTGTTTGCGGGAGCAGTGATTGGCCAGTACCGGAAAGTGGACTGCCTGTATTACCGGACCGATATTGCCGGGAGGGCGGGGGAAATCGAAGAACTGCTGAAACGCCATGTGAAAAACAACGGTAAAGTAGAGATTATTTGCTGATTTTATGTTGCGGTTCGCCTTTCCGCAGAGATTGCCGGAGTAAACGCTTAGTATTGAAATGGGGGAAATGGAACATTTCAGCCCAGGACTTTGCATTTGCTGCAAAGTCCGTACGAACGTGTAGATGGAACATTGGCTGCAGTTGGGTACGGGATAATAAAGTCTGATTGTTTTGAAAACCGTGTACCGGACAAAACTGTATGGAACTATGCCTGTTGAGCAGGCGGAAAGGCGTATTTATGAAATTAACTTTTATTGGAGCTGCCCATGAAGTGACGGGAAGCTGTCATTATTTGGAAGCTGCCGGCAAACATATCCTGATAGACTGCGGGATGGAGCAGGGGGTTAGAAAGTATGAAATGGCGGAACTGCCCATAGAGGACGCCATGATTGACTATGTGCTTTTAACCCATGCCCATGTGGATCATTCCGGTATGCTGCCGGCTTTATATGCCAAAGGATTCCGGGGGCAGATATTGACGACGATTGCCACGGCGGATTTGTGCAGCATAATGCTGAGAGACTGTGCGCATATCCAGATGCAGGAATCAGAATGGAAGAACAGGAAAGCAAAGCGTCATTCGGACATACAGCCCCATGACCCCCTTTACACCATGGAAGATGCGGACGGCGTAATCAAGAGGCTCGTTCCATGTAAGTATAACCATATGGTGGAGCTTTGCGAGGGGATAGAAATACGTTTTACGGATGTGGGGCATTTGCTCGGCTCGGCCAGCATTGAGGTTTGGATTAATGAGGATGGGCAGAAAAAGAAAATAGTCTTTTCTGGCGATTTGGGGAATATAGACCAGCCTTTGATTAAAGACCCCATTATGACGGAAGAAGCGGATTATGTAGTGATAGAGTCTACCTATGGCGACAGGATACATTCCGAGGTAAAGCCGGATTATGTGGCGGATTTGGCCCGGATACTGCAGGAGACTTTTGAAGCGGGGGGGAATGTGGTAATCCCGTCTTTTGCGGTGGGGAGGACACAGGAAATGCTGTATTTCCTGCGGCAGATTAAAGCGGAAAGAAGGGTGGAGGGTTTCCCGGATTTCCCGGTTTATGTGGACAGCCCGCTGGCAGTGGAGGCTACGGATATTTTTCAGAGGAATGTGACGGAATGCTTCGACGAGGAAGCGATGGAACTGATTCATAATGGGATTAATCCTATTCGCTTTCCTGGTCTGCATTTGGCGATTACCGGCGAAGAGTCAAAAGCGATTAACTTCGATTATGAGCCGAAGGTGATTATTTCCGCTTCCGGCATGTGCGAGGCAGGCAGAATCCGGCATCATTTAAAGCATAACCTTTGGAGGCCGGAATGTACGGTTTTGTTTGTAGGCTATCAGGCCAACGGTACATTGGGAAGGGCCTTGATAGAAGGGGCGAAGGAAGTAAAGCTGTTCGGGGAAGTTATTGAAGTCCGAGCGGCTATCAGGGCATTGCCGGGGATTAGCGGCCATGCGGATAAAGACGGACTCATCCGCTGGGTAGAAGGTTTTAAAAAGAAACCGGATAAGATATTTGTCGTGCATGGGGAAGGAAGCGTATGCGAGACCTTTGCCGCATGCCTGGAGCACGAACATAAGATTAGCGCTTATGCCCCATACAGCGGAACGCGCTTTAATCTGCTGACCGGGGAAATCGAATATGCGGCGGCGCCTAAGCTTGCCAAGAAGAAAGGGCATGCGGTATCGGATGTATTTACCCGCCTGCTGGCTGCCGGGCAGAGGCTGCTGGCCGTTATACGCAAGAATGAAGGCACGGCCAATAAGGATTTGGCAAAGTTTGCGGATCAGGTGAATTCACTTTGCGATAAGTGGGATAGGTAGTGGGGGAACAGAGGTTGTGAGAATCTACCGGCCATAGCTTCTGTTTCAGT
Source organism: Lachnospiraceae bacterium (assembly GCA_021769135.1). Taxonomy (GTDB): domain Bacteria; phylum Bacillota; class Clostridia; order Lachnospirales; family Lachnospiraceae; genus Kineothrix. The sequence continues at coordinate 51,873 of JAETTM010000006.1, read as the reverse complement.
CCTGTTGTGCCGGGCATTCCGTCAAGCCTAGTAAAGCAGAAAACACTCGGACATAGGTCCTCCTGTTTTCTATAGTCTTGACTCCATGGCACAGAAGGACTGAAACAGAAGCTATGGCCGGTAGATTCAGCCAAGGATATGATTTACGAAAGAAATAGTGTAATGCTGTACTGATAAGGAGGGCTGGGATGAGTCTGGCGGATAGGATTTTTATAGATATGTGCAGGGATATCCTGGAAAACGGGACGAGCACGGAGGGGGAGAAGGTGCGGCCCCATTGGGAAGACGGAACACCGGCGTATACGGTGAAAAAATTTGGCGTGGTGAACCGCTATGATTTGTCTAAGGAGTTTCCAGTATTGACGCTGCGCAAGACGGCGCTTAAGAGCGCTACGGATGAAATGCTTTGGATATGGCAGAAGAAGTCCAATAATATCCATGATTTGCATAGCCATATCTGGGATGAATGGGCGGACGCGGACGGGAGTATCGGGAAGGCCTACGGCTATCAGATGGGGATAAAGCATCAGTATAAGGAAGGGATGATGGATCAGGTGGACAGGGTGATTTATGATTTGAAGAATAACCCTTTCAGCCGCCGGATTATGACCAACCTTTATGTGCATCAGGACTTACATGAAATGAATCTCTATCCCTGCGCTTATAGCATGACCTTCAATGTGACCCAGGCCAAAGGGGATGAAAAGCTGACTTTGAATGCGGTGCTAAACCAGCGTTCCCAGGATGTGCTGGCGGCGAATAACTGGAATGTGGTGCAATATGCGGTGCTGCTGCATATGATGGCCCAGGTATGCGATATGAAAGTGGGGGAATTGGTGCATGTGATTGCGGACGCCCATATTTATGACAGGCATATCCCGATTATAGAGGAGCTGATTAGCAGGGAGCCTCTGGATGCGCCAACGTTTTGGCTGAATCCCGAAATTCATGATTTTTATCAATTTACCCGCAATGATGTAAAATTGGAGAACTACATCACCGGGCCTCAAATTGAAAATATACCAATTGCTATTTAAAAGGGCAGGTCTTAACAGGTTAATGTCATTTTAGTTAATGGTGTCGGACGCTGGGAGAATGATAAAATCCTCCGTCGCCACGCTCTCGCTCTGGGAAAAACGCAGCGGACACATAAGGCGCTAAAACACAGCGCCTAAGTGCCGGCGTTTTTCAAAGGGCTCCTTGAGGATTTTATCATTCTCCCAGCTGGCTTAGGTGTTAACTAAACGATATTGATTGACAGGTACAGGTAGGGCTCTTGCGGAACTGGAATAAAAAAACAGCAAGAGCCCGGACAGCGCACCCGGAGAATTTACGGACGCAGAAGGCGGCCGGAAATTGCTCCGCGAGAAAAGTGCGCAGGTAGGGCTCTTGCGGAACTGGAATAGGAGAAAAAAATGAATCTGATAGTTGCAGTAGATAATCATTGGGCAATAGGAAATAAGGGGAATTTGCTTATCAGGATTCCTAATGACCATAAATTTTTCCGGGAGGAGACAACTGGGAAGGTAGTGGTGTTGGGGAGGAAAACCTTGGAGACTTTTCCACAGGGAATGCCTTTGAAAAACAGGACGAATATTATATTATCCTCCAATCCGGATTATAAGGTAAAAGATGCCATTGTGGTACATAGCACGGAAGAACTGATGGAGGAACTGGGAAAATATAACAGTGAGGATATTTATATTATTGGCGGCGACAGCGTTTATCGGCAGATGCTGCCTTACTGCAATGTGGCCCATGTGACGAAAATAGACCATAGGTATGAGGCGGATGCGTACTTTCCCAATTTGGATGAAATGGAAGATTGGAAGATAACGGCGGACAGCGATGAACAGACTTATTTTGACATCGCTTATCAGTTCTTGAAATATGAAAGGGTGAAATCCGCCGCTATTGACTTTTACGAAAAAAAGTATGATAATAAGTAAGGAAAAATTTGAAAAGTTTGGAAAGGGCGGACATAAGCATGGAAAAGAAAAACTTGGACTGGGCAAATATTGGTTTTACTTACATAGAGACGAAAGAGCGTTATGTTTCGAACTATAAAAACGGCGCCTGGGATGAAGGCGTGATGACGGAGGACTCGACGGTAACTATCAATGAATGTGCAGGGGTATTGCAATATGCACAGACCGTTTTTGAAGGGATGAAGGCATATACTACGGAAGACGGGCGTATTGTAACGTTCCGCCCGGATTTGAATGCGGCGCGTATGGCGGATTCGGCCAGAAGGCTGGAAATGCCGGTGTTCCCGGAAGCGCGTTTTATCGATGCGGTGATAAAGACGGTGGCGGCGAATAAGGAGTATGTTCCGCCCTTTGGCTCCGGGGCAACGCTTTATGTAAGGCCCTATATGTTTGGTTCGAATCCGGTTATCGGGGTGAAGCCTGCGGACGAGTATCAGTTCCGTGTGTTTGTAACGCCTGTGGGCCCATACTTTAAGGGAGGGGTAAAGCCTCTTACGATTTGCGTCAGCGATTTCGACCGTGCGGCTCCCCATGGAACAGGGCATATCAAGGCCGGGCTGAATTATGCCATGAGCCTGCATGCAATTCAGACGGCGCACAGGGCCGGATTTGATGAAAATATGTATTTGGATGCAGGAACGAGGACGAAGGTGGAAGAAACAGGAGGCGCTAATTTCCTGTTTGTGACAAAGGACAATAAAGTAGTTACGCCCAAGTCGGGAAGTATCCTTCCTTCCATTACAAGGCGTTCTTTGATGCACGTGGCGAAGGAGTATCTGGGCCTGGAAGTGGAAGAGAGGGAAGTGTTCTTTGAAGAAGTGAAAGATTTTGCGGAATGCGGCCTTTGCGGAACGGCAGCTGTTATCTCTCCGGTGGGGAAAATTGTGGATCATGGCAAAGAAATTTGTCTGCCCAGCGGTATGGATGGTATGGGGCCGATTACACAGAAGCTGTATGATACTCTCACAGGAATCCAGATGGGCAGGATAGATGCGCCGGAAGGATGGATTGTGGAGATTCCATAGAGGTAAAGTGAAGGTCTGTAAATTATTGCAGGGCTGCCGCATGAAAAGCCGGAACTATTTTGGTTTGGCTTGATGTGACAGCCCTTTTGTTTTGGCTGACTCCTGCAGGAAGCGGGCCGGTAAAATAGCGGTTGCGGGCATCTAGCCCATTGGAAAACCTGTAAACAGCCATGTTTACGGATTTGGATGGATATGCTATACTCCAATAAATGATAGCTGATAGTTTTTAAAGATATATCGGATATTAAAAAATGTGTGGTTGCTATTTAAAGGCAGGTGCGTATAGCGGATATAGCGAAACAGGCGGAACGGGCAATGGTGCATACTCTAAAGGTGGAGCGTTATTAAAAAAATGAAGCATGGTGGAAAGAAAATATGTAATTAAGAAGCGGCTTTAGTTTTAAGTTATAGGAAAGGCATGGCGTTCAAATGAAAATGAAATTACCAAAAGATTATCCATATATTTATGAAACCCATTTGCATACCTCCCAGGGAAGCGCCTGCGGGGTGGATACAGGCAGAGGGATGGCAAAAGCGTGTAAAGCGGCAGGATATGCGGGGATTATTGTAACCGACCATAACTGGGGAGGAAATACGGCGGTGGACAAAGGGCTGCCCTGGAAGGAGTGGGTGAATGGTTTCGTAAAGGGCTATGAAGACGCTAAAAGGGCTGGGGATGAAATAGGGCTGGATGTTTTCTTTGGATATGAAGCGGGATATCAGGGAACCGAGTTTTTGATTTACGGGGTAGATAAAGATTTTATGTTGGCCCATGAAGAACTTAGGACGGCATCGGTGGAAGAGCAGTATTTTCTGATTCACGGGGCGGGGGGAATGGTGATTCATGCCCATCCTTTCCGGGAAGAATATTATATACCGGAAATCCGGCTGTTCCCGGAATGCGTGGACGGAGTGGAAGGGATTAATGCGACCCATTCCAACAGCAGGAGCAAAGCCCATAATGAAAAAATATTCGATGAGCGGGCGATTGACTATGCAAGACAATACAATTTTCCGATGACAGCGGGGTCGGATATTCATCGGACGGATTTGCTTGGCGGCGGTATGGCATTCCGGAGAAGATTATCCTCCATGGATGACTTTGTCAGGGCGGTTTTAGAGGGCGAGGATTACCTTCTTACCAATGGGGAGAAATGGTTTACGAAGGAAGGGGAGGAAATCCAGCCGGATTCCGTGCTGGACTGATAAAATCCTCCGTCGCCACGCTCCCGCTCTGCGAAAAACGCAGCGGACACATAAGGCGTTAACTAAATAACATTGAAGGCTGAACCATTACAAGAAATGGGGTAAAATGTGAAATTTGTGCATACGGGTGATTTGCATATCGGAAAAATTGTGAATGGCTTCTCCATGATAGAAGACCAGAAGCATATATTAGGGCAGATTTATGAAATCTGCTGCAAAGAAAAGGCGGATGCGCTGATTTTGGCCGGGGATATTTATGACAGGGCGATTCCGCCGGCAGAGGCGGTTGTGGTGTTGAATGATTTCCTGACGGATATGGTCAGGGCCGGGATTCCCGTTTTGATGATAAGCGGAAACCATGATTCGCCGGAACGGATTGGATTTGCGGATGCAATATTGGAGGATAAGGGGATTCATATTGCCGGCATATACAGGGAAGAAGTAAAAAAGGTGGAGCTGGGGGATGATTACGGAGCGGTCACCTTTGTTTTGCTGCCCTTTGTGAAGCCTGCAGTTGCAGGGGCGAAAAACAATGGGGAAGCGGTGGAGAAGATGTTGTCCGGAGAAGTCAATCATGGGGAAGGGGAGCGAAAGGTGCTGATTACCCATTATTTTGTGACGGACAACGGGAAAGAGCCGGAACTGTCGGAAGGGGAAACAACAATCCATGTAGGCGGCCTGGATAATGTTGAGTCAGCTTTGCTGTCCGGGTTTGATTATGTGGCCTTAGGGCATATCCATAAGCCCCAGAGGATAGGGCAAAAGGATATTTATTATGCGGGGGCGCCGTTAGCCTATTCCTTTTCGGAAGCAGGGCAGGAAAAGTCGGTCAATTTAGTGGAACTGGACGAAAAGGGGGCGGCTTTGGTGCGTCGGATTCCCTTAAGCCCATTGCACGGGATGCGGAGGATAAGAGGGAAATTGGAGGAACTGATGCGCCCGGAAATCGTGGAAGGGGCGGACGCATGGGATTATATCCGGGCAGAGCTGACGGACGAAGCGGAGCTGATTGACCCCATCGGTACTCTTAGAAGCGTATATCCCAATATTATGCAAATATCGCTTCTGAAAAATGAGAAGAAGGCCAGTGCGGACGGCACAGGGCGGATGGAGGAACGGGAAAAAAGCATTCCGGAGCTTTTCAAAGATTTTTATACTATGATACGAGGCGAGGAGCCGGACGAAGAGCGGATGAAGGTAGTGGAGGAAGCGGCGAAGGAAGCGGAGGAGCGCGTATGAAGCCTAAGAATTTGAAGCTTTCCGGCTGGGGGCCCTACAAAGGGCAGGTGGAAGTGGACTTTACAAAATTAGAGGACAGAGGGCTTTTCCTGATTACAGGGCCTACGGGGGCGGGGAAAACAACGATTTTCGATGCGATTGCCTATGCCCTTTATGGGAATATGAGCGGGGGCATGCGGGAAAAGAACAGCGTGCGCAGCGATTTCGCGGATGGGGATACGGCAACTTTTGTGGAACTGGTGATGCAGCATGGGGGGAAGGAATACCGTGTGGTAAGAAATCCGGAGTATATGCGCCCGAAGAAGAAAAAGGGCGGCAAAAGTGCCTATACGAAGGAAAAAGAGAATGCGGTGCTCTATCTTCCCGAAGGGAAAACGGTGGAAGGCAGCAGCGAGGTAAACCGGAAAATGCAGGAAATCCTTGTGCTGGACTACAGACAGTTCAAACAGATTTCCATGATTGCCCAGGGGGAATTCGCCAAGCTCCTGGTGGCTTCTCCTGCGGAAAAAACCAGAATTTTCAGGGAAATTTTTTCCACATCCATATATGACAGTTTTGCGGGGGTGTTAAAGGGCCGTTCCGGGGAACTTTATAAACGCATTATGGAATGCAGAAATAAAATGGATGAAGATATCCATATGCTGCAAATGGGGGAAGAGGGAAGGAAAGAAAGAATTGCCGGACTGACGGAAAAAGGAGTGCCGCCTTGTCCAGGGGGGGATTCCAATGCCGGAGGAAATTCTAATGTCGTGGTAGTTATTGAAGCCCTGGAAGAGGAAGAAGGGCGGTATAAGGCTATGCTGGCGAAGGCGGAAAAGGAGTATTCCGCCTATGAAAAGGAACTGTCAGCCTTGGCGGAAAGAATCAGCCGGGCGGAGCGGAACAATGAGAATTTGAAAAAACTGGAAGAACTGAGGGGCCAGAAGGAGGCCCTCCTTGAGGGAAAAGGGAAAATGGATGAGGCGGAGGCGGAATTGAAAATGGCCCGGAAAGCATCCTCCCTCAGGGAAGAATATGTGAATTGTAAAAATGCGGGCGATTTGCTTCAGGCCATGGAACGGAAGGTGGAACAGCACAGAAAAGAATTGGAGGCCTATGGCAGAAAGCAGGAGGAACTGAAAGAATTTTATGAAAAAAGGGATGCCATAAAGGCTTCTTATGAACTTTTGGTCTCATACGAGGAAATGAAGAAACAGCTGGAAGAATCCGGGCGGTGGATGAAGAAAAAGAAAGCGGAGCTGGAAAGGCTGCAGCGGCAGTATATGGATCAGGAGGAAGAGGCAGGGAGGAAAAAGAGGGCTTTTGAAACGGCGGATTTGGCCTATAAAAGGGCGGTAGTGGGAATCGTGGCCCGCCAAATAAAGGAAGGGATGCCCTGCCCGGTGTGCGGCTCCTTAAGCCATCCCCATGTGGCAAAGACGGCGGAGGAAGTGCCGGATGAAGAGGGGCTGCAGCGTCTGCAAAAGTCCTATGAGAAGGAGAGGGAGCGGCTGATGGAGCTGCACGGGAAAGCGGCGGCCTGCAAAGGGGAAGCGGAAAGCCGCAGGGCGCAGGAAACGGAATGGGAGGAACAGATAAAAGGGCTGGAAGAGGAGAGAAGCCGCCTGCCGGAGGAAATAAAAAGGATAACGGAAACCATGTCCGGCAAGGAATATGAGGAAATTTTGAACAAATACCATACTTATCGTGTGCAAATCGGGGAAAAGGAAAAGCAGATTGCCAAAGACAGGGAAGAGCAAAGCAGCCAGAAGGAAAAACTGCAGCGGCTGGAAGGGATATTTATTTCCGGCTATGAAGCGGCGGGATTTGCTTCAAGGGAAGAGTATGAAAGGGCGCTGCGCCCATCAGGGGAAATGGAAAAGGCGGAAAAGGAGATAAAAGAATATTACGCCAGGCTGCAGGCCGTTGACGGCCGGATAGCGTCTCTGGAAGAGGAAACGAAAGGGAAGGAAAAAGAGGATACCGCAGGGCTGAAAGCCATGTATGAGGAGAAACGGGCATGCAGGCAGCAGCAGCTCGAAGTGCTGAACGTACAAAACCACAACCTGCAGGAAACGGTGAAAATCAGAAAATCATTAAAGGAAAAAGCAAAGCGGCTGGAAGGATTGGAAAAGGAGTACGGCATTGTAAAGGATTTGGACAATATGGCTTCGGGAAACAATGCCAGAAGGCTTGTTTTCGAGCAATATGTATTGGCAGGGTATTTCGAGGAAATTTTAAGGGCGGCTAACTTAAGGCTGGAAAAGATGACAGGCGGGCGCTATGAATTATCACGGATAGAGGAAGTGGGCGACGGGCGCGTGAAGGACAATCTGGAGATGCAGGTGCTGGATTATTACACCGGAAAAATGCGCCCGGTGAAAACTCTTTCGGGGGGAGAATGCTTTAAGGCTTCTTTGGCGCTGGCCTTGGGAATGAGCGATGTGATACAGGGCTACAGCGGAGGAATCCGGGCGGACACCCTTTTTATTGACGAAGGGTTTGGCGCATTGGACGGCGAATCTTTGGAGCAGGCCTGCCAGACGCTGATGTCCTTGACGGAAAAGGACAGGTTGATAGGGATTATATCCCATGTGCCGGAATTGTCGGAAAAAATCGAGAAGCAGATTGTGGTTAAGAAAACAAATGTAGGCAGCGAAGTGGAAGTTGTGGTATAGTGGTAGGTGGGAATTGTGAGGAGTGGGGTGGGGTTGTGAGAATATTCCGGCAAGGGTATTGGCGTTGGCTCACAATTGCCTAGTGGGGGAAGTAGATGGAGGGCGGTGCGGTGAATCGTTGATTGACGGCATGGCGGCGCTGGCGTAAGAATAGATGCTGAAGCTGAACTGATGCATTGAGAAAGGAAGGAGAAGGATGGATATGGAAAATAAATTTGATGTGATTATTATCGGCGCGGGGCCGGGAGGGATTTTTTGTGCTTATGAGTTGATGCGGCTGAAGAAGGATTTGAAGGTGCTGGTGGTGGAAAAGGGGCGTTCGATTGAGAAGAGGAATTGCCCGAAGAGGACAACGAAACAGTGTGTGGGATGCAAGCCTTGTTCCATTACTACGGGATTTGCGGGGGCAGGGGCTTTTTCGGACGGGAAGCTGTCCCTTTCGCCGGATGTGGGCGGCAATTTGCCGGCTATTCTTGGGTATGAGGAAACGTTAAAGCTGATTCGGGAATCGGATAGCATTTACTTGAAGTTCGGGGCGGATACGGCAGTGTATGGCGTTGACAGGGAGAAGGAGATACGGGAGATACGCAGGAAGGCGATCAATGCCAATTTGAAGCTGATTGAGTGCCCGATTCGCCATCTGGGTACGGAAGAGGGGTATAAGATTTATTCCAAGCTGCAGCATCATTTGGAGAAAGAGGGGGTAACGCTGCTGTTTGGCACGATGGTGGACAAGATTCTGGTAGAAGATGGGAAAGCCGTGGGCATTATGACGGAAAAAGGGGAAACTTATTATGGCCGGGAAATCGTATCCGCTGTGGGGCGGGAAGGCGCTGACTGGTTTAAGGAAAAATGTGCGGAAATCGGCATCGAGACGAAGCCGGGTACGGTGGATATCGGCGTCCGGGTGGAAGTGCGGGATGAGATTATGCAGTTTTTGAATGAAAATCTGTATGAGGCGAAGCTGGTGCTTTATACGCCGACCTTTGACGACAAGGTGAGGACATTTTGTACGAACCCCTCTGGGGAAGTGGCGACGGAGTATTATGAGGGCGGCCTGGCAGTGGTTAACGGGCATGCCTATAAATCGAAGGAATATAAGACCAACAATACGAATTTTGCTATTTTGGTTTCGAAAAACTTTACCAAGCCTTTTAAAACGCCCATTGAGTACGGCAAGCAGATAGCCCAGCTGTCCAACATGCTTTGGAAGAAAGGCTTTGCAGGAATAATATTATCCCCACGTTAAAGGACGCAGTGCCGGGAGATTTATCCCTGGTATTCCCCCACAGGATTATGGTGGATATTCAGGAAATGCTGGAAGCATTGGACAAGGTAACGCCGGGCATCGCTTCGGATGAGACCCTCCTTTATGGGGTGGAAGTGAAATTCTACTCCAACCGGGTAGTTGTGGACAAGAATTTTGAGACAAGCATAAAAGGCCTGCGCGCCATCGGCGACGGCGCCGGAGTGACAAGAGGGCTGCAGCAGGCTTCCGCCAACGGCCTCAGCGTAGCGAGAAGCATTTTAAACTAAGGAGGTGCCAAAGCGGGGTTGAATTGCCGGATACAATTTTGGAAAGGAGTGGATTAAGGAGCAGTGTTTGAATGCGGGAAAAAATATTTGGCACGAATGGCGGTTATTTTTCTGTCAGCATGTATTTTTGCAGGCTGTGGGATAAATACGGACAATAACACGAAGGTGGTGCTGACTACTGGCTTCGATAAGGACGAAGTTTTCCGGATTGAAGGGATTTCCTGCCGTTTGCCAGAGATTATGGTATACCTTACCAATGCGCAGAACCAGTATGAGAGCGTTTATGGACCGGAAATATGGAAGGCCAGCGCGGAAGGGGTTACGCTGGAACAGAATATCAAGGATACGGCGCTGGCGAGGATTGCACAGATAAAAACAATGAATCTGCTTGCGAAAGAACATGCGGTGGAGTTGTCTGAGCAGGAAACGGAGTGGGCCCAGGCTGCCGCCAAGGAGTATTATGCCTCTTTAAACGATACGGAAAAGGAATTGATGGGCCTGACGGAGGAAACGGTAACCGGGTTGTATTCGGAGTATGCGTTGGCGAACAAGGTGTACCAGTTTATCATTAGGGATATCAATCCGGAAATCAGCGATGACGAAGCGCGTACGATTACTGTGCAGCATGTATTGATTAAAACTTATGCGCTGGACGGCACGGGAAAGAGGATAGAGTATACGGAAGGGGCGAAAGCCAAAGCCTACGAAACGGCCCAGGAAGTGCTGCAGCTGGCCAGGGAGGAAGATACGGATTTTGAAGAACTGATTGCGCGGTACAGCGAAGATAATAAGGGAACCTATTCTTTTGGAAAAGGGGATATGGAAGAGAGCTTCGAAGAGGCGGCATTTAATCTGGGAACGGGGGAAATCAGCGATATTGTGGAAACGAAATACGGATATCACATTATTAAATGTATCACAACATTCGACAGGGCGGAAACGGATGCCAATAAGGTGAAGATTGTGGAGGAACGGAAAAAGGAGGTATTCGGCCAGGAGTATGATACTTTTGTGAAATCGTTGATGAGGAATTTGAACGAAGAATTATGGAACAGCGTTGCTTTTTTGGATGACGAAAGAGTGGTAACGTCGGATTTCTTCGATATTTACGGAAAATATTTTACGGAATGACGAATAAAAAGAATGTTTACAAAAATTTTAGAAATACGAAAAATGGCGTAAATACTGGGGAAAAGCGAAATTATTAGCACTCGTTTAAAATGAGTGCTAATTTTGTCTTGACTTTTATTTTCTTTGGAATTAAACTAAAAAGCAGAGCAAGGCTTTTGATGCCGGATTTAAGAAAATAAAGAAAAGGAAGTGGCGCATTATGGCAGCAAAACATGGCAATCTATCAATAAACAGCGATAATATTTTTCCCATTATTAAGAAATGGCTCTATTCCGACCATGACATTTTTATGAGGGAAATGATTTCCAATGGGTGTGATGCGATTACAAAGCTGAAGAAGCTGGAAATGATGGGAGAGTGTACCCTGAAGGATGATTATAAGGCGAAAATCCAGGTAGTGGTAAACCCGGAAGAAAAGACGCTGAAGTTTATTGACAACGGTATCGGCATGACGGCGGACGAGGTAGAAGAGTACATTAACCAGATAGCTTTTTCGGGGGCTACGGATTTCTTTGAAAAATATAAGGATAAGACGAACGAAGACCAGATTATCGGCCATTTCGGCTTAGGATTCTATTCCGCATTCATGGTGGCGGATCAGGTGCATATCGATACCCTTTCCTATAAAGAAGGGGCGCAGCCTGTACATTGGGAGTGCGACGGCGGCACGGAATTCGATATGACGGAGGGGAGCCGGACGGAAGTGGGTACGGAGATTACCCTTTTCATCAATGAGGATTGTTTGGAGTTCTGCAACGAATATAAGGCCAGGGAAGTAATCAAAAAGTACTGTTCCTTTATGCCTACGGAGATTTATCTTTCCAAAGCGAATACGACGGATACCCAGACCATCAAGGCGGAGGAAAAGCTGGATACGGATACCGTGGTAGAGGAGATTGCAAAGGAAAAGGAAGAGGACGAGCAGAAGCTGAAAATCATAAAGAGGCCGGAGCTTTTGAACGAGACGACGCCCCTTTGGACAAAACACCCCAACGAATGCACCAAGGAAGAATACCTGGAATTTTACCGCAAGGTATTTATGGATTACAAGGAGCCCCTTTTCTGGATTCACCTGAATATGGATTATCCTTTTAACCTGAAAGGAATCCTCTATTTCCCTAAGATTAATATGGAATACGAATCCATTGAGGGCACTATAAAGCTGTACAACAATCAGGTGTTTATTGCTGACAATATTAAAGAAGTGATTCCCGAATTCCTGTTATTGTTAAAGGGTGTCATCGACTGCCCGGATTTGCCGTTGAACGTTTCTAGGAGCGCATTGCAGAACGATGGCTTTGTGAAAAAGATTTCCGACTATATTTCCAAAAAAGTAGCGGATAAGCTTTCCGGCATGTGCAAGACGGAAAAAGAGGAATACGATAAATATTGGGACGATATCAGCCCATTCATCAAATTCGGCTGCTTGAAAGATGATAAATTCTGCGAGAAAATGACGGATTATATTCTCTTTAAGAATTTGGATGGGAAATATCTGACGCTGCCGGAATGTCTGGAAGTGAAGAAGACGGATGGCGAAGAAGCGGATGTAGTGGATGAAAACGGGAACAAGGTGGAAGCGGAAGTGGTAACCCCGGATGAGGGCTCGAAGGAAAGCGATGCTTCCGGAGAAGAGGGAGAAAGCGGAGAAGGCGCTTCCGAAGAGGAAAAGAAAGAAAAAATTATATATTATGTGACGGACGAACAGCAGCAGAGCCAGTACATCAATATGTTTAAGGCGGCGGGCATGGATGCGGTTATCCTGACACATAATATTGACCAGCCCTTTATTTCCCAGCTGGAAGCAAAGAACGAGGGAATTAAATTCCAGCGCATCGATGCGGATTTGACGGACTCCTTCAAATCGGAGACTTCAGAAGAGGCGGCAAAAGAACTGGAGAAGCAGTCGGAAGAAATTGCAAAGGTTATGAAGGATGCCTTGAAGAAGGAAAACTTGGTTGTGAAGGTGGAAAATCTCAAAGATGAGAAGATATCCTCCATGATTACGGTTTCGGAGGAAAGCAGGCGCATGCAGGATATGATGAAAATGTATGCCATGAACGGGATGGACATGGGCTTCGGCAAAGAAGGGGAGACCCTTGTCCTCAATGCAAACCATCCGTTGGTGAAGTATATATTGGAGCATAAAGAAGGCGGCAATGTAACTATGATTTGCGAGCAGCTTTATGACCTTGCGCTTTTGCAAAATGCCCCGTTATCTCCGGAAGCGATGACCAAGTTTATTGCCAGGAGCAACGAAATTATGATGACGCTGACCAAATAATGTGGCTGTTTAAAAGCCGCAGGCTCATTGCCCGCGGGAATAAAGGACAGCGCCAGCGGCATATGTGTAAGTAAAGAATCACGGGCTAAGAGACCTCTGCATATAATGTTTTAAACAAATATGCAGAGGTTTTGTTATGCCTGTAAATATGATACATGCTATGCAGAATGCCGGCCCTGATACCGGGAGGCTGAAAATCAGCGTGACCTCTTCCATCGGATTGCTTCCGGTCACGGACGCCACGATTAAAATTTCCTATAAGGGAATGCCCGATTCCATCATCGAAACATTGAACACCGATATATCAGGACAAACGGAGGAAATCGCGCTGCCCTCCCCGCCGTTGGAATACAGCATGGAGCCGGGGGCAGACCAGCCTTATTCGGAATACAATATCGAAGTGGAAGCGCCCGGGTATGAGCCGGTCATGGTATCCGGAACGGAAATCCTGCCGGACTCTCTGGCATTGCAGCCCATTGAGATGAACCCTATAGAGGTGGAGCGTGGAAAAGAGGAAACCATCGTTATCCCGGATCATACGTTGTATGGGGAATATCCGCCTAAAATTCCGGAGGACGAAATCAAGCCCATGGATGAAACCGGGGAAATCGTACTTAGCAGGGTAGTAATCCCGGAATACGTAGTGGTGCATGACGGTGTGCCTTCGGATTCCACTGCCCCTAACTATTATGTAAAATACAAAGATTATATTAAAAATGTAGCTTCCTCGGAGATTTATGCCACATGGCCGGAAAATTCCATTTATGCCAATATTCTGGCTATTATGTCAGTGACTTTGAACAGGGTGTATACGGAGTGGTATCGGAATATATAGTGGTTCAGGGATTGTTTTTTACAATAGGCAAGGGTATAATGAAAAGTAAGGAAAGGAGAGGAAAGACATGATGTATCCGTATATGACTTTATATGATGAAACAGAGATTGTCCACTCACAGATTATAGAAGAAAATAATGTGCAAAAAGTAATTGTCCATTTTGAACGTCCGACAGAAGATGGCTTTGATTCTGCAAGATGTGAACTTCCAGAGTATAGGTGGATTCAAAAAGAGGGATATTCTGATGAAGAAATTGCCTTATTTGAGCAATTGCTTCAAAGTAATGCACATTTGCTGTACAAATATGCGGCAGAGGGGGGAATCCAGATTGCCTAATTTATTCACAGTAAGCGGCTATAAAATTTATTTCTGGGCTAATGAGAACGGAGAACCGATTCATGTACACATATCGAAAGGGAAGCCTTTTCCAAACAGCACCAAGATATGGCTGACAAAAAAGGGAGGGTGTATCCTGGCCAGCAATGGAAGTCAGATTTCGAAAAAGGAATTAAATACATTAATGACATTTATATCAGCACAGTTTTTCCTTATCTGCGCCGAGTGGAAGAAATTTTTTGTAACAGATGAAATTAAATTCTATTGTTAAAAAATTGAAAGGGCAAAAAATCACTTTATAGCTGTTCAAAAAGGCTATTAGAGTGATTTTTTTTGTTTCTATTCATAAAATGAGGGTAAAGAGAAGAACCTTGGAGAAATCTGTGGATAGTCAGGTATTTCAATGCATTACAACAGAGGATAACGGTATGGAAATTACTTTAGAATTTCCGTGCAATTCTCAGGAGGGCTTTATTATATCAGAAGCAAAAAGTATTTTGGCCGGAATGCTAAATGAGTATCTTGAAAAAGTATTAAAAATGTAGCATTATAGGTCATGCACCGGAAAGGGGAAAATTCATGGTTAAAAAAGAAACAGAAGCTATAAAACGGGCAAGAATGTTATTAAGAGTAAGCTCTGAACAGCAGCTTGATGCTGATGGAGATTTAGATGTACAGCGGCAGCTTGTATCAGATTATGTCTATCAACATAAAGATTGGAAACTTGATGAAAAGGAATATTTTGAAGGCGGTATCAGCGGATACAAAAATTCTGTCGAGGACAGGGAGGCTTTGCAAGAAGCCTATAAAGATGCCCAAAACAAAGAGTATGATATATTAGTTGTTTATAAAGATGACCGCATCGGACGGAGAATGTGGGAAATAGGGTATTATGTTATGGCTCTGAAAAGTTTAGGAGTTGACATATACACGGTGAAAGACGGCTGTATTTCCCCTGAAACCAATGACATAATGGGGCAGATGGTATTAGCTTTAAGATACGGGAACGCGCAAAAAAGCAGTTCTGATACAGGCATGAGGGTAAAAGATACTGCCCAAAAACTGGTGGCCGGGGGCAAGTTTATGGGAGGTAAAGCACCTTATGGTTATAGATTGGAAGATTCAGGTAAATTGAGTAATCATGGACGGCTATTGAAAAAATTGGTGATATGTTCTGATGAAGCTGAAATTGTAAAGCATATCTACAGCCTGTCTCTGAATATGGAGTTTGGTTCTGTAAAAATCGCGAAAGTGTTAAATGAGAATGAGAAGTACAGACAGCTCTCTCCAAAGAAGGAAAACTGGCAAGGCGGAACCATTACAAGCATCTTGACAAATCCTATTTATTCCGGCCGTGTTGCATATAAACGCAGGGAAAGAATAAACGGAAAATATCATTCTTTGAAAAGTAAAGACTGGATTATAGCGGATGAACCAAACGAAGCAATTAGGATTATTGATGATAATACATGGAACAGAGTCCAGGAAAAGCGTGCATTACGGGCAAGTAGATATACAAAGAAACTCGAAAACCAAAATGTAACGGTAATCAGCAGAAATAATGGCATGCTTCCTTTGATAGATATACTGCATTGTGGGTATTGCGGCTGTAAAATGGTGAATGGAAGCAAATATAATTACTGGACGATTAAAGATACAGGCGAAAGACGTACAAGCAAAATTCCAATCTATAAATGCAATCAGGCATGGCAAGGCGTTCCCCATGATAAGACAAAACAATTCAGAGCCGATAAGGTGGACGGGGTTGTATTCAACATTTTATCCGGATATATCGATAAGCTGCAGGAAAACGAAGATATTTTTCAGCTAATCAAACAAAAACAGGGTGAGGAACAAAGAAAAAAAGAATCAGAATTGTCAAAAGAGAAAAAGAAGCTTGAAAAAATCAGGAATGAAATTGATTTCATGAACAGCAAAATACCGGAAGCTATGACAGGCAGTTATGATATGAGCCTAAAAAGATTAATGTCAATGATTGAAGAACACGAAAAAAGGGAACAGGTACAGCAGGATAAAGTAAATCAGATAAAGTCAGAAATAGAGCAATCATCTGTATCTATGAATGAATGGGTGGAAAGCCAACAGAAACTCCTCACATGGAAAAAAATCTTCTTGAATGCAGATGTTTCGCGAAAGAGAGTTCTGGCAAACAAACTGATAGAGCGCATTGACATTAGAAAAGACAATATAAACATCCGCTTCAAAATTGATTCCCGCGAGCAATGAGCCAAGTGGCTGCTTGCAGACATTTGGCGACTGCCGCGAGGGTCAACAACCCCGCTGCTTGCAGCAGAGTTGTTGACTTGAACGAGTTGTTTCAATCCCGAATGAGTATGGGTTATGGGGTACAGAAATCAGGGATTTAATTTTACCATTACTTCTTCCACTGCCTATGACCAGAAATGGATGCGGGGAAGGAATATTTTCGAGAATATCGACTATCTGGTGGATACGATTTTTGCCAATTATTTATCCCGCCCAGGGGTGCGGCAGCCAATTTTTACTTCCTACTGTGATGGCAACCGGGCTACATGCAGCGGCTTGAGCCAATGGGGCTCCAAATATCTGGGGGATGAAGGGTATTCGGCGATTGAGATTATCCGTTACTATTTTGGGAACGATATGTATATCAATTCTGCGGAAAGCATCGCGGGGGTGCCGTCCTCCTGGCCGGGGTATGACCTGAATATCGGTTCCAGAGGGGAAAAGGTGCGCCAGATGCAGCAGCAGCTGAACCGGATTGCCCAAAATTATCCGGCGATTCCGGTAATCGCGGCGGATGGGATTTATGGGAACAGGACGGCGGAGGCAGTAAGGGCATTTCAGAGGATATTCAACCTTCCCCAGTCCGGGATAGTGGACTATCCTACGTGGTATCAGATTTCAAATATCTATGTGGGGGTCAGCAGGATTGCGGAACCGGTGTAAAAGTTTTTTCGTCATCTTCTGAAAAGGGAACTTCCGATGCTGCAGTCAGCGCGTCGGGAAATCATGATAATTGATTTCCATGACGCGCTATTTTTGCATATTGACTTTTATGCCGTGAAAAACTATTATTATAAACATTAAAGCCAATAATAAGGTACTTTTGATTGGGATAAACAGCGCAAAGAGAAAGGGGTGGACGGAAAATGAAAAATAAGAAGAAAAAGAAGTGGCCAAAGTTACAGAAAGAGTTAACGAAACCATTAATAAAAATAATAAAGGAAAAGCAAAAAACAGCTAAAGCGATGGAGAAAATACATCGAAAAGCGGCCAGGAAACGCGGTAAAAAGATAGAAAAAAGAGTAAATGCACTGCTTACCGGAGGCTGTTTTTTGGTATGCCTGGCGGCGGCATTTTGGGAGGCGAAGAGGGATGGATGATACGTATGGCGGGCATTGGACAAAATTTCCGGGTAGTTATTCAAACTATTTTGTAGGGATTGGAAGCCCGTATATGCGAGGATAGAAATAAATTGGGAGGAATGACAGCGCAGGCTGCCGTTCCTCCCAATTTGTTCTGCCGTTCTGCATCAATCCAAATTCAGCTGATTCTTCAGCATATGCTCTGCAATGAAGTAGAGAGCGGCGCTGAAAATCAAAGAGGTAAAGATGGATATCAGCGTGGAAGGGAGGATGATTTCCCCTATACTGTTGTAACTGTAGTAGCTGACCCCGAAAAGGTATCCGAACATTCCGCCGGAAAGGGGGGAGGCATTGCTGATAATGGAGTTGATAATCTGGAAGACCACATATTCCCCAATATACCAGAGGAAAGCGCCGGCCACTTTATGTTTGGCAAAAAGCTGGCCCAATGCGATGGCGGTATATATTTTCAGGATGGCAAAGGCGGAGGACAACACGGTCTGTATGAAAAGCAGCATCAGGAACAAAGAGAAGCTGATTCCCATTTCTTCCCGGAACATCTGCAGGAAATCCGGGAAATCCCGCATAAAGTCATACCAAAATTTTAGGTCGGAGGAATAGAACGCAGTATATACCAAAGACAGCACGCTGACGCTGACCACAAATCCGGTCAGCAAGGTCCAAATCAGGCTGGTAAAAAGTTTGGACAGCACAATCTGCCTTGCGGTTACGGGCAGGGTGTTGGTCAAATAGCCTTCATCGGTGTAAATATTCTTATAATAGCGGACTGCCACATAAATGGTAACCCCAATGGAGCAGGCTGCGATGGCCAGAATGTAAAAAAAGATAGCCAGACCCAGCAAAATATCTATCCCCCAAATGTCCAGCTCCCAGAACGGGGAAGCCAGTGAAATAATCCCTATAATCGTTACTATGACAAGGAATATATTGATGGCGGCGGGAACCTTCCAAAAGAAGACCCATTCATATTTAAATAATTTCTTTAACATGCGAATACCCCCCTAAAATAAGCGTCTACGGACTGTCCATACTGTTCCCTGATTTGATCTACCGGCATATGGGTCAATAATTGCCCGTCACGGATAAAAATAACTTCATCCAGTATATTCTCGATGTCGGAAATCAGGTGGGTGGACAGCATGATGCTGGCATTTTCATTGTAATTGTTAATAATAGTCTTTAAAATGTAATCTCTGGCCGCCGGGTCAACCCCTGCAATGGGTTCATCCAGAATGAAGAGGTCGGCATTCCGGCTCATCACAAGAATGAGCTGGACTTTTTCCTTTGTTCCTTTGGAAAGGGTTTTCAGCTGTGCGGTAAAGGGGATATTCAAGGAACTCAACATGGAAAATGCCCTGTCCCTGTTAAAATCCTCATAGAAGTCCTGGAAAAAATCCACAAGGTCGCATACCTTCATCCCGCTTTGCAGATATGTCCGTTCCGGAAGATAGGCAATCCGCGCTTTCGTTTCAGGACCGGGCGGGAAGCCGTTGATTAGAATGCTCCCGGCTGTAGGGGTGAGCAGCCCGTTTATCATTTTGATTAATGTGGTTTTTCCGCTGCCGTTAGGGCCGAGAAGCCCGATAATCCGGCCGCGGGGAATGATTAGATTCAAATTGTTCACGGCTATAGTGTTGCCGTACGCCTTTGTGAGCCCTCTTATTTCTGCCAATGCTTCCATTATTCTGCTCCTTTCGGTAAATCGGTGTGGGAAAAGCCGCTATTGGATAATTTCTCCGCAGCTTCCTTTACAAGTGACAAAATTTCTTCCGCAGAATATCCTAAACCGTTCATTGTACGGAAAAAATTCTGAATATGTTCTTCTGCCAGATGTTTTTGTGTTCTATGAATCAATTCTGTATCCTCCGTTACGATGCGCCCGCTGGTCCGCTGGGTGATAATTAAACAGTTTCGCTCTAATTCCGCAAGGGCCTTCTGCATAGTGTTTGGGTTTACGCTCGCTTCCGCGGCTAGTTCCCTGACGCTGGGGAGACGATCCCCGGCTTTGTATCGGCCGGAAATAATCTGGATTTGTATTATTTCTACCAGCTGGGAATATATGGGTTTATCTGCATTTAAATTCCACGCCATATCATCCTTCCTTTCTATGGACAGCAAATTGTACTACTGTATTATTTAATTAATACAATATACCATTGGAAAAGTTTTGTCAAGGGGAATTGGAAAGAATATTTACAATAGTTGCAGAGAACGGATTATTGATGGTATAATTCAAAGGTATCGTATGGCGGAAGAAAATTTGTCTGGACGGATTTGTCCGTTTCGCAGGGCTGCGTCTGTGAAATGCGTCTGTGAAATGGAATGGATACAGGGCGGGCATGAAGGCCTGCAGGATATAGAAAAGGTATGGTTATCAGTATGGAAGGAAAAGCGGAAGCGACCGGGAGGAATAGAGGAAAAGAGAATAATGGCCGGGCGGGGATGGATTATGGGGAACTGGCATTTTCCCAGGAAAGCGTGAATTTTTCTTTGAAACCGGGGGAAGGAACGGAAGGCTCTTTTACTATTTTTGCGCCTGAAGGAGTAATAGCCGAGGGATGGATGGCATCTTCCCGGCTGGAGATGGAATGCCTGACCGAAGAGTTCATAGGCGCGGAAGCGGAAGTGTCCTATCGTTTTTTGGCCCGGGAGATGGAAGCGGGGGAAGCGTTGGAAGGATGTTTTTATATTATTTCCAACTGCGGGGAATATGAACTTCCATACAGGATAGAGATTGAGGACGACAAGGTGGAATCCAGCCTGGGAACGATTAAGAATATGTTCCATTTTGCCAATCTGGCCAAAGCCAATTGGGAAGAGGCGGTGAAGGTGTTTTATTCCCCCCAGTTTCAAAAGATTTTTTCCGGGAGCTCGGATAAGCAATATTATAACGCGTATAAAGGCCTGTCCGCCATCCATGGGAATGAGCAGAACATGGAAGAATTCCTGTTGGAGACAAATAAGAAGCAGCGGGTGGAATTCGTTCCCGAAAAGACGGAAATATATATAGAAGAGCCGGCAGGGGTGTCCGAGTACAGCATAGGCATCGGCAGAAGCGGATGGGGCTATACGTTTCTGGAACTGGAAGCGGAAGGCGATTTCCTAAGGCTGGACAAGGAAAGGGTGACGGAATATGATTTCCTTGGAAACCAGTTACGGCTTGTGTTTTATGTGGATGGGGACAGGCTTCACGGGGGGAAGAACTATGGCAGCATCCATATGACAAATTCATATCTGGATATAACGATTCCCGTAACGGTAGCCTGCGGCATGCAGCGGCAGCGTTTGCGCGCTGCCCGCAAGGAGAAAAATAGGCTTCTTTTGGAACTGATGGAATGCTACTGCGCTTTCAGGGGCCGGAAGATTAGCAGCAGGGTATGGATGGGTGAAACGGAAAAGCTGGTGGAAAGGCTGACGCTGCTGGATACCAGGGATATACAGACGAGCCTGTTCAGGGCGCAGCTTTTGATTACCCAAGGGCGTTTCAATGAAGTGAAGTGGCAGATGGAGCGGTTGAAAACGGCCATAGACGAAGGGGAATTCAGGCCTGAGATATGGTGCTATTACCTGTACCTGACTACTCTTTATAACGAGGATGAGGATTATGTGGACGGGGTGTCGGAAAGGATATGCCAGATATACAGCGCGAACAGGGATAATTGGAGAATTGCATGGCTGATGCTGCATTTATCGGAAGAATATACAAACAGCCCTGTCAAGCGTTTGGAACTTTTGAAGGAACATTTCGGAAAGGGCTGTTTCAGCCCGATTCTATATATGGAAGCCTGGCATTTGCTGGAAATGAACCCCACTTTGCTGATGGGGCTTAATAGATTTGAAATACAGGTGCTGAATTTTGCAGCCAGGAGGAAGCTGATTTCCCAGGAGCTTTTTGACCAGATAAGATACCAGGCCCAGAGGATGAAGGGGTATTCGGAGAGGGTGTTTTTCATTTTAAAGGAATATTATGAAGAATATCCCGACAATGAGACGCTGCAGGCTATTTGTGCCCTTTTGATAAAGGGGAATAAATCGGACAGCGCCTATTTCCCCTGGTACAGCTTAGGGGTGGAACAGGAATTGCGCATTACAAAGCTTTACGAGTATTATATGATGGCATTGCCGGAGGGCTATACGGGTGAAATCCCAAAAGCGGTGCTGATGTACTTTGCCTATCAGAGCGGGATGGACTACCGGAAAACGGCATTTCTTTATGCCTATATATATGGAAAGAGGGAGGTATCCCCGGAATATTATATAAAATTCTGCAGCCAGATGGAGGAATTTGTGCTAAGGCAGCTGTCCAAGGGCAGGATAAATAAGGACTTGGCTTATTTATACCGGCATATCATAACGCCTGAACTTCTGAACGAGGAAAGGGCAGGCATGCTTGTGACGCTATTGTTTACCCATATGGTGTATACGGATAATAAGAAGATGCGCCAAGTGGTGGTGGAATATGCTTTCGGCGGCCAGGAGCACAAATATCCCATGAGCAGCGGGCAGGGGACCGTACCTTTGTATGGGAACGATTATAAGATTTTTCTGGAGGACGGGGAAGGGAACCGTTACAGCACCAGCGTAGTTTTCCGGCTGGAAAGGCTGATGAAGCCGGAAAAGATGCTTCAGATGGCCATGCCCTTTGTGACGGAGCATGAGGGGCTGGACATCTACTTATGTGAAAGCAACAAGTCCTTTTTGGAAATCACTTATGCAAATGTGGAGAAATTCCGCCGGATTGCTGCATCGCCTTCCATGGACAGGAAAAGGAAAAACGAGGTTGCACTGAAGCTGATTCACTATTATTATGAGCAGGACGACTTGGAGGAACTGGAAGACTATTTAAAAAAGCTGGAGCCGGAAGGGATGACCTGCAAGGAACGGGGGGAGGCCATTCGTTTTATGGTTATCAGGGGGATGCACGATAAGGCCTTCGGATGGCTAAAGCGTTTCGGCGTTCCCGGAACGGATGTGAAAACCATTATGCGGATGTGCAGCCGTTTGCTGTCCAGGGATGGGTTCATCGAAAATAAATATATGACATACATGGTATACTATGCTTTCCATAAAGGCAAATATGACAGCAACCTGATAACTTATCTTGTATACTTTTACAAGGGGATGCTTTGGCAGCTGGAAGAGATATGGAAAGCGGCCATTTCCTTTGAAGTGGATACCTATGAAATCTGTGAACGGATTTTGGTGCAGACGATGTTTTCCGGCGCCTATATCGGGGAACGCGCGGAGATTTTTAAAAATTATGTTTCGGGAGGGGCAAAGCCCGAAGTGGAGACGGCTTTCCTGACCCAGTGCTCCTATGACTATTTCATAAAGGAAAAGCCTATGGACGTTTTTCTTCTTATGGACGCGATGAGGGTGTATGAGAGGGGGGAAAGGCTGCACCGGGTTTGTAAGCTGGCCTTTTTGAAATATTTTTCCGGGCATAAGGAAGAAATGACGCCCAGGGTGGAAGGGGCGGCCAGGCTTTTTTTGACGGATTTGATGGAGGATGGCATTTGCTTTTCCTTTTTCAAGGAATATGCAGGGAAAGCTCCTGCGGTGGAGCCCCTGGCGGATAAAACCATTATAGAATACCGGACGAAGCCGGGCAGCCGGGTAGTCATCCACTATATAATCGAGAGGGGAAAATATACGGAAAGCGATTACCGGGAAGAAGAAATGAGGGATATGTACGGGGGCATTTACGTGAAAGCCTTTATCCTTTTCTTTGGGGAAAAACTCCAGTATTATATTACGGAAGAAATGGATGGGGAAAAATCGTTCACCCAGAGCGCTTCCGTAACCCGGGGGGATGTCTTATACGGGGAAGAGGAAAACCGTTTCGAGCTGATTAACGATATTGCGGCGGCCGGGGTACTCCATGATTATGATACTCTGGACCGGCTTCTGGAGAATTATTATAAAAAGGAATATATGGTTTCCAGGATGTTCCGGCTTTTGAAGGAGTGAGGGGCGATGGGATGATAATAGGGCCATGAGAATATTCCGGAAATATGTTCCGTTCAAATCCTGCCGCACCGGACGCCGCGTCAAGCCCAGGAACGGCCGGCGCCGGATGTATGGGATATGTGATATGTGGGAACGGCTGTAAGGAAAAGATTTTGGATATGGAGTATGGGAGATGCTGCTGGACAAAAAGGATGGGATGAGAAAAAGGAAAAAGGGCGGAATTGTAGTCGGATATGATATGAATGACGAATACGCCCAGATTAGCTACAGCTTTTCGGATAAAGATGAGATAGAGACGCTGGCGGTGGTGGCCGGTACGGAGCAGTACGGCATTCCCATGGCACTCTGCCGAAAAAGGGAAACGAAGCAATGGCTGTTCGGCAAGGAAGCGGTGAAGTGCGCCAAAGAAGGAGAGGGCTTTCCGGTGGAGAAACTGGTGAGCCTGGCCAGGAATGGGGAGCCGGTGGATGTGGACGGGGAAAGCTTTGACCCGGTGGCGCTTCTCGCCCTTTTTATCCGGAGGAGCCTGTCATTGTTAAACTTGATTGCCCCGGTGGAATGGCTGGAGGGAATGATGCTTACTGTGGACTGCCTGGACGGGAGAATGGTGGAGGTGCTGGCCCGGATAGCGGTTAACCTGAATCTGAAAACGGACAGGATTTTTTTCCAGAGCCACGTGGAAAGCTATTATCATTATATGCTGCATCAGCCGGAAGAATTGTGGAGCCGGGAAGTGCTGTTGTGCGATTATGACAATCGGCGGATGAAAATTTACGGGTTTGGGGTGAATAAAAGGACGACCCCTATGGTGGCCATGATTTCCATCGACGAGTATGGGGAAATGGAACGGAAAGGGATAGGGCCGGGAGCAGAGGGAGGAATAGGAGCCGGAAGGGGAACGGAAGGTTCGGGGATTAGAACGGGTACGGAAACCGGAACAGGCGCAGGAAATGAGGAGGAACGGAAACGGCTGGATGAAATGTTTCTGGAAATTGCGGAACGGAAGTGCGCCGACCGGGAAGTTTCCTGCGTATACTTGATTGGGGATGGCTACAAGGATGGCTGGGCCTCCCGCTCCCTGCGCTACCTTTGCAGGGGCAGGAGGGCATTTCAGGGGAATAATCTGTACAGCAAAGGGGCCTGCTATGGGATAAGGGAAAAAATAGGGCTGGACTCTGGGGGCGGGGAATATGTCTTTTTGGGACTGGATAGGCTGAAAGCAAATGTAGGCATGCATGTTCTGCGCCAGGGGAAGGAATCCTATTTTGCCATGATGGATGCGGGAACCAATTGGTTTGAGACGAAAAAGGAATTC
This sequence comes from Lachnospiraceae bacterium, assembly GCA_021769135.1. GTDB lineage: Bacteria > Bacillota > Clostridia > Lachnospirales > Lachnospiraceae > Kineothrix. Next base: position 26,961 of record JAETTM010000006.1, on the reverse strand, counting down.
GATATTATATTGGAAGAGGGGGATGGGATTTCCCTGCTGTTTACGCCTTTGGACGGAAAGCCCCCCAGGGAAGTGAATATGGTGATGGAGGGGCTAAAGGCGCGGCCTGGATGGACTACCAGGCTTAAGGTGACGGCGGAGATGGTTTCGGAGCAGCGGCTCCGGGTTATGGTAAAAGATATGGGGTTCGGGGAGTTTTTCCCAGCATCAGGGGGAGAATGGAATAAAGTGTTTGAGGTATAAGAGAGGGATTCATTCAGGCTTGCTGTTATCCGGTGAATTAAAGAAGCTTAGCACATTAAAAGCATTTTAGGGGAATTTGAGCCGGGATTTAGAGGATTGAGCAGTTTATGTTTCCACAGGAAGCGTTCCGTGAAATATTGCTGAATGCGGTGGTTCATAAGGACTACAGTGCTTGCAATCCGATTCAGATTAGCGTATATGAGGATAAAATATATATCTGGAATGATGGTGAGATGCCTTCTGAACTTAACTCAACGGAGAAATTATTTGAAAAGCACTCTTCCAAGCCGTATAATCCTAAGTTGGCAAATGTTTTCTTTAAGAGCGGTATGATAGAGGCATGGGGAAGAGGATTTGACAAAATCAAGGAGGCCTGCGCAAAATACGATGGACATCTGCCGGAATACAATATTAGCGCGTCAGGGGTTATGGTGCTTTGTAAGGCGTGCTATAAGTATTTGGAATTGTTGCACGAAGAAATACATCCTGTTCAAGGTGAACAGGATGATGAACAAGGCTATATCATGACCGAAATGGCTATGGTGTAGTTTTGATGTAAAAGTAAATGTAAATTTGGCTTCCCTTTAAAAAGTTGCGATGTGTCGCGGCTTTTGACAAAAATAGACGGATTCCGTAACAGGGTTTTGGGAGGCAGCTGTTCTTTGGGAAAGGAGACAGGAATGGGCAGGGTGCTGCTTTGTTTAGGAAAATATGCGGATAAGCCTTATTTTTTGGAAAGGCTTTATGTGAATGTATATTCGGTGGAGGAATTGTGCTATTGCCTGATGCAGAATTCTTACCTCATCGGGAAGGAAATCGTGGATGAAAGGCTGACGCAGTGGCTGGAAGGGGAGTGCGGGCTGAAGGAACTGGCGGATGAACTGCGGGAAATGACGGGGGCCGGGTGCAGCGCTGCGGAGTTTGCGGGGAGGATTCTGGACTATACGGGCTACGGCAGCAGGGAGGAAATCGAAAAGGCGAAGAATGACCTGGAAAAGGAAGCGGATTTAAGCGTACATGAAAAGAGGATGGCGAAAGCGGATTATTTGATGGAAAGCGGAAAATATATGTCCGCCATAAAGTGCTATGACAGCCTGCTGGAAGAACTGCCCGACGGGGAGCGGGCGCTGAGGGGAAGAGTATTGCATAACCGGGGGGTGGCCTATGCGGGGCTTTACCGGTTCAGGAATGCGGCGGACAGCTTCCGCCAGGCTTATGAGTGCGGGAAAAACGAAGAGTCATACGTCAGCTTCCTGACGGCAAACCGGATGTTTATGGAGGAAAGGGAATATGTGAATTTTATCGCGGCCCAGCCCAGAGGCTATGACCAGACGATGAAGGTGGAAAAGCGGATGGAGGATGCCGCAGGGGAGTTCGAGGGCACCGAGGAAAGCCGGATGCTTTTTACCCTGAAAGTATGCAAAGATGAGAACAACTCAGTGTCTTATTATGAGGAAGTGGAGCGGATTACGGATGAATTAAAGGAACAGTACCGGCAAATGGCGGAAAAATGAAAGGCGGTGTCTGTGCAATACATGTTTTGCATGTATGAAAGTTTGCAAGCTATGGAAAGGGCATGGTTATTAGAATGAAATTATTTGAAAAGTTGAAGTTCTGGAAAAAATTTTTCCGGCCGGATTATGACGAGATGCCGGAGGAAACGGAGTATGACGAGGAGGATTGGAAAAGGATTGATTACGACAGGAAGGAATTCAATGTCCATGACAGGGAGCAGCGGAAGGAATATGTGCAAAGCTGCATGGAACAGATACAGGAGGCCACCGGGGAACTGGAAAGGCTGAATTTCGAGTATGGAAAAGTCACTTCCTACCTGAAGGATATCGAAGAAATAGAGGCCCTGCCCGAGGCGGAGCGGGAGGAACTCAATACAAGCGCACAGAAAATCCAGGAGCTGGAAAACCGCAGGGGCGTATATCTGGAAAAGAAAAACCGTATGAGCGACGAGAAATACCATCAGATGGAGCGCATGGAGGAAGATGCGGAAGAGGGCTGCCGCAAACTGCGGGAAGCGGAGGAATATCAGGCGTTGATTCGAAAGGATTTATCCCGGCTGGATGGGGAAAAGCATGCGTACCATTACCGCAAGGATGAGTTAAAAAGGATGATTGCCGATGCGAAAGGGATGGCGGTGGTATGCTCGGTGGCGCTGATAGTCTGTTTTGTGGTACTTTTTACGCTGCGCTATGCGTTGGGGATGGATACCCAGGTGGGATTTTTGCTGACTACAGGGCTGGCGGCCTTAGCGATTATTTTCCTTTATTTTAAATATACGGATTCGGTAAAAGAGTTAAAGCGGGTGGAAAAGGGGATTAACCGGATTATAATGCTGCAGAACAGGGTGAAAATCCGGTATGTGAACAATACGAACCTGATGGACTATTTATATATAAAATACCATGTTTCCTCTGCCAAGGAGTTTGCCTCATGGTGGGAGAAATTCAAGGTGGAAAAGGAGGAAAGAAGGCGTTACAGGGAAGCGGAATTGGAGCTGGACGAGAGCCAGCAGGAGTTCCTCGGCATATTAAAATGCTATCAGGTGAAAGACCCTGCCATCTGGCTGCATCAGACGGCGGCGCTGTTGGACAGCAAGGAAATGGTGGAAATCCGCCATGGGCTTATTATACGCCGCCAGTCCCTCAGGAAGAGGATGGACTATAACAGGGAAATGATTATAGAACGGGCACAGGCGGAGATAAGGGAACTGGAGGAGAACTATCCGCAGTATGCGCAGGAGATTAAGGGGATGGTGGAGAAAAGATAGGTTGAGAAGAGGTAGGTTGAGAGAATATTCCGGCAATATATGCTGTTCAAAACCTGTTATGCCAAACGCTGCACGGAACCCAGTAGGACAGAAAACACTCGGGCAGAGGCCCTCCTGTTTTCTGTTTTAGGGCTTGATGGAATGTTCGGCACAATGGGATTTGAACAGACTATATCGTCAGAATATTCTCACAACCCCACCCCCCAATCCCACAATTATACCGGTTTGATTTTTGAAAGGAGAATGCAGTATTCATGGGTGGATTTTTTGGTGTAGCATCTAAAAACGATTGTTTATTTGACCTGTTTTTTGGAACGGATTATCATTCCCATCTGGGAACGAGGAGGGCCGGAATGGCGGTTTATGGGAAGAAGGGGTTTGACCGCGCCATACATAATATTGAGAATGCGCCTTTTCGGACGAAATTCGATAAGGATGTGAATGAAATGGAGGGGTATATGGGGATTGGGTGTATCTCGGATTATGAGCCCCAGCCCCTTATTGTGCGTTCCCATCACGGCACTTATGCCATAGAGACGGTGGGGAAAATTAATAATACGGATAAGATTGTGGAGAAGATATTCCGGTCGGGGAATGCCCATTTCCTGGAAATGAGCGGCGGGGATATCAACGCTACGGAACTGGTGGCATCCATGATTAACCAGAAGGAAAATCTGGTGGAAGGGATTTCCTATGCCCAGGAACTGATAGAGGGCTCGATGACGATTCTTGTGATGACGCCCAAGGGGATTTACGCAGCCCGGGACAGAATGGGGCGGACGCCGGTTTCCATTGGGAAAAAGGAGGATTCCTATTGCATTTCTTTTGAAAGCTTCGCTTATTTGAATCTGGGGTATGTGGAGGAGAAGGAGCTGGGGCCTGGGGAAGTAGTGATTGTGACGCCGGAGGGCGTGCATACGCTGGCGGCGCCGGGTACGGATATGAAGATCTGCACCTTCCTTTGGGTTTATTACGGGTATCCTTCTTCCTCTTATGAGGGCATCAGCGTGGAAGAGATGCGCTACCGGTGCGGCGCCCTGCTGGCAAAACGGGATAATGTGGAGCCCGATATTGTGGCCGGGGTGCCGGATTCGGGAACGGCGCATGCCATCGGGTATTCCAACGAATCGGGCATTCCCTTTTCGAGACCCTTTATTAAGTACACGCCTACCTGGCCGCGCTCCTTTATGCCTACGATACAGAGCAAAAGGAATCTGATTGCCAAAATGAAGCTGATACCGGTCCACGATTTGATTCATGGGAAGAGCCTGCTTTTAATCGACGATTCCATCGTGCGGGGAACCCAGCTGCGGGAGACAACGGAATTCCTTTATCAGAGCGGGGCGAAGGAAGTGCATATCCGCCCGGCCTGTCCGCCGCTATTGTATGGGTGCAAATATCTGAACTTTTCCCGCTCCACTTCGGAAATGGATTTGATTGGCCGCCGGATTCTGAAGGACTTGGAGAGGGAAGGGAGGTTTACCCGCCTGGAGGCATATTCCGACCCGGAAACGGAAGAATATCAGGAAATGGTGAAGAGAATCGGGGAACAGCTGAACTTTACTTCGCTGCGGTATCACAGGCTGGATGATATGATAGAGTCGGTGGGGATTGACAGATGCAAGCTTTGCACTTATTGCTGGGATGGAAGGGAATAACGGGATTATATAAAAGGGGTGAAATAGGGCCTGCCGGCGGGGCGGGTTCTATTTTTTTCAGAGTTTTTTTATTCCCGCGAGCAATGAGCCAAGTGCCGTGCTTGCACGAGAATTTGGCGAATGCCGCGAGGGTCAATACCCCGCTGCTCTGCAGCGCTGCAAATTTGATGCCCCGTTGCTTGCAGCGGGGTTGTTGACTTTGAGACATTTTTTGCAATTCCTCCGTCTAATATATAGAATAAGGCAAAGATGGAGCATAAAGGCTTGCCGGATGAAAGGAGAAGGGTGCAAGGGTGGACAGTTTAATCAAACGGGCACAGCGGCGGGATGCGGACGCGTTTACGGAGCTGATGCAGTCGCAGATGCAGAATATGTATAAGACGGCACATGCCATTCTTTGGAACGATGAGGATGCGGCGGATGCTATATCGGACACGATTCTCACATGCTGGGAAAAGATAGGGCAGCTAAAAAAGGCCGAATTTTTCCGGACATGGATGACGAGGATTCTGATTAACAAGTGCAACGATATCTTAAGGCGGAAGAAAAGGGAATATCCCATGGAGGAAGTGAGGGAGGCTTTTGTGGAGTTGCCGGAATATGACAACATAGAATGGATGGAAATGATGAAAAGCCTGGATGAAAAATACCGTTTGGTAATGATTTTATATTATGTGAACGGGCTTGCAACGGCGGATATCAGTTCTATTTTGCATATACCGGACAGTACGGTGCGGACGCGTCTGTCCAGAGGCCGGAAACAGATAGCATTGGCGTATCATATGGGCACAGGGAAGGAGGATGGCGGTTATGACAGAAAAAAATGTAATTGATGCGATGGGGAAGGATATCAGGATACCGGATATAGTGCAGCGGAAGGCGGATATGGCTTTCGATAAAATACGGGAGGAGAGCGGAACAACGGAGAAAGAAAACAAAGGGAAAAGAAAGGCGGAGGAAATGAGAAGGGGGAAAACCGGTATGGAAAGGGGAAAGGCGAAAAGGGTTAATATGAAAGGGAAGGATGGAAAAGCGGGAGGCCAGGGGAAACGGAAATGGAAAATGGTGTGGGTTTTGGTGGCCGCCGCGGTCCTCATACTGGGAACAACGGTATGTGCGGCATATCTGCGCTGGAGCAAAGGGCTGGAGAGGCAGTTTGAGGCGACGGAGGAGGATAAAGAGTTTTTGGAAGAACAGCAGATTGCGGCGCCGGCGGGGGGAAGTGCCACGGTAGGAGATGTGACAGTGTCGGCACAGCAAAGCATTGTGGATAAAGAATTTGCCCATTTGTCCTTCCGGGTGGAAGGGTTTGACTTGGATGAAGGGGAGGAACCGGCCTTCGAATGGATATCCTTTGATATAGACGGCCATACTTTTTCCTGGAATGGAAGGTTTTATAATGGGCTGCAGTTAGGGGAGGACGGGAAATTCTATTATGACGATGGCTCCGAGGCAAAAGAAACCCCGGACGGGGCTATTGTGGAACGGTTCGCGGACGAAAACGGGAATATGGAATTTATGGCGGATTTGTTCTCCGATGAAGAGGTGGAGTTTATTGGAAAAACGCTGCATGTATGCTTCACCAATCTGGGTACGACAAAAAAGGCTGGGTTTACGCCCAAAATGGAAGGTGTCTGGGAGTTCGATGTGGAGTTAAAGGGTTCGGATAAAAAGAAGAACTTTGCGCTTTCGGAAGCGTTGGGGGACAGCGGGGCAACGGTTACCCATGCGGAGCTTTCACCGGTTTCCATAGAAGTGATATATCAGTTCGGCGCGGAGGAAATAGAGGTGCCGGCCGTTGACCAGGATGGGAATGAGTATATGGCAAAAGACTATGCCGAGCCGCCGATGATAAGCGGCGTGCGCTTAAAGGACGGCACATATCTTACCGGGATTATGGGTGCCGGAAGGTTTGGATGGGTGGATTTAGAAGAAGGGATTTACCATGCAGTGTTTAGTCTGAGCCGAATTATTAATACGGATGAGGTGGACGCATTGCTGTTTGTGAAATCTTATCCGGAAGAGGATGTGGAACTATCGGAAGAAAACCTGTATATTGTGCCGGTGGAGTAAGCAGGATACAAAAAAATCGTTGACTTTTAAAAAAAATTTTCCTATACTATCCATAGAAAGTAAAAAAACGGCTGGAACATCTTAAGTGTATGTACCAGCTGTTTTTTCGATGCATGTGCATTAATGGAAAAGGAGGTATTTTGCTATGAACTGTGAAAAATGCTATGTAGCCGAAGATGTGGAAGCGGTAGTTACCAGCTTTAATCAGGGCCCGATGATTCGGGAGGCGGTGGATTCCCTGTGCGGACAGACTATGCAGCCGGCACGGATTATCATTGTGGACGACGGCTCCACGGATGAAGAATCGATAGGCATATTAAGGGATATAGAAACGGACGGAAAGATATTCGTTCCGGTAACTGTGGTGCGCCAGCCAAACGGCGGCGTATCTTCGGCGAGAAATGCCGGTATCGGCAGGGTAAAAACGCCTATGGCATTGATAATGGATGGGGATGACCGGCTGGAACCCTCCTATATCGAACAGGTCAGCACGTTATTGCGCAAAGATGCGTCCATGGTGGCCGCATCATCCTGGATGCATGCCTTTGGCGCATTGGATGCGGAAATTCGCCCTGGCGGAGGCGGCGTAGATTCTTTTCTGGTGCGGAATTGCTGCCCGGCCACCCATATCCTGCGGAGGAAAAGGTGGGAGCGGTGCGGCGGATATGACGAATCCATGCGCTCCGGCTTTGAGGATTGGGATTTCTTTTTAAGCATATTGGAAACCGCGCCGGGCGCACGGATTGGGATTGTGGAGGAGCCTCTTATCGATTATCGTACAGCGTCTGCTTCGTCGAATGTGAAAAGCATGTCGAAGCGGCTGGAACTTATGGGCTATATTATCGAAAAACACAGGAGCAGCTATCAGGAGCATGTAAAGGAGGCCATATTGGGGCTGGAATCCATTTCCATGGAAAGGCTTTACGGATGGGAGGGCCAAATATGCTGCGCCATGGACAGGAAAGAAGGCTTAAGCCCGGCATCGGAAGATTTTATGAAGCATCCCTCCTACGGCGATGGCGGCATGGCAGCGGCGGTCCGCATTTCTTCCTTTGCCGCCGAGGCTTCCAGGTAAGGCGCGATTGCTCATATGGATTTGGGTTACGCGCTAAAGATTTTGGACTTTGAAAGGAGTATGGTCATAATCATGAAAAGAGAATTGGGAATTGCCAGATGCGGGCTGGCCTGCTGCCTGTGCTCGGAAAATACGAAATGCAATGGCTGCATGTCCGATACCTGCCCCGATAAGGACTGGTGTGTAAACAGGAAATGTACGATAGAAAAAGGCGTCCTGTCCTGCTATGCATGCGGGGAAGAGTGCCAAAAGGGATTATTGGGCAAGATAAAGCCATATGGATTTACTTTATTTATCAAAAGATATGGCATAGACATGCTTTTGGACTGCCTGGAAGAAAATGAGAAGAAGGGGATTGTATATCATCGCGAAGGCATAAATGGGGATTATGATGACTTCGATGATGTGGAAAAGCTGATTGCATTTATAAAGACCGGAAAAACATAATTATTTCTTATGTCATACATAAAATATATTGATTTTACTTATAATAAATTAGCCTGTATAATCATTTCGTAAAAACTTTTCATCTAAATGAGGAAATTTGCGGGACTGGAAAACAGCAAATTCCCGAAAAGCGCCCCAGAGAATTTCATGGCTGCGAAGCAGACAGGAAATCCTCTGCGAGAAAGGGCTCTTTGAGGGGGTTTGCGGAACTGGAATAGGAGGATTTATTATGGTAAAAGCAGTGGTAGGAGCTAACTGGGGAGACGAAGGAAAAGGAAAGATTACGGACATGCTTGCCCGGAATGCGGATATTATTATCCGTTTTCAGGGAGGGGCGAACGCGGGCCATACGATTGTGAACGATTACGGCAAATTTGCGCTCCATACATTGCCCTCCGGCGTATTTTACGGCCATACGACCAGCGTCATCGGCAATGGGGTGGCTTTAAATATTCCGGTGCTGTTTCAGGAAATAAAATCGCTGACGGACAGGGGTGTTCCTATGCCGAAGCTGCTCGTATCCGACAGGGCACAGATGGTGATGCCTTATCATATTCTGTTCGACCAATACGAGGAGGAAAGGCTGGCAGGGAAATCTTTCGGCTCCACCAAGTCGGGGATTGCGCCTTTTTACTCGGACAAATATGCGAAAATCGGCTTCCAGGTGAGCGAATTGTTTGACGAGGATTTGTTAAAGGAAAAAGTGGCAAAAATCGTGGAAATGAAAAATGTGATTTTGGAGCATCTGTACCGCAAGCCATTGATCGGCGAAGGGGAGCTGCTGGATTCCCTTCATGAATATAAGGAAATGATAGCGCCTTATGTAGGGGATGTATCCGCATTTCTGGACAAGGCGATAAAGGAAAATAAGACCATCCTGCTGGAAGGGCAGTTGGGCACATTGAAGGACCCGGACCACGGCATTTACCCTATGGTGACTTCTTCGTCCACGCTGGCCGCCTATGGCGCAATCGGGGCAGGGATTCCGCCCTATGAAATCAAGCAGATTATTACGGTGTGCAAGGCATATTCTTCTGCGGTGGGCGCAGGCGCTTTCGTGTCTGAAATTTTCGGCAAAGAGGCGGAAGAATTGAGAAACCGGGGCGGCGACGGCGGAGAATACGGGGCGACGACAGGGCGGCCCCGCCGCATGGGATGGTTCGACTGCGTGGCTTCCAAATATGGGTGCAGGCTGCAGGGCACAACGGATGTGGCATTCACGGTTTTGGATGTGCTTGGCTATCTGGACGAGATTCCGGTCTGCGTAGGATACGAAATCGACGGGGAAGTGACAACGGATTTTCCGGTTACCGCAAAACTGGAAAAGGCGAAGCCGGTCCTTAAGAAACTGCCGGGATGGAAATGCGATATCAGGGGAATCAAAAAGTATGGGGAACTGCCGGAGAACTGCCGGAACTATATAGAATTTATCGAAGGCCAGATTGGCTATCCCATTACCATGGTGAGCAACGGGCCGGGAAGGGATGACATCATATACAGATAGTATTGGAAAGGAATTTTCAAGGAAGGAGTCTTCGAGGAAGGAGTCTTCTATGATAAAACATTGGGAATCATATAAAGCCTTTTATTATGTGGCGAAATATCGGAGCCTGACAGCCGCCGCACAATACTTGTCCATTTCCCAGCCCGCGGTGAGCCAGTCGGTGAAACAGCTGGAAAATGCCCTTGGAACGAAGCTGTTCGTCCGTACTTCGAAAGGAGTGCGGCTGACGGCGGAGGGGGAGCTGCTGGCGGGGTATGTGTCCAAAGGGTATGAGCAAATAGAGCTTGGGGAAAAGAAGCTGGCGCAGATGCTGAACCTGGAATTGGGGGAACTGCGGATAGGCGCCAGCGATATGACGCTACGCTTTTATTTGCTGCCCTTTTTGGAACAGTTCCATGAAAAATATCCGGGAATCAAGGTAATCGTATCCAATGCCCCTACGCCGGAAATCTTAAATTTTCTGCAGGAAGGGAAAATTGACTTCGGCGTGGTCAGCACGCCCTTCGATAAAATCCCCGGTCTTAAATCGGTCAATGTAAAGGAAATAGAAGATATTTTTATCGGCGGGTTAAAATTTATCCCATATAAAAACAAGACGCTGGATTTGCAGGAACTGGAAAAACTGCCCATCATTTCTCTGGAAAAAAACACAAGCACGAGAAGATTTATGGACTCTTTCCTGGAAGAAAACGGCGTGGCGATGAACCCGGAATTTGAGCTGGCCACCAGCGATATGATTGTACAGTTTACCTTGCGGAATATGGGGGTAGGGAGTATAATGAAGGAGTTCGCGGCAGAGTATCTGGAAAACGGCAGGCTTTTTGCCCTGCGGTTCAACAAAATTATCCCCAAAAGGCATTTTTGCATTGTGACGGACGAAAAAAATCCGCTCACCGCGGCAGGGAGAAGGCTGCTGGAGCTGATTTCCGCGGATAACTAGTACTCAATCAGGCCTTGCTGAAATAACGATGAATATCAGTGCCTGATATTTGTGTCAGGGCAAGGCCGAGGAAAGAGGCGATGCGGTGGCATCGTTGACTGACGACAATGCGGCACTGGCGCAACAATTGAGCAGAAACGGAGTTAATATGATAAGGACAATTATATTCGATATCGGCAATGTGCTGGCCGGTTTTAAGTGGCAGGAATATTACAGGAGCTTCGGCTACCCGGAGGAAATTTACCGCCGTCTGGCGAAGGCAACGGTGGGAAGCAGCTCTTGGCAGGAGCATGACAGGGGCGCTTTGACGGATGACGAAATCCTGGAACTGTTTGTGGAAAACGATCCGGGGATTGAGAAAGAAATACGGGAAACTTTGAGGAATATCAACGGGATGCTTACAAGGTTTGATTATGCTATCCCCTGGATAGAGGAATTGAAAGGGAAGGGGTATCGGGTTCTTGTCCTTTCCAATTTTGCCAAAAAGGCTTATACCGATTGCCGTGAAGTGCTGGACTTCCTGGATTATGTGGACGGGGGCATTCTTTCTTATGAAGATAAGGTAGTGAAACCGGAACCGGAAATTTACAGGCTCCTGATTGACAGATATGAGCTGAAGCCGGAAGAGTGCGTATTTTTGGACGATACGGAAAAGAACCTTGCTGCGGCGAGGGAATTTGGAATGCATACCGTTCTTTTTGAAAATAAGGATCAGGCGGTGGAAGAATTGGGGAAGCTTGGGGTGGTTTGAAGGAGAAACTGGATTCAATGAGGGGGATGGATTGGCCATTAAGATTAGGCAGGGGATTTATTGTTCATCCCCTGCCTTTTTATCCCGTTCCCGTAACCGGCCATAGAGCCACAGATACATCCATAACAGGACGGGAAGGACGATTGTAGCCCCTAAACAGGTCCGGAACATCCGGCCGGAGCCGGGGGTGTCCAGGATGGCGGTGAGAAAAGTGGCAATATATAATGCAATGAGCGACAAAATGCAAATCCAGGCAGCGATTCGTTTGGCTCTGGCAGCGGGTGCGGAGCGCTTTTCGCCGCCGGATGGGTCATTTCGTTCCTCCCGTTTCTTTTCGTCCATTTTTTATACTTCCTCCATTTGCCGCGCCACATCGGCCTCGCAGGATTTCATCGCTTCAATCGTTTTGGCAAAAAGCTCGTCCAATTCCCAGCCGAGGCGTTCCGCGCCCTGGCGAATCACATCCCGGGAACAGCCTGCCGCAAACCGTTTGTCTTTAAATTTCTTTTTCAGGCTGGAAACCTCCAAATCCATAACGCTTTTAGAAGGGCGCATGCGGACTGCGGCGCCGATAAGCCCGGTCAGTTCATCTGCGGCGAAAAGCACTTTTTCCATAACGTGTTCCGGCTCTATATCGCTGCAAAGGCCATATCCATGGCTGCAAACGGAATGGGTCAAATCTTCGCCCGCATTGATTTCTGCCAGAAGCTCGGGCGCTTTTTTGCAATGCTCTTCGGGGTACAATTCAAAATCCACATCGTGCAGCAGGCCCGTCAAAGCCCAGTATTCTTCTTCATCGCCATACCCCAATTCTTTGGCATACCAGCGCATTACGCCTTCCACCGTAAACGCATGGAGAAGATGGAAAGGCTCCTTATTATATTTTTTCAGCAGTGCGAGGGCTTCCTCTCGTGTAATAGCAGTAGTCATCCTGTATTCCTCCATTTCTTTGCCCATTGGCAATTAACCACCCTGATTATAACGCAAGGCAGGCGGATAAGCAAATGATTTCTGAAAACGGGAGCTTGCTTATGGGCAAACATATTCCTGTGAAGGTTCGGGTGCCAAAAGCCCTGGCTATGAAATAAAATATTCAAAATCAATCATAATTGTGCAAAATATATCAAATTCAACCACCATATTTGTGAAAAAGTTTGATTGATTTTGAATGAATATGACTATATAATACCCATAGAAAGTCAAAAACGAGCAAAAAAGCGAAAAGTTCAGGAGGTGGCGCAATGATTTATACGGTGACATTTAATCCGTCGCTGGATTACATCGTATCGGTAAAGGATTTTAAGCTGGGCCTTACAAACCGCACGGATTCGGAACTTCTGCTTCCGGGAGGAAAGGGAATCAATGTATCCACGGTTCTTATGAACCTGGGGATTGAGAGTACGGCGCTGGGGTTTGTGGCCGGGTTTACAGGAGAAGAAGTAGTAAGGCGTTTGGAGAAGATGGGGGTTAAAAACGGTTTTATTCGGCTGGAAGAAGGATTTACCCGGATTAACCTGAAGCTGAAAACCATCGATGGAACGGAGATTAACGGGCAGGGGCCGGCCGTTGGGGAAGAACAGTTGAATTTGCTGATGGAAAAGCTGAATACGCTGGGCGAAGGGGATGTGCTCTTTTTGTCGGGAAGCATACCGGCTTCCATGCCGGACGATATATACCGGAAGATTATGGAGATGCTGGACGGCAAGGGCGTATTGACAGCGGTGGATGCCACGGGATTTCTTCTTATGAATGTGCTTGAATATCGGCCGTTTTTAATAAAACCAAATAACCACGAGCTGGGCGAAATATTTAATACAAAGTTAAAGACAAGGGAATCCGTCATCCCTTATGGCAGGAAACTGCAGGAGATGGGAGCGCAGAACGTGCTCGTCTCCATGGCAGGGGAAGGCGCTGTGCTGATTGGGGCGGACGGCCAGGTCTATGAAGCCGCTGCACCGGAAGGAAAGCTGGTGAACGGGGTAGGGGCAGGAGATTCCATGGTAGCGGGCTTTATGGCAGGCTATATGGAAAAGCATGATTACGGGCACGCCTTCAGGATGGGGGTAGCCGCAGGAAGCGCCAGCGCTTTTTCGGAAAACCTGGCCACCAGGCAGGAAATAGAAGCGGTATATAAAAAAGTGGCTTCTGGAAAATAGAGTTGCTATGCGCCGGGAAGCGCAGGCGGCAACAGGATACAAAGTATACCCAGGAAGCTGTGAAATGATAAAACGAAAATGGGAATAAAAAGAAAGGCGGGAAAGAAAATGAGGATAACGGATTTATTGGATATAAGAAGCGTCAGTCTGGACGGGGCACCGAAAACAAAGCAGGAAGCGTTGGACGAAATGGTTGCCCTTATGGTGAAAAGCGGGAAGATTAACGATGCGGAGGAATACCGCAAACAAGTATATGCCAGGGAAGAAGAAAGCACAACGGGCATTGGGGAAGGGATTGCCATTCCCCATGGAAGAGGGGAATCGGTAGACCGCCCGGGGCTGGCGGCGATGCTGATTAAGGACGGGGTGGATTTCGATTCCCTGGACGATGAACCGGTGACTCTTATTTTCCTCATTGCAGCGCCGAATACAAAAGATAACGTGCATCTGGATGTGCTTAGCAAACTGTCCATGATGCTGATGGATGAAGAATTCACAGCCAGCTTACGGCAGGCGGCATCCCTGGAGGAGTTCCTGGCCATTATCGATAAAGCGGACGATGAGAAAAAGAGTGTGGATGAAAGGCTGGCGGATATGGGGGAAGCGCAGGACGGCCAGGTGAAGATTCTGGCGGTGACTTCCTGCCCTACGGGAATCGCCCATACTTATATGGCGGCGGAAGGGATTGAAAAAGCGGCAAAAACCAAGGGCTGCTTTATCAAAGTGGAAACAAGGGGCTCCGGCGGCGCCAAAAATGTGCTGACGGAAAAGGAAATCATGGAAGCGGACTGCATTATCGTAGCTGCGGATGCCCAGGTTCCCATGGACCGCTTCGATGGGAAGAAAGTGATTGTAAGGCAGGTGTCGGACGGCATCAATAAAGCCGATGAACTGGTAGAACTGGCAGTTTCCGGGAATGTGCCGGTATTTAAAAGCGGCAGTGCGCAGGCGGCTTCTTCTTCCGCCAAGTCGGGCGGCGGGGTTGGCCATAAGATTTATACCCAGCTGATGAACGGTGTTTCCCATATGCTTCCCTTTGTTGTCGGCGGTGGAATCTTGATTGCAATTTCCTTTTTGATTGACGGGCTGTGCGTGGATATGAACGTGCTCTCCGCCGCGGAAAGGGCAAACTTCGGTACCATTACTCCGGCAGCGGCCATGTTTAAGTGGATTGGCGATACTGCTTTTGGCTTTATGCTCCCGGTTCTGGCAGGCTTTATCGCCATGGCAATCGGCGACCGGCCGGCGTTGGCGGTAGGCTTTGTGGGCGGCATGCTGGCTGCGGGCGGAACTTCCGGGTTTTTAGGGGCTTTGGCCGCCGGGTTTGCAGCGGGCTATATTATCCTAGCGCTGCGCAAAGTATGCGATAAGCTGCCCCAGGCCATAGAAAAAATTGCGCCGGTGCTGCTGTATCCCGTATTGGGCATATTGATTATGGGCCTTTTGATGGCATTTGTAGTGGAACCGGTTATGGGAGGCTTAAATACGGCGCTGAATAACGGATTGACAAGTATGGGCGGTTCAAGTAAACTGATTTTAGGAATGATTTTGGGCGGCATGACTCATCCTTGCGCTATCGCACTTGCCAGCCTCTTGTTTAAAAATAAATTTACAAAAGAAGAACGGGAATCCGGCCCCACGAACTTTATCATGGGCCTGGCCTTTATCACGGAAGGTGCGATTCCTTTTGCGGCAGCGGACCCGCTTCATGTGCTGCCGTCCTGTATCATCGGTTCGGCGGCGGCAGGGGCGCTTTCCATGCTGTTTGGCTGTACGCTGATGGCACCCCACGGAGGAATCTTCGTAGTGCCGGTAATGGGAAACGCATTGCTGTATCTGGCAGCCCTTGTGGTCGGAACGGTGATATCCACCCTTCTTCTTGGAATACTGAAAAAGAACGTGAATGTATAAATAGGCAGGGAAACAGATGTTAACAGAAAAACGTCATGAACAGATACTGAAACTGTTGGAGGAAAGGGGAAGCATTACCGTAACGGAGGCCAAGGATATACTGGGCGCCTCGGAATCCACCGTGCGGCGGGATATTACGGTGCTGGACCGGGAGGGGAAGCTGGTAAAAGTGTTCGGCGGGGCGGTTGCCCTTGCACAGAGCGCAGTGATGGCATATGAATATACGGTAGCCCAGAAGCAGGATCTGAACATGGAGGAGAAAAAAAGGATTGCCAGGTATGCGGCATCCTTAATAGAACCGGAAGATTTCATATATCTGGATGCGGGAACTACAACTGCCTATATGCTGGATTATATTGGAGAGAAAAATGTAACATTTGTGACTAATGCCGTTGCCCATGCGCAACGGCTTGTGTCGATGAAAAAGAAAGTTCTGCTGATAGGCGGGGAATTAAAAGCGACTACGGAGGCGGTGGTGGGCAGCCAGGCTATACGGACGATTCAGGGATATCATTTCACCAAAGGGTTTTTCGGCTCCAACGGGGTGGCGAGAAAAAGCGGGTGCACCACGCCGGATGCCAGCGAGGCCATGGTGAAGCAGACGGCGATGGAACAATGCGCGAGCTGCTACGTACTTTGCGATGAATCCAAGTTCGGCCATGTGAGCTCAGTGACTTTTGCCCCTTTTCATGGAACAACTATTATCACGGACCGGGTTCATGCCGGATACGAGGATTGCGAAAATATCATTGAGGTGGGAACCGATGGGGCAGAAACGGGGCGGCGGCATCCATAAAAGTGATTGGCCCGTTGGATGTTGGGAGGAACCGGCAATACTAAATTGGGTATTAAAATAGGCGGACTTTGAAAGGAGCATGGCAATAGATATGGAGAAGAGAATCATACGCTTTAACTGCGATTACAGCGAAGGCACCCATGAGAAGGTGATGGAAAAATTAATGGCCACGAATATGGAGCAGACGGAAGGCTATGGAACGGATGCCTATTCCCGGCAGGCGAAGGGATTGATTCGGCAGCTTTGCGGCAGGGAGGATGCGGATGTGCATTTCCTTGTAGGGGGCACGCAGACGAACCTGACGGTGATAGCGGCAGCGCTGCGGCCCTATCAGGGTGTGATGGCAGCCAATACCGGACATATTAACGTGCATGAAACGGGGGCTATCGAAGCATGCGGCCATAAAATCCTGGCGCTCCCTTCCCGGGAAGGGAAAATAACGGCCGCCCAGGTGGAAGACTGCTATAGGGCGCATATGCAGGATAATGACCGCGAACATATGGTTATGCCTAAAATGGTCTATATTTCCCAATCCACGGAACTGGGAACGGTTTACAGTAAAAAGGAACTGGAGCAGCTTTCGGAAATCTGTAGGAAAAACGGGCTTTTTTTGTTTATGGACGGGGCGAGGCTGGGGTATGCCCTTGCGGCTTTGGACAATACGTTAACCCTGGAGGATTTGGCGCGTTTATGCGATGTATTTTATATCGGAGGAACGAAAGTGGGGGCTTTGTTCGGCGAAGCCGTAGTCATTACTAACCCCCAATTAAAAGAAGATTTCCGCTATCTGATAAAGCAAAAAGGCGGGATGCTGGCAAAAGGAAGGCTTCTCGGTTTACAGTTCCTGGCTTTGCTGGAGGATGGTTTGTATATGGAAATTTCCCGCTATGCCAATTGGCAGATGGAGCGGATAAGGGGGGCGTTTCGCCGGGCCCAAATCCCCTTTTTGGTGGAAAGCAATACCAACCAGCTTTTCCCCATACTGCCGGACTGCATATTGGACGCATGGAAGGAAAAATATAGCTTTTCCTATCAGCAAAGGATGGACGAGAGACATAGCGCCGTCAGATTCTGTACCAGCTGGGCAACCAGGGAGGAAGATGTGGAGCAGCTGATGGAGGATATCGAAGCTTTGGATGTGTGAGGAACTTTGGAGTGAGGAAATGTTCGGTCTTCGGCGGGAATTTGGCCGATTCCATAGTTGAAATAAGGAAAGGTAAAAGGAGAGAGGGATATGTATCAGTTTTTGAAGGGCATAAAAATGAATTATGTGGTTTCAGCAGTTTTGTGCATTGTTTTTGGGCTGACGCTGGCTATCTGGCCGGATATTTCATCCAGGGTTGTATGCATTGGCGTGGGCATTGTCCTTTTATTGAGTGGGGCTTCCAGCCTGATTACTTATTTTGCGGAGAAAGACAGGGGGCTGATATCCCAGATTAACCTTCTGGTGGGCATTGTTTTGGCCGTGCTGGGAGGATGGATTATTTTAAACCCCGGAATTTTGATTATGATTATCCCAGTGGTAATCGGCGTGATTGTAGTGGTGCATGGCGTCCATAATTTAATACAGGCGTTGGAACTGTTCAAGGGCGAATACAGCAAATGGTGGGTGGCGCTGCTGCTGGGCGCGGTGACCGTAGGGCTGGGCATCCTGCTGATTTGCAATCCTTTTGAGGCGGTGAACACGGCGATTATGCTTATCGGTATTTTCCTTATTTATGACGGTATTTCCGATTTGTGGATTATATCGAGAGTTTCGAAGACGGCAAAGGAAATCCGGGAGACGATGGAAGCATTGGATGTAACGGATAAATGATAATAGGTTGGCTGGGGTGAGCATTCCGGCGGATGCCGGGAGGCTTATCTGCTTTTTATGGAAGATGAGATTTTGTTCCGTTGCTTGCAGAGAGGGTGGGCTTATTGTCTATGGCGGATACATGAGGAGAATGATATGGTGAAAAGTATGGGGAGGAAGAAAATTTACATCATAGTGGCGGCTGTTGTCCTGCTGGCAGCGGGCATAGGGCTGTATATGGGGATGAAACGGCTGCCGGAGCCGGTCTATCGGCCAATCAGGGGCTTTTCCAATATGTGCGCCTATGAAGGGAAGGTATATGCCGGCGTAAATGCCCCGTATGGGGAGGAGATTGTACAGCAAAGCAGCATTTTCACCATATGGGAGGATAAAGTATATTATGTGGAAAAGGTGCAGGAGGCTTATGAGAGCCTGACGGACGAATTGCTGGAAATAAAGCGCTCCGACAGGGATGGAGAGAACGAAGAAGTGCTGGCGGACGATGTTTTCCTGGCAGGGGCAGGGCATGAGAAATTAGTGGGGGATAAATTTTTTTACGGATATGGCTATGACGAGAATTACCGTATGCAGTACGCCTGTGTGGATGTGGATACGAAGGAACGGGCAATTGTAAAAACAGACCGCATAGACGATATTTTAGGCTATGACGGAAATTATATTTATTATAAAGGGGCGGACGAAACGGAAGGAAACATACTTGGCCGTGTGGGAATCAGGAATGGAAAGGATGAGACCGTGGCGTCTTATGCAGAGGTGGACGAGGAAGGCTATGTGGAAAGCGTATCCTTTGCGGATGGGATGTTTTATTGCCTTACTTTGACAGAAAAACCGGACGGCTATGATTACCGCACCTATACGTACCGCTTACAGATAAGGGATGGGGAAAACGGAAAGGTGGAAAAGGAGCTTCCGGTGGATTTTACCGGCTCTTCCAATTATTCCCTGCTGATTGGGGAGGGGGAAGCGTATACCGTGCTGCAAGGGGATATCGTAGCCATTTCCCTGGAAGATGGGGGTATTAGGAAAATCGGCAGCATGCAGGACGGGGAGTATTGGGGAATTATGCACTTCATACCGGGAGACGGATATCTGTATTATGAAGCGATTGCGGAAACGGATGAAGAAACGGGAAATAATGACTATTTTTATCGGATACCCATAGAAGGAGGGGAAAGCGAAAGGCTGAAAGAATGGTTTACGGTTTAAGGGAGGTTTGCATGGGGTTTGGATATATTCATTGTTGAAGTAAATCACAACAGCTCAGCCTGCTTCGGCTTTACTGTTACAGAAAATCAACAAAAAAATGGAAAAAATTTTTATTTAGTAGTACAAATTGACAATAATATGGTATAATAAGGAAGCGCACTGAAGTGCGCGCAGGTCATCAACCTGACGGTTGGTGACAAGTTATAATAAGGAAGCGCACTGAAGTGTGTGGTTCATCAACCGAGAGGTTGGTGGATTTCAGTCTGAACAGGGGAAACGCTGTTGAAAAAAATTATGTAAGGAGAGGGCAGAACATGGCAAAATGGGTGTACTTATTTGAAGAAGGCAGTGCAGACATGAAAAACCTTTTAGGGGGGAAAGGCGCAAATCTGGCGGAAATGACAAGGCTGGGTTTGCCGATACCGCAGGGATTTACGGTAACAACGGAAGCATGTACGGACTATTATAATCAGGGCAAGAAAATTTCCGAGGAAATCGAAAAGCAGATTTTTGAAGCATTGGAAGGATTGGAGAAAAAACAGGGGAAGAAATTCGGGGATACGGAAAATCCATTGTTAGTATCGGTGCGTTCGGGTGCAAGGGCATCCATGCCGGGAATGATGGATACGATTTTGAACCTTGGCCTTACAGATGTGGCAGTAGAGGGGTTTGCAAGGAAAACAGGAAATCCCAGGTTTGCCTATGATTCTTACCGGAGATTTATCCAGATGTTCTCCGATGTGGTAATGGAGATTCCAAAGTCTTATTTTGAAAGGATTCTGGACGAGATCAAGGACAGCAAGGGAGTGAACTTTGATACAGAACTGACAGCGGATGATTTGAAGGAAGTAATTCAGAAATTTAAACAGATATATAAGGATAAAATGGGAACGGATTTCCCGCAGGAGCCGAAGGTTCAGTTGATGGAAGCCGTGAAAGCGGTATTCCGTTCATGGGATAACGACAGGGCTATCGTATACCGGAGGATGAACGATATCCCGGGCGATTGGGGAACCGCCGTTAATGTACAGGCTATGGTATTCGGAAATATGGGCAATACTTCCGGAACGGGGGTTGCATTTACAAGAAACCCGTCCACAGGGGCGAAGGGCATTTACGGGGAATATTTAATCAATGCACAGGGTGAAGATGTGGTAGCAGGCATCCGCACCCCTCAGCCGATTACGAAACTGCAGGAGGATTTGCCGGAATGCTATGCCCAATTTATAGAAATTGCCCATAAACTGGAATCCCATTACAGGGATATGCAGGATATGGAATTTACCATTGAAGACGGAAAACTGTTCTTCCTGCAGACGCGGAGCGGCAAGCGCACAGCGGGTGCGGCTATCCAGATTGCCTGCGATTTGGTGGATGAAGGAATGATTACCCCGGAAGAAGCGGTATGCAGGATTGAAGCGAAGTCTTTGGACCAGCTTCTCCATCCGAATTTCGATGTGGATGCGCTTAAAAGGGGCGAAGTTATCGGACAGGCCCTTCCGGCATCCCCGGGGGCAGCGGCAGGAAGAGTTTATTTCAATGCAGAAGATGCCGTGCTGGCACATGAAAGGGAGGAAAGGGTTATTCTGGTGCGCCTTGAGACTTCGCCGGAAGACATTGAAGGTATGCATGCTGCGGAAGGCGTCCTGACAGTCAGGGGCGGTATGACGAGCCATGCTGCGGTTGTTGCGCGCGGAATGGGAACATGCTGCGTATCCGGGTGCGGCGATATTATTATCGATGAACAAGCGAAAGTGTTCGAACTGGGCGGATACCGTTTCAAGGAAGGGGATTATATTTCTCTGGATGGCTCCACCGGCAAGATTTATAAAGGGGATATCAAGACAGTAGAAGCTGGAATCACCGGCAACTTCAAGAGAATCATGGCGTGGGCGGATAAATTCCGTACTTTGAAAGTGCGTACGAATGCGGATACGCCAACAGATGCGGCAAACGCCGTGAAGCTGGGGGCAGAGGGCATTGGACTTTGCCGTACGGAGCATATGTTCTTTGAGCCGGATAGAATCCCGAAAATCCGTAAGATGATTCTTTCGTCCACGGTAGAGGCAAGGGAAGAGGCTCTGGAAGAACTGATTCCTTTCCAGAAGGGCGATTTCAAGGAACTGTACGAAGTAATGGAAGGAAGGCCGGTAACGATTCGTTTCCTGGATCCCCCGCTTCATGAGTTCGTTCCTACGGAAGAGAAAGATATTGAAGATTTGGCAAGGGATATGAACCTTACGGTAGAGGAAGTGAAGAGCACATGCGATTCCCTGCATGAATTCAACCCTATGATGGGCCACAGGGGATGCCGTCTCTCCGTTACTTACCCTGAAATTGCAAGAATGCAGACAAGGGCGGTGATGGAAGCAGCTATTGAAGTAAAAGAAGAAAAAGGTTATAATATAGAGCCTGAAATCATGATTCCTTTGGTAGGCGATAAGAAAGAGCTGAAATATGTGAAGGAAGTAGTGGTAGCAGTGGCGGAAGAAGTGAAGAAAGAAAAGAATTCTGATATCGTTTATCATGTAGGTACGATGATTGAGATTCCGAGAGCCGCCCTGTTAGCGGATGAAATAGCGGAAGAAGCGGAATTCTTCTCCTTCGGAACCAATGACCTGACACAGATGACCTTTGGATTCTCACGTGACGATGCGGGCAAGTTCCTGGCATCCTACTATAAGAGCAAAATTTATGAGTCCGACCCGTTTGCCAAACTGGACCAGAACGGCGTAGGGCAGCTCGTGAAGATGGCGGCAGAAAAAGGAAGGGCTACAAGGCCGGACTTGAAACTGGGAATCTGCGGGGAGCATGGCGGAGATCCTTCATCCGTTGAATTCTGCCATAAGGTTGGATTGAACTATGTGTCCTGCTCACCGTTCAGGGTGCCGATTGCCAGGTTGGCGGCGGCACAGGCGGCTATTAACAACTAGAGGAATTAGACAACCATATATTTACTTCTGTACCTTAACGGTGTCAAGAGAGGATGTGAGGGCATTTATGGCTGAACGTCCGGAGTACACGAAGGCTAACAGATTTAAGGATATTGTGGTAAAAGTCTATATATAAGTTCTGCAAGGGAAAGCGAGATGCTTTCCCTTGTTCAATGTTTGGGAATAGACCCTATTTGGGGTTTGTTCCCTTTTTTTATTTTTCAATATCTTTAATGAAGGAGGTTCAGGTATGAACAACACAGCGTTAAGGGCAGAGGTGCGAAGCACCAACAACACACACATGGTTTTTGCAAACGAGGAACATGAGAAGTTTTATTATGAGAAATTGGAACAGGCAAGGTATCAGGACTGCTATCACAAGGCTTTGATCTACATTCTCGGTATTTCAGAGGATACAAGGTATCATTTCAGCCAGATCTACGATATGAAGTCCGGATTTATCAAGCCGGAGTGCCTGCATCAAGGCTGGCAGACAAGCGGCAGTGTCCGGGTGGTAAGGCTTGCCTTTAACCTTTACACAGACGGAACGCCGAGTGTTGACGATTATAAGCGCAAGGATGAGCAGATCAAAGAGTGCAGGGAGTATTCGGTAAGCGATATTTTCTGCTGCGGCTATGCAATGTACTTTTGGCAGGGCATTAAGCTCCGTTATCCGGAATACTGCAAAAAGCAGAAGTCCATGGAAGATATCCTTGCAGAAATGGAGAGGAAACGTGCTGAAAATTCGACTGATGGGAACGAAGAATGATATTAAGTGGTTCGAGAAGATTCTGAAAAGACAGCCCAAAGTGACTGTGACGGAAGTTTCGGAGCTGTACCGGAATAAAGGTACAAACAGGTATTACCGGGCTTATGTGGAAGTGCAGAAGGCCAACATTAAAGAAAAATCTGACTGATACGGAGGAATAAGACCATGTGTAAAATTATAGCAATCGCAAACCAGAAAGGCGGTGTCGGCAAGACCACCACAACGAGCAACCTGGGGATCGGGCTGGCAAAACAGGGAAAAAGAGTTTTACTTATTGATGCGGATGCACAGGGAAGTTTGACTGCAAGCCTTGGCTTTACGGAGCCTGACAAGCTGGAAGTCACCCTTGCAAGTGTCATGGAAAAGGTTATCAACGATGAAGAAATGGAACCAGATTACGGTATCTTAAAGCATGAAGAAGGGATTGACCTGATGCCGGGGAACATTGAGCTGTCCGGTCTGGAGGTTTCTCTTGTAAATGTGATGAGCAGGGAAATTATGATGCGCTCTTATGTGGAGATGATAAAGGATAAGTACGATTACATTTTGATTGACTGTATGCCCTCACTTGGAATGATTACCATAAATGCCTTTGCATGTGCGGACAGCATTCTGATACCCGTGCAGGCCGCATACCTGCCCGTGAAAGGTCTGGAACAGCTTATTAAGACCATAGGCAAGGTAAAACGGCAGATCAATCCCAAACTGGAGATTGAGGGTATTCTGCTGACGATGGTAGATAACCGAACCAATTATGCGAGGGATATTACAGCGCTGCTTATTGAAACGTATGGGAGCAGGGTACGGATATTTGAGAACAGCATACCGATGTCGGTAAGGGCTGCAGAAACTTCTGCGGAAGGCGTCAGCATCTACCAGCATGACCCGAAAGGCAGGGTTGCGGGCGCATACCAGTCTTTGACAGAGGAGGTGCTTGGCAATGGGCAGTAAGACGGGGAGCGCATCGAAAGTCAGGCTGAGCAGCTTTGACGATCTATTTGGCGGTGCGGAAAATACAGCAGGGGAGCAGATCATCCATGCGAAGCTGGCTGATTTACATACATTCAAAGGACACCCTTTCCGTGTCCTGGATGATGAAAAAATGGAGGAAACCACGGAGAGTATCAGCAGATACGGTGTGCTTGTGCCGGGGCTTGCAAGACCGAGGGAAGGGGGCGGCTATGAGATCATAGCCGGACACCGGAGGAAACGGGGTTCGGAAAGGGCAGGACTGGACACGATGCCCGTCATTGTCAGGAATTATACGGACGATGAAGCCACGATTATCATGGTGGATTCCAATATCCAGAGAGAGGATATTTTACCGAGCGAAAAGGCAAGGGCTTATGCCATGAAGTACGAAGCGATGAAACATCAGGGCAGCAAAGGCGGCAGCACCCTTGACGAAGTGGGGGAAGCTGCCGGGGAGAGCGGAAAGACGGTACAGAGGTATGTATGGCTTGCGAGGCTTTCGGATGAGCTGCTTGACATGGTGGATAGGAAAAAGATAGGGATAGCGCAGGGAGTGGACATTTCTTTCCTGGACGAAGAAGCCCAGCAGTGGGTAGCTGTTATCTTAAAGGAAACAGGGGCGGGAGTGAACGCTTCCCAATCGGCAAAGCTGAAGGAATATGGCAAAAGCGGCGAGCTTACGCTTCCAATGGTCAGGCTGATACTGACAGAGGAAAAGCCGAAGGAAAGAAAAGTGACGATTAAAGGCGATAAGATCAGCAGGTATTTTCCAGAGGATTATTCCAATGACGATATAGAGGGTATCATTCTTGAGCTTTTGGAGGAGTGGCAGAGGAAACAGTGAAGGAGGCGGTAAAATGGGCGAGCCATTGAAATTTGATTATTATTATGGCATTCAGGCAGACCAGTTTTCTTTTTACCGTGTTCCTCGCCTGCTGATTAAGGACGAGCGTTTCAAGGGGCTTAGCAGCGATGCCAAGCTCCTGTATGGGCTGATGCTCGACAGGATGTCGCTGTCTATGAAAAACGGGTGGCTGGACGATGAAAACAGGGCATATATTATCTATGCCGTGGAGAACATCATGGAAGATCTGGGATGCTCCAAGCCTACCTGCATAAAGGTCATCAGGGAACTGGATACAGATAATGGGATTGGGCTGATAGAGAAGAAGCGCAGGGGGCTTGGGAAACCAGATATAATCTATGTGAAAAATTTTACTTCCACGCCGGAAAAAGAGGGTGAAGAAAAGCCGGCAGACACTGATGTTTCCGCAGAAGTAAAAAATCTTTACTTCAAGAGGGAAAATAATTTTACTTCTGGAAGTAAAGAAACTGAACTTCAGCAGGTAAGGGAACCTGACTTCAAGAGGGAAAATAATTTTACTTCCGGAAGTAAAGAAACCGGACTTCAAGAAGTAAAAGAATTTGCCCCTAATTATAACAATACTAACTATAACAACCAGAATTATACTGATATAAGTTATACCAATCCTATCAATCAGTCTGCGGGAAGTATGGACAGCGCAGGAACGCAGGGAAAAGACGATAGGATTGATGAGATAGATGAAACAAACGCATATATGGCACTGATCCGTGATAATCTGGAATACGAACACCACATGAAATATGACAGGCATGGAGACAGGGAGATGTATGAGGAAATCTATGAAACTATCTGCGATGTGGTCTGTGTAAAACGCAAGGCAGTCCGCATCAATGGGGAGGAGTACCCTTATGAGCTTGTAAAATCCCGCTTTTTGAAGCTGAACAGCAGCCATGTGGGATATGTTATGGACTGTATGCGGGAAACTGTCACAAAGATCACTAATATCAGGGCATATCTGATCACGGCGCTTTACAATGCCCCCTCAACCATGAGCCATTACTACCAGCAGGAGGTACAGCATGATATGTATGGCGGCGGATGGGCAGAAAAAGGGATTACTTAACAGACTTCTGGACACAATGTCCAGAGGTGGAAAAATTTTAAGATGACGTGTATGATACTGTTATGGCAGGAAATGGAGGGCGCATGGAGAAGAAAGCATATATTACGGAGGAAGAACAGAAGAAATGCCGGAGGGTGGCAGATGTTTTTGTAGAGCTTGAAGATGTGGACGTTGTGGTAGTCGATGCTGGCAGGTATGGCTTTGTAAAGCTGCAATATTACACACCGCCGATAGGATTCGAGAATGATTTTACTTTTACGGACAGCATAAAATTGTTTGATGATCTGTGGGAGGAATGGCTGCATACGCAGCTTATCATGCTGGCAAAGGAAATGAAGATAGATGATGTTGACTATGATGATATTTTCAAGTGTCTGCCGGAAGCAAAGCAGAATGAGCTCAGGGGCAGGAAACAGCATTATGCAGAACTGGCGGGAATAGAAACCGGATAAGCCAGAACGCAGAGGGTGGCACTTTTTAGCCTTGCCTGAAGTGTGATTATCTTTTCAATCACACTTTGGGCAAGGTTTCCAGGGGTACGGGGGTGGAAGACCCCTGTGTTAAAAAAACTAAATACGGAAACAGCGTAAGGGCGGTTATGGATCAGCAGATTTGTAGCCGCCCTTTTTTATTGCTTCCGGTCAATGTATCCGGGAGCGGAAAGGAGATAAACATGGAATCGTTACGGGATGTAAAGAGGGCGATGGAGCGTGAGGTGAAAAGGGGGAGCTGCCCGCTCATGTTTGACAGGCTGGAGTTTGGCACCAAGCCTTTCCAGGCGATCACATCAGAGGAAAAGCTGGATGAAGCGCTTGCATGGCTGTTAA
This sequence comes from Lachnospiraceae bacterium, assembly GCA_021769135.1. Classification (GTDB taxonomy): domain Bacteria; phylum Bacillota; class Clostridia; order Lachnospirales; family Lachnospiraceae; genus Kineothrix. Next base: position 153 of record JAETTM010000006.1, on the reverse strand, counting down.
GGCTCAAGTCTTTCCGGCAGTATGCGGAAAAGACCATAATCAACAACGTGTATATGGACTTGGATATGCTCTGTAAAAAGCCGCAGTTTAAGCGCACACACTCCGTCATAGACCGGGAGGGGATTTATGCAAGAGTGCAGAGGTACAAGAAGC
>JAETTM010000080.1 GCA_021769135.1 Lachnospiraceae bacterium | reverse complement strand
CAGCCGTTGGGCAAAGTAGGTAAAAAATCCATCGGGGACCTCAGCATAATCCGTCACTCCCCCGGTTCGGACCGGGTTGGCGGAATAAGCCGCCTTTATGATTGCCTGATCCTGCGTATCCATTCCTCGGACAGGACGCACGGTCACCGAATCCCCATTCATGGTTTCCAGTACATTTTCATAAATTCCTTCTGAATAATAAAACTTAAGGAAACGTCTTGCTGCTTCCATCTTGTTCTTGTCCCGGGCAGTGGCCGCGGATATCCCCCATTCTGCCCTGCGTTCCTGAACCGCATAGGTAATCCCGTCTTTGCCGGGCAGGAAGAAAAATCCCAGATGTATCTGCGGATTCAGGTCCTCTATCCGGGTCAGCATCCAGGGACCGGCATACACCATGGCGGCCTGTCCTGATGCCAGCGACTGGGCTGTCTGACTGTCGGATACATTCCGGTATGCCGGGTTTATATATCCCTGTTCCGCAAGATTCCGGTAATCGGCAAGCATCTGCCGGGTACGTTTCGCGGTCCACTGCACGTTTCCGTCTTCTGTAACCATATAATTCCTGAACAGATAATTCCCCCAGAATTCCATATGACGCACATCAGCCGCCCCCAGGGCCAGAGGATCATACCCCGCCTCCTTAACCGTTTCACAGATTTGGAGGAAATCCTCAAATGTGTCAGGTGCAAGAAGCCCCTGGCCCTTAAATATATCTTTATTGTAAATAATTCCCAGTGTGGTTGCATACAATGGCACACCGTAACACACACCCTCATATGTGCCAGGATTCTCCACCAGGACAGAAACAGCCTCCGGAACCGGCGCCAAAAGTCCTGCGGCAGCCAGGGCAGGTGTCTCCCTCATTTCCACAATGTCGAAGAATTCCTTTTGGGCAGCCAATATTTTCAGGGACTCAATATAGGGCCAGTTCTTATTTTCCGGCATGCAGTACAATTCCAACTCGATGTCCTCATTCGCCTTCATGAATGCCTCTGCCGTGTCCTCAACCACGCTTTTCCATTTCAAATCATCAGCAAAATAGACCAGACGGAGTCTGACCTGGCTGGAAGCCTCCTCTGTTCTGACAGCTTGTCCGGTATAGGTTTTATGGACCGCACCGTCTTCACCGGGGGGTGATGTACGGATGGAACAGGCGGAAAGGGTGATTGTTAAAAACAGGACGGTCAATAACAGGAATACGGACATGGGAAAGAAACGGAATACACCCGATGGCATGGCATTGAAAAAGCCGGCTCCACATCGCGTAACACCGGAACATGGTTCCGAAAGCCGCAGTACTTGGGTTCCCAGGAGTCCATATTCTTGGGCCCCATATTTTGGGGCTCTGCATTTTTGGACTCTGCATTTTTGGACTCCGAATCCTTGGGCTTTAAATCCCAGGCTCCTCCTGCCTGCTGCCTTTCCCAACCGCCCCGTACCTTTACACCCTATTTCTCCCATGGTGTTCCCTGTATTCACTTGGACTCTGCTCATATTTCCCTTTAAAATTTTCGTTAATCCGGCGTACATTCTTATACCCCACAGCCTCAGCCGCCTTATTTTCCTTGTAACCCGTTTTTTAACAGCTTTATGGCCCCTTTATCCCTATATCTGTCAGATAGTTCCTGGAATCCTCCCCTGCATGTTTCCTAAAACAGCGGTTGAAATGCCGTCTGTCGGATAATCGTCCCCTGCTCATTCTTTTCCATGAACTTCAGTATATAATCCCTTACCTCGCAGATTAACGCTTTCTTTGGATAGATGAATCCCTGATACCCGTCAATAAAGACAACCTTGTTCCCAAGTCCCGGCGTGTTGTTTTTTCAGCATAGGAACTCGCCTCGACTATTACAATAATTTTATTCGAAATCCCATCCGCAGCAGTATGAAGGAATCAAACAGCGAATGTCCGGTAACAGGTAACAGGCAGCGGACATCCGAAATCATGCAATAAGCAGCACTTATATTACACGCACTTTATACTTCTTTCAAACTGAGTTTATTGTCAATAAATTCATATTCAACCAATTTCACGGACGACCAGATACATGGTATGGCAGGCCGGCAGCCTTTTGTATAGTGTCTTACACATTCCCGGTCCCTCTTCTGTCTGACGGAATCCGAAAACCCTGACGCCACTACATATGCCTCAATCATGGAATAGTCGCCATATGCGTATTCTCCCTGAATCCAATCCACATATTTCATTATCTGTCCAATGACATCATCTGCCGCCTCTCCCTTTTTTATCTCTACTACCAGATACCTGGATTTAGTCTTATATCCCGGAATATACCTGTATCCGAATATGTCCATCTTATCCATATACTCAATTGCCTTAAACGGTGAGGCAACCACCTGATGGGATATATAGTCCCACTTTCCCATCGGAGTACTGTTATCTCCTGACAGGATTTCACACAACGCGGCTTCAATTGCCATTTCATGATTAATCTTGCTTCCTTTAGCACATGACATAAGTATGTTATCTGCTGTCAGCTTGTACTGTTCTGTATTTTTATCCCTAATCTGATTATGTAATACTTTCGAAAATGGATATGCATTTTTATTAAGAAGCAGGTCTTCCTCATTTCTTTTCAAAATAATATCCATCAATGCCTGATTTTCATCATCATCCACTTTAATAAAAGAAACCTTCCACATCGCCCGAAGCATGCGGAACTTGTCCGGATTGCTGTTTAATGCATCATCCATATCCACTCCATTTAAAAAGAAAAGCGGTGATGGCTCAAACACACACAAACAGCGGTTATTGGCAGTTCCCTCATCCAACAACGGTTCCAGTTTCTTATAGTTTTTCTTTGAATAATCGACCGGCCTGTCCGCACCAATATAATTTAAGAACCTGCACTCCGAATGAATTTCAATCAGCTTTCCAATGCCGTATATTTTCCTCTTAATAAAGAAATAGATGCTGTCACCTGGTTTCATGCTAAGATAGTCAGCAAATGTCCCTTCATGATACGTCATCCAATTCCCCTTTGGCGTACCGAGATTAGTACTGTATGTTCCTGTCTTTACACAATATGTAAGAGAATCAATATCACTAAGAGTCATTATATATCCAGCCATAAAGCCTCCTCCTTTATCTCTTGCCGCTCCCCCGCGCCCTGGTGTGGTTCAACATTCCTTCCTGCTCCATGCACGTCTCACTTCATCGTGGTTTGAACGTATAAAGCGGGACGTACAAGGAACACTTTAACACATGCAATGGAGTGCTTTTTTATTTACTTTACCGCAAAAACAATGGAATGAAAAGGAGAAACTTATATGAAACTACAATTCTGTGCGAATGGGATGAACTCCGTCCTGTCTTTATGAGTTATATGAGGAGTTTTTTATGAGTCATCCGGCGTTGTCTTTTGGATTTATCCTATATCGTCTTTTGGATTTATCCGACACCGCCTTTTGGATTTATCCAATGCCGTCTTTTTAAGTCATCCAGCGCTACCTTTATGAATCCTCCATCTCCGTAGTTATGCATTATCCGGCGCCGTTTTAGGTGTATAAACGGTTTCCTTCCCATCCATCCTGATTAAAACCGACTTACCCGGAATCTCCTGATTTCCATAAATAAAAGGTTCATCATTAAAATTTGCTGCTGCCTGTATTCCATCGCCATATTCCGTCATCTGCACGGAACCGTCTTCCTTCAGATATCGAAAACCAGTCATCTCCTGTGTGACGGCATTCCGGCTGAATTCAGACCATACCGCATTATGTCTTACTATATCATCCTTATATTTTTCCCACTGGGCGGCATCCAGATGGTAAAGGGGCGGAACATTATAAAGGATTTCCCGCAGCATGCGCGTTCCGGTCTGGTCTTTGATTTTAAAGGTTGACCAATCCCAGTGGTAGCTGGTAATCACGGAATCATTATAGACCAGTTTGTACAGCGGGACATCATATCTTGGGTCGGTGAACAGTGTCCGGTACCTGCTTTTTACAGGAATCCGTCTGGAAAAATGCTCCGCCACCCCACCGTCCGGATTATAATATTTTCCTATAAAATATTCACTGTCCCTGTTTTCCTTCATATCATCGTCCATCCACGAAAAACTCTGCATCTCAATTCCATGTGCAAATGCAATGGTAGAAGCTGCAAAATCATGGCCTCCCTCAGAACCGATGACCATGCCGTAGGTATCCCGGATATATGCCATCCGCTCCAGCCGGGCCGCCAGGTCCTGCTGCTGCGTGGTAATATGGCCTGGCGCATAATCATCATAAATCTCCCCGGTGGCATCACAGTCAATAAACCAGGAATTAAAAGGAAGTCCGTTGCCCATGATTTCCAGCATCCGCTCCCGTACAGCAGGAAGTGACAGAACCGGATTCAGCTTTCGCCCCACACCCTTAAATCCCTCTATTTTCCCTCCATCCCTATCCTCCACCGATGCGCGGTCATATAGGGATGTATCCCCGAATCTGGCCGTAACCCACTGTTCATTGCCCGGCTCATGTATGGAGTGATAGGAATCATAGCTGCCAATAAGATAGCCCTGGCCTACCGCCTCCTCCACAAGTTCCGGTTTCGCATAGGCCTGTTCCCAGCTGTTAAGCCCAATCCACGCCTGGCTGATGCCGGACGCCTTCAGCTGCCGGATTAGTTCCACCGTATTCTGGTCCATCCAATTGGAGGGATTGCCGAATACATCCGGAAGGTTTGCGGACAGGATATATTTGTTAACCTGGATTTGATTGGATTCGTTCAGGTTTTCATATCCCGGAGCCAGAATCGCTGTCAATTCAGGGGAGGATGTGGTAAATGCATGCCAAAGGGCGGACGGCGCATCGGAGGGTGCAGTGGACGGCGCATCGGGCGGGGCGGTGGATGGTGTGTAGAACGATTCATAAGGTAGTGAAGAAAGCTGCGAATAGAATTCCGGCAGTTTCAATACTCCGCTGAGATAACTGCATACCAGATGTTTCTGGTAGTCCGCAACATAATCCTGAGATTGGATTTCATCCAAAACTGCTTTGATTTCATTTCCATTCTCCACCTGGGATGAAAATGATGTAAGGTAATTCATGAACAGCGACCCTATTGCGGTACGAAAGGCCGGCCAGTTCACGTCCTCAGGGGAAATGAGCCGCTCGCCCCAAAGGTATATGAATGGTGCGCCGTAAAGCTTCCTTATCATCGGATTAGATTCTGCCTTTTGTTCCAATGTGATAAACCAGTCAGTTTCCCTCACATACTTGCGGTAGAGCTTCGCCGCAGAGACAGGGTCATTGTCTGTAAGATAGATGCGGAACTGCTTTGTCCTGTCCGTATCAATAGCCGGAAACTCATTATTCAGTGAAAATGTCAAATCCGGATTTTGTCTGAAACCTATTTTCGTGTGGAATGGGTCTTCCATTATGAACAGGACCGCGTAATCTCCAGCGGATGATATCCAAAAAGGCATGGAAAACTGTTCAAGGACAGAAAATTCCTTGGCAGGAGGATTGGACTGGTCTGCCGGATAGGATTGTCCTGCCGGATTAGGCTGACTGACCTGGGCTGTTGTGTTGGATTCTTCCAGCTGACCTGCAAAATCCGCCGGAAAGGACGAAGCAGGTTGGCCTATCTGCCCCGCCAGATAATCCTTCCAGACCGAATTATCTGCCGGAACCCGCTTTCCTTCACCAAATGGGAAATAATAGCTGTACGCAGATATTTCCGGCCATGTAAAGGCGTTGTCACGGTCTGTCTCCGAAGTAATCATAACACTGAGGTAATCGTCTTCAGGGCTAACGGAGACAGCAATCCCATCTTCCTGATACCGCCATGAGACTTCCTCGCCCTTTTTCCGGTAATCTTCCACCGCCCTCTCCTGAAGCGGTAAAGCTGCGCGCACTGAACCATCCGCTGTAAACAGTTCAATCGCAAATGTTTCCGAATCCACCTCATACTCAAATGCCATGCCCATGGCTTCCCCAAAATCAGAATCTTCTTCCTGTTCCCGAAGGACGGCGGATACCTTCACCGCATCCGTCCCCTTACTGTCTGCAATGGGATTATAAATCCCGCACCCGGTCAGGCATACCGCAAATAGCATGCATGCCCCCCGGAATAACAAACCTGGTTTTGTCATGTCAATCTCCTTATCATTTTTATACTTCAGACCCAGTATAATAAGGGGATGTTACATTTATTTGACAAAACCAGGTTTTAAAAAATAACCGTAATTTTTATTCTCCCGTCTTCTGCGGTACAATTTATCCCATAACCGCATTGTTCTGCAATCTTTTTTACAATAGGCAGCCCCAGTCCGGTACCGGACAGATTTTGATTGCGGGAGGACTCCCCGACATAGAATGGTTCCCATATTCTGTCTAAATCCAGATTCCCTGCCTGCAGCTGGTTGGATATGGTAAAATGACAACCAGCGTCATTTCCATACAGACGTATTTCAATCCCAGGCCCAGACTCTGCCGCATATTTAATTGCATTGGACAGCAGGTTGGAAAAAATAGTTGAAATCAGTTCTGCATTTCCCCGGATATACCGGTCCGGTTCTATGGATGTGGAAATACCGAGATTTCTCTGAACGGCAGATATCCTCTGTTCCTCAACCTGGTCCTGCAGCAGGCGGTCAAGGGCAATGGTCTCTTCCGAATATTTCTTCTGCCCAATCCGTGACAACCCCAATAACTGTTCTGTGAGCCGGGCCATTTTCGCATTCTGGCGGATAATGGTGTCTAAAAATGTCCCGTCATCCAGCCCATCCTGCATCCCTGTCGCATAGGTGCCAATCAGCGAGATGGGCGTCTTCAGGTCATGGGCCACATTGTCCAGCAGCGCCTCCATCTGCCGGTTCTTCCCAAGCAGCATATCCTGATATTCCTTAATACTTTGGCTCATCCGGTTCATACTGTCGGCCACTGTCTCCAGTTCATCATTAGTATGGATTACCAGCCTGCTGCCGTAATCCTGCCCGGAAATCCTGCGTGAAAACTCCTCCATCTCCTTTAATGGGTTGGTAATGTGCCTAACCAGTATATACATGAGGACTACTGCAACCACGGATGAAATGGACAGAAGGATAATCAGGAACTGATTCAATATGCCAACAGTTTCCTCGGTATTGGGAACCACCGCGGCAATGGCAAACATGCCTTTATCTGTAAACATGTACTCAGCCAGAATCCCATACTTCAGTTTTTCCTGCTGATAAAGGCGTAGCTTCATGCCGTGTTCTACCGCATCCTGGTAATCCTGTTCCCAAAGCCAGAACTTCTGGAAACCTAACCCCTTTTGCCGGAACTGTTCGCGCAGTTCATTGCTGAGGGCTTCACTGTCCGATGTGTTGCTTGAATATACAACCAGGACCTTTTCCTGTTCTTCCAGAATCCTAACAGCATTTTCAGGCGTTGTACCGCTTTCAAAAAGGGTGATTAGCTGACTGCCAATGTCCTGGATATAATGTTTTTGACTGCGCAGGTAGTATTTCCCTACAATCTTTGAGTTCACTACAAGGGATAGGATTAGAGTGAATGCCATAATCAACGCTGTTCCGTAGATGAACTTTTTCCATAATTTATTCATATATCTGGTTTTCTGTTTGTGTCTGACCGGATAAGTGGCCATATACTGGTTCGTGTACTTGTCTGTAAGTTTCGTTATATATTTAATCCTTCCTGTCACTAATGACATAGCCGATTCCGATGCGGGTCTTTATATACTCCTCTCCGATTTTCCTGCGAAGCCTGCGGATATGGGTATCCACGGTCCGGCTGTCGCCCTCAAAGTCCATTCCCCATGCATGGTTTAACAGCTGCTCCCTGGTCAGGGTGATGCGCTGGTTGCTTAGGAAATAACGGAGCATTTCATACTCAGTTTTGGTCAGCGCAAGCCGCGTGTTGCCTTTCCTTACCTCAAAGGTCTCCTGGTTCAGGGAAATGTCCCCGCAGCACAGGATACCTTCCAGACGGCAAAGCTTCTTGATACGCAGAAGAAGCACCTTGATGTCGAATGGCTTACGCACATAGTCGTCTGCCCCGCTGGTTAAACCCAGGATTTCATGCTCTGTTTCTCCCTTTGCAGTCAGCATCAGGATTTTAATTGGAAGGTTCAGGGCCCGGATTTCACGGCAGGTCTGGATGCCATCCTGGACCGGCATCATCCAGTCCAGGATCAGGAGGTCGGGGAGGGTGGCGGGTGCATGTGATGAGGGGGATTTCGAAAAGGTCAATCCCAAGTTATTTTTGGCTTCCTTCTTTAGACCACAGCGTTCCATCAGATAGGTAATGGCTTCTTGTCCGTTAGATACAACGGATACCTGGTAACCCTCCTTTTGCAGGTAAAGAGTTAGGATTTTCCGGAGGTCCGGATGGTCTTCGGCAATTAGGATGTGCATGACAGTTCCTCTTTCATTTCTATATATTACTTTGTAAATCTTCAGCACATATAACGCAAAGCTTTACATATTTAAAATCCCCTGATAAAATTTTACTATTACTCATGTTAGATGTAAATATTCATTCTCATACCGCTTCCTATAATAATCCATCGACCGGTACTCAATCACATCCTTCATCTGCTCCGCAAACCCATCCAGCCCCACAACCTCATGAAGCTGCGGATTTAATGCCAGCACCGCCCCCTCCAGCTGCACAAAAAAACCATTACCGGACTGCAGCAAAAACTTTACCGGATTTTTCAATGCCTCGGTGACACAGCGTTTCTTATCCCATGACCTAAAATCACTGGTCCCTTTATCTTTCTCTAAATCCTTCCAGTTATTTGCCGTACCATAAAACTCCATATAACTGCGATAAATATCATCTTCACTGATTGCCGTCTTAATATCCCCATCATTATAAAAGGCCATCAACACCGGCATCTTATATGATTTTGACATCTGGGTGGTTTCCAGCAACTCCAGGAACTCATTCCCAATCCCCCGGAAAATAATACGCTCCCTATCCCCCAATTCATCCAACCCGTCCAGATATCTCAGATAATGCTTAAACGGGCTGTTCTTCAGGCCTGCACTCAGCTGAAAAATCTCATCCTCCATATAAGTAAACAGTTCCATCCGGGTAGGTACCCTTCCGCCCAGCTGCTCTTTAATACGGAAATACTCTCCCCTGACCCGTTCTTCCTTCTTAACCCCTTTCTTCGCCATCTCATGAAACAGATCAATTAGCCGCATATCAAAATCCACCACACACTCATCCGGATATTCAAAGTCCTGCTGCTGCATCCGTTCTGCCTCTGCACTGGAATATGGCCTTTCGCTTAACAAGAATGGTGCAGAACCTGCCTTCTCATAATTTCCTATGAAATCCAGTACATTCAGATACTCCTTATTCCTGCTTTTACGCAGTCCCCGGCCAAGCTGCTGCAAAAACACAACCGGTGATTCTGTGGGTCTTAAGAACATGACCATATCAATCTCACTGATATCAAGTCCTTCATTGAACATATCAACTGAAAAAATTACCTTTATCTCACCATCCCTGAGTTTTCTTATGGCTTCGCCCCTCTCCTCCGCGTATTCACCGTCTGAATCGCTGTACACTGCGGCCGCCGGGATATTCCTAAGACAGAATTCCTTTGCCATCTGCTCCGCATGCTTACGGGAACAACAGAACCCTAACGCCTTTCTTGAGCGGTATTTCATATAGTGCTTGTAAATTAAATCGTACCGTCTGTTGACCAGCAGTTCCCTTGTCAGTTCTTCCTCCGCGTACCTGCCCTTTACCATATGTATCCCGGAATAATCCACTGTCTCATCAAAAATGCCATAATAATGAAACGGTACCAGCAGGCCTTTATTAACCGCATCCTTTAAGTTTATTTGATAGGGCACATTATAATCGCATAATTCATATATATTCCTTCCATCCATCCTGTCTGGTGTGGCGGTCAGTCCCAGCATGAACTGAGGCCTGAAATATTCCATAATCCGTTTATACTGGTCCGTCACCGCATGATGGAATTCATCAATCACGATATAGTCAAAATAATCCCTGGGAAAATACCTTTCATTCAGATAAGCCGGTTTTCCCAGGCTTGATACCGATGCAAAGATTACCGACTTTCCAATGCATTTCTCCTGACCGGTAAAAAATCCATAATCATCCGAATTCCGCACATTACGGAAACTCTCAGCCGCCTGTTTTAATATTTCCTCCCTGTGCGCCACAAACAGGACGTTTTCATAAGTCCTGGAATCAAAAGCTGCCAAATACGTCTTTCCTATACCGGTTGCCGCATAGACCAAACCCTTCTTCGCCCCTTCCCTGCGGCTGCATTTTAATGCATACAAGGCTTCAATCTGCGCTCCTCTTGGTTCAAATCCTCCCACACGGTCCGTTTCGTTGACAAGACTGTCATACCGTTCCAAATCCCGCTGGACCGCTGGTTTTTTCCACTCCTTTGAATATTGCTTCAGGACCTGGTCATTTATAATGATGGAATGGTTATAAAACAGATCTTCAAATGTATCATAAAACTGTCTGAAATTATACGCATCACGTCTATTGTCAAAATGATAATTCCATTCAATTCCTGATGTAAGCGCACTCTTAGATATATTGGATGAACCTATATAGATTTCTCCCCAATCTCCATTGCGGAAAATATAAGCTTTGGGGTGGAATGAACGGCCCCTGTCATTATAAAAGCGCAGTTCCACCTGGTCCCCCAATTTATCCTTTATCAGATACAATGCCCCGGGCTGCGTAATCCCAAGGTAATTGCCCGTTAGTATCCTGATTTTCGCACCGCGTTCCAGAGCCTGTTCCAAATCATCCAGTATCATCTTCACACCTGACTCCATGAGAAATGACACAATGATGTCTATATGCCCTGCCTTGAGCATACTGAGCTTTAACTGGTACAAAAGGAAACGGTTTTTATCCATTCCCCCTGTCATCACATCACAGGACCCGATATCAAACTGCATATTATCTGCTCCTCTTATTTTTTCCTCAAAATCATGTTCAGCCATTTCTCTTCATCTCTCCCCGGTCGTACATCAGATGTCACCCACATATCCTCAACTGAAAATACATCCACAGTATCCAACAGCCCTTTCATCTTATCCTCAGTCATATCCGTAAAATAACGCCCGTTCCGTTCCCTTTCATCCGTTCCATATTTAAACGATGTATACAGAATCCCATGCGGAACCAGGGCACGGGCCATTTTCACAAACACCTCAGCCAACTCACTGTATGTGAGATGTAAAATCGATGAACAGGCCCAGATTCCATCGTACGTTTCATTTTCATTCAAATCCTGGAAGAACATCTGCCTGACATTGGCGCCGGTATACTCCGCTGCTATCTTAACCAGTTCCTCTGAGCCGTCCACTGCTTCTGCCTTAAAGCCTCTGCCCAGAAAATACTTTGTATCCCTGCCTGATCCGCATCCGAAATCAAGTATCCTGGCCCCTGGATTCAAATATTTCAGAAACCGGTCCTGCATCTCTGTAAATTCAACATCCCTTGTGTTATCAAAAAATTCCTTTGCATGCAGATTATAATATTCCAATGAATCATTCATCCCTTTACTATCGCTCCTCTCATCCTGCTAATTAGCCAATGGCTCTTTTCTCTTCGTAATCCACTAACTGCTCTTCAAATCCCATCCTTTAAATCCAGCATTCTGGGCAGACTTATAAACAGGAAGCATGATATTCTCCAGATTAGTGCAAAATTCTTCCTTATTCAGACCAGGTTTATATAGCTTCATATAAACCTCATCGCTATTGATATGCACATTCCTGCATTTTTCAAATGCTTCATGAACCACTTCATATTCCCACATCATATTATAAGAAAAATATTCTGTTCTACATAACGCCGGAAAATATATGTCCCAGTCCGGCAGGTTATTCCCTTTTTTGCTGTTAATTCTCTTTGTTGTTGGATGTAGGTTCCAAAATTCATTATGTGCCACATAAGACCATGGAACAAAATGGTCAATGGAAATATTTTGGCTGGTAAGCGGCTGGTTTAGATAAATTTCATCAACCGGCTTTATTTCAATAATCTTCTTCCAATATTGGATGACCAGATTCATCTGCCTTTTTCGCGGAACATCCAGTTTCTCTGCAATTCCCGGCACATTTGGATTCCGTCTTTGCAGATACATAATCAGATTATACCGCACCCAGCCTCTTAATATCTCCTTATTCTTACTAATATAGTCACACCACTCCGGCTGGATCTTGATGGCAGTCTTCATTCCGGCCAGTTCTGTAAAATAATATATTAAACGTTTTTCACGATTTAAATTCTCTGCCAGTTTCTTTCTGGACCCCTTCCACATATCATTGGTTATCTGTTTTGTAAAAGGCGCCTGAAGTCTGTACGGAACATTCTGTATTATGGTCCGTTTCATTTCAGCCACGTTTTTATCATTAAACCCATTTAAAAAAGAGAGTATTACATCCTTTTTTTCATTGGTTTTGAGACCGCTTACCTGATATATGTATTTCACAAGGGCTTCCAGGGTATCTGACGGTCCCAGATTCAGCCTGAATTCCGTAACCATATACCATGCATCCGCAACCATCCAGTTAATCAACTCATCATATGTCAAATAGGATTTTCCATCACTGACCTTGTCTACAATGGCAAGAAACCAGAATAATTTATATGATTCACTTTTTTTATCAAACAATCTGGCTAAATATATAATATCGATTGTTTCTGAATATGGAAGCTGCATTTTTCCTTCCCCCTGCAATGTATCCGGCAAATCATATACCAGGAATATCTATAGCTGGATTTACGTCTCCAAATACATATATTTACAACATTATACCACAGGATTTCACTTTTCACCTATATACACCCTTGTTTATACTTACATTTTCAATTTTTCCCTCACCCCCGCCCGTCCCTCCTAATAAAATATACTAAACCCCAACAAACACAAGGAGTATCTATGAAAAAATTTATAAGCATCCTACTGGCAGGAGCCATGGCAGCCGCTGCCCTTACCGGCTGTGCAAAAACTCCGGGCGGGGCTGCCTCCGGCAGCACGCCCCTGGTCCTTAACGAGGTGGCCCACTCTATCTTCTACGCCCCACAGTACGCGGCCATTGAACTTGGCTACTTTGAGGAGGAAGGCATTGACCTGACCCTGGTCAACGGCGCAGGGGCAGACAAGGTCATGACCGCCCTTATCTCCGGTGACGCGCAGATTGGTTTCATGGGTTCAGAAGCCAGCATTTACGTGTATCAGGAAGGTTCACAGGACTACGCCGTGAACTTTGCCCAGCTGACCCAGCGCGCCGGTAACTTCCTGGTGGGCCGCCAGCCGGAAGATAATTTCAAATGGGAAAACCTGAAAGGCAAGAAAGTCCTTGGAGGACGTGCCGGCGGCATGCCCCAGATGGTATTTGAGTATATCCTTAAGAAACACGGTCTTGACCCCAAAACAGACCTTACGATTGACCAGAGCATCAACTTCGGGCTGACCGCCGCTGCATTTACCAGCAACGATGCTGACTACACCGTTGAATTTGAGCCGTTTGCAACTACCCTGGAGAGCGAAGGCAGCGGAACCGTTGTGGCATCCCTTGGAACGGAATCCGGTTATGTGCCCTATACCGCATACTGTGCCAGGAAGAGTTATATGGAGAATAATCCGGAATTAATCCAGAAGTTCACGAATGCCATCCAGAAAGGCATGGACTACGTCAACTCCCACTCCGCCGAGGAAATAGCCAAAACCATTGCTCCCCAGTTCAAGGAGACCCCTGTGGACAAAATCGCTATCATTGTTGGCCGTTACAAGGACCAGGATACCTGGAAGGATAACACGGTCTTTGAAAAAGACAGCTTTGAGCTTCTGGAGAATATTCTGCAGGAAGCAGGAGAGCTGAACCAGCGCGTGCCCTACGAGGATCTTGTGACCACGCAGTTCTCGGAAGCCGCGAAGTAAACCTGCCAATATTACCGGATCATTTTTCCGGATTATTAAAAAATCCCCGGGGAAGCTGACTTCCCGGGGATTTCCAACACTTAAACACAAACGGAAATGATATGATTAGTAAATATGCCCTGATAAACATTAGTTTTTCCTCTGGATAATTTGTGTCTTATTTGAAATGCATATTTGTTCCCGCAACGTTCAATTTCCAGTTTGACAGACCGGAATACCGTCACTCCGTAAACAGTTTTATTCCAGAAAACATCTTATGCAGCCTATGTTCATCAAATGGCAGATACTCTGCAACCGTAAATCCGACCACGTCGGAATTCCCTGTGATGACCTTCAGCACATGAGAGAGTTTCTCAATTGTCATCTTGCCGCCGCCTGCACCATCGCCAACCAGTTCAGGATTGGCAAAATAGGTTGAGTGGAAAAAATGCTCATCCAGCACATCAATGTCAAAATGAATAAGGATATGGTCAAAGCGGCACATAAAATTCCTGATTTCATCATCCGAAACAAAATCCTTGTCCTGCACTTTGTATTTTACACCCGCCTCATCCAGAAAATTCTTTTGGTAATCATGAAGCGGCTGCAGACCGACATAGAGAATTTCATCGGGCCTGAATTTTTTATTTAACATATGTGAGGAAAGCTGTGCAGCGCCATGTCCCATCAGGCTCCCCAGCACCATGGCATGGGCATTGGGATAACCGTCATCTACCGTAGAGACATCCGGATGGGCATCAATCCATATAATCCCGGCGTTTCCATATATGCCGTGAAGATAATCAAATGGAGCCAGTGAAACCATACAGTTTCCGCCTATGGTGATGATTCGGTCAGGTTTCTCCGTAGCCAGCTTTTCCTGCGCATCCTGAATGCCCGCTATGACTTCATCTTCGGCAGCAATACCATTCATTATTTCTTTTTCCCCGCCGTTAGGAGGAATGACATCCACCTTCACAAGCGGCTGGTTTTCGTTCTGCGGCAATATGTACTGCAGCAGTTCCGCCCCAAAATAATATGTTTCCAGGCCGCCGCTGACATAATCAGGGTACAATAATCTAATTGTTTTCATATCCTTTCTCATATTCTTTCTCCTAACATACTGGTTCTTTCCTATCTTCGGTCATAAACTAAGTCCACCATACCATTATATGATTGTGTGTCAATCAGCTTCAGCTGAATTTCATGCTTCCCATTTTCAAAAAGCCGGATCCCATTGCCTAAAAGCGTTGGGATTACAGTAATGTAATAGCAGTCAATTAAATCCTCATTCATTAACTGCTGAACAATATTAGCCCCGCCGCAAATCCAAATATCTTTTCCAGGCTCCTTTTTCAACCTTTTTATCAGATTAACCGGATTGATATCTGTAAATCGGATGTTTGCCGAGGAAGCATGCCCGTTATGCGTAATTACATAAGTTGTAAAATCGCTATATACCCACTCGTCCGGGGAAAGTTCAGTAACAATCTGATGATACGTATTCCACCCCATTATTATTGTATCAATGTCTTTTACAAATTTGGAATAGCTATCCATCCCATCATTATTGCTTCCCTGCCCTTCCAGCCAATCAACACCGCCCCTGATATCCGCAATGTATCCATCTAGTGTAACGACATATTGATATATAGTCAAATCATACTGGTAAATACAGCCGTTTTGATATATACTAAGAAAAAACGGCGGTGATTCCTATGGCAAGACCCAGAAAATATGTAAT
>JAETTM010000079.1 GCA_021769135.1 Lachnospiraceae bacterium | reverse complement strand
TTTTTGATATTGAATATTTCATCATTACAGTTGATTCCGGTGAATATGATTGCTTACAGGCAGCAGTACGGGAGCGTGAACCCGGCAGGGATTATCGCGCCTGCGATTGCGGCGACATTTGTGAGTACAGCGGTGGCGGTGGTTTATTGTAAGGTGAAGGATAGAAGGCGGAGGGCGTGAGGGCTCTCCGCCTTCTATATTTGTAAAAGTATTGACATTATAAAAGAAAGAAATTAGAATGAAATTGAAAATTCGGTTACTTTTTCACAATAGAATTTTGTTTTGGAGGAATAAGAATGGATGTAATGATTAAGTTTAAAAATGATTTTTTTGAAGAACGTAAAGATTTACTTAGCAAAAATCATGTTTATCGAAATCATATTACCAAATTTATTAAATATTTAAGTTTGCCAGATGTACAGTTATCAAACGCACCTGCCAGAATTAATATAAATGTAATCGAAGAATGTATCAGATATTATCATAATGAAGGCGAACTTAACTCCAGATCAACCATGGAGTCGCATCTTGAGTCAGTTAAAAGCTTTTATGACTACTTAAGTGAGACTGGTAAAGCAATTGATGTTTTCTCAAATTACAATTACAGTAAATTTAAAGATGAAATTGTTGAGAAATATAGCCTACTGGAACCGATAGAAAGAGGAAGTTATAAATGTGAGGATATCAAAACTATTCTAATTGAATTGGATAAGGCTATTGATAATTTTCAGGACGAAGTTGCAGGAGTCAGGGAAGAAGAAAGGCATCTACAAAGAATCATATTAAGGCTGTTTATTAAGTTGACCTTAATTGCGCCAGCTAAGAGAAGTGTAATTACAAGCATCAAAAAATCAGATTTTACGGAAGAGTATAAAAAATTATCGATAAATGGCATAGATGTCAATATACCTTGTGGTTTGTCCAGAGATTTATGTGCGGCATTAAAATATGCAGAATCAAAGAATAAAGAAGCGATAAAGGAGGGAGATAATTTATTTGAATATTTGTATAAATATAAAGGTAAATTCCGGGTAGAAAGCCTTAATACATGGTTTTATAATATTGCACAAGACTTTGGGGTAATGGAGGATATATGCAAAGATAAAAAAACTTTGGCTGTGGAGCCAATTAAAAATATGGTAATTCAAATGATGGTTGATAATATGATTAATCCTGTATTTATATCAAAGATAGCGGGACTTACACTTACTATGATTGAGGCGACGTATTATCCCAAAGATTGGAGTGCTAAACGCGAGGAAGATATCAACAAGTGCATTAATAAAAGTATTGCGCAAAACGATTATTATTGTTATATATAGAATGCATTTTAAACAGCAGGGAGTGTATACGTATGGGAATATATTTGAATCCAGGAAATGAACAGTTTGCGGCTTCTGTCAATTCTGAACTATATGTGGATAAGACGGAATTGATTAAATATACAAATAGCCGTATCGGAAAAGACAGACCGTTAATATGTTCCAGCAGACCAAGAAGATTTGGGAAAACAATGGCGGTAACCATGTTGGCAGCGTATTACAGTAAAGGGTGTCATTCTGAAAAGCTGTTTGCAGGACTTAAAATAAGTCAAAATGAATTTTTCAAAGTGCATTTAAATAAGTATAATGTAATTTTTTTGGATATCCAATGGATGTACGGAATTGCGCTGGAGGAAATGAAGAGAGATTCAACTCTTGAAGTAGTGAGTTATATTCAGGAACAGGTGATAGCCGAGTTAAAAGAGGAATACTCCGAATATGTCCAAGACGATGACATTTCATTGCCGTCGGTATTGGCAAAAATCAATGTTATGACAAAAGAGCAGTTTATCATTATTATTGATGAGTGGGACTGTCTGTTCCGGGAGGACAAAAATAACGAAAATCTTCAGAAAGAATATATCAATTTTTTAAGGGGGCTGTTTAAAGGAACGCCGTCGGGAGCTTTTTTAAAGCTTGCTTATATTACGGGAATATTGCCGATTAAGAAATACGGCACACAGTCAGCTTTAAATAATTTTCGAGAGCACACAATGGTCAGTCCAAGACAGATGGCGGAGTATGTCGGATTTACAGAGACAGAAGTAAGGACTATTTGCAAAGAACATGACATGCCATTTAAAGAGATGCAAAGATGGTATGACGGATATTATTTTGAAAAGATAGGACATATTTATAGCCCTAATTCTGTAATTGAAGCTGTAGATAGCGGGGAATTTGGAAATTATTGGTCCGGAACAGAGACATATGCGTCTTTGATGATGTATATTGCAATGGATTTTGATGGGTTAAGACAATTGATTGTAGACATGCTGGGAAATCAGGGCCGTAGTATTGACGTGGAATCATTTCAAAATGATATTACTTCATTCAAGTCTGCAGATGATGTTATTACCCTGCTGATTCATATGGGATATCTGGCTTATGATAGTAAAACAAAAAAAGTTTTTATTCCAAATGATGAGGTGAGGAGCGTTTTTTTGCGAGCAATTAGAAATGATGGGTGGGAAGAAGTAATAAAGGCGGTTGATGCATCGGAAGCTTTGCTTAAGGCAACTTTGGCGGTGGACGAAAAAGCTGTGGCACAGATGATACAAGAAGTCCATATGCAAAGTTCTTCCAGTCTGATATATAACAATGAGATTTCTTTGAGCAGCGTGATTGCGTTGGCATATTATAGTGCATGCAGAGATTATACTCTTGTAAGAGAATTGCCGGCAGGAAATGGATTTGCTGATATGGTTTTCCTTCCTAAACGGACATCTTTAAATCCGGCATTGGTTGTGGAACTAAAATGGGATAAAACTGCTGAGGGAGCGATAAACCAGATTAAAAGTAAGGGATATGTGTCAGCCCTTAAAGAGTATAAAGGAAATCTTTTGCTTGTTGGAATCAGCTATGAAAAGAAAAGTAAGAAACATCAATGCAGGATAGAAAAGGTTGAAATGTGATTTTACGGTATCACAAATATAGGAGGAGACAGGAAATGGCAAAACGTACTAAAGGTAAGTGCAAATACTGTGGAAAGGAATATACATTCAGCTATATGAATAAGCATTTGCCAGTTTGTGAAGAACGTCAGAAAAAATGGGCGGAGGAGACCGGAGGCAAAAAATGCGGATATTTTGAACTGGCTGTTTATCCAAAATACAACAGAGACTACTGGTTGTATGTGGAGATAAAAGAGACAGCGTCATTGAAGGATGTGGACCAGTTTTTGAGGGATATATGGGTAGAATGTTGCGGTCATTTGAGTGCGTTTGACATTGATGGCATCAGTTATGATGTTGTGCCACGGGATGATTACTTCTGGGGTAAACCGGCCAAAAGCATGAATTGTAAATTGAAATCAGTGTTGGAAAAAGGAATGACTTTCGGTTATGAATATGATTTTGGCTCCACCACGGAACTTATGATAACGGTTGTAAACTACAGGATTGGGAATGACAGGAAAGAGAAACTAATAATCCTGTCCAGAAATAATCCAATTGAAATTTTATGTAGTGTATGTGGTAAGAAACCGGCGGCGTACCTATGCACAGAATGCTTTTATGAGGGAAACGGATGGCTGTGTGAAGACTGTGCAAAGACACATGAATGCGGAGAGGGCGTGCTTTTACCGGTTTGTAATTCACCACGGATGGGGGTCTGCGGCTACTGCGGAAGTGATATTTATCCGGAACAGTTTGTTCCGGATACAGAAAAATGAAGGAGCGCAAATATAAAAATGGCAGAGACTATAGAACAAAAGAAATCCTTCCGCGGCTTTTCCGGAAATCAGCTCAAAGTATTCGCAATTATAGCGATGGCAATGGATCATTTGGCGTGGACGCTTTGGCCGGGCTATGATAATAAATCATGGTGGCTGATTATCATACATTTTGTTGGAAGGTTAGCGGCACCTACCATGTGGTTTATGGTTTCTGAGGGGTATCAACATACCAGGAATTTCAAAAAATATCTATTGAGATTGTTTGTTTTTGCAGTAATTTCGCATTTCGCATACAATTTTTGCTTCGGTATTTCTTTTATGCCGTTCAAGAATTCCGTTTTAAACCAAACCAGTGTTATTTGGGCCCTTTTCTGCGCGGCATTGGCCCTATATGTGGATGATGATGAAAAAAGAAAATTTCCTCTAAAGGATTGGCAGAAGACATTAATCATAGTAGTTTTATGTGTGCTTGCATTTCCGGCGGACTGGTCCTGCTTTCCCGTATTGTGCGTATTGCATATTCACAGAAACCAGGGCAATTTGAAAAAGCAGATATTAGGTATGCTGGCTTATATTTCCATGTATGTGATTGTGTGGTGCAGCGCTATAGATGTTGTTTATGGCCTGCTTCAATACGGCATCATCATGGTTTGGCCATTGATGTATTTTTACAATGGTTCCAGAGGAAAATGGAAAGGAATGAAATGGTTTTTCTATATCTTTTATGCAGGGCATTTGATTTTGATGGGAATGATTCGAATGCTTTTATATGGAAATATTGCTACGATTGTTGGATGAAATTTTTTGAATGGCCTAATGTTATGAAAGCCATTCATTGATAGGAAGTCAAAATCAGTGATTCGTTTCGTTAATCAGGGTAAAAAGAAGCTTGCTTTCTATACTATTTTGGGTTTTTCAAGCCTGCCTTCCGGACATATGAACTGGCAGAAGGAAATTCCTATGAGATTGAGCTGATTGATACATGGGATATGACGGTTCGCAGGCTGCCAGGGGTATATTCCGGAAGCATCAGGATTGATATGCCGGAGAAACAGTATATGGCTATTCGAATGAAAAAGGTTTGATTCCCGCGGACAACGAGCCGGGTAGTCATGCTTAAAACCAATTTTTGGTTGGGCGGGATACTTGGCGGCTGCCGCGAGGGCCAGCATACCTCGCTGTTTGCAGCGGGGTGTTGGCTTCTAAAAATATATAAAAATAAAACATAAACATACAAAAATCACACTTCTATTAAATCATAACATATTTTAGGCACATCGCTTTATTTACAGAAAACTTCCATACAATTTATAATTTTTTTATCAACTTATTCGATGCATAGAGACAGGGTCCGGACGCTTTTCTATACATTATAGGGCGAAATATCAGAAAACATAATCCGTCAGTACAGCATTCAGGAGAATTTCATGGATATGAAGCGGCTGAAAAATTGCTTTATGGAAAAAGGATGCTGGGAGTGCGGATTCGGAACTGGAATAGGAGAAGATATATGAAAAAAATGCATATAATTACCATTGTTTTTTCCATGCTGTTAATGCTGTCTATGACCGGGTGCGGGGCATCGGACGGCAAAGTTCATCTGACATTCCAGATTTGGGATGTCTACCAGCGCCCCGGAATGCAGGCTATGTGCGATGCTTATACAGCGCAGCATCCCGATGTGGTTATAGAAGTCCAGGCCACCAGTTGGAATGAGTATTGGACGAAGCTGGAAGCGGCAGCCGAGAGCAACACTTTGCCGGATATTTTTTGGATGCACACTAACCAGCTTCTGTACTATGCCGATTTTGGGATGCTGGCGGATGTAACTCATCTCTATGATGATATAGACCCCAATTATTATGAGAATCATTTTTCGGAGATTTCCCGCAGCAATGCCAGCGGCAGCGATGGAAATATGTATGGGGTTCCCAAGGATAAGGATAATGGGCATTTGGTATATAACAAAGAGATGTTCGACGCGGCTGGGGTGGAGTATCCCGATGATGACTGGACCTGGGATGATTTGGTCAGCGCTTCCGAGAAGATATATGATACCACCGGCAAATACGGCTTCATGGCTTATAATGATGACCAGCTTGGGTATTGGCCTTTTGTTTATCAGGCAGGAGGATATATTTTGAATGAGGATAAAACGTCTGCCGGATATACCCAGCCTGCTTCTGTCAAAGGCATGGAATTTTATATTGGGATGCAGAATTACGATTGGTGTCCTGCGCAAACATATTTTACAGAAACGTCGCCCGCTACAGCATTTTTCTCCGAGATTGGGGCTATGTACATGGAAGGGAACTGGAATTTGCCGCAGTTGATGGAAAATTATCCTGAAATGCGCGGCAAATGGGATATCGCCAAACTGCCAAAGTGCCCGGACCCGCTTAGCGGCGATGGAAGGGCTACGATGTCCAATGGACTGTGCTATTCTACCGGGGCGCATGGCAAACAGCTGGAAGCGGCTCTGGATGTAATCAAGTATTTTGGAACTGAGGAGGCACAGCGCATTCAGGGGGAAAATGGTGCGGCAATCCCTGCATATTTGGGCACAGAGGAAACATGGCGCAGTGCATTTGATGCATATGATGAGAAATTGAACCTGGATGTTATTTTTGAACAATTTGATTATGCCGTTCAGGCGGTTTACAATTCCGCCAGCCCAAAGTGGAAAAGCCAGGTTTTGGATGAACTTACCAAAGTTTATTCCGGCGAACAGGATTTGATGACCGGCCTGCAAAATATGCAGACAATCGTGGACACGGAGACTGCCAAGAAGCTGGCGGATAACTGAAAGGAGGATTTGTATGAAAAGCGGAAAATTATCGAGTGCGGCCAGGCGGGAACAAAATTGGGGATATCTTATGGTTGCGCCTACCATTATCGGTTTGATTGTATTGAACGTGTGGCCTTTTATTCAAACAATTTATGCAAGCTTCTGCGAGCATTTGGGGTTTGGCCATTATAAATTTATCGGTTTGGATAATTATATCAATATGTTCCGGGACAGCGATTTCTGGAGAGCTACCGGCAATACTTTGCTGTTTTGTGTATTGACAGTTCCGGTTGGAATCTTTTTGGCTTTGATGGTGGCGATAATGCTGAATGCCAGAGTGAAATTCAAAGGCGGCTTTCGGACGATATTTTTCCTTCCTATGGTCTGTGCGCCTGCGGCAATTACTATGGTGTGGCGTTGGATTTTTAACAGCGAGTACGGCATTCTCAATCAGATTTTGGGCACGCGTATAGCTTGGGTTACGGATTCGCGTGTGGCATTGGTTTCATGTGCTATTGTGGCTGTCTGGAGCGCTATTGGATATGATGCAGTTTTGCTGCTGTCCGGGCTGCAGAATATCTCCAAATCCTATTATGAGGCAGCATCCATCGATGGAGCCGGTAAAATTACGCAGTTTTTCAAAATAACACTGCCTATGATTTCTCCTACATTGTTTGTGACCATGATTATGCGGCTTATGACTTCCTTAAAAGTATATGATTTGATTTACATGATGGTGGAAGAGACAAACCCTGCGCTGACCAGCGTACAAAGCCTTATTTACCTGTTCTATCGCGAATCCTTTGTAGCGGGAAGCCGCGGCTCCGGTTCGGCGATTGCGGTATGGACAGTGCTGATAATTGGTATTGTCACCGTTTTCCAATTCATAGGACAGAAAAAATGGGTTAACTACGAAGTTTAAAGAGGGAAGCGTTCGGCAAGTTTGTGTCCGCGCTGCATCCGCAAACTTGATAAGCTCAAACGGACTTAAGCACAAAAAGCGGCGTAGAAATGGAGAAAACAATGCAAAAAAAATCTATGGAAAACTCAAAGCGTACCAGCATGATTATTACCTATACGGCTCTCATCCTTGGCTCCATTATTATGATATTTCCTTTTGTCTGGATGATTTTGACCAGTTCGAAAACTGTGTCGGAAAGTATGCAGATTCCTCCCACCATTTTTCCCAATCAGCTGATGGCGGATAACTTTGTGGAGGCGCTTGCAAGCCTGCCTTTTGTAAATATGTATTTAAACACAATTTTGATGATTATATTCCGCGTGATTTTTGCTGTGCTTTTCAGCTCTATGGCGGGCTATGCATTTGCCAAACTAAGATTTAAAGGTAAAAACCTCCTTTTCGGCATTGTGTTAATGCAGATGATGCTGCCCAGCCAGATTTTTATAATTCCGCAGTACCAGATGGTTGCAAAACTGGGAATTGCAAATTCAGTAGCTGCGTTGGTCTTCCCTGGCCTGGTCAGCGCTTTCGGCACATTTTTCCTGCGCCAGTCATATTTGGCCATTCCCGAGGAAGTAGGCGAAGCCGCTTATTTGGATGGGTGCAACCAATGGCAGACATTTGCAAAAATTATGTTCCCTTTGACGCGTTCATCTGTGGCTGCCCTGACTGTATTTACGGCAGTGTTCGCATATAGCGACCTGATGTGGCCGTTGGTAGTAAATTCCGACCTGAAGATGATGACATTATCTTCCGGGCTGGCAACCTTAAGGGGCCAGTTCTCCACGAATTTCCCGGTGCTGATGGCCGGAAGCCTGCTGGCTATGCTGCCTATGGTAATTTTGTATCTGGTGTTCCAGAGGCAGTTTATTGAGGGCATTGCCATGACTGGCGGTAAATAAAGGATAAGTCCTAAGCCTACATAAGGAGAGAGTTTTATGATTATTCATGACGAACAAAATCGGTTGTTTACACTGCGTACTCGTAATACGGTTTATCAGATGAAGGTGGATTGCTATAAGGTATTGCTGCATACTTATTATGGCTCATATATTGAAAGTGGCGATTTGTCCAGGCTGATTCGATGTGCCGATTATAGTTTTTCTCCTAATCCCAATGAAGCCGGGATGGACCGCACCTATTCCCTGGATGTGATGCCGCAGGAATATTCCACCTGCGGGGTGGGGGATTTCCGTTTGCCTTCCATTGAATTGGAACTTCCTAACGGAAGCCGTTCGGCGGATTTGAGGTATCTGGGGTATGATTTGCAGAAAGGGAAATATACTTTGCCGGGATTGCCGGCTTTTTACGGAACAGAGGAAGAGGCAGAGACTCTTGTTATTCATATGGAGGATGCCGCAGCCGGTGTGGCGGTAGAATTATATTTTGGCGTATTCGAAGAACTCGACTTGATTACCCGTGCAGTGAAAGTGGTAAATAAGGGAAACGAGCCGGTGCGCCTGTGCCGGTGCGCTTCGCTTTGCCTGGACTTTCTACGGTGTGATATGGATTTTATCACATTTAATGGGCATCATTTGATGGAAAGATGCCTGGAGCGGGGCCCGCTGCGTTCGGGGATACAAAGCGTAGGCAGCATACGGGGGGCTTCCAGCCATCAGCACAATCCTTTTGTAATGCTGTGTGACCGAAATACAGACGAGGATACCGGTTTGTGCTACGGGGCTATGCTTCTGTATAGCGGCAATTTTGAAGCGGCAGTAGAGTGCAGCCAATATGAGAGCAGCCGGCTTGTGATGGGGATTCATCCCAGCCATTTTTGCTGGACGTTGGCTCATGGTGAAGCTTTTACCTCTCCGGAAGCTGCATTGGTATGTTCGTCGGAAGGGTTTGGGCAAATGAGCAGACAGTTCCACCGGTCTATTATTAAGCATTTGCTTCGCGAGCCGTATGCCCATAAGCGTAAGCCTGTTTTAATCAACAATTGGGAGGCCACTTATTTTGACTTTACAACGGATAAGCTGGTGGACATTGCGAAAGAGGCCGCGAAAATGGGGATGGAACTGTTCGTTATGGACGATGGATGGTTTGGCAGCCGCAACGATGACAACAGTGGGCTTGGCGATTGGTGGGTGAATGAGGAGAAGCTGCCCGGGGGCCTGGAAAAGCTGGTTAGCAGAATCAACGATGCCGGAATGGTATTTGGCATATGGGTGGAGCCGGAGATGGTAAATGAAAACAGCAATCTTTACAGGGAACATCCCGATTGGGTGCTGCGTATACCGGGGCGGAATCCTGCGAGAGGAAGGGGACAGCTTGTGCTGGACTTTTCCCGTAAGGAGATTCGGGATTATATTTATGGACAGCTGCAGGCAGTATTCTCATCTGTGCCGATTGCTTATATTAAATGGGATATGAATCGCAGCCTGACAGATGTGTGGTCCGCCGCTTTGCCCGCGCAGCGCCAGGGGGAGGTTTACCATAGGTATGTCTTAGGGGTATATGACCTGTTGGAACGGATTCGCAGGGATTACCCGCAAATCCTTATTGAAGGATGCTGCGGCGGAGGCGGGAGGTTTGACGGCGGCATGCTGTATTATACGCCCCAGATTTGGTGCAGCGATGATTCCGATGCCATCGACCGGTTGCGGATTCAATATGGCACCTCCTTCTGCTATCCGCCCTGCACCATGGGAGCCCATGTTTCCGCTGTGCCTAACGAGCAGAACGGGCGGATTACGCCCCTGAAAACACGGGGGATTGTGGCCATGAGCGGGGCTTTTGGATACGAGATGGACTTGGGCAAATGCACAGAGGAAGAAAAGGATGAGATTCGCCGGCAGGTAGAATGTTATAAGGAACATTATGAATTGATTTGCAGGGGGGATTATTATCGGCTGAGCAATCCCTTTGGGGAAGATTTATTTACGGCATGGGAGCATGTGGCCGAGGATAAAAGGGAAGCGTTAGTTTCGGCGGTAGCGGGCAGCAGGCGCCCGGCTTCCCCTTTTGTCAGGCTGCGGCTGAAAGGGTTGTCTCCTTCTTTGGAATACTGCATTAATGGCGAAGAAGAGGTTTACAGCGGCAGTACATTGATGCATGCCGGGTATCTGCTTCCTGCAATTAAGGAAGACTATCAGTCGATACAGCTTTACCTTAAAGCGAAATGATGAAACGAACACCGCCACGCTCCGCGAGCCGGCTTATCGTAACGAACACCGCCACGCTCCGCGAGTCGGCTTATCGTAATATAAAATAGCTGGCTGCTGCAGTCAGCTATTTTCTTTACGCCATTCCCGTGGGGATAGGCCATAGTGTTTTTTAAAGGACTGAGAAAAATGCAGTTGGTTTGGATAACCGCATTGGATTGCTATATTTTTAATGGGCTGATTGGTAATCTTGAGCAATTCGGCCGCTTTGGTAAGGCGCTGTTGTATTAAAAATTCCTGCGGGGTACTTCCTATCAATTCTTTAAAACGCCGGCTGAAGTAATTGCGGTTTAGCTTACAGAAGTTTGCCACTTCATCCACGGACAGGTCCCGTTGGTAGTTTTGCTGGATATAAATGACAGCTTCATGAATATAATAGTCATGTTCTTTCGTTTCTTCAAGCTCCTGATGGTTTGCCGAAAATTCAATGAGTTCATCGAGGAACAAAAAAAGCTGTCCGACTAAATGCAGGGAGGACTTGGCCGAATTGGCACTAAAATATAACATATGTTCCTGTAGCTGAAGCCCCTGTTCATTGGTTTGTGTGCGGTAGATAGGATGGTCTTGGGTAAGGCCCGCTTTTAAAAGGAATTCTTTCACCCGCATTCCGTCAAATTCCAGCCACACATATTTCCATGGCTGTTCCGCATCCGCAGTATACAGGTTTATCTGTCCGGGGCAGATAAGAAATCCCTGATTGGCGCCTAGCTGGTATTCATGGATTTCGCCATTGGCAGCATGGGAATATAAGGTTCCGCGTCCGCTGATGATATAATGGAACAGATAATGGTTTCTAATAAATGGACCGAAGGAATGCAGCGGCACGCACGTCTCCCAGCCATATTGATAAGGTCTCAAATCGAGGTAGTTGTCATTGGGGAAAATCCCATGGAAATGGTTTTTCATAATTAGCATTCTCTCCGATTCCGGTTATTTGGCGCTGCTTCCATAATGCATAATTTGAAATCTCATTTAAATCTTATCATTGCTAAGATATAGAGTCAAGTCTGCTGTGAAATCCGGGCTTACCCCGGCGTTATACAAAAAGCAAAATACCCGTTCCCCGTATTGAATAACAGGCTGTAATCATAAGATCCTTTCAGGTATTCCTGAAGGAACTGTTCTTCTGTCATGGTATGGTTGCTCTCCGACTGGTATTGGGCAGACAACAAAGGAAAATGAGTACCTATCTGGACAGCTATCTGCTGTGAGATTTGGCGGACAGTGTTCATGACCAATTTGTCTACTTTTTTTAAAGGCATATCAAGCATGGAACTGACGGCCTGCAATACCAGGCTTTCTTCCAGAATGAGAAAAATAGTTATTAATTTTCCATCTTTGGTGCGGTACGTCAGGCGGTCAATAATGCTATTGCCGAAGTGTTCTCCGCTGTAATGCTCGCTGACAATTTCTGTTTGCAGGCCGAAAAGTTTTTGCACCGTATCGGCCAAGGCATCTTCCAGCGCTTCCGTATCTTCTTTTGTATGGTCTGTTTTCCACTTATTTGATATTTCCCCTGTAATGGCGCGGTCCTCAATCATAATATGGGCAGTCAGCCATCCGAGGCAGATGCCTAGAAAATGATGGATGGATTCTTGGGAGTAATTGGATTCCAGCAAATCCCTTTCAAGGGCGGGAAGTGTTTTATAGCGCATATCATCGTGCAGGCGTTTGTGTATTTCAAATCCGCCGTAGCCTATAGAACGCATATAGTCCTCTTCGTCGGAGAAATGTTCCATAGCGTAATTTCTAAAGTATTTAATGCCTTCTGCACATGCCCATTGCCCGTTATGCTCATCCTCGCTAAGATATATCAGTTTGCGTACGATGGAAAAAAGTTTCTGATGGGCATGGTCGATAGAAGCAACACCGATGTTGAATTGTTTATTCCATTCCGCTGCTTTGCTCATTTTGCTCCTTGAATTGATATTTTAGTTTTATATGATACTATATGTCGAGAAAGGGCGAAGTGTGTCGGTATGGCTTAGGAATCTACCATAAAGACAATTTGAACACAGTATGATTATCCGATAAAACAATTATGTTGACTAAGGCTGGCAACACCAATATAATAAATAGGCAAGCCTTTCGCAGGAAAGATTCTACAATGGCAAAGCCCGTAAAAGGGCATGTCAATAATCACAGGGGAATGTACATGGATAACATAAAAACAGCTGAATGGCTGGAAGAGAGAAATATTATTCTGGAAAAAGGTTTTGTTGAGGAACTCCAAGAGTTGATGATTGCATATAAAAAAAGAACCGGCTGCGTTCATTAGATGAAGTATATGCGGAGCTGGGCTGCACAAAAACGGATATATCCCGTTGGAAAAAGAATCTATACAGCACACACGCATACCTGAAATCACATAAAATACAAGTCATCTTAAAAGCAATGTCTTTATTTCAATTATCCCAAATACAGGCGGAGAGTTTCGCGAATAAAGCGGGGCTTTCTTTATTTCCTTATAGAAAACTGCGTCACGAGGCGCATGGATATGAGAATGCGAAGCATTCTTTTTTGTTGCACACGGAATTTACATGTACGGAAGGAAAGACGCAAGGGCGAAGGCCGGTAAGAATAAATAATTGCCCTGCGGAGGAAACGGGAAGCCTGGCATTTCTTTTGAAAAAATGCGGCAGCGGACAGCGCCGGCAGATTTATCATCTGGCGGTGAGCGAACGGATGGTTCAGCACTACCTCTTGGGAAAAGTTCCTACAAAGCAGGCGCTGTTAGCCATCGCCGTTATTTTGGAACTGCCCATGAACGGAATGGGGGAATTGCTTCGGGATTATGGATATAGCCTATCCCATAGCTTGGCTAATGATGCGGTGGTGCGTTGGTTCTGGGAAAATGAGCACGGCATGTCGGGGGCAGATTTGCTTTATGCCATTAATGACACATTGGATTGCCTGAAATTGCCTTTACTGATGACAAAACAGATAAGGAGGCGGGAAAAATAAGGTAACAGTCCAGCCCAGGACTTTGCACTTGCTGCAAAGTCCGTACGAATGTGTAGATGGGGCAAAGAATCCGGCCTTTTTGCCGTAGGCAAAACTTAAAATGGCCGGATTCCGTAACAGGGCAGCCGAAAGGCTGAACTGTTGCAAAATAAGAAAGGTTGCATATAATTTCGGATTTTTAATTCCAAGCGGCTATAAAATAAATGCAATCATACAAAGGAGGTAGTTCATATGGCAAGATGGACGTATACGATTACAATTATCAATGACATGGACAGGGCTTTGGAACTGGTTTCGTCAAGTGTTCCATGGGGAGAACGCTCCAAACCATTCCCGAAGGAAATAGCTGCCGGGGAGTATGGGGAGTTCACCGTATATTCTGGGGCCGGCGACCCATGGGGGATTGAATTCTACTTTTCTATGAGGGATAAGGTGGAAAAAAAGGGAGAACCCCACTACGGCAGTTTTTCCTTTTCCGTAGATATACCTTACTGGAAACATAAAAATAAAAGCAGCTTTCAATGCAATGGAATCATTTCGCAGAACGGTTTTGAAAAGATTCCGGACGGGGCCCATGATTTTTCCACTACGGTGACGGTTTTCACCGCATTGAATTCGGCTTCCCTGTCAGGGGAAAATATGTATAAGGGCATTGAATGTCGGGCGGAATATTGCAACCTGTATGACTGGAATGAAATCCAGAAACTGAAGGTAGTGGAGCCGGAGGAAAAGAGGATAGAGGATTTTATTCCAAAAGAAAATATATTTTCGAAGAGAAAAACGGATAGCCGCACGGAGAAAATTTCCGTTCCGAAAAAATTGTGGAAGGAAATCGTGGACAGGAAATATCCGGACGACTACAGCAAACGGAATTTCGTGAAGGATTATTTTACGGTGTCGGCGTATGAAGTAAGGAAAAATGTGACGGTGAGCATCGCAGCTAACCAATCCTATGAAAAAACGCTGGAAGTGACCAACCGTTCTACCGTAAGGCGTGAGACCCGGGAGGAATTCCAAATTGAAAATACAATCAGCGGAGAGGGCACAGGCGAAAAATTCACTTTGTCGGAAACTTTGCGGATGCAGTACCAGATTAGCCGTTTGGATGAATATTGTGAAGAAAATATGGAATCCGTAAGGGAAGTATTTAATTATGATGCAATGGACCAGGACAGGGATGTGGTGCTATGGGATTTGGCGGAGGTGCTGATGCTGTACCGGGTAAATATAAAGGATAAAGTGGAACTGGTGGGCGTAGGAGATTATTATGTGGCATCGACCCAAAAGACATACACAAGCGGCGCGGCCCAAATGGAAGAAGAGGAAGATTGCTGCGACTGGAAGAAAAACCTGAATTGCTCCAATTCGCAAAATAACTATCGGCTAAGCGATGAATTGCCGGAAAGGCTGACGGATGGAGGGAACGAAGAACCGGATGATGAATTTGAAACGTTGGACGCAGCGGCAAAAAGAGCCGGCGTGGTGCAGGGGAATATCAGGATAAATAATGTGAACTACCGCTGGATGGAAGTGCGGAGCGGAACAAACAGAGGGATGCTTTTTAACCCGGGAGAACACCGCTATAGGTTCAGGCCTAACCCGCACGATGATGCCTGGTACAATAATCATCAGGATGCCTGGTACAATGCAATGGCGAGGGAATTCCAACGCAAAGGCGATGCCGGCAGCTGGACGCAGGATAATTGGAACGGCGGAAACGATATCAGGAATTTGAACGTGCATAATGAAACATATACGGCCAGAGTATATTAAGTATTATAAAAAATGGTAAGGGCAAAATTGCTGTTTACAACTAAAATGCTGTTTGCATAGATGGCTGGAAACTGTGGTAGCCGTTTGGCTCCAATGTCATTAAGTGGATGGCGGAGGACGCTGCGAGAATGATAAAATCCTCCGTCGCCACGCTCTCGCTCTGCGAAAAACGCAGCGGACACATAAGGCGCTAAAATACAGCGCCTAAGTGCCGGCGTTTTTCACCTTATGAGAAACTGCGTCGCAAGACGCATGAATTCACAAGTTCGCTCAGCGAACTTGCAGAGAATGCGAAGCATTCTTTTTCAAAGGGCTCCTTGAGGATTTTATCGTTCTCGCAGCTGGCTAAGGTGCTAACTTTTTGCTCGCTGATGACCTTTTGACCCCAACATCATGATAT
>JAETTM010000078.1 GCA_021769135.1 Lachnospiraceae bacterium | reverse complement strand
TTTTCCTGCTGCGAACAAAACGACCCCTATATGAAACACTGCCCCATGACAATCTGTGCCAATTACAAAAGGGCAAAAACAGAAAGGGGGGATGGCTTATTCTTGTGATTGCGGCAGGGATGGCCGCTGTTATGGCCTGGACAAGCGTCCTATGCTTTGTGATGGGCGGGCTGGGGTGGATTGCGGACAGGCTGGAGGCTTTGCATTTGGGCAAAGAAAATATGCCCGGCATGAAAGCAATTCACCTGCCGGACATATTACATAGGGTTCGAAGGGCGGAAAAGGCTCTTCATAAAGCAAGTTAAAACAGAAATCCACTACAAAATCTGTTCTAATCGACAGATTTATTGTAAAAGATCTTTTGCGTTTTGTCAAGGAAAAGCGAGGTGGTTTTATCAGATTAAATTGTTAGATGTATCAGGTTTTTCCGGGGTTGGGCCGCCGTTCCTGTTTTCAGGGGTTGCGGCCCCGTCCCACTAAAATCATGCTGATGGGGTGGGGCGGCTGTCCTTTCGGGTCACCGCCTTGTTCCGTCCTAATACTGATTCGAGGAGGAATTTTGTATGGCACGGCCTTTTAAAAGCGGCCTGTACTATTTTCCGTTTGACGTCGTATCAGGAAAAGGGATTAAGCGGATAGAGGCGGAATTTGGGCTGAAAGGGTTTGCTGTGGCGGTGAAGCTTCTGCAGTCGATCTACAGCCAGGGGTATTATATGCCCTGGAATCGGAATGTGGAGCAGTCGTTCTCCGCCGAAGCGCGGACGGGTTACCGCTTTGTGTCCGAAATTATTTCCGCCGCCTTAAAACAAGAGGTTTTTCATCAGGGGCTTTACCGGAAATTCGGTATTCTGACGTCAGAAGAAATCCAGGAAAATTATTTTGACGCTGTGAAACGCCGGAAATGTGTAAAAGCTAATGGGAAATACCTCCTGGTAAACCCTGCCCTTTTTTTGGACGAGGAACGCATTGAATGGGAAAATAAGCAGAATTTCCGGGTTAATGCTGACATTAACCCGGAAAAAAATCAAAATTTTGCACAGAGTAAAGGAGAGGAAAGAAAAGAAGATCTTTACAATACTATACAGTATGAACCGGAACAAAAAAATAATCCCCAGCCGCCTGAACTGCAGGAAGTCCGGGATTATGCCGGACAAAACAAGTTATCCTGTAATCCGGACGCCTTTTATCACTATTATCAGGAGCACGGCTGGACGGACAAAAAAGGAAACGCTATCTGGAACTGGCAAAGGGCCTTTATTGCCTGGGATAAGCGGGAGCGGATTTATGCCAGGCAGCGGATGGCCGCCGGGCCTGGCAGCAGCATTGATAAAAAGGCATTGGATGAATATATTGACGGACAGTTTACATAAGCAAGTTAAATTTGTCCCTGTAAGCCTCTGTAATGACCTAAAAACGAGATTTTTCCCAATCTGGCAAGTTACCGTAAAAGCTTCTTTTCAGGCGGTTTAAAGGGGATTCTGAAAGATTTAGATAGCGGGCGTAAAAAAACAGGCTCCAGCGCCTTGACAAGAACAACTAAAAGAAGTAAACTGGATCTATGAAAACTGATGCTGTTCCGCGGGAAGCTTTAAAAGCGATTATAGAGATTTTAGCGCGGGGCAACACGGCCCGCGTATATCAAAGCGCTTCCGGTTGGACAGTATCTGAAGAAAAACTAATTAGAAAATGTGGGCCTCCGCTGAGTCGGGGCGGGGGCAACAGCCGGTAGGGCGGCTATCATATATACTTTTTGTATATGTGGTAGCCGTCCTTTTTTATTTTTTCAGATACTGTCCCGGAAAAACTCGTGAAAGGAGGTTTGGCAGGTGGCGGGGAAAGATAATTTAGTAGTTTTAAGCCCGGAGGAAGCCCGGAAAAACGGCCAAAAAGGCGGCAGGGCCAGCGGGGAAGCCAGGCGCAAAAGAAAAGCGCTGCGGGATTGTATGGAAACGCTGCTTTCCCTGCCGCCTTCCGGCAAGGAATTTGATGTACTGTCACAAGCCGGGCTATGTCCCGAAGATATGGACAAGGCTATGCTGGCGGCCCTGGCGGTTTTTGAAAAGGCGAAAGAAGGGGATGTTTCCGCGTTCCGGGAAATCCGGGACCTGATTGGGGAAAAGAAAGCTGAAAAAATTGACGCGGAGATTACCGTCCATCTGGAGGGGGATGTGAAGGATTATGCTGGTTGACATGCAGCCCCCGAACCCCAAACAGGCAGAGTTTTTCCAGGCCCGCTCCCGTTTTGTTGCTTACGGCGGCGCCAGGGGCGGCGGTAAAAGCTGGGCTGTCAGGCAGAAAGCCATGTTAATGGCTTTACGGTATCCCGGCATCCGCATCCTGCTTTTACGCCGGTCTTTCCCGGAACTGCGGGAAAACCATATTCTCCCTTTATTGGCCCAGCTCCGGGGAGTGGCGGAATACAAAGAAACAGAAAAAGCTTTCACTTTTCCCGGCGGTTCCCGTCTGCGTTTCGGCTATTGTGACCGGGAAGCAGATGTCATGCAATACCAGGGCCAGGAATATGACGTTATTTTCCTGGATGAAGCCACGCAATTTACCGAATTCCAGTTTCAAACCCTGACCGCCTGTCTGCGGGGCGCCAATCCTTTTCCCAAACGGTTTTATTTAACCTGCAATCCCGGAGGCGTGGGCCATCACTGGGTGAAACGGCTTTTTGTGGACAGGGACTATAAAGAAGGGGAACGACCGGAGGATTATACGTTCATCCAGGCCAGGGTTTATGACAATCAAACCCTCATGGAGCATGACCCGGGATATGTCCAGATGCTAAAAAATTTACCGGAAGATCTGCGCCGGGCCTGGCTGGATGGGGAATGGAATATTTTTGCCGGGCAGTATTTCCCGGAATTCCGTCCCGAGCTTCATGTGATCCAGCCCTTCCCAATCCCGGACTGGTGGAACCGTTATTTTGCGATGGATTATGGTTTGGATATGCTGGCGGCTTACTGGATTGCTGTGGATGGCTTCGGCAGAGCATTTGTATACAGGGAGTTATATCAGTCTGACCTGATCATTTCCGAAGCTGCCCAAAAAATCTTACAGGCCAATCAAAACGACCGCCCTTTGGCCTGGTATGCTCCCCCGGACCTTTGGAACCGCAGGCAGGATACAGGACGCAGCGTTTCGGATATTTTTGCCGAATATGGCATCCCTTTGGTAAAAGCCCAAAACAACCGGGTCCAGGGCTGGCTGGATCTGAAGGAATGGCTCAAACCTGTCCGGGATGAATCCGGCGGTGAATCCGCTGCTCTGCGTT
Source organism: Lachnospiraceae bacterium (assembly GCA_021769135.1). Taxonomy (GTDB): domain Bacteria; phylum Bacillota; class Clostridia; order Lachnospirales; family Lachnospiraceae; genus Kineothrix. The sequence goes on along the minus strand of JAETTM010000078.1, from coordinate 12,690 downwards.
TCTTTTCCTGCTGTCCGAACCTGATTAAAAGCATCCCTGCTTTGCAGGTCAGCACGAAAAATCCCAATGACTGCTCCACAGAACCCCATGAATTTACCCATGGCCCTGACGCCATCCGCTATTTTATTGCCGGCCGTCCTTTGCCTGCTTCTGCACCTTTGCTGCCGGAAAACACTCCTTCTGCTTCTTTTGATGATCAGATCCATGATTTTTTACATTTTGGAGGTTAATTTTGAATCTATTCTCTCACAAAAAATCTTTTGATAAAGCCCTTCATTTCCAGGCTGCTTGTGAAGCGCTCCAAAAAGAAAATGATTCCCTCAAAGAAGAAATCAATTATTTACAGTCCCGGATTGCTTCTTTGGAAAATGCCCGGGCTGCCCAATGGAATAACCTCCTCAACTATTCCGGCAAGGCCCAGAGGAACCTTCAGGAGGCGGAACAATGACACCTGAAGAAAAATTTTCTCCGGAACGGATCTGGCAGGAATATGAACGGGGCGTTAATTATAATACCGAGCTGGGCCTTTATGATACCGTCCGCCAGAATGAAAACTTTTTTATCGGCAAACAATGGGAGGGTGTTCTGGCTCCCGATTTGGACAAGCCTACCTTTAATATCTTAAAACGGGTGGTCAGTTATTTTATCTCTACCATTGCTTCGGATGATGTTTCTGCACAGGTCAGCGCTTTCGGGGATGAAACCCCTGCCACGGAAGCCCTGCTACGGGCTGTTTCTGCTGAATTTGACCGGGTTATCGAAAATAACCGCCTCAAAGCCAAAAACCGGGACTGCATCCGGGATGCTGCTGTGGATGGGGACGCCTGCCTTTATATCTGGTACGATCCGGAACGGGCACAAGGGGCTTTTTCTACCGGTGAAATTGTGGCGGAAATTATTGAAAATACCAATGTGTATTTCGGCAACCCCCAAATGGAAGATATCCAGCGGCAGCCATATCTTCTCATTTCCCGCCGGGTTCTGCTGGAGGAAGCCAGAAAAGAAGCGGCGGCTTTTGGCGGCGATCCCGGCTCCATCCATGCTGATGATGATCCCAATGGCATTAACCGGGAACAGGAACACGGAAAAGTTACTACTTTGCTACGCTTCTGGAAACAGGAGGGAACAGTCTGGTTCTGCAAAACCTGTAAAGACGCGGTTCTCCGGCCCCCGGTGAATTTAGGCTACAAATTATATCCCCTGGCCTGGTGGTGCTGGGACCGGGTAAAAAATTCTTATCACGGCCGGAGCTGTATTACCGGCCTTATCCCAAACCAAATCTTTATCAACAAGCTTTATGCCATGTGTATGGAGCATGTGAAAAAAATGGCTTTCCCGAAAATCGCTTACAACCGTGCTTTGCTGCCCGGCGGCTGGAGCAACCGGGCTGGGGAAGCGATCCCGGTCAACGGTGATCCCAATCTTGCCCTTTGCGCCAATTTGGGCGGCGCCGATATGAGCAACCAGGTCATTGCACTGATTGAAAAAACCATCTCTTATACCAAGGATACCATGGGGGCTTCGGACGCTGCTTTGGGCAATATCCGCCCCGATAATACCAGCGCGATTATTGCTGTCCAGAAAAGCGCCCAGATGCCTTTGGAACTCCAGCGCATGGCTTTTTATGATTTCATTGAACAATATATCCGGATTTTCCTTGAGATTATGCGGGTGGATTATGGCCTGCGCCAGGTTTTTTCTTCCGATCAGCAGGATGAAAATAACCGGCCTTTGGTTGATTTCTCCCTGTTGGAATACCTGCAGCTCAAGCTGGATGTGGAGGTGGGTGCGGGCAGCTACTGGAGCGAGCTGGCCCAAGTCCAAACCATTGACAACCTGCTCCAGAACGGGATTATTTCTGACCCTGTTGTTTATTTGGAAAGCATCCCTGACGGGTATATCAAAAATAAAGCTAAAATCATTGCAAAACTCAAACAGGAACAGGAAGAAGCTTCCCGTCCTGAAAATTCCCTTTCTCCTGAGCTGCTCCAGGCTCTGGAACAATCCCAATAGAAAGCTGGTGAAAATATGGATTTTTGTCCCGAATGCGGCGCCGCTGTGGATGTGCGCCTTTTGGAAGAAAAACATACCATACAATTTATCTGCCGGAATCCCCAATGCCCCCAATATGGCCAGGTTTTAAATTCCCAAAGGGAAGGAGACGGACTCTCGAATGGATGAAACAATGGATTTTTCCCAGGCTCCGGAGGATTCCGCTGAACCGGAACAGGAATTTTTAGATGATACGGAAAATTTGGATTTAGAAGATCTGCCTTTGTTCGGTGATGAGGAATCCAGCGAAGAAGGCGAAGATGCAGAAGAACCGGAAGAAGAATTTCCCGAAGAAGGCCAGGAGCCAACCTTTGAAATCAACGGCCAGCAAATGTCCCTGGAGGATGTAAACCGCTCCTTTGGTTATGCCCAAAGGGCGGCCCGGGAGGTTTTGCAGCTCCGCCAGGATACGGCTTTACTGGATGATTATGCCCGTTTGGCTGGCATGTCCCGTCAGGAATATTTATCTGCCCTTGCCCAGAACCTTCAGGAGGCGAAAATCCAGCGGGAAGCCCAGATGAAAGGGGTGGAACCGGAGGCCATCCGCCAGCAAATACAAATCCGGCAGCAGCAGGAACAGGCCCTGCTGCAACAGCAGCGGCAGCTCCAAGCCCAGGAACAGGCCAGGGCCGCCCGCCTTGCCCCTTACCGGGAACTGATTTCCCGGTACCCCCAGCTCCAAAACCCTGCAAACCTTCCCCCGCAGGTGGCTGCCCAAATCCAGCAGGGCGTTCATCCGGTTGTGGCTTATCAGGATTTTATCCTGTCCCAGCAGCAGATTGAAGCCCAAAAACAAATCATCCGGGAGAAAAGCCCCGGCAGTGCTGCCGGGACAGGCAACGGGGATTTAGACGGGGCTTTGGCTGCTTTTATGTCTGTTTTTAACGAATAATTTACCAATCAAAAAAAGGATGTGTTTCTTTAATGGCTATCTATTTGCATGACAAATTTGCCCCCAAGGTTGCGGAAGCTTTCGCAAGGGAATCTTTTGCTGACGGCAGGCTCAATGACCAGTACAGCTTTTCCGGCGTCAAAACCGTTAAAATTTCTACCATTTTAACCGCTCCCCTAAATAATTACAACCGCCAGGGCTCCAACCGCTACGGCAATCCGGAAGAAGTCCAGGACACGGTTCAGGAGCTGACCATGTCCCAGGACAAGAGCTTTACCATGACCATTGATAAAGGCAACCATCTGGATCAGAACGGCTTAAAGGCTGCTGCAAAAGTCCTGGCTCTGGAAATCAAGGAACGGGTTGTCCCGGAAAAAGACAGATATACTTTCAGCCGCCTGGCTTCTATGGCAGGAACCATTTCCGGCAATTCCGCTGCTTTATCAAAATCCAATGTATGCGAACGGATTTCCGAAGGTACCCGCATTCTGGATGATGCGGAAGTCCCGGAAAGCGGCCGCACTTTATTTGTTACACCGGCTGTTTACAAGCTCCTCCGGTTATCGGATGAATTCCTGAAAAATGAGGCTTTAGGCAAAAAAGCCCTGGCAAAAGGCCAGGTAGGCGAATATGACAATATGCCTGTTGTGAAGGTTGTTTCTTCCCGGTTCCCGGCCTATGTCAATTTCCTGATTGTACATAAAAGCGCTGCTACCGCCCCCAGCAAAATTGCCGATACGAAAATCCATACCGACCCGCCGGGCCTTTCCGGAAACCTTTTGGAGGGACGTTTCTATTACGACTGTTTCGTTATCGGCGCCAAAGCCAACGGCATTTATGCGGATGTGGATACCGCATCCGGAAAAGGTTCCGTTCTTGCTGCCCCTACCCTGACGGCTGCCGGCGCCATTACGGTTCCTTCCGGCGCTACCGTGAAATATACCCTGGACGGTTCCGATCCCAGATTCAGCTCCGGGGCCCTCTCCATTTCTGCCAGTGCTACCGCTATTGGTGCTGCCGGTGATACCATTAAAGCTTATTCCTTTGATCCTTCCGGTACTGCTTTTCCTTCCCCTGTGGCCCAAGTAACCAGAACCTAAAGGAGGCTGTTCCTTTTGCTGACTGTACGGGATATTCTCAACACTGCCTTATCCCTTCTTTTTGAAACGGAAGGCACCGCTCCAGATTATGTTTCCCAGGCTCCCACAGTCCTTTCTACTATGATACCTGAACTATTCGGTATCAATAACGAGCTGCGGGCTTCCAAAGGTTTACCGCCTTTGGAAGAATGGCCCCTTTTTAAAAACTTAGATGATGATATTGTCCTTGAACCGGAATTGTGCCGGGCCGCTTTGCCTTACGGCCTGGCTACCAACCTCCTGTTGGGAGATGAGGAGGAAGCCCGGGCTTTAAACTATAACGCCAAATATGCCGACGCTGTTAATCTATGTATGCGCCTTGCCCCGGAACCGGTCATTGACGTTTACCCATCTGCGGAAGAAGGAAACCAGGCATGAAAGCTGCTGCTTTACAAGCCAAAGCCCCGCCCCGGCAGACAACAAAATATATCAAGCTTAAAGGTGTTGATATGAGCGCTGACCCGTCCCAAATCGGAGAAGGCTTTTCTCCCTGGTGTCCCAACCTGATTTCCGATAACGGCGGCAATCCCGAAAAAAGGCCCGGATGGCGTACTATGTTTACCCTGGACGGCCCCATCAACGGCCTTTGGCATGGCAGGATCGGAAGCGATTTATATTTCTTTGCCCATGGGGGCACGAAGCTTTATGCCTGGCGGCCTTATGCTTCCGCCCCTTCTGTGGGAAATGAAGGAACCCAAGGTTTGCCCCCAGGCTGCACCCCCACCCTGATTCGTTCCGGCCTTCATAATGGGAAAGGCAGCGGCTTCATTATGAATGAAAAGTTCTGGCTCCTCACCGGCAGGGAATACATCGTTTACGGCTTATTCAGTGACAGTGAAAATACAAATAAGCCTGCCAATCAGGACGATATTCCCCCGGCGGATGAAGATAAAATAACGGATTTATCTGCTAAAAAATTACGCTGTAAAAATGTTTCCGAGATTGCCTATGTTCCCACAGTGGTCATTGCCAGAAGCCCAACGGGAGGCGGTACCCCTTATGAAAATATCAATCTGCTGGGGGTAAAACAAAAAAACAGTTTCCTGACTACCTCTGCTACCGTTTACCAGCTTTCCGCAACCGGCCTGAAAAGTGTGGATTCTGTTATCTGCAATGATGCGGCGAAAAAGGCTGGAACCGATTATACCGTTGATTTAACCAAGGGAACGGTCACTTTTAAAACAGCTCCGCCTGCGCCCCCTGTCACAGGACGGGATAACCTGGTGATTACCTTCAGCAAGGAATACCAGGGCTATTCTGACCGGATCCAAAAATGCACCCTTTCTGTGGGATATGGCTATGGCTCCAATGACAGGATTTTCTTTTCCGGCAACCCGGAACGCCGGAATACCGACTGGTTTTCCGGCCTCAATGACCCAAGCTATGTTCCGGATCTCAATTATTCCAAAGTGGGCGGCGAGGAAACCGCCATTATGGGCTACCACAGGCTAGGGGAATTTTTAGCCGTAGTCAAAGAGGAAAATCAGCAGGACAGCACCATTTTTTTAAGAAGCGCCCAAATGAACAATACGTCCTCTTCTTCCGGCCATTCTTCCGCATCCGCCGTTTTCCCTTTGCAGCAGGGTGTCGCCGGGGTTGGCGCTGTCAGCCCTTACGCTTTCGCTGTCCTCAAGGATGAACCCTTGTTTCTTTCCCGCACCGGGGTTTATGCCATTACTTCCAACGTCATTACGGCGGAACGCACCTTGCGGGGCCGCAGTTATTTTATTGACGCCCAATTAACCAAAGAACCGGACTTGAAAAATGCCTGCGCCGTTGAATGGAATGGCTATTATGTTCTCGCTGTCAATGGAAAAGCTTATATTCTGGACGGCAATTCCACAAAGGAAAATACCCGGCAGTTTTCCAGCGATTACAGCTACCGCTGTTACCATTGGGACAATATCCCTGCGGTTTCTTTGATGGAGCATGACGGTGATTTATGGTTCGGCTGCTCGGATGGGCGGGTCTGCCGCTTTAATACGGATATTAACGGTATTTACCAATATCATGATGACGGAAAACCAATCGTTGCCCAATGGGCTACCAAGGCTGATGATGACGGCGATTTTATGACCCGGAAAACATTAGTCAAAAAAGGCAGCGGTGTTATGATTAAACCTTATATGCGTTCTTCTGTCCGTGTCCTTGTCCGTTCGGATAAAGAATGTTTGGCCCGTTTTGTAAAGTATTCCACAATGGATATTTGGAACTGGGAGGATATTGATTTCAACCGTTTGGAATTCAGCTCCAATGACGCCCCCAGGGTCGTTCCTTTTAATACAAAAGTGAAAAAATATGTTACTTTGCAGATTATCGTGGAAAATAATGCCCTCAACGAGGGGTTCGGCGTTTACGGCATCATCAAACGCTATACCGTAGGCAATTATGTCAAATAAAGAAAGAGGCGTATGATTTGGCTTTAAAAGATAAAAAAGTTAGCGATTCTTTATTACAAACCGGCGTTGTCAGTGCGCCGGATAAGCTGACCGGTACAGCAGCCGAAAATAAAATGGTTTTTGACCGGCTAATCCGAAATATTGTTGCACAGTCGGTAAACCCTTTGATTGATGAATTAACCGGCGAAAACGGCGCCGCGTCTATCGGCTTTCCCGGCGGAAATTTAGGCGCTTTCTCCGCCCAGGCTTTAGCCCATATGGCTGACAAAAAGAATCCTCATGGCGTTACGGTTGCCCAAATTGGCGCCGAAACCCCGGAGGGGGCACAGCAGAAAATCAATGCTGCCATGGCTGCCCATAAGGCGGATCAAAACAACCCTCATGGCGTTACCACGGCCCAAATCGGTGCAGAAACTCCGGAAGGGGCACAACAAAAAGTAGATGCTGCCATGTTTGCCCATCAATCGAATCAAAATAATCCCCACCATGTTACGGTCAGCCAGATTGGCGCCGAAACGCCGGAAGGCGCCCAGCAAAGAGCGGATAAAGCTGCTGCCGAGGCGAAAGCTTACGCGGAGGCACTGGCTTTTGAATCCGGTGGTTCAGGCTCCGGGTTAGAGCCAAAAGCGGAAGCTTTGGCTGCCGCGATTATCCGGGGCGTGGTTACAACCCCGATTATTACCAGGGACAACCAGGTGATTACAGACGGGAACCGGCAGGAAATCCATGCTTTTCGGAATTTATGCCTTTGCGGGGGGTGTGAACATGATCAAAATTAGCGAGCTTCCGCTTGCAGGTACGCTGGCTGATACAGACAATCTTTTGGTGGACAGTCCTGACGTTACCAGCCGGGTCCCCCTTTCCGAGCTTAGAAAGTCCATCCAACAGGGACAGTCTATTATTATTTGTCATTCCCTTTACGATCCTGCCGGTAAAGTCCATGTTTTAAGCCCGGTTCATGAAAACCAGTTTATTCCGGAATCCGGAGTTGTTCCTGTAACCTTTATTCCGGATGCGGATTACCACGCTGGGGACAAACTGCGGTTTAACGGCCAGGACTGCGATGCGGCCTACAGCAATACGGATTTAGCCGTGGCAGACGGGGCTTTCCGGGCAGGTTTTGTGACTTCCGCTATATTCCAGTTTATGGAAACGGGGGGGGGACTGACCGAACCTGTTTAGCTATTTTGCACAATGGGGAGGCGCTGTATGCCAGTAACGCGGGAAAGCTGGATGGGCTGGCCCCGGAAGCTTACATACAACCCCAGGAAAGTTTGTTCATTAACTGGAACTTTAAAAATCCGGTAAATCAGCAAAATAAAACGAACTATACCGAAATTGGCTATTGTATTGATATGTGGTACGGCGGGTTAGCAGGTGGGGCTACTACAGGTTATAGCTTGAGCATTACATCGAATGGGTTAGTTTTATTGCCATTGCATTTTATTCAACAAACTTTTGAACAAGTTTCATGGGAAGGGGAATTTGTAACATTTGCATTGCTTATGGATGGAATGTTGTATACAGCGTCGTGGAAATGGAACAAGGATGCTGAATATGAACTCATAGCTAATTTTAGGGGTTTGTTAATACGATACAGTGGAAAATACAAATACATTCAGCTTCTTAATGCGGTCACCGATAATTTCATTTTACAAGCTGCAAAAGCAGAAAAAGGCGCAATATTTACCGGCTGGCCAGTTTGGAATTACGCGCTGGAATTGGCAAAGTGCCAGAGGTATGCTTTAGAAATGGTACGAAATTTAAAAGGCTCAGCAAGTATAATAGGAAGTGGAAGCGCATTAACAGAACAACAAGCTGTTATTTTTATTCCTACACCAATATCGCTTCGTACAGATCCTTCGGTGCGTTTTAACGGAAATATCAAATTGGTATTAGGCTCCGATTTTTGGGCAAATGGAATAAATGTGGTATCTGCTTCTATACAAAACTCCTCGTCTAATGGTGTGTCGATATATGCAAATGTTAATGACGGACTTATCCCAGGAAATTGGTATCACTTAGTATATATGGATGGGGAAATTAGTAGTTTTTATTTCAACGCAAATCTATAAAAAGAAAGAAGGGGTTTAATGAACGGAAAAGCAGTTTTCCCAGGCGGGAATGCACAAAGTTTAAATGACGTGGCAGGGCAGCCAATAGCGGAATATGTCCACACCAAAAGCGGTACGGTACATAAGCTGGAGGGCCCTGAAAATGCAAAGAATATTGTCTTCAAGGCCACCGGTGATTACAATGACGGCGATACATGGACGCTAAATAATAAGCCTGTCACTGTAACCTATAACGGTGGTGAGGAACTGCTCCCAACGGCTGTTTTGGTAGGTGATATAGTACAGGCTGTTGTCATGGGAGAGCAATTAAGGCTGATGCTGCAAAAGCCTACGCCGCAGACCAATTTATTAGATAATTGGTATTTTGCTGATCCAGTTAGCCAGAGGGGACAAAAAGAATATACCAACACAGGATATACGATTGATAGATGGAGATTAGATGATTCAATTAATATGACAGTAAAGGATGATCATATTCTTTTTACTGGTGAACAAAACAGAGATTATTGTAATTTTGTTCAAATTGCAAAATCTAAAGAATCTGTTGAAGGTAAACAGGTTACTTTTTCTTTATTAGGAGAAGGTTATTTTAATTTAATTCTTAGAATTAATGGAACGTATTTAAATAATCCAATAGAATTTAATAACATTTCAAAAACGTTAATCACTTATACATTTTCCATCTCAGAAAATTTGACAGATGATGTGTTTGTTATAATACAATCTTTACATATTGTTGATAAGGCAGCTAAAGTTTATGCTACGAAATTAGAACTAGGAAACCGCTTCACGGGCTGGCCTGTGTGGGACTATGGCGCGGAACTGTTAAAATGTCAGAGATATTTTCGGAGTTTAGCCATACACGATTTATGGGGGTCGGACCAAAATACTACTAATTACATAGATTTTGCGATTCCTGGGGCAAGGGGTATGCGTACAAAACCAGCTATTGTCAATCCAAATGGGTTTAACTTAAGCAAACAAGGATTTACTTTTGAGTTTGTTTCTTACGGCCTTAGTCCACGCTTACGGGCAACAAAAACATCTCATGGAATAGTTGGCCCTTATTTGGAAGCCTTAGAAAATATTTATCTTGATGCAAATTTGTAAAAGGGAGAATAATTTTATATGAAAGAAACTATGAAATCAAAGGTCTATGTCCTAGTTGATAGCGATAACCGGATTATCCGCTGTGAGGGCGGATACACCACACCGGGAGATTTAACAGGCTGGATTTATATTGGCGAAGGCACAGGCGACAAATACAACCTGTGCCAAAGCCATTACTTTGACGGCGGCTTATATGATGTGGATGGTATTCCACGCTATAAGCTGGTGGATGGTGCACCTGCGCTGCGGACGGATGCAGAGATGGAAGCTGACAGAGCTGCCTTGCCTGTACCGGAAAATATCCCATCCGCAAAGCAACTGGCGGAGGAAAATAAGCGCTTAAAGGCGCAGATTGCCGCCAATGCGGACAGGCAGGAGTTTTTGGAGGACTGCATCGCGGAGATGGCCTCCCAAGTATACAGCGTATGATTATGGCTTTGAGGCTGTTTTTTATAAAAATAATTTTAGGAGATGTTCTAATGATGGCTATGTTTTTTGCGCAACGTGTTATTCTCGGTAAAACTACTTTTAAAGATGTTCCGGCGGCATTACAAAAAGGATGCGCCGAAATTCTGATTGACAGCGGGCTGCCGGAACTGGTTCCGGCAGAATTTGGAGGAACGGAGGGAACAGAGGGATGATGGACGTAAATCACGCCAAAACAATTTTATTGACCATGATCGGCTCCTGCGGCGGCTTCTTTGCCGCTGCTTTAGGCGGTGCTGATGTTTGGCTGACTGCTTTTGTTTGTGCAATGGGTGCGGATTATATTACCGGTTTGCTCTTGGCTCTCGTTTGGAAACGCAGCCCGAAAACGGAAAACGGCGCCGCTTGTTCCCAGGCCGGGTTTAAAGGTTTACTCAAAAAAGGAGCGATGCTTCTTACGGTACTGGTGGCCCACCAGCTTGATTTGGCTTTTGGTTTGGAATACCTGCGGGGGGCTGTAATTATGGCTTTCTTAGCAAATGAACTCCTTTCTTTAGCTGAAAATCTGGGCCTTATGGGGATCCCCTGGCCTTCCGTTATGCAGAATGCCATTGAACTTTTGACCACTAAGGAGGAAAAAAAGCAAAATGCTGACCATTGCCAGAGGCATTGATATTTCCAGCCACCAGGGGGATATTGATTTTCAGAAAGTCAGGGATGCTGGTTACAGCTATGCCATTATCAAGGCCGGACAGGGCTTCCGCCAGATGGATACCTTCCGGAAAAAATATCTTCCTGCTGTTCTGGCTGCCAGCTTGGATTGGGGCGCTTACTGGTGGAGTGATGCTGTTACTGTTCCGGAAGCTAAACAGGAAGCACAGGCTTTTTTAAAGGCTTTAGACGGCTTAAAACCTACTTATCCAATTTATATGGACCAGGAATATGAAAGTCCCTGCGGGAAATGGGGTGCAGCGAAAAATAAACAGCTCCGTACCGATATGGTCAAGGCGTTTTTGGATGTGCTCCAAGATGCCGGGTATTATGCCGCTCTTTATAGTTCTACCGACTGGCTGCAAAATTGGGTGTTTGATAATCAGCTAACCAAATACGACAAATGGGTTGCCCAATATGCCTCCAAATGCACCTATATGGGGGATTATGGTATGTGGCAGCATCACGGGGATATTCCAGGCTTTATTGGCAGGTGTGATGGCATCAGTGTACCGGTAGATTTAAACGACTGTTACAAGGATTATCCCCAGATGATAAAGAATCATCTATTAAACGGCTGGACAAAGGCGGATTTACAGGATAAGCCGGATTCTATTGGAACAACGATTACTTTCCTTCAGGCCCGCGAGCTGTTAAAAGCCGCAGGCATAACAAAAATTATTCTTTAAAAGGAGGCTCTTTTTTATGGGATTACTCAATTCCAGGTCAAGCTCCAGCAGTTCCAGCTCCCGGAGCAGCTCTTCCAGAAGTTCAAGCTCAAGTTCCAGAAGTTCGGCTTCCAGAAGCAGTTCCAGCTCCAGTTCGGGAAGAAAAGTTTCCGGTGTGAAGCTTTCTGTTGGCGGTTCCGGTTCTGTTTTATCTTCTTCTAAAAATAATTCCTCAAGGAATACGGTAAGTACGTCTAGATCTTCTTCCGGTTCCAATGGAATTCTCAATTCCAGACCTGCGGCTTCTTCATCCGCAAAGACTTCTTCAAGTTCCGGGGGCATTCTGAATCCCAGATCTGCGGTTTCTTCTTCATCCGCAAAGACTTCTTCGGGTTCCGGCGGTATTCTGAACCCCAGACCTGCGGTTTCTTCTTCATCCGCAAAGGCTTCTTCGAGTTCCGGGGGCATTCTGAACCCCAGACCTGCGGTTTCTTCTTCATCCGCAAAGGCTTCTTCGAGTTCCGGCGGCATTCTGAATCCCAGACCTGCGGCTTCTTCCTCCGCAAAAACTTCTTCGGGTTCCGGCGGTATTCTGAACCCCAGACCTGCGGTTTCTTCTTCATCCGCAAAGGCTTCTTCCGGTTCCGGGGGCATCCTGAATTCCAAACCTGCGGCCGTAGCGCCTCAGCAGCCTATTACAAAAACAGACGTTGCTTCCGCTTATGTTCAGAGTCCAGGCTATACACAAAATCAAAATTCTTCTGCTAACGCAAATGGCAGCGGCTGGGATGTACCACGACGGGGTGTTGTTTACAATAAAGACGGGACGCAATTTACCGGTATTTATACCCCGGACAGCCCCGGCTTGATTAAAAGCTACAACGGCGGCAAGCTGGGGAAGGATGGCATTGTACGTTATCCGGACGGTGTAAATGTGGACAAGGCTCATGCGGCCCGTTCCCAAGCCTTTTTTGATATGGCGTATGGGGAAAAGGCCGGGGGCCGCTCCGATATGGCGGATTTATATGGGGAGGATTATACCAATGAAATCCGCCGTCTGGCCAACCTGAAAACCGGGGATTTCTCCTGGGCGGAACTTCCGGCGGATCAGCGCCCCAATACAGTCGGCGGTATCCCGAATCCCGATTACACAGACCATTCCGCTTTTGATTTTGATTCTTCTTTGGATTCCGGCATTTCTTCCGGATACCCTTCCGG
>JAETTM010000141.1 GCA_021769135.1 Lachnospiraceae bacterium | reverse complement strand
GGTTCTACTCCAATTTTAGTGGATAGGGTTAGGACAATGGGTTAGCAACGGCTAAATCAAGTTTGCCCACGATAAGGTAAATCATAGAGGCAAACCCCTCAAAAGTATTGAATCCCCTTGCCTTCCGTTTGCCAGCCTGAATCATAGAATTTAACCCTTCCGCGATTGCGTTGGTTTTACGGTTATGAAAATAATTCAGGATTTCAGTACTGTGCGCCTTCAAAGTGAGAGCCGCCTTTTTCATAGGTTCCAAACGACTGCGCCGCATCCAGGAGTACAATTTTCGGAACGATTTTTCGGCTTGTTCGAACGTTTCAGCAGCATAAACGATATCAAGCGCCTGCACCATTCGAAAAGCCCTGCCAGTCTTTGGATAACTTTTTGCCAGTGCTTGAAACCGATTTCTCTGCTTTTCTGTCATCTTGCCCTCCGGCACCCAGAATAATTTACGATATGCAAAAATGGTCTTTTTATCTTCCGCAGCCCGCTGTTCCTCCGTGCGTACCTGATCCAATGCCTTCAGCATAATTTGTTTCACATGGAATTTGTCTACGACCTGCAAGGCTTCAGGAAAGTTTTCCTTTACGGCAGGCAAATACGATGCAGACATATCGCTTGTTACAGAGCGCATGTTTTCGGCTTTTCCACCATGTTTTTCTAACTTTTTCCGCACTTCCGCTACAGCCTCTTTGCCACGGCCATGCTGTACATCGAATACACGTCGCTTGTCTGCATCAATTGCCACAGTTGCATAATCATGACCTTTTTTGAAAGATGTTTCGTCAATTGCCATGTTTTTAACATCGGATAAGTCCATTTTTTCAACCGCATCGTCTACCCAATATTTCAGGATAGCGGTCAGGGATTTTTCATCACAGCGAAGCAGACGGGAAGCCTTTCTTCGCGGCATATCTGCCATAATCAGCATGGCATATCCCTCAAACATCAATGTAAATCGACTGTTTTTGCGCTCGAATGGCGCATTTATTTGAATTATCCCGCATTCATCACACAAAACACGCGGTCTTTTGCAATGAACATAGCATGGATAGAATAGACAATCTGCGTGTCTCCATATTCTCTCTCCGGGTTCATATCCGTATCGCTTTGTTGCTTTTCCACACTTTGGACATACCAGCCTGGCTCCCGGGCGGATTCCTACATTTACATGGATTGCTCCTTCCTCCGCGCGGAACTCCGCCCCTTTTATGTACCATGGCTCTTCCAGTTGCAGCGAACCTGCCAGCATCTTATCAAAGTCCTTCATCATGATTGCTTCACCCCCTACCATTATACCATTTCCACTAAAATTGGAGTAGAGCCA
>JAETTM010000140.1 GCA_021769135.1 Lachnospiraceae bacterium | reverse complement strand
TGGGAGATTTAAACAATGGAAAATGAAAAAGTCTATCGTATGAGCTTTGCAAAAATATATTCTCTTTTAGTAAATAAAGCAGTGAAAAAGGGAAGGACCGTAGATGAGGTAAGTGCAGTTATTTCCTGGCTTACCGGTTACAGCGGGGAAGACATAATGAAAGCAGTAAATGAATCCGTCAATTACAAAGAATTTTTTGAAAATGCCCCGGAATTGAATCCAAACAGGAAATTGATTAAGGGCCTTATATGCGGAATACGAGTAGAGGATATAGAGGACCCGCTCATGCAGGAAATACGGTATTTGGACAAGCTGGTTGATGAACTGGCAAAGGGGAAATCCATGGAAAAAATACGGAGGAACGGATAAGTGGATTGTCTGGCCGGATTCGATTCTACGGACCGTAGGTTGAGCAAAACCACATTAGGAAATACAATATACTCATAATAACGAAAAGAGGTATTTATTATGGGATATGTAACAGGCGGCACAATCAGGATATTAAGGGAAAAAAGGAAGCTTACCCAGAAAGAGCTTGCAGAAATCATCCATGTAAGCGATAAGACTATTTCTAAATGGGAAACGGATAAAGGGCTGCCGGATATCAGTATGATTGACGAACTGGCGCGGGCGCTTGGTGTGTCGATTGCGGAATTGTTGACCGGGGACCTGAGGATAAATGAAAACCGGTCCGCCAACATGCAAAGAGTATATTTTTATGTCTGTCCTATCTGCGGCAATATCGTTACCGCTGTGGGACAGGGGAGTTTTTCCTGCTGTGGGATTACGCTGCCAAAGCAGGAACCGGAACCAAGTGGGGAGGACCATCTGATTTGTGTTGAGACCGTGGATGATGAGCACTTCGTGACAATGGATCACCAGATGGGCAAGGAACATTATGTTTCCTTTGTTGCGTATGTGACGGCAGGCTCTTTGGAGATAGCTAAATTGTACCCGGAACAGGATGTTTCTGTACGTTTTCGGAAAAAGGGGCATGGATTTATTTATGCCTATTGCAATAAGCATGGGATGTTCCGGATACGGATATAGGGTTCTGGAACACCTGCTCCCCGGACACAGACTCCCCAAATATAGTCCACCCGAATATAGTTTCCCTACAAGGTTTCATCCAAAGAAAAAGATTAAATAATCATAAATCCGGAAAAGAAGGGCAAAGGAATCAGATTGTCTCTTCTTTTTCTTCTATTAAGGGAAAAGATGCGCTATAATATAAATCATGCATACTTATTTATGTGTCTTGCAGGAGGAATATTTGTTTCATGACTCTTCCACGGATGATTAAATATGGAAAGCAATAACAGCGGCAACTATAAATATAATAAA
>JAETTM010000077.1 GCA_021769135.1 Lachnospiraceae bacterium | reverse complement strand
GAATTCCCGATACCCCGCTTTTACAGATGCGTAAGCAGATGTAAAAGGCAAGTACTGTGAGCGGCGACGTAGGAGCCGAGCACAGTACTTGAGGGCTTGCCCCGGGGAGGTTCATTTCGGGGTACTTCGATAAGCTGTCCTTATGCTCCTTATCGTATCTTATTTTCGCAAGTCCTTTGAGTGACTGGCTCTCCTTATAGGTGGATTGGATTGGCGCATACAGGGTATACATTTTTGACAATTCCTTTAATCGGTTTAGTTTCTGCCCCTTTGAAAGATGTACCGTTTCCAAGCCCTGATTGACCATCTTCAGCACTTCCTTTTAGAGCTTGGACGCGGTTTTTCATTTGTGGCGCGCCAAAAGCGGTTTACACTGGATGGGCAGGACTTTTTCATCGACCTGGTGTTTTATAATTATATCCTGAAATGCTTTGTCCTGATTGACCTCAAAATGGGCAAGCTGACCCATCAGGATTTGGGCCAGATGCAAATGTATGTGAATTATTATACTCGTGAGATGGGATATTGATAGAAACAGGGACAATACAACATGTTTGGATATGTAAATGGAAAATACAGAGCTTTTCTTAACTATTAACATTTAAGGTCATTTAGGTTATAATATATTTTAAAGTAATATGGAATGTCAAATTGCTTTATGGCTTGTGCTGGAAGCGGAAACAGAAGAATAAAGAGGTTTTTACGAAATGGCGGGTGACTTTCTTCTGCAAAAGAACAGGGGTTTCACCCAATTTTTAGCGGCTAAATATGGGATGACCGGCGAAAATGGGATAATCAGGAGGCAAAATGGAAATTTACTTCGCCCCGCTGGAGGGGATTACAGGATACATCTATAGAAATGCGTTTCATGATTATTTCACGGGGATAGATAAATATTTTACCCCGTTCCTGTCACCCAACCAGAACAGGGCGCTGAATCCAAAAGAAATCAGGGATGTGCTGCCGGAGAATAATAAAGGGATGTACGTAGTGCCCCAGATTTTGACCAACCGGGGAGATTTTTTTCTACGGGCGGCGGAGGAATTGGGGGAAAAATATGGATATGGCGAAGTGAACCTGAATCTGGGATGCCCTTCCCGGACAGTGGTGACAAAAGGGAAAGGTGCAGGATTTCTTGCAAAACCGGAGGAATTGGATGCTTTTTTCCAGGAAATCTTTCGGGAAGTAAAAGGCAGGGTGTCGGTAAAGGCTAGAATAGGCATGGACGAGCCGAAGGAATTCCGTCATTTAATGGAGATTTTTAACAAGTATCCATTGTGTGAACTGATTATCCACCCCCGCGTTCAGAAAGATTACTATAATAATACCCCAAATTGGGAAGCTTTTGGGGAGGCGGTGGACACGAGCCGCAATTCCCTGTGCTATAATGGGGATATTTTTACGATTGAGGATTACCGGCGGCTGAGGGCCAGATTCCCTGAAATAAAAAAAATGATGCTGGGGCGGGGTCTGCTTAGGAACCCGGCATTGGCGGAGATGATAAAGGCGGAGGAAAGGGAAGGGCCGGGAGCGGCCAAGGCAGCGTTGGATAAAAAACGGCTGAAGGGGTTCCATGACAGGCTGTATGCCGATTACAAGGCCGCCATGTCCGGCGACAAAAATGTGCTGTTCAAAATGAAAGAATTCTGGGCCTATGGGGGGAACTTATTCCCAGAGGAAGAAAAGCTGTTAAAAAGAATAAGAAAAGCCGCTCGGCTGCAGGAATATGATGAGGCCGTGGAAGGGATTTTAGGCTGATGGATAATAAAACGATTTCAGGGGCGCAGGGGGCTGAACCGTTATAAATGCAGGCTCCTGATAGACAAAAGCCATTGCTATTTATGGCGGAATGGAATAAAATAGTAACAGTTTACAAAAACGGTTTTAGACAGCCTGAAGGAGGGAAATTATGCATAATCAGCTGACAGAGCAGGATATTAAGCGTATGGAAGAAGAGATAGAGTATCGGAAGCTGGTAGTTCGCAAGGAGGCGCTGGAAGCCGTGAAGGAGGCCAGGGCCCAAGGGGATTTGAGCGAAAACTTTGAATATTATGCGGCAAAAAGAGAAAAGAATAAGAATGAGGGAAGAATTCGTTTCCTGGAGAGGATGATTAAAACGGCTGAAATCATTTCCGATGACTCTAAGGAAGATGAAATCGGGGTGAATAATACCGTGGATGTTTATTTTGAGGAAGACGGAACGCTTGAAACCTATAAAATAGTGACTACTATGAGGGGAAACTCCCTGGAAGGGCTGGTAAGTACGGAATCCCCCATCGGTAAGGCGTTATTGGGGCACAAAGTGGGCGACAGGGTCTGCGTCCATGTGAACGATAGCTTCAGTTATTATATCGTGGTGAAAAAAATCGAAAAAACAGTGGATGACGGCAGCGATAAAATAAGGAGCTTTTAACAAGGCGCTCTGCATGTAATTTCTTTTTTGGCATGGAGGTAAAAATGGGAAATAGGGATATGGACAAAGATATCGTAAACAGGAATGAAAGGGATAAGAATCCGGCGGAAGAAAAGGATATTGAGAATGTATTGAAAATTTTGGAGGAGTTTTCGGAATCGGAAACAAGTCGGCTGAAAATTCAGGTTTCGGGGGAAGAGACGCCGGGAAAGGCGGAGAAGGTATACCATTACGGGCGCTGCGACGTGGGAAGCCCTTGGGCGAGGGGGGAATGCTATGACTTGCCGGAACTGCCGGAGCAGGATTAGGGTGGGAAAGCATTTGACGGAAGCATAAAAGGCCGATGAAAAGAAAACTTTGGGAATAAAAGGATACATTATATAGGATAAGAAAAGGAGCAAGGGATAAATGATTATCAGCAATTTATTTGAGAAAAAGAAACCGGTAATCTCGTTTGAGATTTTTCCGCCTAAAAAAGAAGCGGAACTGCAGAACATCGATGAGACGCTAAAGACTTTGGCCACTCTCCATCCTGACTTTATCAGCGTGACCTTCGGAGCCGGGGGAAGCAGTGCGGACAACAGGACAGTGAAGCTGGCAGAGAAGATAAAAAATGATTACGGTATTGAGCCGTTGGTACATTTGACATGTATCAGCAACAGCAAAGAGGATATTAAGGAAATCCTCGGGCAGATGGAGAGGGCAGGGCTTAAGAACGTATTGGCCCTGCGGGGGGATGTAAATCCGAAAGTACCGCCGAAAGACGATTTCAAATACGCCAGCGAGCTGGTATCGTTTATTAAGGAACAGGGGGATTTCCATGTGAGCGGGGCATGCTATCCGGAGGTCCATCTGGAAGCGCCGGACGAGGTGACGGATTTGCGGAATTTAAGAAAGAAAGTGGACGCGGGGGCGGAGCATCTGGTTTCCCAGCTGTTTTTTGACAACAATAAGTTCTATGATTTCTTTGCAAAGGTGCGGATTGCAGGAATCGACGCTCCGGTGGAAGCGGGGATTATGCCGGTGACCAATAAAGCCCAGATTGAACGAATGGTAACGATGTGCGGCGCCACCCTGCCGGATAAATTTAATCGGATTTTGGAAAAATATGGGGAGAATAAGGCGGCCCTGTTCGATGCGGGCATGGTATATGCGGTAAACCAAATAGTGGAGCTGATTTCCAGCGGAGTGGACGGAATACATATTTTTACGATGAATAATCCAGTGGTGGCAGGAAGAATCTGCGAAGAGATTAAAAATTTAATCTAAGGAATTGCGTTGAAGCGCAAAAATAGATGAGCGGGAGTCAAAAAGGGAAATAAGAGTATACTATAATAAAGGAAGTTTTGGGAAGGAGAATGTTTGTTTATGTATGATTTGATTATTATCGGTTCCGGACCGGCGGGGTTGTCGGCGGCGATATATGCCAAAAGGGCCGGGCTGGATGTGCTGGTAATGGAAAAAAGCCCGATGAGCGGCGGACAGGTGCTGACTACCTATGAGGTGGATAACTACTTGGGAATGCCGGGAATCAACGGCTATGATTTGGGGATGAAGTTCAGGGAGCATGCGGACAATATGGGTGTGGAATTCCTTGAAACAGAAGTATTCGGCGTGGGGAAGGCAGAAGAAGGGAACGGAAAAACCCCCGCCGAACTGATTGCCTGCGAGAACGGCCGGGAAGAGGGATTCCGCATCAAGACGGACAAAGGGGAATACAGGGCGAAAACGATACTGGCGGCTACCGGGGCGGTGCATGCCAAATTGGGCGTGCCGGGAGAGGAAGAATTGGCCGGTATGGGGGTATCCTACTGCGCTACATGCGACGGCGCCTTTTTCAGGAACCGTGTGGTGGCAGTGGTAGGCGGCGGAGATGTGGCAGTGGAAGATGCCATTTTCCTGGCGAGAACAAGCCAAAAAGTGTATTTGATTCACCGGAGGAATGAGCTTAGGGCGGCTAAAGTGCTTCAGGAGAGGGTGAAAAACCTGCCCAATGTGGAAATCCTCTGGGATACAGTGGTAGATGAGATCCTGGGGGAAGACCAGGTGAAGAAAGCGAGTATCCGCAATGTGAAATCCGGCGAAAAACGGGAACTGGAACTGGATGGGATATTTATCGCTGTGGGGATTCATCCGAATACAGAGCTGTTTGAAAATCTGGTAGAATGCGACGAGAAAGGCTATATTATTGCAGGGGAAGACGGGGCGACATCAGAAAAAGGAATTTTCGCGGCGGGGGATGTGCGTTCCAAACCGTTGCGCCAAATTGTAACTGCGGTAGCCGATGGCGCAAATGCCATTGCGGGGATACAGAATTTCCTATAACCGTTCCTCCAAAATTTTCTATTTTTTTGTAAGAAACCATAGGTTGACAAAGGCACCTGGAAGTGTTATATTATTTAACAGGATGTAACAAAATTGTAATAATTTAAAGAAGTAGGTAACAATTTTTGGAGGTCAGAACCTATGAAACAAAAGAACGTGAAAATGATCATGTGCACAGTTACGGCGGTCCTTGCATTTTCCAGTATGAACCTAAGAGCAGACGCGGCCACGGATTTGGCATCGGTATTGCCTTCCGCAGGAGTTGATTATACATTACAGGCAAATGCCACTTCCCTTAAAAATATTAAGGATGAAGCGGATACGGATAAAGAGGCTTCCAAGCCGGAAACGGCGGGAACAAATGGCGAAAACCAGACGGTGGATATCCAGCCGGAAGCAGTTCCCGGGGATGCAGCGCCTGCTGATGGAAGTACGCTGCCGGAGAATACGGATGCGTCCGTCCAGGCGGAAGTAACGGCAGCGGAGGAAATAGCGCTGGAGGAAGAAAAAGTTATTGAAGAAACAAAAGAGGTGGACATTTCCAATTTGGATGCCAAAATCCTAAAAGATGTGGCGAAGAAGCTGGACAGGAAGGATGAGGAGGAAAGCTTCAAAAGCCTTGTTATCGCAAGGGTAAATGATTATGTGAATGTGAGAAGCATTCCCAGCGAGGACGGGGAAATCATCGGGAAGCTTTATGATAAGTCGGTAGGAAGTTTTATTTCCGAAACCAATGGATGGTATGAGATTAAATCCGGTTCCGTAACCGGCTATGTAAAGGGCGAATATTGCGTAACCGGCGATGAAGCGGTGGAACTGGCAAAAAAAGTAGGTACAAGGATTGCAACCGTTACGACGACCACTTTAAAGGTAAGGCAGGAGCCTGGCCTGGATAAGACCGTATTAGGTATGGTTCCCATTGAGGATCAGCTGGTGGTTACGGAAGAATTGGACGATTGGGTAAAGGTTAACATAGAAGAAGGCGACGGCTATGTTTCCACGGATTACGTATCGCTTTCAACAGAATTTGTACAGGCAGAATCCAAAGCGGAAGAAGAGGCAAGGCTTGCGAAGGAAGAAGCCGACAGAAGGGCAGCGCAGGAAGCGGCGAGAAGAGCGGCGGGAAGAAGCTCTTCCGGCAGCAGTGCGGACGGCGGACAGGTAATGTACGCTTCCGGCAATGGCAGCGAAATGGGCCGTGCAGTTGCGAATTATGCCTTGCAGTTTGTGGGAAATCCCTATGTATATGGCGGAACGAGCTTGACGAATGGCGCCGACTGCTCCGGGTTTGTCATGAGCGTATACAAGAACTTCGGCGTCAGCCTGCCGCATTCATCGGCAGCGGACAGAAGCGTAGGTTCAGCGGTAAACGGGCTTGCGAATGCCCAACCGGGCGACTTGGTTTGCTATTCAGGGCATGTGGCTTTGTATATCGGCAACGGCCAGATAGTGCATGCGTCAACTTCCAAGACCGGAATCATAGTTTCCAGCGCAAGCTACAGAACACCTCTTTCCGTAAGAAGAATCTTTTAGAAGATTGCCGGCAAAAAGGAAATTGGAATAAAGCTTATAAAGGCGGATGCCGCATGTGCATCCGCCTTTATATAATATGAGGCTCTCGTAGAAGAAATTTTCCATCAGGGCCAGCGGGCGCTTCCCCAAAACCCTACTTGTGCAAGATACACAAAGAACACTATTTAGAATGCAATTGATGGGGAATAACGGTTTTGGTTATCCACATATAAAAATGCGTAAAATTAAGGATTAATTACTTATACACGGATTTATCCACACTATCCACATGGTTTCATAGGAAAATGCTGGGATATATTATTGCGGATTTCAGAACGGGTGTTTTGTTTATTATGATAAGAACGGATAAAAATAAGAGGGGGATTGGCTGTGGCTGTGCTCTGCCGGAAGGCGTTAAATCGAAAGAGAATAAAAGCTTAAATTATTGCACAGATATGGTACAATATGGTATAATATTTGAAAACAATATACTAAATGAAAATATTTTCGGGGTATAGTGTTGAACAATAATCCAATGAAAGGGATGAGTGATATGAAGTTTGTTATTGTAGGCAAGAACATCGAAGTTACAGAAGGGCTGAGGACGGCAGTAGAAGACAAGATTGGGAAACTGGAAAGATATTTTAATTCGGAGACGGAAGTACATGTGACATTAAGTGTAGAGAAAGAACGGCAGAAGATAGAAGTGACCATACCGGTAAAGGGGAGCATCATTCGTTCGGAACAGGTCAGCAACGATATGTATGTTTCCATCGACTTGGTGGAGGAAATTATTGAAAGGCAGCTGAAAAAGTATAAAAACAAGCTGATAGACCAGAAACAGTCGGTAGGTTTCTTTAAGCCGGAATTTATCGAGAAGGATTATATGGACGATGAGGAAGTGAAAATTATCCGCTCGAAAAAGTTCGATATTAAACCGATGTATCCGGAGGACGCGTGTGTCCAGATGGAATTGTTGGGGCATAGCTTTTTCGTATTCGTGAATGCGGAAACGGAACAGGTAAATGTTGTTTACAAGAGGAAAGGGAATACTTACGGTTTGATTGAGCCGGAGGTATAAGCGGACAAGCCGGCATAGTCTGGATTGGGCATGAAAAGAAAATATGGTAAAATTATGAAAGGTGCATGGCATGGCTGTGCGCCTTTTTTCATATATTGCAATGAAGCGTATAGGACGGTGGAAAATGCAATATTTGAAAAAAATCAAAAAAGCGGTGCTGATAGAAAGTATTCTGTTAGCGTCGCTGTATAGCGTATTTCTGATAGGGATTGTGAAAAACGGCAGGGTGGAAGAACAGCCGCAGGCGGTGGAAGTGGGCTCTGTGGGGGAGCGGGAGTATATTAAGTGGGTGGACTTTAACGTTTCCTATGAAGCGCTGTGCGAAGCGTATCAATGGGATGTGGATACATACAAGGCGGCGCTGGAAGACAAAGAGTCCATACATGTGGACTGGATAGAACTGCTGGCCTATGTAGGAGCTAAGCATGGCGGCGAATTCCCTTCCGGCACGAAAGCGGAAATCGCCAGGACGGCCAAAAAATTGCAGAACAAAGAGACGACCATGAGGGAGCTGGTGAAGGACATGAAATACTATTCCTACTATCTGGAAGCGTATGAAGCGGTTCTGGGCGGCTATGTGGGGGAATACGAAATATGCAAAGAGACGGGAGAGGGAAAGCAGGAATGGCAGAAATGCTACGGCCTGAAAGCCTTTTCCCCTATTGCCAAGGGATTTGAATACAGCGACTATGATGATTTCGGGGCATCCAGAAGCTATGGATATTCCAGGCCCCATCTCGGCCACGATATGATGGGCCAGATAGGTACGCCCATTATTGCCATCGAGTCGGGCTATGTGGAAGCTATCGGGTGGAACCAGTACGGAGGCTGGCGTTTGGGGATACGGAGCTTTGATGGCAAAAGGTACTATTACTATGCCCATCTGCGTCAGAACTTCCCTTATTACAAGGAATTGGAGGAGGGCAGCGTGGTGACGGCAGGCCAGGTCATCGGTTATATGGGCCATACCGGCTACAGCAAAAAGGAAAATGTGAACAATATTAAAGTAGTCCATCTCCACTGGGGCCTGCAGCTCATTTTCAACGAGTCGCAGAAAGAGGGAAATAATGAAATATGGATAGACTGCTATAATTTGACGAGATTTCTCTATAAAAACCGTTCGGAGACTGCAAAGGATGAGGAAACAAAGGAATGGTATCGTATGTATGACATGAAAGACCCGGCGGTAGAAAAATATTTAGAAGGGAAAGAAAAAGAGAATGGCTGAGCCGAATAAAAAAGAGCTGGCCCGCGGCCAACTCCTGGTGACTTACAACACTCTTTCCGGCTTCCCTGTTACGGTACAGACCTTGCAGCAAATATGTTTATAGGAACTGGGCTACTGCCTAACCCCGTTAGCGGTCTGTTCAATGATGCTTTTCATGATATCCTTTGTAATCTGCCCGGGAACATATCCGTACACATTCCCGTCTTTATCAATCATAAATGTAGTAGGGTAGGCGCTGATACCATAGTAATATGACATAATCCCGTCAGTATCCATGACCACCGGATAGGTATAGTTATTTTCCGATAAAAATGCAGCGATATCTTCCGCGGTGCCTTCCCGCCCTACTTCAGGGGAGGCGATGCCGAGAATGATTACATCGGAACTGTTTTCCCCATATTCCTCATAGATTTCCTGGATTTCAGGCATTTCCGCCCGACAGGGCGGGCACCAGGTAGCCCAGAAATTGAGGAATACCGTTTTTCCTTTATAGTCGGATAAAGTGTGGCTGTTGCCGTACTGGTCCAGAAGGGTAAAGTCCGGGGCAGGAACAGTGTCGGCTGCGGATTCTTCCTCATGTCCGGATGCCGAATCCACGCCGGGGCCGCCTGCTGCATCGGATGCCGAATCCATGCCGGGGCTGCCTGCTGCATCGGATGCCGAATCCGCGCCGGGGCTGTCTGCTGCATCGGATACCGGATTCTCTCCGTTGCCTATGGCGTTTTCCGTTTCTGCGGCTTTTCCCGTATTTTCCTCTGCGCTTTGGGAAACATTGCCGGAGAGATAGGAGCTGATGCCGTTCATCCAGCCGGTAAACATCATCACGCCGATTAAAATCATAAGGATGCCGCCCACTTTGACCGTATATTTCACGGCGGAGCGGTATTTCCTGAAGAAATCAAGCAAGGCTTTGGTGAACAGCCCTACGGCGAGGAAGGGCAGGACAAAACCTAAGGTATAAACGCCGATCAGCAGGAAGCCGGTGAGGGAAGAAGAGGCCGATGCGGCCAAAAGCAATACACTGGCAAGGGCAGGGCCTACGCAGGGCGTCCATGCGAAACTGAAAGTGAAGCCAAGAACCAAGGCCGTCAACGGATTCATGGCCAGGGTATCGGGCTGGAAATGCAGGCGATGCTCTTTGCCTAAAGAAGAACTTCCGAACAGGCCAAGCTGGTACAGGCCGAATAAAATGACGATAACCCCGCCGATACGGGTAAACCAGGTCTGATAATTGTGGAAAAACCTTCCGATGGCGGTAAAGCCAAAACCAAGCAGGAAAAAGGCAAAGCTGATGCCAAGGACAAAAAATAAGGTATTCCTCATAATCCTGCTTCTCTTATAAGAGATATTCCCGTCTTCATCCACCGTCTTTGCACCGCCGGAAAGGTAACCGATGTACAGGGGAATCAAAGGCAGCACGCAGGGGGAAAAGAAGCTGATAAGCCCCTGGAAAAAAACAGTGATGGAAGAGATTCCGGTTTCAATTGTTAAATTCATATATTTTAACCTCCATTTCTACGCTGTAAAGTAAAGTATCCTCAATCGGCGGGCCACCATTCCGGGGTATTGGTTTCCAGCGCATTGCGGTGGAAATTCTGTGGGGCGATGCCGGTAACCCGCTTAAAAACGCGGCTAAAGTACAGAGGGTCGTCAAAGCCGACCAAAGATGCGATAGTGGAAATGCTCATCGTATCGGCGGCGATAAGGCTCTTGGCTTTTTCCACCCTGAGCTCATTCAGGAAGTGCATGGGGGAAACCCCTATCCGGCTTTTGAACATATGTGCAAAATGCCCCTCGCTGAGCTTGCAAAAATTCGCCATGGAAGATATGGTCCATTTATCCATATATTTCTGGTTGAGCTGGATAATGAGCCGGTCAATGGAAAAATTATTTTCGGAAGGCATCAGTATCTGCTGACGGGAGCGGCAGATGATGGCCAGTATTTTATAGAAACTGTGGATGACAAGGTCTTCATAAAGGACTTTTTTTAACTGCAGTTCGGTAATGATGTCCTGAAAGAGTATTTTCAATGACAAATTTTCCCCAATATAGCAGTTGCTGATGCAATATTTTTCCAGAAGGGCTTCGCACTCCGTGCCGGTAAAATGAATCCAGTAAATGACCGGTTTTTCATTGGCATAATAAGAATATATCTGGGGTTCGGAAGGGCGGAACAGAAGGATATTTCCGGCGGGCAGGGAAACCCATTCGTTATTCAGGAAATAATGCCCGGTTCCTTCATAAATATAAATAATCTGATAATCCACCCGTCCGCTGCTGCGCCGCTGGGAATAATCTTTTGTTTTGAAAATCTGAAGTCCGCAGCAATTGACGGTCAGCGGATTGCTATCGTCCGCAAATCCTACAATTCTTCTTCTGTTCCTTAAGTGTCCTGATACGTTAATCATAAAAACCTCATAGCGCCATTTTTTTAATCATACCACAGGAAAAGCAGAAATGTCCATATCATAAACATAAATTGATATGGAAGCAAAGGGGAAATCCGCTATACTGGACATATAAAGAAACGGGCCCGGATTTTTAAATAACAAAATATTTTATGAGGGGGAAACCCTGGATAGGTATTTTGAGAAGGAAAGGAGGAAGAAAGTGAAAAAGCAGGTAATACTTTTGATGACGGATACGACAAGAAAAGACATGCTTGGCTGCTACGGAAACGGAAAAATGAAAACGCCTAACCTGGACAGGCTGGCGGAAGAAGGTATCCGTTATGAAAATGCTTACACATGCCAGCCGGTATGCGGACCTGCCAGAAGCGCTGTTTTTACAGGATTATTCCCCCATAGCAACGGGGTAGTGGCAAACAGCGTTCCTTTAGGGGCGAACGTAAAGACAGTGGGGCAGAGGCTGACAGACAATGGCATTGAGTGCGGCTATATCGGGAAATGGCATCTGGACGGCGGCGACTATTTTGGGTTGGGGGAATGCCCGGAAGGGTGGAATCCGGATTACTGGTATGACATGAAATGTTATCTGGAGGAATTGACGGATGAGGAGAAAATACTGTCCAGGGATCCCGAAAAAGCTTATCAGCATGGTTTTACGGAAGAGTTTACATACGCCCACCGTTGTTCCGACAGGGCGGTCAGGTTTTTGGAGGAGTTTCAAGAGGAGGATTTTTTCCTTACGGTATCCTATGATGAACCCCACGGACCTTCTTTGTGTCCGGCGCCTTTCGATAGGATGTATGACGGCTTTTGTTTTGACAGCAGCCCTGGATTCCGTGATGATTTGAGCCGGAAAAATATGATGCAGAGATTGTGGGCGGGAGAAAAAATAAACGCGGACGAAGAAGAGCTGAACAGCCCGTCCAGATGGCTTTCCCTGTTCTTAGGGTGCAATTCCTTTGTGGATTACGAGATAGGAAGAGTATTGGATGTGATAAGGGAAAAGCTGCCGGATGCTTTGGTGATTTTTACTTCAGATCATGGCACGCTGCTGGGTGAGCATCACTTGTCGTCCAAGGGAGCCACGGTATACAAAGAGGTGGCCAATATCCCTCTGATTATAAAAGGCGGCGCGGCAGGGGCTGTGGTCAATGCTCCGGCTTCCCATATCGACATTGTGCCTACGGTAATGGATTATTTTGGGCTTCCTATTCCGAAGCTTCTGGAAGGCAAAAGCATGCTTATGCAGATTGAATGCCCCGATAAGGTAGTTAACGAAGCCGTTTATACGGAATTCACCAGATATGAAATCGACCATGACGGATTCGGCGGGCTGCAGATGATGCGGGCGGTGATTACCGACAAATACAAGCTGGCTGTCTATCTGATGGACGAGGATGAATTTTATGATATGGATTCCGACCCTTACGAGGTGGATAACCGGATAGGGGATGAGAAATACCTTGAGGTTATCCGGGAACTCCACAGGCTGTTGATTGACCATATGAATGAGACGCGTGATTTGTACCGCGGTTATCAATGGTCCATGAGGCCATGGAATAAAGGATATGTTCCTTCATGGGAAAATGAGGGATATACAAGGCAGCGGGAAAATGAGGAATATGAGCCGAGACAGCTGGATTATGACACAGGGCTTCCCATGGAATCGGCCATAAGGCATAAATGCCTGAATTAGAAGGGGATTTCCGAAAGATAATGAATATTCGGGGCCTGCGTCCGCGCGGCATCGCAGCTCCGTGACAAATGACCGCCGCGCAGAAATGAGGTGACATATGCAGAAACTTCAGGTAGCTTCGGGGAAGGGAACGGATTCGGAAAAAAGGAAGCGGAAGGATAAACTGGTGATGAATGCGTGGTGCTGGCTTTTTATGGCCCTGGCAGTAGGGTTCTATATTCTGTTTCAGGGATACCCCATCATTTGCAGTATCCAGTATTCCTTGCTGGATTGGTCCGGCATGACAGGCTATGCGGAATATGTTGGCCTGGCAAACTATAAGGAACTGCTGCACGATGAGCTGTTTTGGAATGCTTTTTTCAACAGTTTTAAGTATACGGCGCTGATTGTTCCTTTGGAATTAGCGGTTTCCCTGTTCCTGGCATATATGCTGAATAATGAAAAGCTGAAAGGAAGTTCCATTTACCGTACCATGTATTTCGTGCCTGTAGTAACTACTACGTCAGTGGTAGGGATTATTATGATTTTCATTCTGGGGGTCCAGGGGCCGGTGAACCATCTGCTGACTTCCCTGCATATTTCAGGGCAGCCGGTTAATTTCCTCGGGAATGCAAAGTATGCGCTCCCCACGTTGGTGGTCATTTCCCTGTGGAAGGACTGCGGTACTTATATGATATACTGGCTGGCGGGGCTGCAAAGCGTTCCCAAAGATGTATATGAGGCGGCCACGGTGGATGGGGCGAACAGGAGACAGACGTTTTTCCGTATTGTCTTGCCCCTTATCACGCCGGTGGGCGGGATTATAGCCATCCTGTGTGCGATTAATTCCCTGAAAGTGTTTGATATTGTGAAGACGATGACGGAAGGCGGCCCTTTCTATGCCACGGACGTAATCGCGACTTATGTATACAGGAGCGCGTTTTCCAGTGAAATCGGAATGCCCAGGCTTGGATATGCCAGCGCTGCAGCATTGTTTTTCGGAGGGGCAGTAATTATTATCGGTCTGGTACTGAATGGAATTAAAGGCCGTCTTAGCAAAAGTTTATAGGAGGATGCCGGAATGAATAAAGATAAAAGAAAAAAAATTGGCAGGGGATTGATGAACCATATACTGCTGGCGGGCATTGGCTTTATCTGGATATATCCCTTTTTATGGACAGTTTCCGCATCTTTTAAGAGCCAGACGGAATTCTTTGAAAACAGGCTGGGGCTGCTCCCGAAAGCGCCTACCCTTGACAATATTATCCGGATTTGGAGCAAAGCGGATTTCGGCACATATTTCATAAATACAGTAATCGTGAGCCTGTTTTCGGTGATTATCGTTCTG
This sequence comes from Lachnospiraceae bacterium, assembly GCA_021769135.1. Classification (GTDB taxonomy): domain Bacteria; phylum Bacillota; class Clostridia; order Lachnospirales; family Lachnospiraceae; genus Kineothrix. The sequence goes on along the minus strand of JAETTM010000077.1, from coordinate 2,801 downwards.
ATTATGACTATGATGGCGGGATATGCCATGGGAAGATACCGTTTTTGGGGAAGGAATGTAGTGATGGCGATTTTCCTCGGCAGCATTGCAATTCCTCTGGTGAGCACCATTATCCCCACCTATGAGGTAATTAAAAGCATGAACCTGATAGGGACGAGGACAGGGCTGATCCTATCCCAGGCGGGAGGCGCCCACGTGATTTTCCTTCTGCTGTTTACCAGCTTCTTTGAATCTATCCCGAAGGAGATGGAGGAAGCGGCAAAAATGGACGGCTGCAATTATTTTAAAACATTCTTCTATGTAATGATGCCGATATGCAAGCCGATTGCCACTACGGTAGTTATTATGGAAACCATCTGGGCTTGGAATGCGTTTATGCTGCCTTTGGTGCTGACTCTGAACAATCCTTCTTCCAGGACACTGGCTGTTGGGCTATACGTGTTCAAAGGGGAAAACGTGGTGGACTGGACCGGGATTGCGGCAGGGGGAAGCATTGCGGTGATTCCGATTATCATCCTGTTCATATTCATGCAGAAATATTTTGTAGAAGGGATTGCCGGGGCGGTAAAGAGCTGAGCCGAAAGAAGCCGCAACGGGGTAACAAGTTTGTGTCCGCGCTGCATCCGCAAACTTAAGACGTGAAAAAAGCAGCGCAGAAATGGAGAAAGATATGAAAAAGAGACAATTAGGGGCATTATTGCTGGCGGGCGTTATGACGGTTTTATCATTAAGCGGATGCGGAGCCATGCCGTCCACAGGAAATCAGGCGGAAGAGAGCACGAATACGGCGGAAAGCGACAGCCCGGCGGAAGCTGCGGAAGATAAAGCGGAAGCCGTGGGCAAAACGGAGGGTTCCGATGAGAAGATAACATTGAGGATTGTGGACTGGAGCGACGGCTCCGCACAGCGGCGGGAAGAATTCCATAAGAAATATATGGAGGAACATCCGAATATTACAATCGAATATACGATGCTTACGGTAGACCAGTTTAAAAATACGATTGTCACAATGATTAAATCTGGGGACGGTCCGGATATCTTCCCGATTCCAGGCGGTATGACATTGAAGACGGCAGTGGAAGAAGGCTGGTATCAGCCAATTAACAGCTTTGTAACGGAGGATTTTGCCGACCAGTTCGACCCGCGGTCTTTTGAAGAGGGCGTAACCCATATCGGCGACGACTGGTATACGATTACGGAACAGATGCCGGTAATCCAATGTCTGTTCTTCTATAATAAAGATGTGCTGGAACAGGCGGGCGTGACAGAGATTCCGACGACATACTCCGAATTCAGGGAGGCATGCAGGAAAATAACGGAAAACGGGAATGGCAGCGTTTACGGACTGATTGACGGCGGCAAGCAGGTAAACCGGATGGATGTCCTGGTCCGTTCCCTGGCCGCTGCTGCAGGCGGGAAAGTGGCAGCCATTACAAAAGTGCTTACCGTGGATGGCAGGGCGCCCTATGATACGGATGAGATGAAACAGGCCATGGGATTTTTAAAAGGGCTGGTAGATGACGGAAGCATCCATCCGGATACGGTAAATATCAGCGCACCGGAGGCCAGGGAAATGTTTGCGCAAGGGCAGGCCGGATTTTTATGCCAGGGTATGTGGTGCATTTCCCCATGGGGCGAAGGATACCCGGATTTAAACTATGGAGTTATGGCGGTTCCGGTTCCGGATGGGGTAACGGATACTTATGTTCAGGGCGGTGAACTTTCCCCTTGGATTGGCGTCTATAAGCAGTCCAAACATCCGAAAGAGGCAGCGGAATATTTAATGGCTCTTTTCAGCGAGGAATACGGGTATCAGTCGGGCTGCGTAGAGGATGGCGCTTTTGTCTCCGTGATTCCTGCAATCAATGAGAAGTATATGACAAACGAAATAATGAAAGAATATTACACGATTGCAACGGAAACTTCCAAAATAGTTCCTACTATCACAAGCAGGGATGAAAAGGCGAATGACTTTTATGTGGAAGTAAAGGATATCCAGCCAAGCCTGGGGGCCATTGTCCAGGGGATTTTTTCCCAGAGCATTACGGATTTTGACGGGCAGTTGAAGACGCTGGCGGATTCTTCCACGGAGGAATGGAAGAGGGCGTGCGAAGCGGTCGGCATGGATTACGGCTCGCTGGAATTCCCCAACTGGGATGCTAAAAAAGACTATACGGAACAGGATTATGAAGAATTGAAGTAAAGAAAAGTGCGGGGGAGGGTTTTACAGGAAAGACACAGGATATATTCAAGGAGATGCTCGACAGGGTTTTGGGATTGGGGATTAATTTTATTGATATATATTCCTAACCCGGAGCTTTGGAACAAACAATAGTTTCCCTCCAGGCGGCAGTCAGCCGTCCGGAGGGAAGCTTTATTCCCGCGAGCAATGAGCCAAGTGCCATGCTTGCATGAGCATTTGGCGAATGCCGCGAGGGTCAAATACCCCGCAGCTTGCTGCACTACAATTTTGATGCCCCGTTGCTTGCAGCGGGGTCTTTGACTTGCTGTTAAAGGAAAACGCTGCATGGCCGGATTTAGTTGGCCCAGGCAATCTGCTGGCTGGTTGCCAACGGATAGGTACGGAGGATATCCGAATCCAGGTTTTCCCGATGCATCCCGATGGCGGTAAGCTGATTATTGGAATAGGTTTTATAATAATAAATGCCTTTAGAGGTATTCATGCAGCAGCTATAGGTAGTAATATCATAGAGGTTTGCAGGGGTAATGACGCATCCTCTGGGCATGGATACGGAATCCAAGATATGGAAAAACTGTGAAATGCTTTCCATTTCATCGCC
>JAETTM010000076.1 GCA_021769135.1 Lachnospiraceae bacterium | reverse complement strand
TCCCGATACCCCGCTTTTACAGATGCGTAAGCAGATGTAAAAGGCAAGTACTGTGAGCGGCGACGTAGGAGCCGAGCACAGTACTTGAGGGCTTGCCCCGGGGAGGTTCATTATTTTTGCCAGCGGAATGTTTACTGCCTTATCCAATGGGATTATTTCGGCCATCCTTGCATTTTCCAGATCCTTTGTGTTTATGCTGATTACCATGATTACCCTTCCATTGCTTTTTGGGGTAAACGGTATATGGCTGGCAACGCCTGTGGCGGAACTGATGGCCCTTGCCTTGTCCGTATTTATGTTCCTGAAATACAGAAAACGGTATGGATATTAAGATGGAAAGTTATTCCTTGCAATATTGTGCGGTTTTTGGGTCAGATTGGTCCAGTCTTTGAGGTACAGGCCTACGATTATCTGGTCAAACCGGTGGACGATAAACATCAAGCTGCTTGTGTACTTTTGCGCTAACGTGTAAAATAGATATCAGGGAATGTGCCAATAGAAATAAAATCTATTTTTGATAAGAAGATTTCGGAAAAGGATTTATTTTTAGTATAGTTAATGGGAGGTAAATTTATTATAATGATACCATATAATGATTCCAACCCAAGAGACATTGAAAGATATGCAAAGGGATTAATAGGAAAAACATTTCAAGATGTTTTATACGAAAGCCGATTTTTAGAAGAAGCAATTACAGACAGCAAAATTGATTATTCAAATCCAAATCAAAAAGGTAAACTTGGAAATTTGTTGGAAGAAAAATATTTCTGTTATAAAGCCAATAGCGATCAGGAACCGGATTTTCCAAAATGCGGGGTAGAGCTTAAAGTAACTTGTTATGATATATTGAAAAATGGAAATTTATCAGCAGGCGAAAGATTGGTTCTCACAATGATTTCCTACGAAGATCCGGTGGAACCCAATTTTTATAAGTCGCATGTTTGGGAAAAGTGTCGATTAATTCTTCTTATTTATTATGAAAGAAATAAACTTTTAAAATACAATACATTATATAGAATTGGTTTTGTTAATTTATTTTCCCCATTTGAAAAAGACATGCCAATTATTTTGGATGATTATAATAAGATAATCGATAAAATCAGAATGGGACATGCGGATGAACTAAGCGAAAGTGATACAATGTATTTGGGGGCATGTACGAAAGGCGCAACATCCGCAGGCAGCATGAGGCCCCAATATTATAATTCAGAGGTACTGGCGAATAAAAGAGCATTTTGTTTCAAAAGGCAATATATGGATTTTATATTGCATACATACGTAATTCCAAGCCATACGGGGAAAATGCCTGTTCAATTAGAGACTATTATTGATAATCCAATGCGGCTTAAAATAATGTCTTTTGAAAGCATTGTTCTGAATAAGCTGGATTGTTTTAGGGGTTGGAGCGACTTAGAACTATGTCGGTATTTTGGCAGAGATTATAACAATAATAAAGCTCAATGGACGGATTTAACCTACCGGATGCTTGGAATACGGGGAAACCATGCAGAAGAATTTGTAAAAGCTAATATTGTGGTAAAAGTTGTGCGCATTGAAAATGATTTATCTATGAATGAAAGTATTTCGTTGCCGCCGTTTAATTTTATTGAATTCGCAAATGAAACATGGGAAGAGTCGCAGGTTTATAATTATTTTAGCGAAACAAAATTTTTCTTTGTCGTATTTGCCAGAGATAAAAGTGTATATAGATTGTATAAATATTTCTTTTGGAATATGCCATTTGAAGATTTGAACCGAATTGCGAGAATCGGATGGGAGAATATCCACTATCTTATCCGGAATTGCAAGGTTGAATTTTGGCTTAAAGAGACAAAGGCAGGCTATATTGTTAAAAATAATTTGCCAAAGAAAAAAGATAACCCTATTATTCATATCAGGCCACACGCTCAGGAAAGTGCATATTTGATTCATATGCATGATGGGAGTTTATATGAATACGGCATTATTTGGAAAGATGCAAATATGCTGCCTCAAGGCGATTGGATGACAACACAATCTTTCTGGATCAACAATAATTATTTTTTAAAAAATATTTTAGGGTTTAAATAAATGGAAACCAATTGAGGAGGAAATATATGCAGAAAACGGTATGCGAATTATTTGCCGGGGTAGGTGGTTTTCGCTGTGGGCTTAATTCCATAAAAAAAATAGAAGATACTGAAAAACCGGAAAAATGGAAAACTGTATGGTTTAGCCAATGGGAACCGGCAGATAAAACAACACAGTGGGCACATGCCTGCTATATAAACAGATTTGGCACATGTTATGATTTAAAGGGAAGGGATACAACAAATTATGATATAAATACTGTGGAAAAGGAAACCGTTCCTCCTCATAATTTGCTCGTGGGAGGATTCCCTTGTCAGGATTATTCGGTTGCTTCATCGCTGGCAACTTCAAAAGGATTAGAAGGGAAAAAAGGCGTTTTATGGTGGGATATTAGAGATATGCTGGAGGTAAAGGGCGCGCCCTTTGTATTGCTGGAAAATGTCGATCGAATACTTAAAAGCCCGGCTAGTCAAAGGGGTTGTGATTTTGGGATTATTTTGGCGTGTTTCAGGGATTTGGGATATAGCGTTGAATGGCGTGTAATTAATGCGGCAGAATATGGATATCAGCAGCGAAGACGTAGAACATTTATTTTCGCATACAAAAACGATACATGTTATGCAAAGAACATTACGTCTATTACTAATTATGATAGCGAAGATGATTTGGAGAGTCGTAGGGAGTCTGTTGGAAATATTATTACAAAAACCGGATTTTTTGCAAAAAGTTTTTCGGTAAACGATGAAGATATAAAAAAAATAAAAATTGAAGCTTTGCCTCGGAGGATTGGTGAAATTTCAAGTTCTTTTTCCTTTAATTTTGAAAATAGCGGATTTATGATAAATGGCATAATTTATACATTAAAAACAAAACCTTCTTATACTGGAAATCAGATTACTCTTGGCGATATTATGGAAGAAGGTGATATTGATGAACAATTTTTTATATCTGAAGAGCGTTTATATTATACTGCCCCCGAAACAAATCACAGCGATGAGACTATTGAAAGGCTTCCGGATGAGGCACATAGAACATGGCAGTATATCAAAGGCGCAAAAAAATTGCCAAGAAAAGCTGCTAATGGGCATGAATATGTATTCTCCGAGGGGCCCATCGCTATGATTGACGAATATAACAAACCAGCGAGGACATTGCTGACTAGCGAAGGGTCTTTCAGTAGAATGACCCATATTGTTAAAGACAAAAAGACAGGAAATATTCGATTGTTGACACCAATAGAAATGGAAAGAATACAAGGTTTTCCTTCAGATTGGACAAAAGAATGTTTGGTCAATGGCGAAAAGGCAGATATGCCTTTGAACAAACGTAGATTTATGATGGGGAATGCTTTAGTAGTTAACCTTATTAACCGAATGGAGAAGCAATTATCCGATATTTTTGAACAGGAAGATTAAGAAGGCAGAAAGGATAAACACGGTGGATTGCATACCAGAACGGCACTAACGAACAGTATCTCAGCAGGGCGCTGCGGGATGATTTTTATCCCTGCTGTTAGCAATCGTTCTTTACGTAAGGGAAATGGGGGAAATGATAAGCGGCTGATGTTTCAAGTTCCACAAAGAATGTATTTATATTGTGATTGCTTTCCGCCCATATTTTCCCTTTATGCCGTATAACAATGCTTTCGGCAATGGACAGTCCAAGGCCGAAGCTGCCGGTCCGGCTTCTTGCCGCATCGGCCCGGTAAAACCGTTTAAAAAGGTGCTGTAAATCCCTGGCGGATATTTCCTGCCCTTCATTGGCAACGGTTAGCAGGCAATGTCCTTTGCCGCGGTTTTGCAATGTCACCCAGATTTGTCCTTTTGTGCAGGAATATTTTCCCGCATTATCCAAAAGGATATCCAAAACCTGCCTCAATTGCGAAGATTCACCGTTGACCATAATATTTTCCGCTATGTCTGTCTTCAATAGGAGGCCCTTTTCAAAGAATATGGGTTCGAAGGGAAGTATGGCATCGGATACAATCTGGCTGAAATTGACAGTGGAAAAAACCACATTTGACTGGATGTCGTCAGCGCGGGCAAGCTCCAGCATTTGTTCCACCAGATTGCGCATTTGCTTTGACATGACCAAAATGTTGGAGGAAAATATGGCGCGGCTTGCTTCGTCATAATCCGGATTCTGCATAAGTTCCGCATTTGTGATGATGACGGTCAGGGGCGTTTTTAATTCGTGGGAAGCATCGGCGATAAAACGGCGCTGCTGATTCAATGCTTTTTCAACGGGCCTTACTGCCCAACAGGCCAGCAAAAAACTGATGCCGAGAAAAATCAGGAAACAGGCCAGCCCGATAAAAATGCAGTTCCGCAGCAAATTGCTTAAAGTTGCCTGTTCGCTGGAAGTGTCGGCATAAACAAGCACCTGGCTGAGCGGGGTGCTTAAGTGGTAATAGCGGAGATTATATTCCTGTATGATACCGGTACGGGCGGAATTGGAGAAAGCGGCGTTTATTAGGTCTTTTAAAAAAATCTCATCGGAAAGATCATAATACCCGCCTCCTGTAGCGATTATTTCTCCCTGCTTATTGATTTGGAGAGTGAAATAGGGGAGGCGCACATCTTCCGACAACTCGTTTGGAACACGCTGCAGAAACGGGTTTACGGCGATATTCTGCAGCATGCTGATGCTGTTGTTTTCCAGGTTCATTTTTGTAAAAAAATATAACAACCACATGATGATACAGAGCATAATTGTGATAATGCTCATAGTAATCCATATAAATTTATAACGAAGCTTCTTGGTCATGTTCTTTTACCTCCAAATGGTATCCCATTCTGCGGATGGTTTCAATACGGATATTGGAACCGATGCTGGCCAGTTTTTTGCGCAGAAACCCTATGTATACTTCCACGTGATTTTCCACCGCATCGGAATCATATCCCCACACTCTTGCAAGAATAGTTTCTTTGGAAAGAATGCGGCTGCCGGATTGCAGAAGAAAACGCATAATATCAAATTCCTTTGCGGACAGGCGGACGGTATTTGCTCCGCAAACCAGCATAGCGGAGGCCAAATCCAGAGAAGTGTTGCCATAAGCGACTTCATCCACCTGCGTTCCCTGTCGGCGTAAAAGGGCATTGATACAGGCCAGCAGTTCCCTTGTATCAAAGGGCTTCGTCAGATAATAATCGGCGCCTGCATTCAGGCCGGTAATCCTGTCCTCCAATTCGGATTTTGCCGTCAACATTAAAATAGGCGTTCCGCATTTCATGGAACGGACTTTCCGTGCTACTTCATAACCGTTCATCCCGGGCATCATCACATCCAGGATTAAAAGGTCATAAATTCCCAGCTCTGCATATTCCCTGCCCGTTTTCCCATCATAGGCGACTTCCACGTCAAACCCTTTTCCCGCCAGCAATGTCCGTATAGAATCTGCCAGTAGTTTTTCATCTTCAATGACAAGTATTTTCATAATATCCTTTCAATCCCTTTCTTAATATATATAGTACATTTTGAAGCTTAAAGGAAGCTGAAAAGTAAATATAATTTTGCAAAAAATTTTATTTTTTCAGTATGGTTTCAGCAACGGATGCTAAGATGCTCCTTGGAAAGAAGGACTAATTTTTCTTCTGCAAGTTTGTGTCTGCGCTGCATCCGCAAACTTAAGGCATTCAAAAAAGCGGCGCAGAAATGGAGAACAGAATGATAACCGTAGAACATTTAACAAAGCGTTATGGGGAATTTACGGCTGTGAACGACCTGTCTTTTGAAATTGAAGAAGGACATGTATATGGCTTTTTGGGTCCCAATGGGGCAGGAAAATCTACTACCATGAACATTATGACCGGATGCCTGTCCGCCACGGAAGGACGGGTAAGTGTTGATGGATATAATATTTTTGAAGAACCCGATAAAGCAAAAAGGCTGTTGGGTTATCTTCCTGAGCAGCCGCCGCTGTATATGAATGAGACGCCTTTGGAATATTTGAAGTTTGTAGGAGAGGCAAAGGGGCTCAGAAGGCAGGAATTGACAAGGCAAATTGAAACCGTAATTCTGCAGGCCAGATTAGAGGGCGTGGAGAATCGGTTGATTTCAAAGCTTTCCAAAGGATACAGACAGAGGGTAGGGATTGCCCAGGCGCTGCTTGGGAATCCAAAAATCATTATTCTGGATGAGCCTACCGTGGGGCTGGATCCTATCCAGATTATAGAAATCAGGGATTTGATAAAGCAGCTGGGTCAGGAACATACGGTCATATTAAGCTCCCATATCCTGTCGGAAGTACAGGCAATCTGCGAAAAGGTTCTTATCATTGCCAAGGGGAAGCTGGTGGCGTTCGACAAACCGGAAAACCTTGAGAAATTGTTCATGGCATCCCAAGGGGTATCTTTCGTTGCGGAGGCGAAAAAAGATGAAATCGATGAAATTCTAAAGGAAATGGACGCGGTATCGGGATGGCAGATGAAAGCGTTGGAAAACGGAAGTACCCGTGTGGATGTACAGATTGAGCCGGGGAACGTGTCCGATATCTGCCGCAACATTTTTTTTGCTTTTGCCGGGAGGAAAAAAGCCCTTCTGGAGCTGACATCCAAAAAGGCCAATTTGGAGGACGTGTTTATTGAACTGACGGAAAGCAATGAGCCGGAGGCGGAGAGAGGGGAAAGCAATGTGACGGAAGCGGAAATGAAGGAAAGCTACACGCCGGAAGCGGCGGTTAAAAAGGGCGACTCGGAGGAAAGAGAGGTGGAGAAAGAATGATTGCAGTACTAAAACATGAATTATCGGGTTATTTCCATTCCCTGACAGCATATATTTTTGGGGCGTTTTTACTGGCCTTCGTGGGAATAGGGGCCATGATTTACAATATCCAGCAGGCAATAGCCAACTTCGAGTATGTTTTAAGCTTTGTGAGCCTGCTTTTTGTGGTGCTCATCCCAATTCTGACGATGCGCGTCATAGCGGAGGAAAGAAAACAGAAGACGGACCAGCTCCTCTATTCATTGCCGATTACGGCTGTACAGGTGGTGGCGGGGAAGTACCTGGCTTTGCTGGCCGTTTACTTTATCCCATTATGCATTATTTCCGTGTATCCATTGATTTTTGCTCAATACGGTGAGGTATATCTGATTACCTCCTATGGCTCCATCGCGGCATTTTTTATCATGGGGGCCGCCCTCATATCGATAGGGATGTTTCTGTCTTCCCTGACAGAGAATGTGGGATTTGCGGCAGGAATTGCAATACCGGTAATCCTTTTGAACTATTACAGCGTAAGCCTGGCGGAGCATGTCTCCTCAACAGCTTTTGGAACGGCAATTGTATTATGTATCCTTTGCTGCGCCTTAGGGGCAGTAATCCGCTTCCTGACAAAGAATGAAGGGCTGGCCTATGGGGTTTCCCTTATCCTGATTGCAGCAGTAGGGGCGATATACATTAAAAAACCTGAAATGTTCGAAGGCCTTTTGCCGGAGTTTATGAGAAAATTATCTTTGTTTGAACGGTTCTATACATTTGTATCCGGCGTTTTTGACCTGACATCCATTGTTTATTATTTTACGGTGATTGTCTTTTTCCTGTTTTTAACTGTGCAGTCGCTGGAAAAAAGGAGGTATAACTGATGAAGGAAAAGATACTCCGAAACCGCATCGCCCTGCAGGGAGGCTCTTATTCGCTGGTTGTAACAGCTATCGTACTTGCTATTTTGATTGCGGTAAACATTCTGGTCTCCGCGCTGCCGAAAACATTCACACAATTGGATATCAGTTCGGCGAAGCTTTACTCTGTGACCAGCAATACGAAGGTAGTGGTGAATGCCCTGGAAAAGGATGTTACCATCTACTGGATTGTACAGGCGGATGAGGAAGACGATATTATAGAGAATCTGCTGGATAAATACGAAAGCCTGTCAGAGCATATCGAGGTGGTAAAGAAGAACCCGGATATATTTCCCACATTCGCAGAGCAATATACTTCAGAAACGGTGCAGAATAACAGCCTGGTAGTGGAATGCGGGGAACGGAGCCGGTTTATCGGCTATGACGATATTTATCTTTATGACGCGAACATGAATTCCTATTCCTACGATGTTTCCTTTGACGGAGAAGGGGCAATTACCTCGGCAATCGATTATGTGGTGAATGAAGACCAGCCTAAAATATACTTGCTGGAAGGGCATGGGGAGGCGGAGCTTCCGGAGGATTTCCGCGAACAGCTGGAAAAAGAAAATATGGAACTGGATGTTTTTTCCCTGCTGACGGCGGAGTCCATCCCGGAAGATGCCGACGGTATTCTGGTTTACGGGCCGTCCAGCGATATATCTGCTGAGGAAAAAGACCTGCTGGCGGAGTATGTTTCGGGCGGCGGGAAACTGATGGTGATGGCAGGCCCCACAGAGGATGGAACGCTGACAAACCTTTATGGCATATTGAAGGACTATGGGGTGGAAGCTGTGGACGGTATCGTGGTTGATACTGACAGGGCGCATTATGCTTTCCGGACTCCTTATATACTGCTTCCCGATATTGCCAGCAGCGAAATTACGGACCCGCTAATCGAAGGGAGGTATTATGCGATTATGCCGATTGCCCAGGGCCTTAAGGTTGAGGATACGGAGAGCGTAACGGAACTGCTCACTACTTCCGGGGAAGCTTTCAGCAAAACGGATGGATATGCCCTGTCCTCCTATGAAAAAGAGGAAGGGGATATAGACGGCCCCTTTGCATTGGCCGTTTCGGTGGCGGCGGAAAACGAGGGGCAGATTGTTTGGTTCGCTTCATCCAACTTCCTGGATGAAATGTATAATGGGTACTCATCAGGGGCAAACCTTAATCTGGCCATGAATGCAATATCCTCGCTGATAGGGGAGGATGAAGCTGTGGCCATCCGCAGCAAATCGCTGAACTATAATTATCTTACCATCAGCGATTCCGCCGCTTCTTTCTTAAAGACGATTATGATTGCGGTATTCCCCCTGCTGTATCTGGGAATCGGAATATGCGTAACCGTCGGAAGGAGGAGATGGAATGAAGCGAAATAAAAGGCTCGGTATACTGTGCGTGATACTCCTTTGTGTCAGCCTTGCCGCTTTTAGCGTGAGCAGATATGAAAAGCAAAAGGAAATCATTAAAAACAGCGATGAGATTATTATGGAGGTTAATAGCGAAGAAGTAAACGTTCTTTCATGGGAATGCGATACGGGCGTTTTTGCTTTCCATAAAGATGAAAATGGCGGATGGATTTATGATGAGGATGAGGAATTTCCTGTGGATGATGAAAAAATAAATGGAATGCTGGAGCTGTTCAAGGAATTCGGCGTTTCCTTCATCATAGAAGAAGTGGAAGACTTTGGCCAGTATGGCCTGGATACGCCTGTTTGCTCAATCCATATGGAGACGGATTCGGATACCTATGAAATCCTGTTAGGAAATTACAGCGCTATGGATTCGGAGAGGTATGTATCCGTTGGAGACGGCAATGCTTATTTGGTGAAGACAGACCCATTGGAGCGGTTTGAGATAGAAATCAGCGATGTAATCCACCATGATGAAATTCCGGAATTCCAGGATGCGGCCCAGATAGAGTTTTCCGGAGAGGAATCGGAGCGGATTGTCTATGAGGAAAACAGTACGTCAACTTATCTGGCGGAGGACGTTTATTTCCTGGAAAAAGAGGATGATTCCCTGCCCCTTGACACATCCAGGGTACAGGACTATTTAGGCACTATAAAAAACTTGAATCTAAAAGATTATGCGAATTATAAGGCATCGGAAGAGGAACTGTCGGCATATGGCCTGGATGCGCCCGAATTGACGATTGCAATCGATTATTTGAAAACGGAAGAAGATTCGGAAGAAGAAACAAAAGAAACTTTCGTCCTTCATGTCGGACGCGACCCGGCAGAGAAGGAGGCAGAAAGGGAGAAAGCAGAAACGATGGAGGGAACGGAAGAAGAGGAAGTGACTGCCTACGCCAGGATAGGGGAATCAAAGATTATCTATAAGCTTACCCCAGAGCAATACGAGAAACTGAAGGATATGTCCTATAATTCCCTGCGCCATCAGGAAATATTCTGGGCCGACTTTTCGGATATGTACGAATTGGACATTCAGCTGGAGGGTAACAGCTATACCATTACATCTTTGCTGGAAGATGAAAAAAGGACTTACTATTATCAGGATGAAGAACTGGAAATGGCCAATATCCGAAGCACCATAAGGGGATTGAGGGCCGGAAGCTTTACAGATGAAATACCGGAGCAGAAAGAGGAGATTAGCCTGACAATTTATCTGGACAATGAGAATTTCCCCCAAGTCCATATACAATTATACCGCTATGATGGGGAGAATTGTATTGCAGTAGTGGACGGAAAATCCGTAGCATTTGTGGAAAGGAGCCGTGTGGTCGATTTGATGGAGGCGGTCAACAGTATTGTTTTAAAATGAGTATTGTGGATTCGATTGAGGTGGGGGAATAGTAATATGTTCCCCCATTTGGGCCAGACGTTTAAAATTGAAAAAACTATGATTTTAGGATATAATGATAAAAAATCGAGCTGGGAGGAAATTAAAATTGCCGGAAACAGTGTATAAAGATAGGCCAAATGCTATAGAACATTCTGAAATATTATCAACTAAAAAACTATTAAACACCCGGACTATAACGCTGTATCATGGGAATAAAGTTGAAAATATAATTCCAACATATGGCTTAGGAAGCGCGGACAATGATTATGGCAGAGGATTTTACACTACACCGAGCATTGAATTGGCTAAAGAATGGGCTTGGGGTACTTATACCGTTGGCAATAAAGGATATGTACACACTTTTGAATTATATACAGAAAGCTTAAATATATTAAATCTGACGGAATTAGATAGCATACATTGGATAGCAGAGTTGGTATACAATAGAAAGTTGAATATACAAGATAAGGAAGTAGTGCAGGATAATATAAAGATACTTCTTGATAAATATAAATTAGATACAGATAAATATGATATAATCATAGGATATAGGGCAAATGACAGTTATTTTGCTTATGCGGAAGCTTTTGTATTCGGAACAATCTATAAAGATACATTGGAAAAAGCATTGAGAACAGGAGAATTAGGAATACAGGTCTTTATAAAGAGTGAGAGAGCTTTTCATAATTTAAGGGAAATGACAGTGGAAGAAGTGCCGGAGAAATACAGGGGTTACTTTATAAAAAAAGATAAAAATGCACGCGAAACTTATCGGTCATTAAGTTCAAATCAGGGAAGCAGAGCAGGAAGACAGACAATTTATGACTTTATATAGGGGCAAACATGAGAAAGGTATTAGAAGGCTTAGAAAATTTAATATGCTATGATGAATTTTGGCTAAGCAAAGATATGGAAAACATGGGATATTTCTTTGAATATTGCGATGAATATTGTAAAGAAATATTAGAAGACTATACTTTTGTTTTGGATAAGGAAAAGTTTATTGAATCATTCATGAAATCGGATTGCAGGGCGCTCATGGAAGTAGGGCACCCAACGCTGTTATCTCAAGCGGCATATGATACGGTAAAGAACTTCATACAGGTAGATAATAACAATGATATAAAAACATTTCAATTAAAAGGTGAACAGCCGGAATATGAGCATATGCAGTTATATTGGGTAGGCTGGATGTATGCATATATACATTATAGGAGCAAGGAGCGCAGCAAATCGATTATTGAAAAATTGCCATTAAAAGAAATGCTTATTGATTATAAAATAGGCCATGAAATGAGCAAAGAGACATATTATAGGAAGATAGCCAGCTTGTTTTAGCTAAAATAAAGTAAAGGAGAGACTGCTTATATGCCGGACGAGAAAATAAAAAATTCCAGAGAGCTTGAATTTGCCGTGTTCTGTATTGAGAATGTCGCCGCAAAGCTCGGCATGGATGCAGAACGGGTCTATCAGGCATTTACCGAAAAAAGCGATATTCTGAACGGTTACATCGTGCCGGAGTATGAGGTGCTGCACACCCAAAGCCGGGAATATATCGTAGATGACCTCCTTACCGTGATGAAGGAAAGGGGTGTGGAAGTATGATGCTCTATCATGGCTCCTATTTGGAAATCGTAGAGCCGGAAGAGCGAAGCCATCAACCGTCTACGTTATGAGAAGCCGAATCTGCAAATCTGCTTCCGCACAGAGAAGGCACTGGGGCTTCTGCGCTTTAAAGGGAGTGAACAGATATGAACGCAAACCCGATTTTGCTTCAAAAAAATATAGCCGTATCATCGAGTGCTTTGCCAAACAGCGGGGTATCTCGTTGGATGTGGCACTGGACTTCTTCTACCATTCCGAGGTCTATCAGCTGATTCGAGACGGTGTATCTGATATGCACTGTATGAGCGATGCGTACCTGGCGGAAGAACTAGAACAGGAATATGGCCAGAAAGAATAAAAAAGATTTCTGCGTTGTTTTCTGCACCTAAATTTATTTAAGACTAATTCCTGTGCCGTCCATGAAAATTGATTTCCGTGCAGCCAAACCCATTTTTATTGCCAGTCCATATAGGCTGTGATAAAATAATGTTATGCAGGAGGGAAAGCGGCTGTTTGGCGGAAGGGCGGCTATGGGCAAAAGGCTTTCGCATGAAAGAGAGGCGTATCGGATGGCATATAAAATGATTCGTTTGGCAGACATGCCCGGAGAAAAAGAAAAGGCAGCGCGATGGTTTCATGAAAAATGGGGAATTCCCCTGGCGGCTTACTTGGAGAGCATGGAGGAATGCCTGATGAAAAAGTCCGCTGTTCCCCAATGGTATTTGGCTTTGGAAGGGGAACGGATTATCGGGGGAATGGGAGTAATAGAAAATGATTTCCATGACAGGAAAGACCTTACCCCAAATGTATGTGCCGTATACACGGAGGAAGATAGAAGATGCCAGGGGATAGCAGGCGCGCTGTTGGATTATGTATGTAAGGATATGGCAGGATACGGAATAGGCACGTTGTATTTGGTAACGGACCATACTTCCTTCTATGAACGTTATGGTTGGGAATTCTTATGTATGGTGCAGGGAGATGGGGAAGAAAATATGTCCAGGATGTATGTTCACAAAATATAATTGCGAGGCAGCAAATGGCTTTTATGATGAAATCTTCCATGCCCGGCAAATCCAAAGGAAACAAAAATGCGGGCGGTTTTGTTAAAACAAAAATAAAAGTTTGGGCGGTAGTGCTGTGGCTTGTTATTTGGGAAGCGGCGGCCCGTTTTATTGGACAGGAGATACTTCTGGTATCTCCTGTCATTGTATTGCTTCGGCTTTTCCAATTAGCGGCCAGCGCAGGATTCTGGGAATCGGTTTTCTTTTCCTTTGTCCAGATAACGGGCGGCTTCTTCTGCGCCCTTTTGGCAGGGGCTCTGCTGGCCTGGGCCGGTTCCTTTTTCCCATGGATAAAAGAAATGGCAGCCCCGGTTATGGCAGCGGTAAAAGCCACTCCGGTGGCATCATTTATCATACTGATTCTCCTATGGGTGCCCTCCCGCAACTTGTCTTTTGTCATTGCCTTTTTAATAGTATTGCCTGTCATCTATACCAATATTCTGTATGGAATAGAGAATACGGATAAGGAACTTCTGGAAATGGCGGAAGTATTCCGGGTTCCCTGGGGCAGGCGCATCCGCTATATTTACTTGCCGGAAGTGCTGCCCTATTTCCGCTCGGCCTGTTCGGTGGCCCTGGGTTTATGCTGGAAAGCCGGTATTGCGGCGGAAGTCATCGGCATGCCTTCAGGCTCTATTGGGGAAAGGCTTTATGAGGCAAAAATATATCTGGAAACGCCGGACCTGTTCGCATGGACATTGACAATCATCCTCATAAGCATATGTTTTGAAAAAATATTTCTGTTTTTTGTGGATAAAGTTACAGAAATGGAGTAAAGTATGGATATCGTAATCAATCGCCTTTCCAAGAAATATGGCGAAAAACAAGTATTTAAGGATTTTTCCCTGCGGATTAAGGAAGGAACTTCCCTTTCCGTCATGGCTCCTTCTGGAAAAGGAAAAACTACATTGCTAAAAATATTGGCAGGCCTGGAAACCGCCGACGAAGGATATATAGAAGGCCTGGAAAATAAAAAAATCAACATGGTTTTCCAGGAGGACAGGCTCTGTCCTGGCCTGAACGCCATTGACAACATCCGCCTGGTATGCGGCAAAGAAATGAAAGAGGAGCGAATTTACCAGGAACTGGAAACCGTCGGTCTGAAAGGAAACGAGAAATATCCCATCAGAGACCTTTCAGGAGGAATGAAGCGAAGAATTGCCATCGTCCGTGCCCTCATAGCTCCCTATGACCTCCTTCTTCTTGACGAACCCTTTTCAGGCCTGGACACGGATAACAAAAAGAAAATGATAAACTATATCAAAGAAAAAAACGAAACAAAAACCATGATACTAGTAACCCATGACCCCTGGGAAGCGCAAACTATGGGCAGCCATATATTTACCTTATAGGAATAATATAATCAACAACTTTGGCTGAATATTCTCACAGCTTAAATTTTGGCAATTGACCCACATTTATAAGACCAGAAAGGAGGCCAAACCATGCATTACATCGTATTCGACCTGGAATGGAATCAAAGCAAAACGGGCCTGGAAAAAGAAACAAAAGAAATCCCTTTTGAAATCATAGAAATCGGCGCTGTAAAGTTAGATGAAGAATTCCATCTGGAAGATAAATTCCAGCGTTTCATCAAACCCCAGATTTACCGGGAACTGCATGAAGTCACGAGAAATCTGATTCATATAAATATGGAAGAACTGGAATCGGGAAGGGCCTTTCCCCTGGTGATGAAGGAATTTTTGGACTGGTGCGGCGAAGACTACATTTTCTGCACGTGGGGGCCCATTGATTTGACGGAACTTCAAAGGAATATGAAGTTCTATTATATGGAGCCGCTGGCGGATGGCCCGATTAAATTTTATGACGTGCAGAAATTATTCAGCATAGGATATGAGGATAAAAAAACAAGGCGGGCATTGGAGCATGCGGTGGATTTTCTTCAGATAGAAAAGGATATTCCTTTCCACAGGGCTTTCAGCGATGCCTATTATACGGCAAAAGTCCTGGCGAAAATAGAAGCGCCTGTGCTGCGCAATTATTCTTTCGACGTATTTGTAGCCCCTAAATCGAAAAAAGAAGAAATACGCATTGCTTTTGATAATTATATGAAGCATATTACTCGGGAATTTAATGATAAACAGGAACTTTTCGCCGACAGGGAAATTATGAACGTGAAATGCTATATCTGCAGAAAGAATATTAAACGTAAAATCCGGTGGTTCACGCTTAACAGCAAGCATTATTATAGTGTGGGATACTGTGATGTCCACGGTTATGTGAAGGCTAAGATAAGAATCAAGAAGTCCGAGAATAATAAAATTTATGGGGTGAAAACGTTAAAATTTATCTCGGAAGATGAAATGAAGGTATTGAAGGAAAGGGAAGGAAAAATAAAGCATTAAAAGGCACCTGAAAATTTTTGATAGTTTTCAGGTGTTTTTATGCGCAGATTCGCATAGGGAAATTTATTGCCAAGGCAGCATGCGGGTCGCGCGTTTTCCCCCTCCCTAAACTGGATATCCGTGCGGAT
Organism: Lachnospiraceae bacterium; assembly: GCA_021769135.1. Classification (GTDB taxonomy): domain Bacteria; phylum Bacillota; class Clostridia; order Lachnospirales; family Lachnospiraceae; genus Kineothrix. The sequence continues at coordinate 1,462 of JAETTM010000076.1, read as the reverse complement.
GGAACGTTCGATTTCCATTAGCTTCTGGGGCTTCAGCATTTGTCCGGGAGGGCTGGATATTTCTTCAAAAGCGGCACAGGGCATTTGAAGGCGGTTCATGTAATAAACCTCGCTGGCTTCTAAAAAGGAAGAGGTGAGGCCGGATAAATCGTGATGGATAGTGCCGAAGCAAAAGGGTGAGAAAAAGGGCGGGTGTATTCCCTGCCTGTCCATAAGGAGCTGTCGGTTCTGCTCTAATCGGGTGAAGTCTCCGGTAGGTTCGCAGAGGACAAACAAAAACAGAGAGGCGGATTGGTTATAATAACAGAATGAAGAAGGGAACATTTCCGTAAGGGAATGGCATAAATCCAGCAGGAAAGATTGGGTACATAAAAGATGAAACCAGGGATTTTCGTCAGGAAAATATTCGTTTTCCTCCGGACAGCTTTGCATGTCTAACAGGAAGGCGGAGGGTACGCTTTTGGGAAAAATAGCAATTGGGCCATTGGGCAATGCGGCTGTTTCTATCCAAAGGCGGTGTTTTAATAAAGGCGATAATATTTGAAATATTTTCTGCTCCAATGCAGGGGATGAGGAGAAAAGGAGTATATGGTACATTTGGGAAATCCTTTCTTGGGCAAATTATATTTTTTAAAGGGATAAAGCCTAATGGTTTCATAGACTTTACCCCTTGCTTTGTGTAATAATTATATTTTTTTATTCTTTTACTCTATCAAGTTCTGTAAGATTGATGCCGGATGCGGAAAGTATAACTTTTAATTCGATATATCTTTCTTTCATTAACTTATATGCATTTGAATCTTTTTCAGATGCCAGCATATAGCTTTGCAATCTGGAGAACTCTTCGATGTTCTTTTGCATTAATTCTGTTTCAGCCATGCAATCACCCACTTTCATATGGTAGTATATATGGACTGCTACAATATAAGTATAACAAAATGTATGTAAGGTGTAAAGGCTATCATGGAATAACTGTAACGGTTTAGCCCACATCATAGGTTGAACCGTTACAACAACCTTGGCGCAATGTTGTGAAATTCTTGAATTTAGGGTAAAAAAATGATATGATAAGGACACAAATAGGAGGGGAATAAGATATGGCAAATATATATGATGGGGCGTTTCGGACAATTCTGAATGATTGCCGGAAGTTGATTATCCCTGTAATCAATGAAATGTTTGGGGAAACATATACAGGTGAGGAAGAAATCCAGTTTTTTCCCAATGAACATTTTTTAGACCAGCAGGATGAGGCCGATAGGGAACGGATTACGGATACGAATTTTACAGTTTTCGGAAAGACACCAAAGAAATACCATGTGGAGTGCGAAAGCAGCCTGCCGGACGGGAAAATCATGATAAGGCTTTTCGAATACGATGCACAGATAGCCCTTGATGAGGGCGAGGTGACTGAGGAGACATTGACCGTGACATTTCCCAATACGGCGGTTCTGTATCTTCG
>JAETTM010000075.1 GCA_021769135.1 Lachnospiraceae bacterium | reverse complement strand
GAAAAATACCTCTTTTTTGATAAGAGCTAAGATATGGCGATTCTTATCAAAAAGGAGGTTTTTTATGTTTACAGCAAGAAGCCTTTGGGATATGTACGGGGCAATCGCTTTTATACGCAAGAATATTGTAAAAAGGCGCTTTTTGTAGTATGATTAAATATAAGAATCCGCTAATATATGGTGAAGCCGGGCTGCGGGAGTGGAAAGGTGTCGGGAGAATGGAGAAAGCTTACGAGTTGGAATTCGGAGGGGAGAAGTCGGGGAGCCTGTATGTGAATTGCTGCGGATGCTCCAAGACGGAGCCGCGGCATAGCTTCGGACCGGCATGGAAGCCCCATTATTTAATTCATTATATTCTGAGCGGAAAAGGGAAGTTCATGATGGAGGGGAAGACGTATCCGTTGGAGACGGGTTACGGGTTTGTGATTATGCCGGAGGAACTGGCCTTTTACCAGGCGGATGAAGAAGACCCCTGGACGTATGTCTGGGTGGGCTTCAGCGGAACGAAGGCCAAAGAATACATGGCGGCGATGGGGCTTTCCGTGGAGCATCCCATCTTTGCGTCCGAACGTTCGGAGGAATTATATCAGGCGGTTAAGGATATGATGGAGCACAATACTTATGGGATTGCCAACGAACTGCGTAGGACCGGACAGCTGGCCCTTTTTCTTTCTATTATTGCGGAAAGCGGTCCGGTCGGGGAGAAGAATCAAGGCGACTGGGCGAATACATATGTGAGTAAAGCGGTAGAATTTATTCAGGGGAACTACTGCAATCCTATAAAAGTGACGGATGTGGCCAATTATGTATGTATTAACCGCAGTTATTTGTATACCCTGTTCCAGAATTCTTTGGGGATGTCCCCGCAGCAGTTTCTTATGACATTCAGGATTACCAAGGCGGCGGAGCTTTTGCAGCATACATCGTTGTCTGTGGAAAGTATCGCGCTTTCCTGCGGCTATCAGGATCCTTTGGTTTTTGCAAAAGCATTTCGGCAGATGAAAGAAATGTCCCCTTCGGTATACCGCAAGGAGATGAAGAAAGGGGAAACGCGGAAGAATAAGAAGCATTTGGAGCAAGTGGAGGAATTTATCAATCAAATTAAAAGGTTAGGCGTATCGAGCAGTTAACATTTTGACAGATTGTTATAACAACGGGTTATAGAATTTACATGGGAGGCTACTATAATAGTCTTTGACGGAACAACAGGAATTTGCCGATAATTTTGATAAGTTAAGGCAGCATATTTGATTTTGCGTTTTGCTGCCTGCAATAGCCGGAGGGCTCCGGCAGAAAATAAAAACAGGTGCGTCCGGCAGGAACGGACAGAAAGGGATGGGTTATGGCAGAAAAGACGGCAGCAGAAATGAAAGAGAAGATTCTCGCAAAATTTGCGGAGGTATTCGGGGAAGGAGAAGGAACGAAGGCTTATTTTGCACCCGGACGGGTGAACATGATCGGCGAGCATACGGATTATAACGGTGGCCATGTGTTTCCCTGTGCGCTGACAATTGGAACTTATGGGGCGGCGCGGAAAAGGGAAGACCGGAAGCTTCGTTTTTACTCGATGAACTTTGGGCATTTGGGGGTAATCGAATCCAGCCTGGATGACTTAAAGCCGGCGAAAAATGCGGGATGGACGAATTACCCAAAGGGAGTGATGTGGGCGTTCGGGGAAAGAGGGTTTGAGATTCCCTGCGGAATGGATTTGATGCTGAACGGCAATATCCCCAATGGCTCGGGGCTTTCTTCATCCGCATCGGTTGAGGTGTTGACCGGATTTATTTTGAGGGATTTCTTTGGATTTGATGTAACAAATCAGGATTTGGCGTTGATTGGGCAGTATTCGGAGAACAATTTTAATGGGGTGAACTGCGGTATTATGGACCAGTTTGCCATTGCAATGGGCAAGGAAGGCCATGCGATTTTCCTGGATACGGCGGATTTGTCTTTCGAATACGCGCCGATTAAGCTGGAAAACGCCAAAATCGTTATCTCCTGCAGCAATAAGAAAAGGGGATTGGGGGATTCCAAATATAATGAAAGAAGAAGCGAGTGCGAGACGGCCCTTGGGGAAATCCAGACAGTGGTAGGGATTAACAGTTTAGGGGATTTGACGGAAGAACAGTTTGAAATGTATAAATCGGCCATTAAGGACGAGGTCCGCGTAAAGAGGGCAAAGCATGCGGTTTACGAGAACCAGAGGACGATAAAGGCAGTGGAAGCGCTGAAGAATAGCGATGTGGAATTGTTCGGAAAGCTTATGAACGAATCCCATATCTCCCTTCAGTATGATTATGAAGTGACAGGCATAGAACTGGATACGCTGGTGGAAGAAGCGTGGAAAGTGGATGGCGTGATTGGCTCCAGGATGACCGGGGCCGGCTTTGGAGGATGCACGGTCAGCATTGTAAAGACGGACGCAATCGATTCCTTTATCGATAAGGTAGGAAAAGCGTATAAAGATAAAATAGGGTATGCGGCAGATTTCTACGTAGTGGAAATCGGGGGAGGCCCCTCTGTCCTGTAGGCGGATGAGATGCCTTGCGCTGGGGAAGCTTTCAGGAGATTAAGAGTAAGAAAAGGAAGGAGAGATAAGGGAAATGATACAGCAGGATATAAGGAAACTGGTTGAATATGGCCTGAAAACAGGGCTTGTGGAAAAAGAGGATGAGATTTATACGGTGAACAGGCTTCTGGAACTTTTTGAACTGGATGAGATAGAAGATAAGGGCGCGGACATTTCCATGGAAGTGGATGAGCTGGAAGAAGTGCTGGGGCGGATGATGGATTATGCCGTTGAAAAGGGAATCATGAAAGAAGACGGCGTAGTTTACAGGGATTTGTTCGATACGAAAATCATGAGCGTGTTGCTGCCAAGGCCCAGTGAAGTTATCAGGGAATTCAAAAAGCTGTATGAAAAGTCTCCCGAAAAGGCTACGGAATGGTACTATAAGTTCAGCCAGGACACGGATTATATCAGGCGCTACAGGATTAAAAAGGACCAGAGGTGGAAAGCCGATACCCAGTATGGGGATTTGGATATTACAATTAATTTATCCAAGCCGGAAAAGGACCCTAAAGCCATTGCGGCCGCTAAAAATGCCAAACAGGGCGGGTATCCGAAATGCCAGCTTTGCATAGAGAATGAAGGCTATGCGGGGCGGATAAATCATCCGGCCAGGCAGAACCACAGGGTGATACCGATTGAAATCAACGGCTCAAAATGGGGATTCCAATATTCTCCCTATGTTTATTATAACGAGCATTGCATTGTTTTTAATTCCGAACATATTCCTATGAAGATAGACCATGCGGCTTTCTGTAAATTGTTCGATTTTGTAAAGCTGTTCCCCCATTATTTCGTGGGCTCCAATGCGGATTTGCCCATTGTAGGCGGCTCCATTTTAAGCCATGACCATTTCCAGGGCGGGCATTATGAATTTGCCATGGCAAGGGCGGAAGTGGAGAAGCCGTTTACCGTAAAAGGATTTGAAGATGTGGAGGCAGGGATTGTGAAATGGCCCATGTCGGTCATCCGCCTGGCTTGTGAGGATAGCGTCAGGGTAATCGCGCTGGCTGATGTAATATTGGAGAAATGGAGAGGCTATACCGATGAAGCGGCATTCGTTTACGCTTACACCGACGGAGAACCCCACAATACGATAACGCCCATCGCAAGAAAGCGGAACGGCAAGTATGAGCTGGATTTGGTGCTGCGCAATAATATTACCACCGAAGAACATCCTTTGGGCGTATACCATCCCCACGCGAAGCTGCATCATATTAAAAAGGAGAATATCGGCCTGATTGAAGTGATGGGGCTGGCGGTGCTTCCGGCAAGGCTGAAAGGCGAGATGGATAAACTGTCGGATGCTATTTTAGCCGGAGAAGATATCCGTAAAGACGAAGTGCTGGAGAAGCATGCGGACTGGGTGGACGAATTCCTGCCCAAATACGCGCCGGATAAGAGGGGAACGAAGGAAGAGATGATGGCAATTCTGCATAAAGAAATCGGGGATGTGTTCATGCAGGTGCTGGAAGACGCGGGGGTTTATAAGCGGACGGAAGAAGGTAAGGAAGCGTTTTGGAGGTTTATTGAGACTCTGTAATGAATGATAAGTAAATGATGCGTAAGTTTATAAAGGGCTGCTGCAAAATGACGATGAGGAAATTTTGCTCAGCCCTTTATATAGTATGGCTTATGTACCGCTGTTTGTCAGGGATTAATGAGCCATAAAGAATTCAAACATATCCGGCAAGGCGTTTACCCAGGCATCGTCATGGATTCCGGCCGGCACGGTGCAAAGATGGGCATCCAGCCCGATATTACATAAATCGTCCACTTTGCTTTGCGCGTTTTCATATCCAATATTTTCTGTTCCGCAGACAAACAGTGTGGGTTTCCCTTTCAATGACGAAAAATCAAGGGCATAAAGGTCGGAAGTGGTAAGCGCGCCGCAAGGAGCGATTGCCCTGAATAATTCGCTATGTCTGGCGGCAAGCCAGAAGGTGCCGCCACCGCCCATCGAGTTTCCGCATAAGAATATCCGGCTGCAGTCAACGGTGAATTTCCGGCATATTTCTTCAATGGCGCAAAGCGGTTCGTTTTCGCACAAATCCAAGCATTTCTGTTCTTCTGCGCTCACCTTTTCGGGGAGGAGGTGGGGGGAGCCTGACCCGTAAAATCCAAAAGAATATCCGTTTACGGATAAAAGCATACAACCGTGTTTTTCTGCTAAAACTTCAAATTTCTTCTTGGTGAGGTCCATCGCCAAATCTACATTCCATTCCGGCCATGCGCCATGGAGCCAGACAACCAGAGGATATTTTTTATCGGGATTATATGTGGAAGGGACATATAAACGGTATGGTTCCAATGTTCCGGAGAGGGGATAGCGGTATACCTCTCTTAGGATACCTACTTTTTTAGTAGTATTAATCAGCAAATCCTTCAAAAACTGTACGGTGGGGAACATGTTCCCGTCATCGGAGATTCCAAGGTAATCGCCGGGGGCGAGATAAGAATTCATCCACATGGATTTCTTCCCAAAACCAAGAACCATTAGCCCCTCAATGGGAACAAAAAGAATATTGTCAAGGATTAAGGGGGGTTCATCGATTTCCCTGGAAATGCCCGCCTCTTCAATAATAATTTTTTCCCCGGCCGATATTTTGGCTTTGCGCGTTTCGCAGGCCATGATTTCCGTTTCTCCGTTAGAAGAAAAAGTAAATTTGCTGCTATAAATTATTTTAACGTCATCGTAGGCAACCATAAGTATATCGTCAATAAGGCGGGCCGGAGTAGAAAGGGCATAGCGAAAACGATTTACGAATGCATATGCAATGCCTTCCCGGAAATAAACATCATTGATGGAAAAATAAGGTTTATATTTTATTTGCAAATCATTCGAATGATTGGATGAGGAATTTGTGCTGAAATTTATATTCTGTTTCTTCATAATTCATGAATCTCCTTTGTCGGTTATTTCTTCTATAGTTTCTATATCGGGGCAGCTTAAGCCATATGTTAATATACCCTGATATACCCGCAGCTGCCTTTCGTTGACTTCATGTCTCAGCAGATGGTCGATGATGCTAAGACAATCGTAACTCATGAGGGCGACGGGCAGTGAAATATTGGTTATAGTGCAAGACTGGCTGAAAATGCTTTCAGCCTCGGCCTGTCCATAGGCGATGACCAGGACATCTTCGGGAACCCTTAATTTATGCTGGTCGATATAGCGTATTACGCCTTTCAAGATAATAGGGGTGCTGACAAAAACCCCGCAGGGGAACTTACATCGGTCGAATAATTTTTCGGCTGCATAGTAGCCGCCGGAAACACTGTCCTGCACAGTAATATAGTTGACATCTTCTTTTGAAATCCGGGCATTTTCGCATTATGCCCGGTCATTACGTTTCCTGCTGCAGAGTGCGGGAAATTAATGATATATGAAGTCCAAAATTATAATACGGAACTGGAATAGGAGGAAAAGGAATGAAAAAGACAGTGTGGTTTATTTTATGTATGGCAGCGATGCTTATGTTGGCAGCCTGCGGCAGTTCGGGCGAGCAGGCAACAGAAGAAACATCGAAGGAAGGAACGGCAAGTGAAGATAAGGCGGAAGCGGAGTAGAATAAGGAAGGTGCAGAGAATGGAAATACCGTGGCAAAAGAGGGGGGTGGCAAAGTGGTAGTGGCTTTTCCTTCCGACCCCGGGAATCTTTCCCCGTTTGGAACCAACTCCAATACAGTAGATTTTATTATTTATCAGATATATGATTCGCTGTATAAGATTGATGACACTACGGGCAAAATCATTCCCCTGCTTATAGAAAGCTATGAAACCAGCGAAGACGGAAAGGTCTATACATTTCATTTGAAGGAGGGAATCAAAGATACCAATGGAAATGAAATAACGGCGTCGGATGCCCTGTTTAGTTTTCATCTGTGTTCGGAAAGTGCTATGGCTATTAACACTATGATGGTTAATTTTGATGAGACCAAAGCAGTGGATGATTATACATTCCAGCTGGCTGTAAATACAAGCGGGCAGTCCTGCATGGCCCAGTTTGCAAAAATCTATATTGTGGACGAAGATTCGTATAATGCCAGCACAGATGGAATGATAACAACACCTGTCGGCACAGGCCCCTATAAGCTGGATTCCTGGTCGCAGGGTACTTCTGTAAAATTGGTATATAATGAAAATTACTGGGGAAACGAACCGGATGTGAAAGAACTGGAATTCCTTATCAGCGGCGAGCCGTCTCAAAGGACAACTGCCCTTATGACGGGAGAAGCGGATTTTATATATGATTATCTCGTGTCGGATGCAGATTATATAAACGGAACTGAAGGCTATATGACAGAAGACAGGGAAACTAATACGGTGTATGCAGTTTACTTTAATAATTATGAAGGGGCGCAGACCTCAGACATTAACCTTAGGAAAGCGATTTGCCTTGCGCTGGATAACGCTGCGCTTACAAATGTCATCTATGGTTCCCATAATACCCCTGCTGTGGCATGCGAATCCGTTTCGTGCTATGACTATAGTGAAGAATGGGAAAACTGCGAATATTATGGATATGATTTGGAAAAGGCAAAAGAATATCTGGAAGCCAGCAGCTATGACGGCTCGACATTGACGATAGTAACCAAAAATGCTAATAACCTGAACGATTTGTCGGAGGCAATCCAAAATTCCCTGGCCCAGATTGGCATTACGGTTGAAATCGTAGAGGTGGAGACCTCTATGCACGGTACATATATGCAGGAAAGGCCTGATGAGTGGGAATTGGCTGTATCCGACCATATGACACCTTCTAACTACGGATTCGATTCCATAAATGTTATCCATACAAGGCGCAATTATGTTCATGTTGGGGAGGAATTACAGGCGCAGATTGGCGAGGCTTGTACGGCGGCACTGGAAGCAAGAGACCCGGAAGAAATTAAAAAGTATTCGGCGCAGGCGGTTGCCCTGAACCAGGATAACTGTACAATATACGGAGTTACATATGCGACCATGAAGCTGGCCTATTCGGAACGTATATCCAATATTCATTGTTATGGATGCAATATTATAGATTTCCATGAAGTGAAGCTGAAATAAGGTAAATGCTGTACCGGATATAACTGAACGGATATAGGAAGAGCAGTTTAAGAGGATAAGTGAAACTGGGGGATGTCAGAATGGACAACCCCCAATTTATTTATGCTTTTTGCTCTGACTGCATCTTTTCTATTTCATCAAGAGGAAGCCCGGTTATATTTGCAATTTCCTCAAGTAGATATTTCCCGGCCTTTAACATTCGAAGTACCGTCATCCTTTTTTCTTCCTGCATTCCCTTTTCCAACGATTCATTTCTCATATCTTCCATAATCCGGCACATTTCACTCACTCCTTTTGGATTTTCCTTCAGATATCTTGTACGGTTTGCCATCAGTTCATAATACATATCATCTGCCTTTGTGCAGTTAAAATCATGCATTAGTTTCCCTATATCGGATTCTCCACGGTATTCGCCATTTACATAAAGGATATGTTCCCCGTCTTCGAAAGGCTTATCCGTTATGAGGTTGATTCTTTCAATTGGATAGATGGGTACGCCTTTGCCATAGAAATCTTTTTCTATAATGAAGATGATATAGCTGTCCGGCAACTCTTTAAATTCCTGGCCTGAATGCAGATTTTCTATATCCAGCACGCTGGAATGGTATCTCGCCCTATGCGGGTCTGCCCCTTTGTCCTGTCTTTGAACCTCTAAATCGTATTTTTTCCCGGCGGAATCTGTTCCATACGCATCAAGACATATGGAGCGCGCTCCGGCCAGGCGCTTCATATCTTTTTGTGTTTCGCAATCAGTAATAATTAAGTCTTTCTTATCGGTGATAATGCGTAATACCAATTCGGCTAACGGGATATTGTCTTTAAAAAGGCAACGCATAAAATCGTCATCAATTGGACGTAGATGGCGCAAGCGGTGCAAGTCCGCTTGGCGCTGTGCATCTGCCCATTCTGCCGACTTACGTATATCCGGCCGTTTGTCCTGCCGTTTATGTAATTTCATACTATCATAAACCTCCTGTTTTTACAAGCTGGCGCTATGTTCCCTATAATGGTAACAATTCAGCCCGGAGCTTTATGCCACGCTGCTCCAGAGCCGAATGGCTGCTAATAATATCCCACCATGCTTTCCAGAAAGCGCAGCAAATAACTTTGCTGGCGGGGGTTCAGCTTTTCCAGAAGCGGATTTTGGGATTGGTTTTTTGAGGGTTGGAAGATTGGGTCCGGAGGTTCGGAGAGAAGGCGTTGGTCGGATTGGCAAAGGATGTAGTCGGTAGTAACATGGAAAGCCGAGGAGAGTCTAATAATTATGTCGGCATCGGGAATTGTAAGGCCGCATTCAATCCGGCTCAGTGTAGTTTGGTTGGCGCCAATCTCCACAGCCAGCAATTCCTGGGTATAATTTTTTTCTTGTCTCAATTCTTTGATTCTTGTTTTCATTTGTAAAAATCCCCTTCATTATGAAAATGATTAATAAGTTATTAAATATAGTGAAAGGCAAATCGTTTTGCCATTCCCGTTAACTATTTCATAGATAATCTTCCAATGCAACGAAAAGTTTTACAATAAAACAATTATATGTGTTATACTTGCAAGAGGAAAGAGAAATTATTTTCGAAGATAGAGGTAATGCCTAAACGCCTCAACAGGAAAAGGTGGATACATGAAATTTTTACTTATAGCAGTGAATGCGAAGTATATACATTCCAATCCCGCAGTGTACAGCCTGAGGGCCTATGCGGGAAAAGAATACGAAAAGGAAATTGAAATAACGGAATATACCATTAATAACCGCATGGAAGAAATCCTTTCGGGGATTTATGAAAAAAGCCCGGACGTGGCGGCTTTTTCCTGTTATATATGGAATTGGGATTTGGTGCGGGAACTAGCGGAAGAACTGCATAAAATAAGGCCGCAGCTGCCCATTTGGCTGGGAGGGCCGGAAGTGTCCTTTGATGTGGAGGATATTTTGAGGGGATGTCCCTGGATTACAGGAATCATGATAGGGGAAGGGGAAGAGACGTTCCGGGAACTGGTGGATTATTATAAAAGAAGAGCACCGGGAAAAGAAGGCGGGAAGGATAGCGGCCCGGCGGAGGAAATTCCGGAGAAAAGAAGCCGTGGGAAAAATATTGGCCTGGAAGATATCCGGGGCATCGTCTGCAGGATAGGGAACAGGATAGTCAGGACGGGCGAAAGAGAGCCGATAGATATGAACCGCCTGCCTTTTCTATACCGGGATGGGAAAAGATTTGAAAATCGAATCATTTATTATGAATCCAGCAGGGGCTGCCCTTTCCGATGCAGCTATTGTTTATCGGCAATTGATAAAAACGTCCGGTTCCGGGATATAGAAACGGTGAAGCGGGAACTGCAGTTTTTCCTGGATGAAAAGGTTGCCCAGGTAAAATTTGTGGACAGGACATTTAACTGCAGCCATAGCCATGCCATGGAAATATGGAACTATATTTATCGGCATGATAATGGTATCACCAACTTCCATTTTGAAATTGCCGCGGAAAAACTGGATGAAGAGGAAATAAACTTATTGGCAAAGCTGCGGCCGGGGTTAGTACAGCTGGAAATCGGTGTGCAGTCCGCCAACCCTGAAACATTAGCGGAGATTAACCGTCAGGCGGATATGGATAAACTGGGGAAAGTGGTAGGAGACATCCGCAGAGGCAGGAATATACATCTTCATCTGGATTTGATTGCCGGGCTGCCCCATGAAGGATATGAAAGCTTCGGAAAGTCTTTTGACGCGGTATATTCCATGAAGCCGGAACAGCTGCAGCTGGGCTTCCTTAAAGTGCTGAAGGGTTCCCCGATGCACGATAAGGCGGAAACGTATGGAATAAAGTATACTTCCAGGCCGCCTTATGAGGTATTATGCACCCGCTGGCTTTCTTTTGGGGAAATCTGTCGGCTGAAACGGATAGAAGAAGTGGTGGAATTATACTACAACAGCAATCAGTTTACCCATACGCTGCCCATATTGGAAAAATCCTTTACCGGGGCCTTTGCTATGTTTGAGAAGTTGGCGGAGTATTATAAGGAAAAAGGTTATTTTATCAATAGCCCTTCCCGGCTTCACCGGTATGAGGTTTTGCTCGAATTTGCTTCCGCTTATGGGAATGAGGAAGAAGGGCTTTATAAAGAACTTTTAACGTACGATATATACCTTAGGGAAAATATGAAGAGCCGCCCGGGGTTTGGCCGGGATTTAGAGGAATACAAAGGGCGGTTCCGGGAATTTTACAATGATGATATCCGGCTGCGGAGGATGCTCCCCGGCTATGAGGAATACCAGCCGCGGCAGATTGCCAGGATGACCCATATGGAGGTGTTTTCCTATCCGGTTTGGGAAAGCGGGGAAGGAACGGGCAAAAAAATGGAAAGGCTGCCCATAGAGCAAATGGTGCTTTTCGATTATAGAAAACGCAACCCTTTGACTAACGAAGCGGAAGTGATACTGGCAGGGGAATGAAGCGGGCCTGTGTTTCCGAAATGATTTGACGGATAAGGCAGAAAAACAGCCCCTTGGAAGAAGATGGGGAAGGGCCATCGAAGAAACGGAACAGGAGAGAATGGATGAAAAAGAGTACGAAGGCGATTCTGGACTTATTGGATGAAAGGTACGGCACTGACTTCAGATGTTACTTGAATTATGAAAATGCGTGGCAGCTTTTGATTGCCACGATTTTAAGCGCTCAGTGTACGGATGCCAGGGTGAATATTGTGACTGCGGATTTGTTCCAAAAGTATCCGTCGGTGGAAGCCTTTGCCCGGGCGGATTTAAAGGAATTAGAGAAGGACATACATTCCACGGGATTTTATCATAATAAAGCGAAAAATATCATCGCCTGCTGCAAGGATTTGGCGGAAAGGTTTGGTGGGGAGGTGCCCAGAAGCCTGGAGGATTTGACTTCTTTGGCGGGAGTGGGGAGAAAAACGGCGAATGTAATCCGGGGGAATATTTACCATGAGCCCAGTATCGTAGTGGATACCCATGTGAAGCGGATATCGAAAAAGCTGGGGCTTACGAAAGAAGAGGAGCCGGGCAAAGTGGAACAGGACCTGATGAAGGCTTTGCCTAAGGAGCATTGGATTTTATGGAATATTCACTTAATCACTTTGGGGAGGGAAATTTGCAAGGCGCCTACGCCGAAATGCGAAGAATGCTTTTTGACAGAATACTGTCAGGATTATAAGAAGAGGAATGGGAAATAAGGTGGAAATATAATGGGGATGGTTATGGATTATACGTCGCTTGACTTGGAGACCACCGGGCTGAATCCTAAAAAGGACAAGATTATTGAAATAGGGGCGGTAAAGGTACGTGGCGGCAAGACGGTAGATGAGTTTCAGAGCTTGGTGAACCCGGGAAGGGTATTGGAAGAAAAAATATGCAAGCTTACGGGAATCAGCAATGAAATGCTGTTAAAAGCGCCGGAAATAGGAGAAGTCATCGACCGGCTTTTGGAGTTTACCGGAGAGGACATTTTGATAGGGCACAGGATTCTGTTCGACTATTCTTTTGTGAAAAAGGCAGCGGTGAACCGTTGGCTTGCCTTTGAAAAAATGGGAATTGATACTTTGAAGCTGTCCAGGAAATTGCTTCCGGAACTGGAAAGCAAAAGCCTGGAATCCGTATGCGGATATTATGGGATAGAACACAAAGCCCACCGTGCGCTGGGGGATGCCCGGGCATCTTCGGATTTGTATCGAGAACTGGCAGGGCGGTTTTATCAGGAAAACGAAGAGGAATTCCAGCCCAGACAGCTGGTTTACCATGCAAAAAGAGAAGGACCTATCGCCAAACGACAAAAAGAGCGGTTATATAAATTGCTGGATAAGCATAAACTTACTATAGCATATAGCGTAGATATGCTGACCAAAAATGAGGCGGATAGGATTATTGACCAAATTCTTGCAGAGTACGGACGATAGCGTTCCGGCTGGCGGATTGAAGATTGTTAGCCCTTTCCAGCAATTGTCGGATTCCTTCATTGTTCCCTTCCCTGGAATAGATGGAGGCAAGGATGCGGTATGTGCCGCTCACATCCGTGTTGGTGGATACGGCGAATTCCAGGATTTGCCTGGCCTGTGCCGAATATCCGGATTTATATAATTTCTCCGCCCACTTTTGCAGGGCGCGGACAAGGGTGGTGTAATTCTGGTCATAGCGGGTGAGCAAATCAATGTTGGGCGCGCCGTATTTCAGCTTCAAATCGGTGTTGCTGTAGCCTGTGAAATTGACGATTGGGGATTCGGCAAGGTAATGCAGTGTCTGATGGCACTCTGCTACCGTCTCGTCCTCTTTCATAATGTCCATGGGGAGCGAGTCGAAGGGAATATGGATGTAATCCAGATTGTCCAAAGGCTTCCGCCGGGTATTATTGGCAGCGGCTTCCCTTTCCCAGTAGATGTTTTGCTCCTGTGCGCTGCGCCGCCTGGTTTTGGACAGCTCGTAGGATAACCATATGATGAAAATGATAAAACTTGCAAAAAAGGGCGTTTTCATATATAATTCCTTTCATAGATGAAATCAGTGTACTGTTGTATTCGTATTCTGACTGGCATGGCCGAGTAGCTTGCTGTTTGACGCGCAGCCGTCAGAGAATGGAAAGGGTATAGGTTTTAGTATGTTTAATATGCATAACAGGAAGACGAAAAAAATTATTTCGTCCATTATTATTGTAATTATTGTTGTAGCGATGTTAATTCCAACTTTATCATATTTTATTTTTTAGTACAATATGTACTTTGAGGAGAGGCTATGAAAATCAAAAAGAGGAATGTGACAGCGGCAATTTTGTCCATGTTGCTTTTGCTTGGGGCGGGGCAGGCGGTAAATGCCCAATCTATCGAAGCCCTGGAGGCGGAATCCAAAAGCGTGGAAGTAAAGGATGCAGGCGGCACCGCCACGGTGCAGGATAATGAGGAAGCAGCGGCAACACAGGATGATGGGAGCGCGGATTCGGGAACGTCCGCAACTGCGATACAAGATACCGGCGGTTCTTCCGGCGCATCTGCGGCCGGCCCCTTGACCGGGCTGGGGAGCAGCAATACCATATCGGAAGGGGTATATATCGGAGATGTGAATGTTTCCGGCAAGACGGCGGGAGAAGCGCAGCAGGATGTGGAGGCGTATATTGAGGAACTGAAAGGTATAAAGGTAAATTTCCGCGTGATGGATGGGAACCAGGTGGAAGTGACAGCGGGCGAGCTGGGGCTTTCATGGGCCAACCCGGAAGTGGCGCAGGAGGCGGTGGCCCTGGGAAAGAAAGGCAATATCATTCAAAGGTACAAAGCCTTGCAGGATTTGCGCCATGAGAATAAAGTGTTCGAACTGTCCTATGATTTTGATAAAGAGTTAATCCGCCAGGTGCTGGCAGAACGGTGCGGGGAATATAATACGGAGGCAAAAGATGCTGTTCTTACCCGGGAAAACGGCGTATTTTCTATTATACCTGGGCAGAGTGGGTATGTGATAGATGAAGAGGCGTCCGTGAGCCAGATTTATGATTATCTGATAAATCAATGGAACTTTAACGATACATCGGTGGAAGTGGCCGCTAAAGTGCAGGAACCAAGGGGAACGGAAGAGGAATTGTCGCAGGTAAAGGATGTGCTGGGCACATTTACGACAAGCTACAGTTCATCGGGTTCTGCCAGAAGCGCCAATGTGGCCAACGGATGCGAATTGATTGCAGGCACTACGCTATATCCGGGAGACGAATTTTCCACTTATGAGGCGGTATCCCCATTTTCGGTGGACAATGGCTATTTCATGGCAGGCTCCTATATGAACGGCCAGGTAGTTGACAGTTTGGGCGGGGGTATCTGCCAGGTGTCAACCACATTATATAATGCGGTGCTTTTGTCTGAACTGGAAGTGACGGAACGGCATAACCATTCCATGATTGTAACTTATGTGGAACCTTCGGCGGATGCGGCGATTGCGGAATCGGCTGGAAAAGATTTTAAATTTATCAATAACACGGGGCATCCTATTTATATTGATGGACATTGTGAAAACAAAAATATCACCTTCACCATATATGGAGTGGAAACAAGGGATGCCAACCGGGAAGTAGTTTATGAAAGCAAGGTTCTTTCGGTGATAAAACCGGATCATGAAGTCATTAATACCAATGTGGCGATGCCTATTGGCCAGGTGGTAGTCCAGTCAGCCCATATTGGATATAAGGCGGAACTTTGGAAAGTAGTGAAAGAAAACGGGGTGGAAGTGAGCCGGGAACAGATTAACAGCAGCAGCTATAAAATGGTTCCCAGGACGGCAACGGTAGGGCTGTCTACCAACGACGTGAATGCTTATAACGAAATGCTGGCAGCGGTAGCTACCAACAATATTGACCATTGTAAAAATGTAGCGGCAGGGCTGGCCCAGTTTGCGATTACGCCGGAGCAGGCGGCCCAGGCTCAGGCGCAAGCGCAGGCCGAGCAGGCACCACCGGCGGAACAGGCGCCAGCGGAGCAGCCTCCGGCAGAACAGGCACCCCCAGCGGATCAGCCGCCAGCCGAGCAGGCGCCTCCGGCAGAATAAGCTGGAAAAGTTAAATGCCGAACGCGGCAGGGAGAATGGATGAGAATAGGGAAATTACCTGAAAATGTATGGAAGCGTTCCGTACAAAAGCTAATGAAGACAAAACGGAAAGAGGTGTTTACCGGCGCGGGGATAGGGGAAAACTGCGCCGTTTTCTCATTTGACCATGATAGTCAGACAGCGGTTGGAGTACATACGGGGCATTGGCCGGGAGAGAATATTGTAAAATTGACGGTGCACCGCAGTGTGAACGCGCTGGCAGCAGCGGGGGCAGAGCCGGTGGCGATGGAGGTTTCGGCGCTTTTGCCGGAGGGAACGGAAGAGGAATATGTGAAAACCATGGCGGCGCAAATAGAAGAAGAAGGTGCGCTTTTGGGAATCCAGACAGCAGGCTGCGGGATAGAAATATCCGGGGCGGTGAACTGCCCGGTAATTACGGTGACAGGAATCGGAAACAGGGCAAAGGGATGCATGGTTTCCGTGAAAAATATCAGGCCGGGAATGGATGTGGTGGCCAGTAAATGGATTGGCCTGGAAGGAACGGCCTTCCTGGCGGTAAATCGGGAAAAGGAGCTTTTGACGAGATATCCGGCCCGTTTTCTTGGAGAGGCCAAAAGGCTGGAACGTTTCCTGTCGGTAGTTCCAGAGGCTGCAGTCGCGGGTAAGTCCGGCGTTTGCGCGATGTACAGCGTCGGGGAGGGCGGTATTTTCGGCGCTCTTTGGGAGCTGGCAGAAGGGGCAGGTGTCGGACTGGACATAGAGTTAAAGAAAATTCCTGTTAAGCAGGAAACTATAGAAATATGCGAGTTTTTCGGGCTTAACCCCTATGAATTGGTTTCCGGAGGCTGTCTGCTGATGGTGTCCGAAAAGGGCCATGACCTGGTAAGGGAACTGGAAGGGCAGCGGATAGAAGCGGCGGTAATCGGAAAGATTACGGACAGCAATGACAGGGTTGTCATAAATGGGGAAGAACGGCGGTTTCTGGAAAACCCGAAAGCGGATGAAATTTATAAGGTTTGGCAACAGGGAACGAAATGAAAAGCCGAACGGTTATCAGAATATGAAGGGATATGATGAATTGCGCTAAAACGTAAGCAGGACATCAATTCCCTGACGGGAACCGAGGGTATATAATATAACAAAATGCCGGAAAACGGCAGGACGGAGGAAAAGCATGAGAGAGAAAATATTATCCATTATAGAGAGGAACAGCCGTATTGACCTAAAAGAGCTGGCGGTTATCCTCGGCGTGGAGGAAACGGATGTGGTAAGCGAGATGGAAGCAATGGAAAGGGAAGGGGTTATTTGCGGCTATCATACGATGATTGATTGGGAGAAGACTGCCATAGAGAAAGTGACAGCCTTGATAGAGGTGCGGGTGACGCCGCAGAGGGGGCAGGGATTCGATAATATCGCTGAGCGGATATATAAATACCCTGAAGTGAACAGCGTGTATTTGATTTCGGGGGGATATGACCTTCTGGTCACGTTGGAAGGAAAGAGCCTGAAAGAGGTATCTTCCTTTGTGTCGGATAAATTGTCCACGCTGGATACGGTGCTGAGCACAGCCACCCATTTTATCCTGAAAAAATACAAGGACCATGGAACGATACTTGCCAAAAAATACGAAGATGAAAGAGAGAAGATTACGCCATGAGAAATCCATTAGCTGATAAGGTGGTAGACATCAAGCCTTCGGGCATCCGCAAGTTTTTCGATATTGTGAGCGAGATGGAGGATGCGATTTCCCTTGGTGTCGGCGAACCCGATTTTGATACGCCCTGGCATATCAGGGATGAGGGTATTTATTCTTTGGAAAAAGGACGTACCTTTTATACATCCAATGCGGGATTGAAGGAATTAAAGGTTGAGATTTGCAATTATTTGAAGAGGAAGCAGGGCATTGAGTATAATTACAATAACGAAGTGATTGTAACTGTGGGCGGCTCGGAGGCGATTGACATTGCTCTGCGCGCCATGATTAATGAAGGGGAGGAAGTGTTGATTCCCCAGCCCAGCTATGTTTCCTATGAACCGTGTGCGATTTTGGCCAATGCGGTGCCGGTGATTATCCAGTTGAAGGCGGAAAATGAATTCCGGCTGACGGCGCAGGAACTGCGGGATGCCATTACGGACAAGACGAAGATTTTGATTCTGCCTTTCCCCAATAACCCTACAGGCGCGATTATGGAAAGGAAGGATTTGGAAGAAATTGCAGAGGTAATTATCGAAAATGATATCTTTGTAATTTCGGATGAAATATATTCGGAACTGACGTACAAGGGTGAGCATGTGTCGATTGCATCCCTTCCGGACATGCGGGAGAGGACAATTTTGATTAACGGTTTTTCAAAATCCTATGCCATGACCGGGTGGAGGCTGGGATATGCCTGCGGACCGAAAGAAATTCTGGAGCAGATGATTAAAATTCACCAGTTCGCTATTATGTGCGCCCCCACCACCAGCCAGTATGCGGCGGTGGAAGCGCTGAAAAACGGCGATGACGATGTAAAGGAAATGCGGGAAGCCTATAATCAGCGGAGAAGGTATCTGATGTATGCTTTTAAGGAAATGGGGCTGGAATGTTTTGAACCATTCGGGGCATTTTATGTATTCCCCTGCATCAAGGAATTCGGTATGACCAGCGATGAATTCGCCGACCGCTTCCTGCGGGAAGAAAAAGTGGCGGTAGTGCCGGGAACGGCTTTTGGCGAATGCGGGGAAGGGTTTTTAAGAATATCTTATGCGTATTCC
>JAETTM010000139.1 GCA_021769135.1 Lachnospiraceae bacterium | reverse complement strand
CGAAGCTTAGGAGGGAATATATATGCATATTTGGAAAATAGTATTTTCGATTTTGACAGTTGCTTTTGGTTCTATTGGATTGATGAAATTGCTACCTTACGATATAACGTTGCCTATTATGTTTGTGTTTATGGGATTAGTTATGTTATCAAATGCGAAAGAATGTTATGATAAGGGTTCTAAAAGGGATGCTGTCATTTTTGGCGGAGTAGCAATTTTTGTTTATGCAGTCACAGCAGTTAATCTGATTAGCAGACTGCTGTAATCTCCTGTCAGTGCGCTTAAAAATTGATGTTGTACAAATTAAATCAGAAATACCACAATGCCGTTGCATGGATAAAACCCAAGCAGCGGCATTTCCTTATCTCCGTTTCATCCTGCTCAAAGGTGAATCCCTATATGCTGGAGTTTTCTTCATAACATTTTTCAGAACGGTGCGCTCCTGCTCCGACAATTTCTCATACCGGATTTGCAGCTGCGTACACATAAGGGCGGTGAACACATCCAGATAGGAACCCGGCACAGCCAATGCTTTCTTCGCATCCTTGATTAAGTTCAGAGCATTGGAACCATCCGGCGCACTGTCCATATCGTCCTTGTGCGCTTCCCTTATGTCATGGAGGATAGCGTCCCAAGTCCGGTGCGTGACCTGGCAGAAATAATCTTCTTCCTGTACCTGCATAGCTTCCAATGCTTTTAAAGCAGTATCTTCTTCTACCGGCTGATGTTGGGAAAAGACTTGTTCCCGCAGCACTTCCAGAAGGCTGTTGAAATCATTGAAATGGGAGGTTGCGATACCGTCCACATAAATCTCCGTGTCCGTCATCAGGGTAACGAAGTCCTCATGTGTGGCAATCTCACACAAAAGCCGGTTGTTGATACGCCCGCTTTTTAACAGTTCCACCGTATCATCACTTAAATGCAGTTCCGTAAGTTCTGTATTTGGAGGGTTCCTGTTTTCTGTCAGGCACAGTATGTAGTCCGCAGATACCCCATAGAACTTTGCCAATTCCACAAGGCTTTTGTGGCTGATTTCCTTGAGTTCGTCTTTTTCATAGCTTCCGAGCGCTGACTTTGAAAGGCCGGTAGCCACTGCCAGTTCTTCCAGATTTAATCCTTTTTCCTTGCGTAAATCCCAGAGCCGTTCCTGTATGGTAGTCCCTTCCTTCATGGATTCACACTCCTTTCCGGCGGCTCTTCGCCGTCCATAGGGATTATACCATATTTTCCGCAATCGTGGAAATTTTCGGATTTTGGGCTTTATTCCTGATTCGTGGACATACGGCACAAGGCTCAAAAATGTTCTATGATACAGGTAAGTTCATCGATGGATTATTCCAATCGAATGACCGGCCTGTATGGGATATGCTCCCCGGCGATGTAGCGCAACGACTTCCGGCAGGGAAACGGAGGAACCCTGACCGCAACGAGCGT
>JAETTM010000074.1 GCA_021769135.1 Lachnospiraceae bacterium | reverse complement strand
GTAATCGGCAATAAAAGCGCCAGCGGTACGGCAATTATCGAGGAACTTGGGGAAGAAGAAATCAATACCGGGGCGATGATAGTTTACACTTCTGCGGATTCCGTGCTCCAGATTTGCGGAAACGAAGAAACCTTTGATCTGGAAAATTTATATCGCTGCTGTGAAATTGCCAGGGAAATTACCATGAAAGACGAATGGAGGGTGGGGCGCGTCATCGCCAGGCCTTATGTAGGGAAAAAGAAAGGGGAATTCAGGCGGACCAGCAACCGCCATGACTATGCGTTAAAGCCTACCGGACCGACGGTGCTGAATGCCTTGAAGGATGCCGGGTTCGATGTAATCGGAGTGGGGAAAATCAATGACATCTTCTGTGGAGAAGGAATCACTGAAACTTACCATTCCGACAGTTCCGTCCATGGCATGGAACAGACCGTTGAAATCTGCAAAAAAGATTTTCATGGGCTGTGTTTTGTGAACCTTGTGGATTTCGATGCGTTGTGGGGGCATAGGAGAAACGTCAAAGGCTATGGGGAAGAAATTGAGAAATTTGATAAGAACCTGGGGGTACTGTTGGAGGAATTGGGCAAGGATGACCTTTTAATACTGACTGCAGACCATGGGAATGACCCGACCTACAGCGGCACGGATCATACCCGGGAATATGTGCCGTTTATTGCATATGGGAAAAGAATGGAAAACGGCGGGCCGCTGGAAAATGAGGATACCTTTGCGGTTATCGGCGCGTCCATCGCTGAAAATTTCGGCATATCCATGCCGAAAGGATGCATCGGCAGTTCGGTTTTGTATAAACTTGTTAAGGAGGAAATGTGAAACATAGCGTTTTGTATGAGGAATTGCCATTTCTCAAGGATTTGGACAGGGAGAGGCAGGAGCAGTTCGAAGAACATTTTAAAAGCGCGCCGCTTTGGCTCATGGATGCATTTCAGACAGAGGAATTAAAAAAAGGAACGGTTTTTATCAGAGAGGGGGAACCTGCGGATACGGTATTTTTTGTAGTGGAAGGCATGGTGGAGGCGATAGATTACCGTATCGACGGCATTTCCTATGACTATATGAAGTTCGACAAGGTTTATGCCCTTGGTGGAATGGAGTTTATGATGGATATCAATTCCTATATGACAACACTCCGGGCGGCAACAGACTGCAGGGTGATAAAAATTTCCAGGGCAAAGTTCGAAAAATGGATGTATTCGGACATACGGGCGATGAAGCTGGAAGCAAAGAGGATGGGGGAATATCTGCTGGAAGAGGGACGCAACAGCAGGCTGTTTCTCTTTATGCAGGGCTCAGACAGGCTGGCGCTTCTTTTTGCAGAAAGGTATGAGAGATATAGCCGAAACGGTGTGTTGGAACTGAAGGGGAATAGACAGAACCTGGCGGATGAGACAGGGCTTTGCGTAAAAAGCATCAGCAGAGGCATAAAAAGGTTTGCGGAGGAGGGGATGATAACCAAGGCTGGAAACCGGATTCTGATTGACAGGGAACAGTATGAGGAACTGAAAAAGATGCTTGCGGCAAAAATTGATGGAAATTAGCTTGTGTAAAAGGGGCTGTGCGATGGCATATCAGGGGGCTTTTGTACAGCCCCCTTTTTCTCCTTATAGGACTTGCGTGCTATAAGACACATGCATTTGAGATTTCTTAGCATTCTTTTTGTACTGCATATATTCCCCCGTCGTCCGTTTTCTGGTAAAATATAAAAAACACAAGCCAAAGGAACAGGATTTGCAATGATAAGTAACAGTTCAGTCCAGGACTTTGCACTTGCTGCAAAGTCCGTACGAATGTGCAGAGGCAGCAAAGAATCCGGCCCTTTTGCCGTAGGCAAAACTCAAAATGGCCGGATTCCGTAACAGGGCAGCCGAAAGGCTGAACTGCTACATGATAAATATTCGCCTGACAGAAAGGAAGGAGCGAACGAAATGGGCTATAGATATCTGGATATGGAAAATTACAAAAGGAAAAATCATTTCGAATATTTTAACAGTCTGGCCTACCCCTATGTGGGAATGACGGTAAATGTGGATATTACAGTTCTGTTGGAAATGGTGAAGGCAAAGAAACTGCCGTTTTTTCTTACTTTTTGCTATTATGTTGCGAAAGCGGCGAACGAAGTGCCGGAACTTAAGCAGCGGATTGTGGAAGGGAAAATCATAGAATATGACAGCTGCAGGACTTCCCATACAGTGGCGATGGAGGACGGAACTTACTGTTATTGCAACCTGGACGGAAACATGCGTTTTGAAGATTACATCCCCTATGCAGTGGGGGAACAGGAAGCGGCAAAGCGGAAAAACACCATCGATGAGGAAAAGGGCGAAACCTACGATATGTTTTTTATATCCACCTTGCCCTGGGTTTCCTATACCTCCCTCATCCAGCCAGTGCCCATGCCCGCGGACAGCAATCCAAGGATTACATGGGGAAAATATTTTGAACAGGGTGGAAAGGTGCTTCTGCCTGTGTCTTTACTGGCCCATCATGCCCTGGCGGATGGGAAGCATATCGCTGATTTTTATCGGTCGCTGGATAGTTATATTGCGTCAGTTAAAATGTGAAAAGAATTTTGAGAAAAGGAGAATGTAATGGAAGATAATTCGAAAAGCACCCGTTTAAGGCAGCTTAGGGAAGAAAGCATGATAACCCAGGAGCAGCTTGCCCAATATCTGGGTGTGGACCGGTTTATGATTGGGAAAATGGAAAACGGAACCGAAAGCCTGAATATTTCCCTAATGGAAAAAATATGCAGTTTATTCGGATGTTCGGAAGCGTATTTGATGGGGGAAGAGGATGGGCATATTCCTTTGGATTTTGCATTCCGCTCCAGTGGAATCCGGGCGGAGGATTTGGAAAGCGTGGCGGCGGTCAATAGGATTGCGATGAATCTTCGCTACATGAACGAAATGTTAGGAGAAGGGCCGGTATGAGGACTGGGCGGGAATTGAATTCATTGGCACTTCGAACCCGGAGGATGTGGGGCGAGGACGGTTATTCCCCGATTGATATTTTTGCCATTGTGGACGAATGGAAGGAAATGAAAATAACCATTGTGAAATACCCCATGTCATCGCGCATCAGCGGAATGTGCATAAGAGAAAAGCACGATACCGTGATAGGCATCAATTCAACCACATCTTACGGAAGGCAGAGGTTTACGCTGGCCCATGAGCTGTATCATGTATTGTATGAAAAGGGCATGCAGCGAGTCATCTGCGATTTAAATATGAGCGGGGATAAGGCGGAATCGGAGCGGGAGGCGGATCAGTTCGCCAGCTATCTGCTGATTCCCTATGATGCGTTGATGCGGTATGGAGGGGATAGGTCCGAATGGAGCCTGGAAAAAGTGATTGATGCCGAACAGTTTTTCCAGGTGAGCCACCAGGCCATGCTCTACCGGCTGGTGTTTGACGGACTGCTTGACAAAGGCCTGGCGGAGGAATATAAATCCATAGGGATATCCTGGGAAGCCGCCAGATTAGGGTATGGCTCGGAGTTGTATGTTTCCACGGCCAAAAGCAGGCAATATTTTACCACCGGCGAATATATCCGCAAGGTGGAGAAGATGGCGGAGAAAGGCTTTATTTCCAACGGGAAAAGGGAAGAACTTTTGCTGGAAGCATACAGGGCGGATATGGTATATGATTTTGATGAGGAGGAAGCCGAAAGGGATGACTAATGACTTATTTTTTGATACAGATTGCCTGTCGGCTTTTTTATGGATTAACAATGTCCACATACTGCATGCCCTGTATGGAGGGAAAATGATTTTGCCGGAACCGGTTTACCGGGAACTGTCCAATCCAGGTGTACCCCATATCAGGCAGCGGGCCGATGGGCTGATTGCCAGGGGGGATGCGTTTATAAAAGCAATCCGCACAGGCACGGAAGAATATAAGCTGTATTCGTCATTAATACGCAGCGAAAAAGGCAAAAAGAGCATCGGGCGGGGAGAAGCGGGAGGCATTGCGTTGGCCAGGATTTGTAATGGAACATTGGCCAGCAATAATTATAAAGATATCGGAGAATACATAGAGAAATATCATTTGAAGCATATCGATACCGGCCAGATTCTCGCGGAAGCCTTGAGAAAAGGGCTGATAACGGAAGCGGGAGGCAATGGTATCTGGAAACAGATGCTGGCCAAAAAACGGGCGCTGCCCGCGAGGACTTTTTCCGCATATTTGGAGTATGCAGAACATAAAGCGTAAAATAATATTAAGATTTTTTCAGAAGTAGTTTCTTTGCAGCATTTCGCTGTATGTTTCCATGGGAGTTGTAAACATTTTAATTAGTATGATATTATTGCAGAGTATATGACAATAATATAGCATAATACATATATGGATTCCGATTTTATATATCGTCATTTCTGATATTTAATGCCTGAAAAAGAATAAAAAATTATAATAAATCCATAAAACAACATATCGCAAAGATATGAGGAATTGGAAAAAGTACTGGAATAGGAGGAAAGAATGAAAAGAAGATTTATTTCAGCAATGATGGCGGCAATGCTTGCGGCAAGCCTGATGGCATGCGGTGGCAGTGGGGAGAGCGGGAAAACAGAGCCTGCAGCGGAAAGCACAGATGCAGGAAATGAGAATCAAAGCCAGCCGGAGGAAGCGGCAGGGGAAGAGGCGGATGCAGGAGAAATAGCGGATGGCGGAGGGTATCTCGAAGGTGTGACTTTACAGGTGGCGCATAACCTTACGGATTCTAATGCGGATTCTTTTGAAGAGCAATTTCGTGCTTTTGAGGAAAAAACAGGATGCAAGGTGGAAGTGGAACGGTTATCCAGCGATGCGGATGAAATGGAAAGCGTCCTGTTAGTACGGGCAGCCACAGGCAATCTGCCGGATATATGGGTAAATTCTGTGGGAGCGAAACTGGAAGCTATGTCTCCGAAAGAAAATTGCTATGATTTATCCGGGGAAGCATGGGTGACGGAGAGGATTAATAAAGACTATCTGTCCATCGTAACGGATGCGGACAACGGAATGATTTACGGAGTGCCCAGCATGCCGTCTAACGTGGCTGGGGTGTTTTATAATAAAAAGGTGTATGAGGAGCTGAATCTTCCAATTCCTGCCACATGGGAAGAATTTCTGGAAAACTGCCAGACAATCAAGGATACTACGGATAAGAATCCGGTAATGTCGCAGTATAGCAATCCTTCTGGTTGCCAGATTCTGTTTTTATCCCAGTACTTTTATGTCAGGGAAGAGGAGCCTGATTTTGCCCAGAAGTATACGAACAGGGAAATAGAGCTGCATGAGTCCGATGCATACATGAGGGGGCTGACCAAGATGTATGATATCTGGGAAAAAGGCTACCAGAATGACAACCCGCTGGAAATCAGCTGGGAAGACGCGGCGCAGGCCATTGCGGAAGGGAGTTCGGTACACATATTCTGTAGAACAAATATTATGTCTACGGTGGCAACTGTGGCACCGGATGCTGTGGAAGATATCGGATTTTTCCCTCTTCCCGATGAGGATGCATCGGGGCTTGGAGTTGGAACATGGATGCCGGCTGCATGGTGCATTAACAAGAATTCCGGGAACACGGAAGCGGCGGTAGCATTGTTGGAATTCTTGACTACCAATGAAGGGATAGATGCCTACTGCACTAAGACAACCCCCACAGGCGCTTTTATGTTAAATGGCGTAGAATTGCCCGACACGGTAAGCGGCGCGGTAAAAGAAGCCCAGGAATGGGCGGGCAAGGCTTCCACGCCCGTTATGGAATATTACTGTAATATCAAAGGCTCTAATATGGCCACCATCCTCAGTATGGTTGGAACCGGGCAGTATACGCCGGAAGAAGCCATTGCGGAGATAGAAGCGGATAATGCAATCGACGCGCAGCAGAAAGAAATCGCTGGCTGGTAAGAGCGGGCAAACAGGAGCAGTGGAGGCGGTAAAAGGCGGAAAACTGCTCCTGTTTTGTGTTACCGCAGGCTATGGAACAAGGAAAAGGAGGATTGTTTTGAATAAAATAGGCAAAAAAACATATACAGGCTGGCTGGCGGCACCGGGGATTCTGATTTATATTATTATATTTGTGATTCCCACCTTTGCGTCCTTTTATTTCTCCATGACCACATGGAATTTGAAAACATCCACATTTATCGGTTTGAAAAATTTCTTCACATTTTTTACCATGGCAAATACAAAAGCGGCATTGATTAACACTTTCTTTTATGCCGGCGCTACATGCCTGCTGAAAGTGGTAGTAGGGCTTCTCATAGCCCAGTATCTATGCCGGAATGTGAAGAGCGCGGAATATTTGAAAATTATTTTATTTTTCCCTACATTGCTTGGCAACGTTGTGGTGGCTATCGCTTTTGAGAAGCTGCTGGCATCAGGGGGAATTGTGAATCAGGTGATTGCTTTGTTTGGCGGGGAGCCGGTCAAATGGCTGACGGATTCAGCAACGGCATTGATTACTTGCATTGTCATTGATGTATGGAAAGGGATAGGAACGGCCATGCTGATTTATGTGGCGGGCATCAGCGCCATTCCTTCCACTTATTTCGAGGCAGCTGCCATAGATGGTGCCACGCCTGCCAAACAGTTTAAGGAGATTACACTTCCGCTGTTGGTTCCTACGATTAATTCTGTGTTGACGTTGTCCTTAATCGGCGGGCTTCGGACTTATGAATTGGTCTATGCCATGACCGGGGGCGGGCCGGGATATTCCACGGAGCTTCTGGGCTCGGTAATTTATAAGCTGTTTGCGAGAGGAAGCTATGGCCTCGCCACCGCCGGCTATGTGATTATGTTTGTGGTAGTGTCTGTGATTGTCTTTCCGCTGAATTCGTTTGTGGCAAAGAGGGAGGCAGAGTTATAATGGTAAAAAAACATAGAGTATTCGGGAAAATTTTTGAAGTGCTGTTTGTGGGTTCAACGGTTATTACCCATTGGCTTGTATTTTACTTTATTCTCATTAACTCCTTTAAAAATAAAACGGAGGCCGCCAGGCTGAACCTGGCCTTCCCTACGGAGTGGAGCATTATTGAGAATTATACTTACATATTCAAATACAGCAGCGGAGCATTTTTTAAAGCCTTTTGGAACAGCGTGGTGCTGACGTTCTGGTCTATTCTGCTTTTAGTGGTTACGGCATCAATGGCAGCTTTTATCATGCAGCGCCGGAAAGACCGCATATATGCGGCATCGGATAAATTAATAGTAGCGGGGTTAATCGTGCCTGCTTCGATTATACCTACCTATTGGATTTTGAGCAAACTGGGAATCGCCAATACGCTGTTTGGCTTGATTTTGGTGGAGGTGGCAACATTATTCCCTTTTGCAGTCATGATGTATAAGGGGTTTGTGGCCACAATACCAAGGGAAGTGGATGAGGCGGCAATTGTGGACGGCTGCGGGAGCATTTCTTTATTTTACCGCATTATTTTTCCGTTGTTAAAGCCCATTACAGCTGCGGTGGTGATTTTGCGCTCCATTATCGTGTATAATGATTTCCAGAATCCGCAGTATTATATGTCCGGCTCCAGCAGCCAAACGGTGCAGCTTTGCATTTATGGGTTGAAATCCGCATTCGACACCGATTACGGGCATTTGTTTGCAGCGGTTGTGGTGGTATCCATGCCACTGATTATCGTTTATCTGATACTGAATAAGAAAATTCTGGAAGGGATGACGGCAGGGGCGGTAAAAGGTTAGGGGCTGTGCAGCAGCAAAATATTGGTTGGAGAAAGAAGCAATTGAGGTGGAACATGGAATGGAAGGAAGATGTGATGACGGAAAAATTATTTGGAAATCCCCCGGCAAAATATAGGGGAGCCCCTTTTTATGCATGGAATGGGAAGCTGGATAAGGGAATTTTGAAAGAACAGATAGATATTTTTGAAAAGATGGGGTTTGGGGGCTTTCACATCCATTCCAGAATTGGGTTAGCGGATGAGTATTTAGGGGAAAAATTCATGGAATGCGTTGCATTTTGCAGGGAATACGCCAAGGGTAAGGGGATGTTTACATATTTGTATGACGAGGATAAATGGCCTTCCGGCTACGGAGGCGGCAGGGTAACGAAAAAAGAGGAGTATAGAGCCAGATATTTGCTGTTTACCCCATTTTTCCATGAAGAAGGGCATTATGACAGAGGGCTGAAACCGAGCTGCAGGCTGACGGAAAATGGCACACTGGAACTGCTGGCCTGCTATCGGGTGGAATTGGAGGATGGCAGATTGAAGGGGTATGAGAATATCCCGAAGGAATGCTCTATGGGAGAAGAGGCGGGGAGAATCTGGTATGCTTATCTGGTGGTTACGGACCCGCTTCCATGGTTTAATAATGA
This sequence comes from Lachnospiraceae bacterium, assembly GCA_021769135.1. Classification (GTDB taxonomy): domain Bacteria; phylum Bacillota; class Clostridia; order Lachnospirales; family Lachnospiraceae; genus Kineothrix. Next base: position 9,625 of record JAETTM010000074.1, on the reverse strand, counting down.
AGCATATGTGGACGTATTGAACCCGGAAGCCATACATGCTTTCACGGAAGAATGCCATGAAAAATATTTTAAGGCTGTGGGAGAGGAATTTTCCTTTTCCGTTCCCTCCATTTTTACGGATGAGCCCCAGTTTACCAAGATGCAGAATATGGAGAGCGGGGATAGCCTGCAGGAAGTAGGGATTCCTTATACCGAAGGGCTGGTGGAAGAACTGCAAAGGAGATATCAAGTGGATTTGCTGGAACATTTGCCGGAAATTTTCTGGGAGCAGACGGACGGGAAGCCGGCGGTGATGCGCTATCGCTACTTGAATGCTGTGGCGGACAGGTTTGCGGACAGCTATGTGGGAACATTGGGAAAATGGTGCAAAAGCCATAAAATTATGCTGACCGGGCATGTGATGGAGGAGGATGGGCTGGAGAAGCAGGCCAGAAGTGTGGGGGATGCCATGCGTTGCTACCGCTATTTCCAGATGCCAGGCATTGATATGTTGGCCAACCGCTATGAATATACTACGGCTAAGCAGGCGGCCAGCGTGGTAAGGCAGATGGGCAAGGCAGGAATGGCCAGCGAATTGTATGGGGTGACCAATTGGGATTTTGATTTCAGGGGGCATAAGCTGCAGGGCGACTGGCAGGCGGCTCTGGGGGTAACGCTTAGAGTGCCTCATCTTGCCTGGATGTATATGGGCGGGGAAGCAAAGCGCGATTATCCGGCGCCGATTGATGCCCATTCCCCGTGGTACGAAAGATACTCCATAATAGAAGATTATTTCGGGCGTATCAATATGGCCCTTGCCAGAGGAAAGGCTCGTGTGGAAGTCTGCGTCCTTCATCCTGTCGAAAGCATGTTTATGCTCCTTGGACCGAATAAAGATACTTTACAGGAGAGGAAACGGTTGGAAGAGGAATTCGGTGAATTGACCTGGTGGCTTCTGTTCGGCCAGATGGACTTCGATTTCCTTTCAGAGGCATTGATACCGGAACTGTACAGGGGAACGGAAGGGGGGCGCCTGCTTATCGGGGAGATGTCTTACCGGGCGGTAGTGGTTCCGCCATTGCTCACCATCCGTGCCACAACTTTGCGTATGCTGGACGAATTCGGTAAAAAAGGCGGGAAGATTATTATTATGGGAAAATATCCCCGATATGTGGATGGAGCTGGCCCATTGGATGGAAAAGATGTGGCTATCCACGGCAAAAAAATCGGTTTTGACCGGTATGCCCTGATGGAGGAATTGGAAGACTGCAGAATGCTTCGGATTCTGGACAAAAAAGGCCTGCAAAGAAAAGATTTGCTCTATCAGCTGCGGGAGGAAGAGGGGCGCAAGTGGCTGTTTGTTGCCCATGGGAGGAACATCCCAAAGGGGGATGGAGGGCCATGGACAGAAGGGAAGGAAGACGGGCGGATTTGGATACAAATCGCCGGGGAATATGATGCCTGGTTATGGAATGCTATGAAGGGTACTAAGGAGAAGGCGGAATACGAAATCGGAAATGTATGCTGTGAGGGAGATAAATGCCCTGTGGAAACCCGTATACAGGCTGCATTCTGGGAACATGATTCGGTTTTGCTGGAGCTTATTCCGAAGGAAAATACAAAATATCTTCAAAAACCGGAAGGCGAAGCGGGCTGCATTTACACCGAATATCTGCCTGGAGAAAACAGCTATACTTTGGAAGAGCCCAATGTGCTTGTATGGGATATGGCGGAGTTTTCTTTGGACGGAGGCCCTTGGCAGGGCTGCGAAGAAATCCTTAGAATCGACAATATTGCCAGGAAAGCTTTTGGATATCGGCTAAGGACGGACAGTTTCCCCCAGCCGTGGCTGTTCGGGAATGAAAACAAAAAGGAACATATGGTAAGTCTTCGTTTCCGGGTGGATTCCAGGATAGGCCGGGTGAAGGCGGAGATTGCTCTGGAGGGGGAAGACGATGTGGAGCTGCTTTTTAACGGCAAACCGGTGAAAATGGCAACGGATAGATGGTTCGTGGATTCATGTATTTATAGAATGGATGCGGGGATACTTAAGGAAGGGGAGAATATTTTAGAGTGCAGGATTCCGTTCGGTCCGTTGACCAACCTGGAATGGGTTTATCTGTTGGGCAATTTCGGAGTAGAGGTAAGAGGGAAAAAACGGGTACTGGCCCCTTTGCCGGAAAAAATCGGATTCGGGGATTATGTACAGCAGGGGTTTCCTTATTACGGCGGAAATTTATGCTATGAGGTAGCGATACAAGTGCCGGAGGGGGAGGCGGAGCTTATGGTGGATGAGTATGCGGCACCGCTGATAGATGTGGAAGTGGATGGGAGAACTCCAGTTTCCATGTTTGCAGCGCCTTACAAAATATCGCTGGGCCGTTTGAAGGAAGGGGAACACCGGCTGAAAATCAGGAGCTACGGCAGCCGCATCAATATGTTTGGCCAATTGCATAACTGTAATCCTCATGAAACATATTTCGGGCCGGGAACATGGAGGACAGAGGGGGAAAACTGGTGTTACGAATATCGGCTGCACAGATGCGGAATACTAAAGGCACCTGTCCTGAGGGTTTGGCGCGGCGCGGGAGAAAACATATGAAGCAGAAACATTCCAGCTTTCGCCATCAGCTGATTATATCTTATCTGATGATTTCGATGATTCCTATTATGTTGATTTTGTCAGTGGTTTTTATAAAGATGCATAAAAGCGAACGGGCTGCGGTGAGCCAGCGGCTTGCATACAGTGCGGACTTGATTGCCTCACAGTTCAATTCCCTTCTGGATAATATGTCCTTTATCAGCATTAACCTGATTAGCTCTACCCAAGTGCTGTCGGCGGCGAAAGGGCTGGGATATGAAAATAATACGCTTTTAAAGGAACAGGAATATTACTCCCAGCTGAAAAAAGAATTCTGCAGCTATGCTATCGTATCTTCCCCCTATAGGGTGACTTTTTTTAACAGGAAGGGGCACTATATTACGAGCAGGAATTATAATATGGAATATACCAGCCGTTTTCGCCTGCCGGAAGAGGAAATCGAAAAAATAAACTGGTTGGAAGAGGTGGAGGGGAATTATGGCCAAAGCGTCTTGCTTTCCGTACAGGAAAATGCCATGCCTCTTTCCAAAGGCCAGTTCCTGACCCTGGCCAGGGCGGTGCGGGACCCGGGGAAAAACATAGGGTATTTGGGCGTGGCTGTGGATATGGAACAGGTGGATAATATTTTTTCCATCGGCACCCAGATGGGGGCGGAGGTGCTTTTTCTTTCGGAAGATGGAGAGGCAATTTGCTATACGGACGGTTTCCCTGCCGAAAGGTGCTATGAAGACGGCGTATGGAACCTGGATGAAATCAAAAAAAGCTATTTCATTGCCAGTAATTACCACGAAGGAAATGGGATTATGACGGTGCTGGCGTATCCCCAGTGGAAAGTGATAAAGGAAGGCTTGGAAGGAATATGGGTTTATGTGGCGGAGGCATTGCTCTTTTTGGTTTTGACAGTGATGGTGATTTTCCGATATTCCAATAAGCTGACGCGCCCGCTTCAAAGACTGACGAGGCAGATGCAGGAAATTACTATTGACAGCCTGGATAGCCATGATGAGAAGGAATTCCATGGGTATGAGGAAGTGGAATACCTTTATACCGGCTATGCCAAGATGCAGGAACGATTGAACGTGATGATACGCAATGAAATTACCAGCCGGACATTGCTGATGCAGGAGCGGCTGAATTTCCTTCAATCCCAGATTAATCCCCACTTCCTTTACAATACGTTGAACGTAATCGGAATCATGGGTATGGAGAATGAGAACCGGCGCGTTTATGATGCTTGTTTTAAGCTGTCCTCCTTCCTCCGGTATTCTTTGGGAGATAACCGTGAAGGTACGGCCACCATACGGCAGGAAATGGACAATACCGCGTCTTATCTGGAACTGATGAAACTCAGATATGAACATCAGCTGGATTATGAAATCTCCTGTGAAGAGGAAATGGCAAAGCTGAAGGTTCCAAGGTTGATTCTCCAGCCTTTTGTGGAAAATGTATTCGAACATGTTTACAGTTTGGAGCACAGAAAAGTAATGGTAACGGTAAAAGGGTATTGTGAAGGGAACGGCTATCTGCTGATAATTGGAGATAACGGGCAGGGAATGAAAGAAGAGGAAGCGGACAGGCTGATGGAAGAAATTGAAAATAGCTGCAGGAACCGGGAACTGGGCAAGAATGGAAACGGCATGGGAAAAATAGGAATCCGGAATACGATGCTGCGTCTGACGCTGTATTTCAAAGAACGGTTTTCTTATGAAATAGAGACGGCGGAGGGAAAGGGCTTTTTGGTACGGCTGCTGTTTAAAGAGCCTTAAGCTTCGCAGCCTTGGCACGTATGAATGTGTTGGGCGAGAAGGAGGGAACAAAGAAGGGTATGGAAAAAATAAACGTAATCATTGCGGAAGACGAACCGCCAATTGCCAGGTTTATAAAAATGCTGACCGAACAGGAAAAGGATTTTCTGGTGACGGCTATATGCGAAAACGGAGAAGATGCCTTGAAGGAAGTGGAAAGCTCTCCGGCCAGGCTATTGATTACAGATATCCGTATGCTGGGAATGGATGGCTTGGAGCTCATACGGAGGATAAGGCAGAAAAACCAGGAAATTAGGGTTTTGATTATCAGCGGATACAAGATGTTTGAATATGCCAGGGAAGCCATACGCCTTGGGATAGAGGACTATATTACAAAGCCTATTGAGCCGGAAGAGTTCGCCGGGGCCCTTGACCGGGTGCGGAGGTATTATGCCAGGGAAGACCGCCTGGAAAGGCAGCTGCGTCTGGAAAAGGCACTGAAAAATAAGGACGGGAAAGCCTGGGCGGAAAATGTTCCGGGGAAATTTTTAGAAGTTATGAGTATCTATCAAAGTGGGGATGCCAATGAGAATATCCCTCTCCGTGTGCGGATGATGGAGGACATTTATATTTTGAACTATAAGGATTCCCTGCTTTACCTTCGCTGCCTGGAAGAAGAGGATAGGGTTGAAAGAAAAGCGTTTTCAACTTCTGACTTTGAGTCTGTCAAAGCGGACATGGGGTATAAAAATGGGAAAGCGGCCAGCCGCCTGCGGAAGATTATGGATTTGCAGCATGGCAGGACTGTGTCAGGAGTTTTAATACGGGAAATGGCGGCGGGGGAGGAAAATATAAGGCAAATGGGGGAGCTTTACCGCCATGTAAGGAAGCTGGCAATACCGGGGCAAAAAGTGACGGAGGAATATAAAAATATTGCAATGCTAAAACCGGTGAGAGGAAGGGCCGGGGATGAACTGTTGAAGAAAATAAAAATGGATATGGAAGCGGACAGCCGGAAACAGTTTATGGAGGATTTCCGGAAGCTTTTTGACGGATGGGAGAAGGAAAAAGCGGCAGTATATCAGATGAAATCTGTACTTTATGAAATGGTGGATGGCTTAAATCGGGCGGGGTGGCTGCACGGGGAGAGTATGGCATTAAAAGAATACATTGATGATTGTATCCACTATTCGGACAGCTATGAAGAAATCAGGGAGAACCTTTACGGTTTTTTGGAGGAAAGCATCAAAGAAGGAGGGGAAGGGGGAAGAAACGGAAAAGAAGCGAGAATCTTGTTTGAAGAAATCTGTGAATTAATAGAGAAAAGGACAGACAGAAATTATTCTCTGGCAGAAATCAGCATCCGTTTTGGAGTGAGTCAGCCCTATGTCCGCAAAGTGTTTAAAACCTTTGCAGGCGTTACTTATAATGAATATGTACTGAGAGAGAAAATCGAAATAGCCAAAAGGCTGATGGAACTAAACCCCTATATGATGATAAAGGATGTGGCGGATGCCATCGGGTTTGAGCAGCTTTATTTCAGTACTGTATTCAGCAAACGGGAGGGAATGAGCCCGTCCAAGTATAAGCTTATTTGCTCATAAGGAGTAAATAGCAGCAGGATAAATATTTGCAAGAAAAAATCCTTTACTTGCTTCCGGGAAAGGGATATAATATATTTTATCTAACAGGCATGGACGAAAGAAAAAAATTATGGAAGAATGCGCAGTTGGCGTACAAAAACATATTTCAGGAAAAATCGTATCGGGAGATTTCTCATTATTCTTAAACATTTCAGAAAATCTATGCTTTACATTCACAAATTAAATAGGCAGGAGGATTTTTTGAATGGCTCCTGCAAGGGAGGAAAAGAATATGGAAAAGGACTTGGTGGAAAAAAGGTGCCTGTCGGATAACAGGCGGTATGCGGACCTGATTAACGGGTTTGTGTTTCGGGGGAGACAAATTTTACACGAAAAAGATTTGAAGGAGATGGACACGCAGACAGGTATTTGGGAAAGGAGACGCTATTGGAAGAAAAGGAAGGCGAGGCCAAAATACCGGGATTTGCTCAGGAAGGCAGCCCTTGGCGTTAATTTTGCAGTGATAGGGGTTGAGAACCAGGAAGAAGTGAACTACCTGATGCCGCTAAGAAGCATGGGGTATGATGTGGGGGAATATGAGCGGCAGGCAGCATGGGCAAAAAAGAAGGTAAAGAAGGAAAAAGGGATAAGCAAAGCGGAATTTCTGTCAGGGTTCAAAAAAAGCGACAGGCTTTGCCCATGCATTACGCTGGTGCTGTTCTTTGGGAAAGAATGGGATGGGGGCAGGGATTTGCATGGAATACTGGATTTCACGGATATACCGCCAGAATTGAAGGAAATGGTAAGTAATTATCCCTTGCATTTGCTGGAAGTGCGCAAGTTGGAAAGAACGGATATCTTCAGGACGGATTTGCGGCAAATATTCGATATCATACGTTATTCGGAAAATAAGGAGATGCTTCGAAAAACAATAGAATCGGATTCGGCTTACAGGGAAATGGACGAGGACGCATATGATATGGCAGTGGAATATGTTAAGGCGGAAGAACTGACCGCCGTAAAGAAATTTTATCAAAAGGAAGGTAAAGTGGATATGTGTAAGGCACTGAAAGAATTAATTGAAGATGGAAGAAAAGAGGGACAGGAAAAAGGGCGTGAAGAAGGGGAAGCTAAAATATTGGTAAAAAGCGTGGAATCGGTGATGGAAAAATTCCATGTGGATTTTGAGACGGCATGCGATGGGGTCGGAATTACGGCCAGCGAATATTATAAGGCAAAATCAATTTCCAAATTATTTCAAAAAATAGGTTGACTGTGCCGAAATATGTGATATAATAATTAAAGTGCATAGTTACATAAGAGAATTATGTGCAAAAAATAGAATAAACCCACTCAGTCGAGTAGCGTGTAGGGACTGAAGGGAGGTCGGGTGTGGGATGTCAAATGTAATCGTAAAAGAAAACGAGACTTTGGATAGCGCTTTACGCCGTTTCAAAAGAAGCTGCGCAAAGGCTGGTATTCAGCAGGAGATTCGTAAAAGAGAGCATTACGAAAAACCAAGCGTGAAACGTAAAAAGAAATCTGAAGCAGCAAGAAAACGTAAATATAATTAATTATTATTATGTATGACAAATCCCTGATTGCCGAATCGGGGATTTTGTTGTTGCACAGGCCCGTATAAGGAAGTGTGCTGCCAAGGCGGCATGCGGGCTGCGCGGCGAGCAGGGGAAATCTTTCCTGCTTAATTGTGTGGACTCGGGGGAGGGGATGAGTGAGGATGTGGACGAGGGAAATATTTGGAACGGATGTTTATCATTTGGTTTCGGCATTTATTATTTATAGTATGTTGGGCTGGCTGGTGGAGTCCATTTATATGTCTTTGTGCAATAGGAAGCTAACCAACCGGGGATTCGCCAAGAGCCCGTTCTGCCCGATTTATGGATTCGGCGCTGTGATTGGCTATCTTGTCCTTCGGCCGCTGCAGACGGACTTGATTCTGCTGTATCTGACAGGGGCCGTAATGGCTACGGCTTTTGAATTTATGGTAGGTAAGCTGATGCTTAGGCTGTTCGGCGAGGTCTGGTGGGATTACAATGACAAGCCGTGCAATTACAAAGGGATTGTGTGTCTGGAAAGTACAATTGCCTGGGGGTTTTATGCGGTATTCATTATTGTGTTCCTTCATTCCAGGGTGATGATGTTCATTGACCGGTGGAGCTTTTCCATGGGCAGCAGGATATGCACATTGATTCTGGTAATCGTAACCATAGATTATGTGATTCAGCTTATGAATGCGTTACATATCGACATGAATACAAATATGAAGGAAAAGCGGGATAAGCTGGTGGATAGATATCATGAATTTAAGGCGCGCTGGTATTAATAATATAAATCATAAAAACAGTTCTAACGGGAACTGTTTTTTTATATTTATAGTAGTAGAACACCTGACGGGAGTGTGTAATGTGAAAAGATTGGTGAAAACTACTATCTGCTGGATGTTGAGCGTTTATCTGCTGGTATCCCCCGCGCTTTTTGCCCAGGCGGCGCCGGAAGTGTCAGCCCCTTCCTATTTTGTGATGGAAGCGTCTACAGGACAGGTGATTTGCGAGCAGGATGCGGATGTAAGGCGGAGTCCGGCCAGCATCACAAAAATTATGACCTTGCTTATTATTTTCGATCATTTGGACACGGGGAGGATTAAACTGGAGGACGATGTGATTACCAGCGCCTATGCCAAGTCCATGGGGGGCTCCCAGGTTTTTCTGGAAGAAGGCGAGGTGCAGACGCTGGAGACAATGATAAAATGTATCGCGGTGGCGTCGGGAAATGACGCTTGCGTGGCGGTGGCGGAGTACATAGCGGGAAGCGAAGAGGAATTTGTAAAACTGATGAACCAGAGGGCGGAGGACCTTCGGATGGACAATACCCATTTTGTGGATTGCTGCGGTCTGTCGGATTCCGACGAGCACTATACAACGGCTAGGGATGTGGCGATTATGTCCAGGGAACTGGTGACAAAGCATCCGGAAATTTATAACTATACGAAAATATGGATGGAAGATATCGTCCATGTGACGAGGCAGGGATCCAGCACTTTTACGCTGTCCAGCACCAACAAGCTGCTAAGGCAGTACGAATGGGCCACTGGGTTAAAAACCGGCTCTACCAGCAAAGCGAAATACTGCCTGTCGGCCACGGCCAGCAAGGACGGCATCGATTTGATTGCGGTGGTGATGGGGGCGCCGGACAATAAGGTGCGTTTCCAGGATGCGATGGCGCTTTTAAACTACGGGTACAGCGTAAGCAATATTTATGTGGATGAAAATAAAGAAGCGCTGCCCGCCCAGCGCATCAAAGGCGGCGTGGAAGATACGGTGAATCTAAGCTTTGCGGGGGAATTCCGATATTTGGACACAAAAGGGAGCAACCTTTCCCAGATAGAGAAAACCATCAGCCTTCCGGAGGAAATAGAAGCGCCGGTGGAGGAAGGGCAGCCAATCGGGGAAGCCGTATATAAGCTGGACGGACAGCGAATCGGCGGGGTATCCATTGTGGCCGCAAAGACGGTAGAAAAGGCGGGGTACAGGGATTATGTCCTGAAAGTGGTATATGATTTCCTGCTGCATTGACCAACATGACCAACCCACATCTTTAAAAGAGTACTTTATAAAAAGGAAGAAACATGGTACACTAATAATCGGCCGGAAGATAAAAAGGATTTCGGCCGATTATTTAGTCAACATAAGGATGGC
>JAETTM010000073.1 GCA_021769135.1 Lachnospiraceae bacterium | reverse complement strand
CAGGACTTTGTACTTGCTGCAAAGTCCTGATTATGTAATAGAGAAGCCAAAAAGCTGGGCTGTTGCAAGCTGTGAATAGTAGCAGGCCAAAAGCCCTGGCTTTTTACATAAATTCAAATAGACTCATTTGAACCGCATTTTCTGTTTTAGACTCTTCGGCCTGTGTTGGGCGCTCCCGCAAGATGTGCTTTTCCGGGATTTCCTTTATAAAGCGGGAAGGGTTTGGCCCGCAGACCAGGATAAGTTCGTCCTTTGCCCGGGTCATACCCACATAACATAGGCGGCGCTCTTCCGCCAGGGAGTCGGAGGTGTCTGTGCTGCCGAATTCCAGAGGAAGGCGCCCCTTGTCCATTCCATAAAGGAAAACAACTGGAAATTCCAGGCCCTTGGAGCCATGCAGCGTCATCAATGTGACTGCATCGGAGGTGAATTTCCTTCCGCCGCTGCGCCTTACATCCCCATCTTCACCAAAGGAGAGGGTATGGAGAAAGGCTTCCATGGTAGGGTAGAGTACGGACATGTTCGTCAGCTTTTTCATGGCATCTTCATTTTCAAAGGAAAGCTCCCTAAACCATTCCTCAAAGAGCTTCATTGGACGGGTTTTCTTTATTTTTTTCCCATATTTTTCAACGAGATAGGCAAGCTGTTCATCCGGCGCCTCTTTCAGCCAATGAGAAAGGAACTTGCGGCATAGTTCCGCCGCCGCATTTTCATGGGGATATAGAACGTGATAAAAGAAATACAGCGTTGCGCGTATTTCCTGCTCCGTCAGAAAATCTTCCCGACCGGCCACTTGATAGGGGATTCCTTCCTGCCTGAGGCATTTTTCCAGCAGCGCAGCCTGCCTGTGGGTTCGGTAAAGTACCGCAATATCCGAAAAGCCGCGTACCAGGCGGCCGGTTTTCCTTCCGTTTTCCTGCGTATCCAGCATATCAATACCGCCAATTTGTCTGTTGATTTCCTTGGCTACGAAGATAGCTTCCCTTCTATCATCGTCTACCGATACGATGCGGATGGCTTGCCCTCCCGCCTTATTGGCGGTCATGCTGCGTTCGCCGCCTTCGTTATGGGAAATTACGCCGAGGGCGGACTGCAAAATATCCGGCGTAGAGCGGTAGTTTTCTTCCAGACGGATAGCGGTAAGGCCCGGATATTCTTCGGACAGGCGAAGGAAAATATCGGGATTGCAGCCCCGAAAGCCATAAATCGACTGGTCAGGGTCTCCAATGACAAATAATTCCTGTCCGCCGAGGCTCCATTCCCTTACCAATTGATATTGGAGAGGGTTGATATCCTGAAATTCATCGATAAGCAGATAAGAAAAACATTTCCTCTCCGGAGCGCCTTCAGGAATGTCTTTCAGCAGCTTTAATGTTTCCAGAAGGAGGTCGTCATAATCAAGTGCGCCCGATTCCCGCAGAAGCTTTTGATAAAATTCATATACCCTCCTGTTCTTTTCATCAGCTTCTGCAAGCCCGTTTTTAATTCGGGAAAGTTCCTTTAGAAAGCCGAAGGGGGAATCCTTTTTTTCAAATTCCCCAAGGGCTTTTTCCGCCAGTTCTGTCTGCAGGCCGGTATCCGCCACTACAAAGGAAAGGCCGGCATTTTGCAGGAAATGGCTGCATATGGCATGGAAGGTTCCAATCTGGACGGCTGGATTTTCCGCTGTTTTCCGATTCCTGCCCTCCTGCTTTCCCTGGAGGGTTCCATGGCTCATACGAGCAAGCATTTCTTCCGCGGCTTTGTTGGTAAAGGTGACGGCAGTAATTTCCTCCGGCGGAATTTTCCGTACTTCCAGAAGGTGATGCAGCCGGGCAATCAGCATCCGGGTTTTCCCGGTGCCGGGGCCTGCAATGACGGCTATGCAGCGCCCGGTCTGTTCTACGGCCTCGCGCTGCTGTGCATTCAGGGTATGGGAGGAAGGGGTGACTTCCTTTTGCTGTGCGTCCGGGGTATGGAAGGAAGATGCGTCTTCCTGCTGTTGTGTATCCGGAGTGCGGGAGGAAGATAGGGCTTCCTGATGTTGTGCGTCCAGGGTGTGGGCAAATGGTGCGTTTCCCTGCTGCGATGCATTCGGGGTTTGGATAAGAGGAGAACCTTCATCTGTACCTTGTAGCTGCGGCATGAAAGCATCGGCTGTATGTTTTCCCATTTCCGTTCGATTTTCCCTACTCATTTGCTCATTGCTATTGTTTAGCGCCTGCAGTTCTGCCGCTGTAAAAAGGGAGATTTGACCTTCCAGGCTGCTGATGTCTTCTGGGGTTAAAAGGCCGATTTTGCCGTATTCCCCATCAAAGCCCGGCGTGCGCATGACATGGCCTTGACGAAGCCTGTCGATTCCTTCTGCAATGAGGGGGCCGGCCGTCTGACGGATATCTTCCACAGGTATTTGGCGCAAGATGGTAAACTCAGGGCCAAGGGCTTTTATCATGCGTTCATATTGCCCCATAGCCTTTTTTCCTGCAGAGGAAGTGCCTGTGGATGCGGCGATTACTTCCAGAAGTGGCACCAGGCTTTCAAAAGGAAGGCTCGTTGGCAGGATAAAGCCTTCGCTGCGGTCGGCCAGTTGTTCCACACGATTTAGTACCCCAATGGTAATCTTCTTTCCGCATATCGGGCATTTATGCCCGTACTTTGCCGTTTCGGAGGGGCTGATGCATAACCCGCATTTCCGATGGCCGTCAAAATGATATTTCCCTTCTTCCGGAAAAAATTCTATCGTGCCTGCCAATCCTTTTCCCTTCTGAATAGCATCATAAAGCCCTTGATAGGAAAGCTCTATGTCGAATAAATTGGCTTCCCGACCCAGCTTCGCGGGGGAATGGGCATCGGAGTTGGAGATAAGGTTGAAACGGTCCAGTGCGCTGACGCGCCAATTCATGGGAGGGTCGGAGGAAAGCCCTGTTTCCAGCGCATGGATATGGGGCGTCAAATCCTCAAAGCAATCTTCGATTTTGTCAAACCCTGAAAAAGCGCCGAACAGGGAAAAGTGAGGCGTCCAGATGTGGGCGGGCACATAAATCCCTTCAGGACAGGTTTCCAGCATAATTTCCAGCAAATCCCGGCATGGAAGCCCAAGGATGGGCCGCCCGTCAGAATGGATATTTCCGATTAGTTCCAGCCGCCTTGCCAGCATTTCCGCCGCTTCCAAGCCGGGAAGGAGCAGAAGGCTGTGCACCTTTCGCACCCGGTCTCCCTTTTTATAGATAGAGCTGATCTCCCCGGTCACTACGAAACGGGGCTGACGGGAGGGCGCTCCATCCAGCCGGTATTCCTTTTTCAGCACATACAAGCCGTCCTCTGCGGGTTCCAGCTTCCTTGCCAGCTCTTCCCGCCAGGCAGGATGGGTAAAATCCCCTGTTCCTACAATATCAATTCCTTTTTTTCGAGCCCACATGTCCAGATATTCCGGCGTGCAATCCCTGCTGGTTGCCCGGGAATATCTGGAGTGGATATGTAAATCTCCTATGTACATTTTGCCCTCATTTCTGCGCTGGTTTTTGCGCTTAGGTTTATTTGGTATGTTGATAGTGGCGGCAGAATAATACTGCCGCCAGCCAAATCATTTAATGACATTACTAATATTTCAATCCACACTTTATCAAGTGACATAATCAGTTTATGCGATTTGTAAAAATTTATCAAGTGCTATTGAATAACGCTTGAAAATTTCATAATATGGAAATTTGATTACACTATTAATGAAAAATAATATTGAGACAACAGAGAATCTAACCGTTGAGAAATCTAATAAGAGGAAACGCGAATTCGTAAAATCGTATGTCGCTTTTCTTGCAGGAGCGTAGATTGAAATAAATGTACATTGCCATAAAGAAGAATAGTTATTTCGGACCAGAAAGGGGCTGTAGCCCCTTTCCCTATACATCCATCGCCACCAAATCCCTCATGGAAGATGAGGTTCCGAGATAAGCAATGTAGCAAATGTCTTCTGTCACCCATTGCCTTGTTTCAGTATCATAATAAGCAAGCTCGGATTCAGGAACGGATAATACAACCGTCTGGCTGCCCCCGCTTGGGAGCGCGACGCGTTGGAATGCCTTTAAGTCTTTCACGTGACGTTGGGCAGCTGAATTTCTATATCCAATGTAAAGCTGTAATACTTCCGTGCCTTCCCGCTTTCCTGTATTGGTAATCCGGGCGCTGGCATGGATGGTAGTCTGGTTATCTACAGTTTCCCGCCAAGCCTTTTGCTCTGACAGAGTGAACTCCGTGTAGGACAGGCCGAATCCGAAAGGATAAGTGAGAGCATAGTGGAATTTATCCGCTGCGAAATAGCCATGATAAAAATCATAGCGTATATTTTCTACCGACAAGCCAAAATAAGGTAAATCTTGTTCATTTTTATAGATGGACACAGGGAGCTTTCCGCTGGGGTTTACTTTCCCGAACAGAATATCGGCTAGGGCGTTTCCGCCCTCCATTCCGGGATACCATACCATGAGGATGGCAGCAGCCCATTGTTTTAGCGATTCCATTTCGATGGCGCTTCCGCCCTGAAGGATGACAATCGTATTGGGATTGCCTTCGGATGCGGCCAGAATCATATCTTGCTGCAGGCCGGAAAGGGCGAGACTCTTCCGGTCGCCACCGATGGTGGAAGCCTGGGTATCTTCAAAATATTCTCCTTCGTCCAAATAGGTGAGGCCGGCACAGACAAGAACGGCATCCGCTTCTTTCGCCCTTTGCCGGACTTCATCGGATACAACGCCGCGAATAAAATCTACCTGAACAGTGTCAGGCAGGCTTCCCTGAATACCGGTGAAATAATCAATGACATAAGGAGGAAAAACGGCGGAAGAACCTTTGCTGTCGCCGATAGCCCCTACTTTGGCGATATCGCCTACAACCAGCAGGCGTTTGATTTTTTCTGGATAAAGTGGAAGAAGCCCGTTGTTTTTCAGAAGAACGATGGACTCCTGGGCTACTTTTCTGGACAAGGCGATATGTTCCTTGCAGGCGACTTTATCGGAACTGTAAAAGGACGGGGATTCGCCGATACCAGCATATTCTATTTTTCTCGTGAGAAGACGGGTAGCCGCCTCATCAACCCGGTTTTCCGGCACCAGCCCTTCTCCTATGGCTGCAGCTAATCGTTTGCCATAGTACTGCGTATTGTTCATTTCCAAATCCAGGCCCGCGTTTGCCGGTTCTACTGTTCCCCGGATGCCATAGCCGAAATCAGACATAACAAAGCCCTGGAATCCCCATTCTTTTTTCAGGATATCCTGTAGTAAATAGGCATTGTGCCCGCACCAGTTCCCCCGGAAGCGGTTATAGGCGCTCATAACGGCGGCAACTCCGGAATCCACGCATTTTTTGAAATGGGGGAGATAGACTTCCCGCAAAGTTTGTTCATCCATGGTGACATCCACCAGGAAACGGGAATTTTCCATACTATTGGCGCAGAAATGTTTGACGCAGGCCATCATATGATTTTGAACGCCTTTTATAAGTGCGGAGCCCATAACGCCTAAAAGGTAAGGGTCTTCGCCATAGGTTTCCTGCGCCCTTCCCCAGCCGGGATGGCGGAGAAGGTTAATGCATACGCCGGCAAACAGATTGGCGCCCTGTGCCCGGCCCTCGATGCCGATAGCATTGCCCACCTCTTCTTCCAGTTCAGGGTCAAAGGTGGCCGCTCTGGCCATGGAGACAGGAAAAGCGGTGGAGTGATAACCCAGCACAATGCCGGTGGGTCCGTCAGTGAATTTAATACCGGGAATATTCAGCCCTATATCTTCCCCGGCATAAAAGGGGGTACAATTATACCTTTCAAAAGCGCATTCGCTTTGTGCCGGCGTATAATCCCCGGACATCTGGTTGATTTTCTGCTCCAAAGTCATGCTTTCCACAATTTCCTCCGCCAGCTTTTTAGCCTCATCATAGTTGGCGTGCATGCCTTGGAATCTGCCCCATTCGGTAGGGATATGAACAAAGGGGTGTGCCTTCATATATTCCCTGACGCATTGCTTGAATTCCTGCTGACGGAATCCCGGCATGGAAAAAAATTGGTCGATGTGGTCGATATTGATGTATTCAGCCATTGCTGCTTCCTCCTTATGTTTAACTGGAATTTTCAATCTTATGTGTACGATTTTACAAAAAGCTTCCAATAAATTATTTTCATGGGTCCTCGGAAATTATTTTCATGCCGTCTTTTTCCCTCCTGTGCTTTTCCCGGAACTGCGTGGGGGAGAAGCCGGTATGCTTTTTGAACGCCAGGGAAAAATAGTTTGACTCGCGGTATCCTACCAGGCCGGCTATTTTTCCCGATTTGATGTTTGTGTTTGCCAGAAGATTTTGCGCCTTTTCCATGCGCATCCTAACAATATAATCGTTGCAGCCTTCCCCGGTGATGCTTTTGAATAACCGGGAAAAATAATTTGGGGTGACGTAAAATTGGGCGGCAATTCCTGCCACCGAAATCTCTTCTGCTAAGTGTTCGGAGATAAAAACTTTGGCACGTGATATAATGGTAGATTCTACGGTGTCCGTTCTCCGAAATAGACGTTCCACGAAGTTTTCCGTCAATAAAAAGATATCTTCCCGCTCGGCATGCCTGATGGAAGCTAAAAAAGTTTCCAGCAAATTGGTCCTGTCCATATCCAGCTTCCTGGCCAACTGGTAATAGAGTCCGGCAACCAGGTCGAAGCAGCATTGTCCTGTTGTTTCCGACGCAAGATTCCAGCTTTTGGCTTTTTCCTCAAAGCAATGGAACTTTGCGAGTATTTTTGTCAGGCTGTCCGAATCATGTAAAAAATCGTTCCGAAAGGTATCGAATTCCGCTTTCCACCCGTGAAGCTGCTGGGCCTTTGAAGAGATATTCCTGATGTGGTCCGGTTCCTTTCTGCTTTCTTTTTTCAACTCTGTGACATCGTTGTAAGCAATATGCAGATGAGCATAGCTTTCTACGGAAGAGCTGACGAGCATTTGGGGCGGTTCCCCGAACTCCATTTCCAGGACGCTGCTGATTTGCCGAAGGCGTTTGGAAAATTCGGTGCCGCTGTTCCCCTTTTTTAAAATGAATATTGTATTTCCGCAGGCATCTGTAATAGTAAACTCTCCGTTCCGTGCATTCGTGAATCCGCTGCAGATATGGCGGATTTCATATTCAGCCAGGCTGATGGCATCTTGGCTGAGAAGCTTTAAAGGCGGGATGACCATGACGAGCTTTAGATGTTCCTGCTCTGTCAACCCGGCGATTTCCAGAAAATTTTTTACATCTTCTGCGGATGCCTTTCCATGGATGATTTTCCTTAAAATCTGTTCCGTCCGCTGATGAAAAGACACGCTGGAAAAAAGAAGCTGGTTTTCCCGTTCTTCCTCTTCATTCAATTCCTGGACCGCTTTTTGCAAGGCGGCGATAAGTTCATCTTCGTCCACGGGCTTTAAAAAGAAATCATTCACATGCAGACGCAGGCTGTCGCGGACATAGTCAAAATTATCGTATCCGGTAAGGACGATAATTTTTATGTTTTTTACGAAGTTCCTTACCTGGGAAATTAATTCCAAACCGGTAATGTTTGGCATGTTGATATCTGTAATCATAATCTGCGGCTTATATTTTTCTATAATCTCCAAGGTCTCTGTAGCATTGGCGGCCATAAAAACTTCATGGATACCGAGGGATTCCCAGGGAACGGTTCTTTCTATGCCAATACGAATTAATTTTTCATCATCTACAATAATTGCTTTTCTCATAATATTCCTCATAGCTTTCTGCAGGCTGCCGGTATGGGCGGAACACAGATTGGATTACGGATAAGGAAGGGTAATAATCACTTTGACACCGCCTGAATCCGGATTACCGGGCTGGTAATGAAGCCCGAAACGAGGGCCGAATTCCAGCTGAAGCCGTTTGTTCACATTATGAATACCGTAACCTACGGAGATGTCCGCATCCTGTAAAGAACGGTTGATTTTATTGATTTCTTCCGCCGGCATGCTTTTCCCGTCATTTTCTATGAAAAGGAGCAGAACCCCATCTTCCTCGATGGCAGAAATCCTTACTTTTCCCCGGCGTGTTTCTTCGATGCGTATGCCATGGTAAATTGCGTTTTCCACCAAAGGCTGCAAGGTGATTTTGGGAAGCTTATAGCTCTGGTACTGTTCTTCCACTTCCACTTCAAAATCAATAATATTGTCGTAACGGAGGTTTTGAATGGTAATGTAGTTTTTTACATGGAGCAGTTCCTGCTCCAGGGGAATCATATCCTCCCCTTTACTGAGTACAATGCGGTAGTAGGCAGCCAATGCCTTTACCATTGTGGACAATTCTTTGTTGTGCAAAGCCAATACTTGCCAATGGATACTTTCCAAAGTATTGTAAAGGAAATGTGGCTGTATCTGGGATTGGAGGGCAGAAAACCGAAGTTTCTCAATCAGCATCTGCTCCTTTTTAATGGTGTTCATGGCCTCATCCAGGCGGTGCATCATATGAATGAAGCCGGAGCCGGTGAGAAAGAACACGAGCAGAACTACGCTGACTACGATAACGGCAATAAGTACGATTTTCCAGTTGTCGCGGTAAATGTCATCGGTTTTTATTTTTCCGATTAGGGTAAAATGCCATCGGCTTACCGGATGGCGGATATATAGGGTGCCGCCGACAAATGCGCTGGTTTCAGGGGCTTTCAGCTGTTGCGAAAAAGAAGCGTATTCCCCCAGCTGCTCCTGGGATTCGCAGATAAAATATTTGCCTTCTTTATCCAGCAGATAAATGTCGAAAATCAAATTCCCATCGCCATGCCCTGTCTGCGCCAACAAATCATAACTGAAATTGATAGCCAGTACGCCCAGCTTTTTATTCAGCCTTAGAGTGCTGTAAACGGGCATATATAAAGTAAGGGTATATTGCCCATTGAAAATTATGTCATTGGAATATAAAAGCCGCGTCTGGAAATAATTGGTTTCCGTGGCATTTTCGTAGCTCTGCATTATCTTTTGCGCCGCCATATAAGTATCCCCCTTGGATTTGGAAAAAAGGCGGTCATCATCGTCTTCCTGGAAAATTTCTATTACATTAATATTCGGGTTCCCGTCGATGACAAGCTGCATGACGGAGCGGAGCTCGTTTGTCTGCCTGTATTCATGGAGATTGGCCGTGCTGAAATATTGTTGGACGAGCGGGTTCATGGCGATACCCTGTCCCAAGTTTAGTATGGTATCCAATTCGTTTTTGACCGAATAGTTAACGACGTCGATTTTCTGCAGCGCCATGTCCCTCCGGTTATCAATAATTGTGGCAGTAGACATGGCTAAAGTGATACCTGTAATAATAACAGAGATAAAAATAATGGAAAAGGCAAAAAAAACCCATATAGCTTTGTCCATCCTTTTTGAAGAAAATATTTCAAATAGTTTTTTCTTCCCTCGTTCCATGTCTCCTCCCACGCGGCAATTATCCTTTCACGGCTCCGACGGTCATTCCTTCCATCAATTTTTCCTGGAAAATGATGAATAGGAAAAGCATGGGAAGGAAGGTGATGGTTAATACGGCCATAATCATTGGGGCATTCATGCTGTGCATCCCTTGGAAATCCCAGATGGCCAGAGGCAATGTCCTGCTTTCCGGCGACTGTGTCAATGTATAGGAAAAAATGAAGCCGTTCCATATTTCCACGCCGTTATAAATGGCCAGTGTGGCCAGCCCTGGTTTGGTCAACGGGAAAATAATGGAAAGAAAGGACATAAAACGCCCGCAGCCATCTATTTCTGCAGCTTCCTCCAATTCCCTGGGAATACCCGCCATAAAACCGGTCAGGATAAAGATGGAAATAGGCAGCGCAAAGGCTACGTTGGGCCCGATAAGGCTGGCGATGCTGTCATAAAGCCCGATATCCTTTGACATTTTAAATATGGGAATCAAGGTGATATGTACTGGGATGGACATACATGCGATAATGACCAGCAGCAAATATTGGTTTGGTTTAAACTTTAACCGGCTGATGGGATAAGCGGCACAAGCCGATACCAGCAGGGCGATGATAAGGGAAATGGCGCATACAATAATACTGTTGAAAAAGTAACGGCCAATCCCTTTCTCAAAAACGGTTATATAATTTTCCAGATAAAAATGTTTGGGCCAGGAAAAAACCCCCTCTGTCAGTATCTCGAATTTCTCTTTGAAGGAATTCAGCACCATAAAAATAAAGGGGAAAACGGTAATAATTACCCAGGCGGCCGATAAAATACCGGCCAGGCCCCAGCATAAACGGCTTTCTACTGTCACATGTTTTGCTTTCATTTAATATTTAATCCTCCTGTTTCGGTTTTGTAAGCTCTTTATAAGCATTCTGTCATATGGAGCAATTTCCAGTTTTTTTATCCTTATATTCGTCGGGGGGGGAGCTGCCTTTCAGCGCTCTTTTGGTGTCGTGAGTCTCATCGTTATGGATGCGAATAAAGTAATGACAATCAGCATACCGGAGGCTACGGTAGAGCCATATGACATGTTGAACTCTTTGAAGGAAAGCTTGTACATATAGGTTGCCATTAGTTCTGTGGCTGTACCCGGCCCTCCATTGGTCATCACATAAATCAAATCGAAGTATTTCAAAGAACCTACCATGGACAATACGCAGGCATTGCGGATGGCTGGCCCGAGCAGGGGAAGAGCCACATATATAAAGTATTTGGGCTTGGTAGCGCCGTCAATCAATGAGGCTTCATAAATTTCCCTATCGATATTGGAATAAGAAGCCAGGAAAAAAATCATATAAAAAGGTATAAACTGCCAACAAATTACCATGGCAACAGTGAGTAAAGCGAAACGGCTGCTGCCTAACAAATCCACGCGCCCTCCGCCGAGCATCATAGACAAGGTGGTAAAAATGCCGTCAGTGGTGGAAAGGGCGTACTTGAAAAGAAAACCCACGGCCACCGATGACATTAGCATCGGTATAAACCAAAGGCACTTCAAAGCTTTTCCTTTTGTTCCGATTACATGCAAAAAAGTGGACAGCAGCAAGGCTACCGGAAGCTGGATGAGCAAGGACAGCAGCATTATTTTTATATTATTTATAAAGGCTTTCCAGAAAGCGCCATCCTCAATCAGTTTTTTCCAATTTCCCAGGCCGATAAATTGCTTATCGGAAGAAATGCCGTTCCATTTCAACAAGCTGATGTGAAAGGAGTCGATTATGGGATAAAGGATAAATATAATTAGTAGTATAATCGCCGGCAAGGTGAGTATGAGGGAAGCGTTTCGGTCTGCGATTCCCCTTCTGGCTGTCAAGGTCATTTCTGATTGTGCTTTTTTAGTCTTTTCTTTCATTTTTATAACCATGCTCCTTTCAAAGTACGGGGACTTCAGTGCGTAATACAAATTATACTGCCGGAATATTGGGCCAAAGCGGCTGAACTTGCAAACATCTATCCAATATGCGCTGAACGGATGATAGATATTGTTCCGGTTCCCCAGGGCTTATAGTTTCTATAGGATGAAGACGTATAGGGAGCGGCTGCGGAAAATTCTTGATTATATATTCCATGAAGCCGTCCAGGCCGGGTAAATCTGCCTGTATATCCAGGCAGGCAGTCTGGATTTCCGGCGTATTGGCATACCAGGCCGGGTTTTCGCCATTTGCCATCAGGAGATTTAAGTCGATGGCAAGGAACAGCCAAGGCGAAGCCGCTTTTTCAAAAAGGCGTGCAATGTCTTCATAATTTTGGAGCGTGTTGGTCTGCTCCGCATTTGAAGGGGTGAGGAGAAGAGGAAGCTTTTTTTCTTCCGCATGCTCCAGAAGGGTAAAAAGGGAATCCATCATGGCGGCGTTTCCCCGTGCCTTCCCTTCCTCCAAATAGTACCACCCCAGGTGGACGGTCAGGTACTCGGCATTAAAAAAGGCAGCATCATCCATATAGTCCAGATAATACTTGAGGCTTCTATTCCGTGTCTCTGAGTTGGTATCGCTGAGATTAACAGGGTAACCATGGGGCATAGGAGTAAAGGAAAACATTTGTATATTGGATTCGGCCAGCGTCTCTTTCCATTTCAGCAAAGCTTGCTCGCGCAGTTCCCGCTTTGGATACTGGTAACAAGAATAAAAGGGAGAGGCCGCCAGAAAATCCATATAAGATATTTTAAATTGCCTATATAACTCCAAAAAAGTGGAAGTAGTAAGCTTTAATGCAAAATCGTCGGACAATACCAGATTATTTTTCTCCATCTTTCCAGTCATCCTCCCCCTTAATTCCTTCAAGGGCGCTGCACAAATAATTCCACCCTCGTTTCATATGGACTTCCGGGCTGCCCATATAGATATCCGAACCGAATTCCAACGTAACAAAACCTTCATAGGAATAATTCTCCATAATTTGCAAATATTCCCGGATAGGATGGCTGCCGTCCCCTAAGACCATATGTCCGGCAGGGGTTCCATCGATTAAGTGGATATGCTGCAGCCGGTTTCCCAACAGTTTGAAATAGTCCGTTAGCTCTTCGCCCGCCAGCCTTACAGGAACAGTATCAATGCAGAAAGAAAGTTCGTCTTTGCCAAAATGTTCCGCATACCATCGCGTGCCGGCCAGGTCATACATCAGGTTGCTTTCGCAAGGCTGGAGGATTTCCAGAACTGGCGTAAGCCCATACTTTTTAGCCTGAGGCAATAGTTGGCGCAGGGAGCTTTCCGAATATTTCAGCCCTTCTTCCACCGGCTTGTCCCATGGATACCATCCCGGCGTTAACAGCACTTTATCGGCTTCAAGGGCAGCAGCCGCTTCAAAATGGCGCCGATAAAAATCTATGCTGGCGCGGCGGATTTCCGGGTCATCGGAAGCAATATTAAAAGGCCAGCTACATTGTTCAGGTATCAGGCAGATGAGGCGAAGCCCTCGCAGGGCCAGCTGGCATTTGATTTTGGATAGGTCTGAAAGGCTTTTATCCAGTTCGCAAAAATAAGGTATTTGTGTCCACAATTCTATATTCTGGATACCCATGCGCTGTATGGAATCAAGGAAATATTCCATTCTACAGCGGGAATATAGCAGGTTCATAGCGGCAAACTTCTCTTTTTTTAATGTTGACATGTTTCCTCCCATTCTGCCGTCCGCCGACATGAATATTTTATCATAAACTTATCTCATCCAATCGCCCGTGTCAATTTGCTTAGACGAAATACACACGAGATTATATGTTTTGTGAATTTTTTTGTATATGTAAAATCCGGATTGTGTATTTGGAATAGATTTTTATATATTGTAGCGTAATATATAGATATATTGTATGTTTTTTGTCTGCTATAATCGTATTCAGATAAAAAGTGGCATTGCCGCTTCAGGAGGAGACTTTGGTTTTCCGTTGATTTAAGTCCGCCTGGCGACGGGCTTTTCTATAAAGAAAAAGAATGGGAGGAAAGAAAATGAACTGGAGAAAGGAAATGTTCGGACAGGAAAAGCCGGTGATTGCGCTGCTGCATATAAAGGCATTGCCCGCAGACCCTTTATATGAAGGGGATATGGAGGCTGTGGCAGAGCAGGCGGGGCATGATTTACGGGCCCTGCAGGATGGCGGGGTGGACGGAATCCTATTTTCCAATGAATTTAGCATGCCCTATCAGCAAAAAACGGATATTGTCACGGTATCGGCTATGGCATACATTATTGGAAAGCTAAAAAGAGAAATAAAGCTGCCCTTTGGGGTAGATGTGATTACGGATGGGGCATCTACTATTGATTTGGCGGCGGCTACGGGGGCAAATTTTGTCCGCGGCATTTTTACAGGGGCCTATGTGGGAGACTGCGGTATTTTCAACACTTATGTTGCAGAAGTGCTGCGCCGTAAAAAGGCTTTAGGGCTGGACAAGCTAAAAATGCTGTATTTCTTGAATTGCGAATCCGATGCGTATATGGCGCCCAGAGAATGGGAACACGTGGCGAAATCGGTCATTTTTAACTGTGCTCCGGATGCATTGTGTATTTCAGGTCCTGGCGCGGGACAGACAGTCAGCAGCCAATGGATACAGAAAATAAAAGCCTGTGCGGGGAAAACCCCGATATTTGCCAATACGGGATGTAATGCTTCCAATATTATGGAAAAGCTGGAGGCAGCCGACGGGTGCTGTGTAGGAACGACCTTTAAAAAGGATGGGGTATTTGCCAATCCGGTAGATAAAGACAGGGTATTGGAATTTATGGAGCAGGTACATAAATACAGGGAAAAGGAAAGCAGGAGGCCATAGAGGGAAGAGGAAAATAGTCAAGCGTAAAAAAGCGCAGAAATGAGGTTTGGATTGAAATATTTTATAGGAATTGATGTGGGCACGAACAGTTCCAAGGGGGCTATCATCGATGAAGAGTGCAGGATTATTGCTTCGGCTGCAGTAGGACATACGGTGGAAAACCCTCAGCCAGGCTACTTTGAGCAGGATGCAGATGGGGTTTGGTGGAAAGATGTCTGCTCAATCGCCAGAAAACTGACGGGGGAACTGGGAAGGGAAGCGGAATGTCTGGCTGGCGTGGGCATCAGCGCTCTTGGCTGCGATGTTGTTCCTGTGGACGAAAGCTGCAGGCCCTTGAGAAAAGCGATTTTATATGGGATTGATTCCAGGGCATCGGAGGAAATAGCGTATTTAACAGGGTATTATGGGAAAGAGCGTATGGAGGAACTGGTGGGAAGGCCGTTTAACAGCTCGGATTGTATGCCTAAAATATTATGGCTGAAAAACCATGAGAGGGAAATTTATGATAAAGCGTACAGATTCCTCACCGCATCTTCCTTCCTCACGGCAAAATTGACTGGGGAATATGTGTTGGACAGCTTTATGGCTTCCTCATTTTCTCCGGCTTATGATAAGAATTTCCGGATACGGGAAGATGTATGCCGGGAAATGTACTGTGAGCCATGGCAGCTTGCCCGTATCTGCCGGACGATAGACATCGCCGGGCATGTGACGGCCCGGGCATCCGAAGAAACAGGGATACCGGAAGGGGTGCCGGTGGTTACGGGCACAGATGATTCCGGTGCGGAAGCGGTCAGCTCCGGGGTGGTTTCTCCGGGAGATGTGATGATACAACTGGGCTCCACCTGCTATATGATTTATTGTTCCGAGCAGATGATACAGGAACCCAGACTGGCCTGCGGCCGATACCTTGTACCGGGAACTTATTCGGTGGATGGGGGAACCAATGCGGCGGGGAATCTGACACAATGGCTGCGGGATAATATGTATCAGGATATTTTGGAAGAAGAAAAGAAAGGGGGTGAGAATGCTTATTCCGTTCTTGGCAGGAGGGCGGAAAGGATTCCGGCAGGAAGCGACGGGCTTATGGTGCTCCCTTATTTCGCGGGGGAAAGAGTTCCTATTCATGACCCGTTGGCCAAGGGGCTTTTTTTTGGGCTTTTGCTGCATCATACGAGAGACCATATTTATAGGGCGGCCCTGGAATCCATAGCCTATGGCGTGGCCCAGTATCTGGATATTCTGAAAGGGCATGGGCTGGAAGTGGGCAGGATAATCGCCGCCGGGGGAGGCGCTCAAAGCGGAGCGTGGCTGCAGATTATCTCCGATGTGACAGGGTTTCCCATCTATAAGCCGGAGGTTACCGTTGGCGCTTCTTATGGGGATGCGATGATTGCCGGAATCGGTGCTGGAGGCTTCCCCGGGTTTGAATATTTGAAAAAAGCAATCCGGATGGAGAAAGTCTTTTATCCTATACCGGAGCACCGCAAGGTATATGTAAAGGGGAAAAAGCAGTACGAAAAGCTATATGAAAACAACAAATCTATGATGCATATGGCATCGGAAACGGAGGTCTGAGTTATGAAAAAGAGATTGCTTTCATTATTTATCTGCAGCGCATTGACAGCCGCGTTGCTGGGGGGCTGCGGGAATACCCAAACACCTGCAGAGTCTGCTGCGCCGGAAACGGCGGATTCGGGGGAAGAACCGTCATCGGAGGAAGCCGCGCCGGAAGAACAGGCATCGGAAGAAGCCGTACGGGAAGAACAGGCATCGGAGGAAGCCGTACCGGAAGAACAGGCATCGGAGGAAGATAAAGTGATTACGTTCTGGAGCATCGGAACGGCGGAGCCGGACGCAACAATTCTCCAAAAAGCGGTGGATACGTTCAACGAAACGACAACCAGCGGATATAAAGTAGAATTGGTAAATTACCCTACCGATAACTATAAAGAGAAGATTACGATAGCTATGTCTTCCGGCGAATGCCCGGATGTCTATACGAATTGGACGGGGGGTCCGTTGACGGAATATATCAATGCTGGATTCGCCCAGCCAATTACGGATAAAGTAAAGGAATATGGGTTGGACAAGAAGATTATGGCTTCGGGGCTGGCGCAGGCAACGGTAGATGGTGAGGTTTATGGCGTACCGTTCCTGAATATCGCTATTGAAGGGGTATATTATAACAAAGAACTGTTCGATAAGTTCGGATTGAAAGAGCCCGCGGATTTGGAGGAACTGGAAGCAATTTGCGATACCTTTGTGGAAAATGGCATTACGCCTTTTGCATTGGCAAACGCTTCAAAATGGACGGGGTCTATGTATTTCATGGGGTTGGCAACAAGGCACAGCGGGCTGGAACCTTTTAATAATGCTTTTAACGGCAGCGGCAGCTTTGAGGACGAATGCTTTGAATACGCAGGAAATAAAATCAGGGAATGGGTGGAAAAGGGCTATTTCCCGGAAGGCGTAAACAGCTTAAGCTTTGATGACGGGCAGGATAAACAGTTATTTTATCAGGAAACGGCAGCCATGATGGTGCAGGGTTCTTGGCAGACATCCACATTTGCGGAAGACAGCCCGGAATTCTTTGAAAAAGTCGGCTGGTTCCCTTTCCCTGAAATCAAAGGCTCCAATGCGGATCCTTCGATTCAGATAGGGACTGTAGGGGATATCTTCATGACCTTCAATTGCAGCGGTGAAAAACTGGATGCGGCTATGGAACTGTGCAGCCATTACTTTGACGATGATGCGATTGCATATGCGGTAGAAGTGGGTTATCTCCCGCCGGTACAGAATATCGGGGAACTGGTATCCGATGAAATTTCCAAGAAAATCCTGGATGCGGCGTTGAATGCATCGACGATTCAGCTTTGGTATGACCAGTATCTGCCGCCGGCAGTGTCAACTGTTCACCAGAACACCTGCCAGGAATTATTCGGTTTGACGATAACGGCGGAAGAAGCGGATGCCCAGCTGCAAAAGTCGATGGAAGAATATTTAGCGGAAAGTAAATAGGGAAATATGGATACAAAATTAAACAAAAAAGACATAATAAATGTTATTTTGGGCAGCACGATTTTGTCAATTGCTGTAAAAAGTCTTTTTGACCCCTCCGGCCTTGTGACTGGAGGGGTTTCTGGGCTGGCAATTGTTATCAAATATGTATCCGCCATATTCATCCATGAAGGAATACCCCTTTGGCTTAGCAATACATTCCTGAATATCCCCATTTTTCTTTTTGCCCTTAAGGTGGATGGGGTTCAATGCATCGGGAGGACAGGGGCAGCTTGGCTGATTATGACGGCGGAACTTTATTTTTTGCCCCAGATTCAGGTGATACCGGATAATCTGCTGCTTACAGCAATTTATGGGGGCATCTGCTTCGGGCTGGGTACTGGCTTGCTTCTGAAGGCGAAAGCCACCACAGGGGGCACGGATATGCTGGGCAATTCCCTCTCCCATTGCTACAGGCATATCGGCGTGGACAAAATGATTCAGCTTTTGGACGGAAGTGTGGTATTGGTAGGAGCGGTTGTTTTTGGCGTAGAGCAGACATTATATGCCATTCTTTCCGTATATGTGGCCGGCAAAATCACAGGGTATGTAATTAACAGCGGAAGAAGTGCGAAAATCGCTTTTATTATTTCGGAAAAAAGCGAGGTGATTGCGAAGAACATTATGGATGGGCTGGAACGGGGCGTGACCGGATTTTCCGGGCGGGGCATGTATTCGGGCAAAAGCAGGATGATGCTCCTTTGCATTTGCTCCGGCCGGGATATTGTCAGCATGAAGGATATCGTGAAGCATTATGACCCGAAAGCTTTCATCATTATAGGGAATGTGAGCGAAGCTTTAGGGGAAGGGTTTGTAGAGAACTGGATAAGCTGAAAAGCCAATCGGATATGATTAAATAATCCATTGCGGAAACCAATGTGAAGAGCAGGATGGAGTGTGCTGTCCTTCGCATTGGTTTCCGCATTTTTTTCTGCGGAGTTTTTGAATTTGGGGCGGGAGAATAATCGTATCACGTATCTGATATTTTTAAAACTAATTTGATATATGTTTCGGGCGAGGGCAATTAGAATAATTAAAAAGAACAGGAGGTTTTATTTGGATGAGTGCAGTGCAATTTTTAGA
>JAETTM010000072.1 GCA_021769135.1 Lachnospiraceae bacterium | reverse complement strand
CGTGGACCGGTACAATCCCCCTTGTCTGACAGGCATATTTCTGCTATAATTGCGTTAATAAATCTTC
The DNA here is from genome assembly GCA_021769135.1 of Lachnospiraceae bacterium. Taxonomy (GTDB): domain Bacteria; phylum Bacillota; class Clostridia; order Lachnospirales; family Lachnospiraceae; genus Kineothrix. The sequence goes on along the minus strand of JAETTM010000072.1, from coordinate 19,147 downwards.
GCATTTTTTACCTTATAGGAAATTCCGCCGCCAGGCGGATATAAATTAACGAAGAACCGAAGCCACTTTTTTAGAAAGAGAGTTTGACAGAAATGATAATTCATGCCATTTTTAAGCAAGCAAAGCGGTGCTATGACTATATAGCTTCGCGGTTTTGTCATATTCGATTTTATACTGTCAAAAATGGCGCTCATATGCCTGCAGGAAGCTGTGTGGCGGGGAGTGCTTTTTTGATTAATTTGCACCAGCGGTGGGTGGTATCCCGATGGAATGCGGCCTGTTCGGTATGGAAGTCCGGTGGCAGCCTTCAAACGGGAAAAAGGATATTTATTGCGGGGATGGCCGGTTTGCTGGCTTTGCCGCTTACGGGCTGTTACGAATACCGGGGTCCCTATAGCAAGGCGGATGTAGAGGAGTACCTGACAGGAAGATACCCGGATGAAACCATCAATGTCCGGCAAAGAGGCCTTCAGACATGGGATTGTTGGTTTGGCGAATTGCCGGATGCGGTTTTCCAGGTTTGGGTAGGTCAGGGCGGAGGCAATCCGGTGCCGATGCTCTACTCCCGGCTGGTTTCCGATGAAGCAGAGGTGATTCCGGCATATTATCTGGAGCAATATCAGAAAGAGGGAGGCAGATTAGACGCCTGGGAATTGAGTGATAAAATTTTGGATACCCAATACACTTCTTTCGCCGATGCAGCCCCGGCCTTAGAACAGCTGTCCGCCTTTTTCGCCTGGATAGAGGGCAAGCCCCTGGCCCAGCTCATGCCAAAGGGACAGTATAAATTCAAACCGGAACTGCCCTGGCGGACCTACTCCCCACAGTTCCATAACTTTGAAGAGATGGTTGTCCATGGGCCGCAGGACGAACCGGAGGCGGTACAGGAAGCCCTGGCGGATTCCGTAAAGAAATATTACGCCTTTTACCGGCTGCCTTGTGATGAATTTTCCCAGACAGAACTGGAAGAATACGCAGCGGACACCTGGCTCTGGAACCCGAAGCCCAGAGTCCGGCAAGGTGAGGAAGTCTTGCCGCCGGAGCTGTTGGCCGGCATCGGCCTGGAAAGCGGCGTTATCAGCTATGGCGGCCTATATACGCTGCTGACCCGTCTGGATTTTGATGTGAAAGGAACGGCGGAGCATTTTACGGTCACTGGCGCGGATGGACATTCCTACGAATTTTCTTACAGTTTTTGGGAGGAAAGGGAGATGGACTGGGCTAATAATCAAACCATCATCCTCCCGGTATGGTATCATCTTCGGGACGGCTACCCTGTTGGAGTAGAGGATGAAACTGGCTGGATGTATCGAGGACCGGTGGTTGATCTCAAAGGAGGCTGGAACATTGACACCCATAACGGACACTTTCATTTTTATATGCCGTTTCTGGAAATTACCGGCTTAAGAGCTTCCTGGGATAGTGACGAACCTGTATCTTAAAATCCTGACACTAAAGATGTAGCCTACATCTGTGACGGGATAGGAAATGTGCTGTTTTATATGTAAAGGGGCATATGAGGACAAAGAAACATACAGGCTCTGCGCAATCGAAATAAAGTCGCCGGAAGAATATGACCTATGAGGATGTATGCCGATTCATGCGGTATTACCACGGCTTGGCCAAAAAGACGGAAAGGGATGGATAACAGGGAGATGAGACCGAAGAGGATACCCTGTCGTGCTTCCAAACAAGAGGATAATATCTATGGATATTTTGCACAAAACAATGAGTTAGTTTTCGCTAACAAATTGGTTAGCATGATGAAACTGTAGATAGGGGTAAAAATAGCGTTGACAAAGGCCGGGACAAGTAATAATATAATAAATGGTTAGCGAATACTAACTTTTGTTTAACACATGAGGTTAGCTAAAACTAATACATATATTAAAGAAGGTGAATATATGATGCCGCTAACATTGGCAGAAGTGGGAGAGGAAAACATTATCAGGAAAATCGGGGGAAGACAAGAAGTCAAGGCCCACTTGGAGAACCTGGGCTTTGTTGTGGGAGGGGCGGTTACGGTAGTCAGCGCTATCGGGGGCAATGTTATTGTGAATGTGAAAAACTCCCGTATTGCAGTCAGCAGGGAGATGGCTCAAAAGATTATGGTTTGAGGGATAACATAAGGAATTTTTACGCGGAAAAGCTGCTGCCAGAAGCTGCAAAAATATTATGGAACAAGGAGGAAAGGGAATGAAAACATTGAAAGAATCAAAGGTCGGCGATACCGTCCGGGTTGTGAAGCTCCACGGCGAAGGAGCGGTGAAACGCCGGATTATGGACATGGGATTGACAAAGGGGGTGGATGTGGAAATCCGCAAGGTGGCACCCTTGGGGGATCCGATTGAGGTGACTGTCCGTGGTTATGAGCTTTCCATTAGGAAGGCGGATGCGGAAATGATTGAGGTCGAAGCATGAGAAGGATGCTTCTGGCATCCTTTGCTTTTAAACCATCGGTTAGCTATAACTAATATAAGAAGGAGAGGAAAATTATGAATATGCGAATAGCCCTTGCGGGTAACCCGAACTGTGGAAAGACAACCCTGTTCAATGCTTTGACCGGCTCCAATCAATTCGTCGGAAACTGGCCGGGTGTTACGGTGGAAAAAAAGGAAGGAAAATTAAAAAAGCATGATGGAGTGACCATTACCGACCTTCCCGGGATTTATTCCCTTTCCCCCTATACATTGGAGGAAGTGGTGGCGAGGAATTATCTAATCGGCCAGCGACCCGATGCGATTTTGAATATTATTGACGGTACAAATCTGGAGAGGAACCTATACCTAACCACACAGCTCACCGAGCTTGGCATCCCCGTCGTTATTGCCGTCAATATGATGGATGTGGTGGAGAAAACAGGCGACAGAATCAATACGGCAGAGCTCTCAAGGGCGTTGGGCTGTAAGGTAATAGAAATTTCCGCCCTAAAAGGGAGCGGGATTATGGAGGCGGCGGAGGCGGCGATTGACGCCGCCCAAAACGGGAAAACGGTTCCAATGCACACATTCTCGGGAACAGTGGAACATGCCCTTGCCCATATAGAAGAGGCGGCGGTACACGGACTGCCGGAGGAGCAGCAGCGCTGGTACGCAATCAAACTGTTCGAGCGGGATGACAAGGTTTTAGAGCAGTTGAACTTAAGCGAGCCCATTCTCTCCCATATTGAGACGGACATCAAAGCGGCAGAGGAAGAGATGGATGACGATGCGGAGTCCATCATTACTAACGAGCGCTATATTTATATCGGAAGTATTATCAAAGGCTGCTTAAAGAAAAAAAACGCAGGCAGGATGACAAACTCGGATAAAATTGATAGGATTGTAACAAACCGCTTCCTGGGACTTCCAATTTTTGCAGCAGTCATGTTTTTCGTGTATTATATATCTATGGTAACGGTAGGAGCTGCTGCCACGGACTGGGCGAATGACGGACTGTTTGGCGATGGTTTCCATCTGTTCGGCATCGGTTCCTCCGCTTACGGGGAGGCGGCTGAGGAATACGGAAATGCGGCGCTCATCGTGGATGGCTATGATGCTTATGCGGAAGAAAACGGTGCGGCTCCTGCGGGCGACTTTCCCTATGAAGCGATGGATGATGAAACGCTGGAGGTGACGGTGGAAACAGCATCCCTTGCAGACTATGAGGACGCGCTTGCGGTGATGGAGCGTTATGGAGAAGAGCCTGTTCCGGAGGCATACGGGATATGGGTGCCCGGCATCCCGGTCCTTGTGGGAAACGGGCTTGAGGCTGTTGGCGCAGCGGACTGGCTTGCAGGATTGATTAATGACGGTATCGTGGCCGGCGTGGGCGCAGTTCTGGGCTTTGTACCGCAGATGCTTGTCCTTTTCCTGCTTCTTGCTTTCCTTGAGGCATGTGGCTATATGGCGCGTATCGCTTTTGTGCTTGACCGCATTTTCCGTAAATTTGGATTGTCGGGAAAATCCTTTATCCCTATGCTTATCGGTACAGGCTGCGGTATTCCCGGCATCATGGCATCCAGGACGATTGAGAACGAGCGTGGCCGCCGAATGACGATTATGACGACGACTTTTATCCCTTGCGGGGCGAAAGTTCCGTTTATCTCCATGGTTGCCGGTGCGGTTTTCGGCGGCTCCGCATGGGTGGCCACAAGCGCATACTTTGTAGGTATGGCGGCAATCATTATATCCGGTATTATGCTAAAGAAAACTAAGATGTTCTCCGGGGAACCGGCGCCTTTCGTCATGGAGTTACCGGCTTACCACATGCCCACAGCGGGCAATGTCCTGCGCTCCATGTGGGAGCGGGGATGGTCTTTCATAAAAAAAGCGGGTACGATTATTTTGCTCTCCACGATTGTAATCTGGTTTATGACTTATTTTGGATTTACTTCGGAAGGCTTTCGGATGCTTGGCGAGGATGAGATGGCCCAGTCGCTCCTTGCGGCAATCGGCAGTGCAATTGCATGGATTTTTATACCGCTCGGCTGGGGAAACTGGCAGGCGGCAGTGGCATCCATCACTGGTCTTGTGGCAAAAGAAAATATAGTGGGCACAATGGGCATCCTCTATCCCGGCGGATGGTCTGAGATTGGCGCAAATTTCAGTATGGTTGCCGGATACTCTTTCCTTGTGTTTAACCTCCTGTGTGCGCCTTGCTTTGCGGCAATCGGCGCGATAAAACGGGAGATGAACAATGGGAAATGGACGTGGTTCGCTATCGGCTACCAGTGCGGGTTAGCCTACGCGGTGTCATTGATGGTATACCAGATTGGTTCGGCATTTACCGGAAACATGAACGCTATCGGCCTGCTTGCGGCCATTGCCGTTCTCGGCGGTATGGTTTATATGCTGTTTAGACCATATAAAGAGGCGACGAAACTGACTACGAACATGAAACTGAAAATGGCGAAATAACAGTATGAGAATGTCTAAAAACAGGGCGCTTCCCATACGAATCATAAGGGGTGGATTTCGATGTTTACATGGATAATAGAAAATATGGCGACAATCATCATCAGCACAGTCTTGGTTATCATAGTGGCTGCTGTCATTGCCGGTATGGTGCGCAGGAAGCGGCAAGGGAAATCATCTTGCGGATGCGGATGCGGGGGCTGCGCCATGAATGGCGCCTGCCATCCAAAAAAGTAGGAGTATAAAAGAATGGCGCATGGTGTACGGTTGCCATGCGCCGTAAAGTCAACGATTTTCAGTCACGCCTTAAAATGGACAGAATACATTTTTTCATTGCTTCATAGCTTTCCGGGGTGATGTCATGTTCCATCTTGCAGGCATCCCTTGCCGCAACTATGGGGTCAACGCCGAGGTGGATTAACCAGTCAGTCAGCAGAGTGTGGCGTTCATAGACGCTTTCCGCGATTTTTCGTCCTTCGTCCGTCAGATGGAGGTATCCGTCCTCCGAAACGGTGATATATCCACGGTTTTTCAGGTTTTTCATGGCGACGCTCACGCTTGGTTTTGAAAAATTCATTTCAGTGGCCACGTCGATGGAGCGCACAACAGAAAGACGCCTGTTCAGGATAAATATTGTTTCAAGGTAATCCTCAAGGGATTCCTCGGCCTTGTGCTGGATATAGCTCATAGTATAATTGCACTCCTTTCCGGGGCGGAGACCACCCCCAAGGAACTGTATATCAATAATGGCTATTGCCGGTTTGAAACAGTTCTTCTGTTATCCTAACACGTTAGGGAAGGGGTTGCAAGCTGTTAAATTTTGAATGCTATCTTTATTTTGACAGCGAAAAAGGACAATGGGATGGAAAAAGGCGATGGGAAAGGATAAGCCCTAGTCCGCCTGTTGCTGTTTATGCCGGGCAATCATATACCAAACCAATATAATTACAAATGAGGCTGCCTGTGCAATGCTTATCCTTACAACCATAAATTTATCTATGCCTGTGCTTGACACAACATGGAGAATATTGACAATCGCATTGTTTATGAAATGATGGCCCATTGCCATATATAAGCTATGGGTTAATTTGGTCATCAGCGCGAATTTGAAGCCTACTAAACTTGATGTAGCAACCAGTAATATGGCGTTTGCAGCAAAACCTTTACAACTCATCGTTCCGTCATAATAACTTCTGATAGGGGCCATGATATGCCATAAGCCAAACAGGCCGGAGGCAATAATGGAAGTTGCGGCGAAGGAATATTCCTTCTCCAATATTTTCTGAAATAATCCTCTAAAAATACCTTCTTCCATAATTACATTGATTATATTTCCAACGATGCAAATCACAAAGAAAAGATAACCTGTCTGCTTGCCAATAGTACCATTGACGGAATAAGCGCTTACGTATATTTCAAGATTTTCAAATTCACCTTGCATTATGGCAATCATAACTTCAACTAAATATGCAGGCACAAATACAAATAGGCCGAGGGCTGAACCTTCTAACAGCCTATACAATATTTTATTTTGCGCAAATCCTATCTCGGCAAATCTGAAATCGTAATGCTTTACTGCAATAAATAAAATGGCAATTCCTGTCAGCTTATGGATAAAAGCCTCGCCCCAAAATGTTTCATCCGTACGCAGCAGGAAGTATTCCATAAAACGAAAGATAAAGCATAAAAAATAAATAAAAGCGGTAGCGGATAATACTTGCTTTTTGTTACACAACATAAACATTTCCTCCATAATATCGAATGTTAAATTCATGGACTTTTTTTGCTGTTCCTCTTTTTAATAAGCGCATTGATTTCGTGTGCTTCCTGTTTCATATAAAGTAAATTTAAAATGACAGAAACAATATACATAACGGAACCCAAAATAGCAAGAATCCATATCGGCGTGCTTGTAAACCAATGGAAAATTGAGCCAAATACAATCAAGACAATGATTATCAGTGCAATATCTAAGAACATTTCAATCATGGAATGTTTCAGTTCTAACTTACTTAAAAGAATCAATCCAAAATGCACAATTATATTTGTGCCTAAAACTTGAAAAACTGTTTGGAGATAGATGCATTTCGCATGAAAAAACAGTGCAATAACGGAAAGGAATATTAAAGAAATTCCTGTTGTTGCAAAAATATTTACAATAAATTTTTTCATATTTTATCCCCTTTCAATGCCTTTTTTACCCCGCTTAAATAATTGCGGATAATATAAACTTTTTCGCCATTCTTCAAAGTTGCCTCCATTCTGCTGTTAAAAATGGGTTTGATGCTCTCCAAAGCATTGATATTTAAAATACATGATTTGCTAATTTGAATAAATCCATATTCGTACAATTTATCCTTTAGTTGATATAATCGGAAGTCTGTATGATACACTGTTTTTTCAAGATATACAAAAGTTTTTTTATCAACACTTTCTATGTAGTAAATATCCAGAATATTTATCATTCGCTCTATATTATCAGTATCACATTTTATTTGCATATCAAATGACTGCAAAAAATCAATGATACGGTTAACTTGCTTGTCATTTTGGGAATATTTAATTGTTATTTCCATTTCATCACAAGATAAATCCTGTTCCATTCTTATTTTCATCTCATCACCTTTTTAGCTGTGATACCATAGTCCTTTATTAAATGGAATCCCCTAATGACTAAGATACATTTTACTCATACCAAAATACAAACCAATATCTCCATGATGCAGATGCCGAACAATACTATTCAATATCAGTTTTTATAACAAAAGAGTTCTTATTAAACTCAATCAAACCGTCATTCCTCATTTTCCCCAATTCTTTTGACAAAGCGCTGCGGTCCAGGTTCAGATAGTCAGCCAGTTGCTGCCGGTCGAACGGGATTACAATTTTGTTGCTCCCCTGTGCGGAAACCTGCTGTGAAAAATAAGAAAACAGCCGTTCCCGTATTGTTTTGGGCGACGTGTGCATGCTGCGCCTGGAAAGCTGCAGGTTCTTTTCGGCAGTAATCATAACGAGGTTCTGAATAAGCCTGTTTTGGCTTCCGCAGACCGGGCAGGGCGCGAAAAGTCTGGGAACGCTTATGGATAAAATGTTGCAGTCCTCGTTCGCCACTGCATCCACCATCATCGGTTCATCCGGAATACAGGCATAGGATTCAGCGAATACGCCGCCGGCGTGGGTAATGCCCAGGATGCTTTTGTTCCCCCATAAATCAGTATATTCAATTCGTACGCTCCCGGAAAGGACAAGGCCGATATCGGTCACAATGCTTCCGGCGCGGAGGATAATATCCCCTTTTTTATATCTGTCCGTCCGAAAATCCAGATGCTTGGCCATGTTCAGAATATCTTCTTCCGTGCATCCCCGAAAAAGGGGTGTTTTAGAAATAAAATCCAAAATGAAAAACCTCATTTCCGTGGTTATAACCACATACTTATGAAAAAAATTATAGTATAATCAGGAACGTAAAGTCAAGGAGGAGACAGAAAAGATAGAACATGATATTAAATCGGGAGGATAGATTGAAAAATCAAAGATTTTTCACAGACGAATTTATTCGTCTTGCAAATGTTGTGCCTGCGCAATGCATGTAAGACATGCATGAAAGTTTGCAGGCTATGGAAAGGACATGGTTATTAGAATGATAAGGAAAATTATAAAAATTGACGAAAATAAATGCAACGGATGCGGTGCGTGCGCCGCGGCGTGCCACGAAGGGGCGATTGAAATGATTGACGGAAAAGCGGTGCTTACCCGCGAGGATTACTGTGACGGCCTGGGCGACTGCCTGCCGGAGTGCCCAACCGGCGCTATCAGTTTCGAGGAACGGGAAGCGCCCGCATATGACGAGGCTGCTGTCCTTGCTACAAAACAAAAGAAAGCGAAAGGACAGGACAAGAAAACAGCCCATACAGGCTGTCCGGGTACGCGGATACGCCAAATGTCGCATTCGAATACGGAAAACGCCCCATCCCATGCGCCAGGCGTTTCCCATCTTGGACAGTGGCCCTGCCAGATAAAGCTCGTTCCTGTAAATGCCCCATATTTTAGCGGGGCAAAACTGCTGATTGCGGCTGACTGTACTGCATACGCTTATGCAAATATCCATGAGGACTTTATGAAGGGTAAAGTCACGCTGATTGGCTGTCCGAAACTCGATGCTGTTGATTACAGTGAAAAGCTGGCGGAAATAATAAGGAATAACGATATTAAAAGCGTTACCATTCTGCGGATGGAAGTTCCCTGCTGTGGAGGACTTGAGATGGCAGCAAAGAAAGCCCTGCAGGAAAGCGGGAAGTTCATCCCGTGGCAGACCGTAACCGTATCCATTGACGGTAAGATTCTTGAAGATTAGGAAAGGAGATGTATTATGTACAAAAATATTGAAAAGCAGACCAAATTACAGTTGAAAGACCAGATTGACTACCAGACCGGCCAGGTAGTCAGCAAAACGCTTGTGCAGAATGATAAAGTCAGCATGACTATCTTTTCATTTGACAAGGGTGAAGAAATATCCACCCACGCCGCAGGCGGGGATGCGATGGTGACCGTTCTGGAAGGAACAGGGCGTTTTACCGTCGGAGGTGAAGTCTTTACTTTGAATGAGGGCGAGACGCTGATTATGCCGAAAGATATTCCACATGCCGTATATGGAGAAGAAAAATTTAAAATGCAGCTTACCGTTTCATTCTGATTGTGCGCATTTTATTGCATCCTCGTTTATATCCTATTGACAAAAGCAAGGCAGAAGTGTATACCTAAAAGCAAGTTAGCGGTCACTAACATAAGTGGCCGCATTTATTACGATAAGCCGGCTCGCGGAGCGTGGCGGCGTTCGTTAAGACAGTTGGTTAGGTTTTACTAACCTATATTGGAACGGCATAAGGAAGGTGTTTTTATGGTAAAGATTACAGTTGGCATAGAAGGGATGGCCTGCGGCATGTGCGAGGCGCATATCAATGAGGCTGTGAGGAATGCATTTCAGGTGAAAAAGGTGACAAGTTCGCATACGAAGAAGCAGGCGGTTATCATTGCGGAGCAGGATATTCCGGAGCAGGAGCTGAAAGATGTGGTTGCTAAAGCGGGGTATGATGCCATATCGGTAAGCAGTGAGCCTTACGAGAAAAAGGGGTTGTTCGGAATGAAACATTAAAAGGGCGGCGCAAGTATGCCATATTTCCCAACCCGCTATCTCATAGCAGATACAGGCGCTGGAACGGGAACTTGGCTTGCTTTTGCATAGCTTTTCCATAGCCTTTTCCTCTCTTGTGAGGATTTACAATAACAAATCCAAAACGTAATTTATCCAATGATTCATCAGGATTCCTTAGTGTAAAAAAGCCAACGATTCCTGTTTCATCAAATGCAGTAAACGGCATGAGAGATTCAACAAAACAAAATTCCTTTTGTGTTATCGGATAATTACCGAGTATGCCTGCTGTCCATTGATAAAATGATTTTTCGTCTTGACACCACGATAATATGGTATCTACATCCGAAGCTTTATATGGTCTTATTCTAATCATACGTTTTTCCTCATAAATTCCGATGTTATTGCGTTCGGTTTAGCACATTTATAGAACATCTACAAGATTCCATGTATGAAAAGGGTAACTATTCAGCCTTCTTTTTTGATTTATGGGCTTGACAATTGCTCCATTTTTTTATACTATATAATAGCTTGCTCGGAGGGCATATTATTCATTTGGAGATAATAGGCTGGATAAGGCACAGACTGAAATGTCTGTTCTTTATCCGGCTTTTTTGTTTTGCGGGGGAGCAAATACACATTTAGAGGAGGAAATGAAATTATATGGATTTTCTTACAAGCAAAATTAAACCAATGTATTTTAAGTATCTGGCTGCCGCATTTGGAAGCGCACTGATTTCGTCCATCTATGGTGTAGTGGATATGGCTATGGTGGGACAATATCAGGGGCCGGAAGGAACGGCGGCTTTGGCCATTGTCAGTCCGGTTTGGAATATTATTTACAGCCTTGGGCTGCTTATGGGGATTGGAGGTTCGGTACTTTTTGGCACATTGCGGGGAGAATCCGAACAGAATCGGAAAAAGTCCAACGAGTATTTTACGGCTGCAGCAATAGGGGTAGTGATTTTGGCAGTTGTTACATGGCTGGCGGTTATCTTTTTTGACCGCGAATTATTGCTGCTGTTTGGGGCGGAGGAAACATTGCTCCCTTTGGCAAGGCGGTATCTTTTGCCTGTGAAATTCGTGGTGCCGAGTTTCCTTTTTACGCAGCTCATGGCGGCCTTTTTGCGTAACGATGGAAATCCGACCCTGGCTACAAAGGCGGTTTTATTCGGCGGAATCTTCAATGTATTTGGCGACTATTTCTTTGTTTTTGCCATGAAGATGGGCATTATGGGGGCGGGCCTTGCCACTGCTATGGGTTCCGTATTTTCCCTGTTGATAATGCTGACGCATTTTCTGAGCAAAAAGAATACGCTTAAGTTTGCGAAGCCTGAGAAGCTGTTTCCCATGTTGAAATCCATTTGTGTAACCGGATTTTCCACCTTTTTTATTGATGTGGCCATGGGAATTCTCACGATGCTGTTCAACAGGCAGATTTTGAAATATCTCGGAACGGATGCGTTGTCAATCTACGGCATTATCATCAATATCAGCACGTTTGTCCAGTGCTGCGCATACAGTATCGGGCAGGCTTCCCAGCCGATGATTTCCATGAATTACGGCGCGGGAAAAGGGGAGCGCATTGCACAGATTCTGAAATATGCATTGGGAACTGCGGCGGTCTTCGGGCTTATTTGGACGGCTCTGGCGGTTTTGGCCCCCAACCTTTTCGTCCGCATTTTTATGACGCCGACAGAAGGAATATTGGCCATCGCGCCCGGCATTATCCGCAGTTATGGGATTTCCTTCCTGTTGCTGCCGTTTAATATTTTTTCAACCTACTATTTTCAGGCGTTGATGCGGCCGAAGACTTCCTTTGTTGTGTCGGTTTCCAGAGGGGCTGTGATTAGCGGAATTTTAATCGGTATTCTTCCGGCTGTGGCCGGGGCAAATACAATCTGGTTTGCTATGCCGGTTACAGAATTGCTGGTTGCGGTTTATGTAATCATGAGAATGGTACAATATACGAAAGCAATATCCGTGGAACAGAAGCATACAGGCATATTGAGGGAAGAAATTAGTGGAACAGTATAGGATATCATCGGAGGACGGGCCATCGCAATGGCCGGCAGTCGAACGGAAGATGTCGGGTGCGCCCGGTTATTTCGTGCGATATTGAGCGTTAGGTTCAATTAATGTGCTTTGCGTGCTGGATTCTTCCGCCCTGGAGCAGAACCTTGCAGACGCTAAAACATCGATTAGTTCGGCACAGGGAAAAACGCAAATCAGCGTCTCTTCCGCACAGCGGAGCCTGGAGGAAGCGCAGGCGGGCAGGAATATCGAACTGGAACGTGCGGATGAGGATGTGGCGAAAGCATGGAATGACTATCTGGAGGCAGTGACGCCCAGGAAGATGCTACATTTATAATATTCCATCATATAGAAAATAATGGAACGGATGATATAAGTTGCAATCAATATTATTATTCAACAGATTACATTTATGAAGATTATCTTCTACCGTAGGAAATAGGGGTTATAACTAAAGGCAAGGGGGATTCCGTTCAAGAAAGGATGAAAAGTGCAACAATAAGGTTTGAAAAAAGCTGTATAGAAGATAAATGGAAATTAAAATTATGATATAGTATTTTATGGGAGGATAAATGCAGAAACGTTTATCTTCTTGTCTTTTCAAGGAACATTATATAATAGGAATAAACTTGGAACATGCCTTAGGGACATAGTAAAGAAGTTAAAACAGGCATTAGACATAAGCAGAAGACGGAAGTAAAATGGATTTAAAATAAGGAAAAAGCCTTAGAAAGTCATAACTTTGGAGTTGATACTGCATAACTATTTGAGTCATTCTTTATGGTGGAATGTTTGGATATAATTGTAGTAAGCAAGAACAAATTTTTTTAGTCCATACTTGACAGAAGAATTTCCGAACTGGTGGTATGATATGCCCATGCCGGTGTATAGCGGGGAAAAGCTGAAGCTGACGGTTGACAGGGGAGATATTATCATCGCCATGTATGACAATACAGCGGCAGATGCGTTTCTGGAGAGGCTTCCGTTGGAGAATCTTTCTTTGACCTGTCGGGTATTGAAAAACCGGTACAGCAGCCGGAAGAACCGTTCTTGCTGGGTGAAGAGGAGCCGGGTTTTGCGCCGATAGCCGGGGAGATGGTTATTTACCACCCCTGGGGGAATTTTACGATTTTTTATGGCGATTTCAGGCACTCCGATGAGCTAATCCCTCTTGGAAAAGTGGAGAGCGGGCTGGAGATTCTGGCAGGTAAGGAAGATGATTTTACAGGAACGCTGGAGCGGATGGAGTAGGGAAATGCCGGGTAACTTTGTATGTGCGCGGAAAGCGGCACAGGTGGAAGAAAGGAGAAGCATATGAAGTATACAAAATTAGGAAATTCGGATTTAAACGTATCCCGTATCTGTATGGGATGCATGGGATTTGGGGATGCGGCAAACGGTCAGCATTCCTGGACGCTTGACGAGGAGCATTCCCGTGAGATTATAAAGCGGGGGCTGGAGCTTGGCGTCAATTTCTTTGATACGGCCATTGGGTACCAGAGCGGGACCAGCGAGCAGTTTGTGGGCAGGGCATTAAAAGATTTTGCAAAGCGGGAGAGCATCGTCGTAGCCACCAAATTCCTGCCGAGGACCCCTGCCGACATCGAGGCGGGAATCACGGGGCAGCAGCACACCTGGCGCATGGTGAACAAAAGCCTTGAAAACCTCGGCATGGATTATGTGGATTTATACATTTACCATATGTGGGATTATCAGACACCGCTTTATGACATCATGGAGGGATTAAATAATATTGTAAGGGCGGGAAAGGCGAGATATATCGGCATTTCCAACTGCTTTGCATGGCAGCTTGCGAAAGCGAACGCGCTGGCGGAAAAAGAGGGCTTCGCAAAATTTGTTTCCATCCAGGGGCATTACAATCTAATCTTCCGGGAGGAGGAACGGGAGATGGCAAAGCTGTGTGCGGAGGACAACATAGCCATGACGCCTTACAGCGCACTGGCAGGCGGGCGTCTGTCGAAGGCTCCCGGAGAGGCTTCAAAGCGCCTGGAGGAAGACAGCTATGCGAAACTCAAATATGACACCACCGCAGAGCAGGACGGCGTGGTCATCGGACGTGTCATGGAGCTTGCCGCAAAACACGGGGTATCCATGACAGAGGTTTCCCTTGCGTGGCTTTTGACAAAGGTGACGGCTCCGGTTGTCGGGGCGACAAAGATGCACCATATTGAGGGGGCGGCGAAAGCAGTGGACCTTATCCTTTCGGAAGAAGAGGCCGCATATCTGGAAGAACCCTATGTTCCCCATGCCCTTGTAGGCGTCATGGCGCAGAATACCATATCGGCGGCAAAAGAAAAGCACGTCTGGTCAACAGGGAATCAGAAGATATAGGAGGGTGAGCGATGAGTAAAAAACTGGTGGCGTATTTCAGTGCAAGCGGGGTGACGAAAAAAGCGGCGGAGAGCCTGGCGGAAGCGGCAGGGGCAGATCTGTATGAGATCAGCCCCCAAATACCATATACGACGGCGGACTTGAACTGGATGGATAAGAAGAGCCGCAGTAGTGTGGAGATGAACGATCCGGCATCACGGCCGGCGCTTGCGGATATGTCCGCAGGCATTGAGGGATACGATGTGGTCTTTGTAGGCTATGCTGGTGGTATAATAGGACTAAATTAAGAGAAACCCAATAAAATCAAGGGTTTGCACTGATTTAGTCCTATTTTTTTAAGCCCATTTTAGGTCAAGATTAGGACAGCGCTGATCAAAATCGAAAACCTACATTACGAAAGTCAGATAATGGTCGATTACTGATACGGTCATTCTATGGCTTTAATGAAATGCGAGGTGAAACAAAATAACAATGATTTAGGTAGGACTAAATTAGCTCTTAAAACGGATATTCCGTTTGTGTATCGCTAATCTGTTCCTGCCTTTTTATTTTGGAGAAGGAGGATTTGCAGATGGGCTTTACAAAGAAAGAGCTGATTGAGTTCATGGACGGACTGGTGGAATTAGCCAGTGAGGAAAACAAGGCAAGAGCAGTATTGGTAAAAGAAAAATTCCTAAGTGACTTTGAAAAGACTTACGGATACGAAAAGGAGGTAATCACAGAAGTTTCAAAGCTGCCGCCGTACTATATAGCAGCAATGCCGGATTCTGTGCAGGAAGAAATCAAGCAGAAAGTGATAGCAGCATTGACAGAACACGGCGAATGTACTCCTGAAAATGTTGACCGTGCTATGAGTTCCAAAATCTATGATTTAGAGGATTTGATTGACATTCGTGAGTATGTCAAGCGGATGGAAGCAGAGCAGAAGAAGAAAGCGGAACAGAAAAGGAGGGATGGCAGATGATAGTGGCAGTAATTATAGTATCAGTTGTACTTTTGCTATACTTTTCCCTTGCGAGATCAGCGGGAATGGCAGACAGGCAGTTAGAAGAGATATACAGGCTTTCCGCCGCAAGAGAGGCGGGTGGCATGGATGGGAATTAACGTAAGGGTGCAGAACGCTCCAAAACCGGACGGAATTATTGCGGCGCAGGTAAAATTGGAAGAAGATTTAAGAAGCTGTATGTGCTGCAAGTTCTTTTACGGAAACAACAGCCAGTGCCTCGCTAAGAAATGTGTTAAGGAAGAAAGCAAGCCTGAAATCATGGAAGAGGACAAAGAAAGCCTGTGTTTTGGATGCCCGTACAGACAGTCAGAAAAGTATTGCTTTCCCTGCATGAGAAAGATATTAAGGAGATAAGACAAATGAATAAGTACGAAAAAGAGGTTCTGCGGCTGTTGGAGGCACATGCCAGAATAGATAAGAGTGACCTGATAAGAAATATCAACAATGCCATTAAAAGCAGAGGAATACACCAAAAGGGCAAAAACCAGTGGATATGTAAGGTTACAGGCTCTCCGATAGGAACAGTTGAGACATGGTTCAGCTATGCGAAATGCAGGGCATTAAATAAAATACCAGTGAATGCTATGTGTCAGATAGCAATAGCCCTGAAAATGTCTGTGTGGGATTTCTTGAGGGAAACAGAGAATATCGCAAAAACGGAAGAACCCAAAATTGACAGGAGAAGCAAACTCTACTGGCATATCCGCAGAAAAGAGGTAGAGGACATATGGAATGGCAGCGATGTACAGGAAAAAGGAACATGGAGCGAACAGGACAAAGCAATCCAGCGTGAATTTCTTGACAGGCTGTATCTTGAGAGATTAGAAGAAAATAAGGATGGAAAAGCAATATGAAAAAAATATGGAGGAATAACAAGATGGAAAAACATATTGAAGTAATCGGGATTGACCACGGCTGGTCGAACATGAAAACAGTCACACAAATTTTTACGACAGGGGTAAAGGAGATTACTACAGAACCCGCATTTTATGATGATGTGGTGGAACTGGACGGAAAGTATTACAAGGTAGGCGGGAAACGTCTTGAAGTCCGGGATACAAAAGTGGAGAATGACAATTTCTATCTGCTTACCCTTGCGGCAGTCGCAAAGGAATTGAACAGGCGGGGAATGAGAAATACAGATGTTCTTTTATCGGTAGGACTTCCGCTGACAAGGTTCGGTGCAGAAAAGCAGGACTTCATTGATTATCTGTCAAAGAAGAAAGAGGTAAGTTTCCTGTTTGAAAAGGAGAAGTATACGGCAAGGATAGCAAGGGTGTCTGTGTTCCCACAATGTTATGCGGCAGTTGCAGATCAGTTAAAAATCCTGCCGGAACGTGTGGTAGTGGTAGATATAGGCAGTTGGACGATTGACATTATGCCAATACAGAATGGCAAGCCGAATGAGGCGGAATGTATCACAAGCCAGCAGGGACTTATCCGCTGCATGAGGACGATCAATGAGGAATGTAACAGGCAGATCGGACAGGAACTTGAGGAAAATGTGATACAGCAGGTCATGGCAACCGGAGAAGCGGCTCTGCCGGATAAGTACATGAACATTGTAAGGGACTGCCTGCGTGATTTTGCACAGAAAGTTTACAATACCCTGAAAGAACACGGATACAACCTTGATGTGATACCGATTGTGTTCGTAGGCGGCGGTGCGGCGGTCATGAAGCTGTTCGGTTCGCATGAGGGTGGGAATATACGGTACATTGAGGACATCAAAGCAAATGCAAAGGGGTATGAACAGCTTGGCAGGGTTTTCCTTGCAAAGCACCGTAACCAGATTGGATAGGAGTGGGGCATATGGCAAAGTCAAATATTATTTACCGGAGTTACCGCCTCAACCTTGACAATGAGCAGCACCGGAGGGTAAACAAGGTGCTTGCGGAACTGAATACAGACATTCATAAGTCTGTAAACCAGTTCATAACGGATGCCATAGATTTCTACACAAACAGCTTTGGGGATGAAAGCCTGCTGAAAGAGACAGGAGAACAGAAGAAAAAGGAAGAAGAATACATTTCAAAGCGTGACTTAGACGGTATCCGTGAAGAACTAAAGAATGATGTTAAGACTGAAATTATCATGCTGCTCGGCGCTGCCCTCGGAGGCGGGGCGGCACGGGTGGCGGAGGGCAGCATGGGAAGGATGGTCATGGAAAACGTGGCTAATGAAACAGCAGTCAATAATACAGAGGAACCCGCAGATCCAACCATGATGGAACTGGTTGATAACTGGGGATAGGAGGAATGATTTATGGCAGGAATAGTTTTAAGAAAGACCGGAGTGGTATTGCTTACCATATTGAAATGGATATTGCAGGCGGTGCTTGTGGCATTGAAGCTGGTACTTGGAATGGCAAAACTGTTCCTGCTGCTTCTTGCCCTGGCTATGAGGATTGTACTGACGATGGCAGGTGTTTCAGCAGGCAGACGGTAAGAGAAGTTTATGCATCAGCATTGAAGGAGGTGGTAAATATGTGGATGTTTAAATTTTACAAGGCTTATGCAAAGGACAAGAGACTGAAAAGAATGCTTGCATACTGGGGTAAGCTGAGTAAAGCAGTATCATAGGAGGAAACAATGCACAGAATACGGGACAGCCCTGAGCTGATATGTGTTCCGTGCGGAATATGCAGAATCTGCCCATAAGGGAGAGGACAGCGGCACACGGACACAGCCTGCCTTTCCCTTATGGGGAAAGGATAGGTGATTCATATGAAAAAGAGATTATTTCTGATTTTATCCGTAAGTATCATGCTTTTTGCCGGGTGCGGCAATAAGGATATTTTGACTGATATGGGTACGAAAAATACGGAAACAGCAGGAGGCACTGAGGAACCGGATATGACGGGGGATGAAGAAATATCCGCTGCGGATCAGACGGAAAACGGGGAGACAAAAAGAGGGCAGACTGAAAAGGAAATGCCAAAAGAAACGGAACCGGAAGAGGAGGATAAGGAGGCTGCGGAAACACCCGAACCTAAGTCTGTAAGTGAGCCGGAGCAGAAAGAGGAAACAGAACCCGCACAGGGCAGTACAGATGTGCCAAAGCAGGAAGAAGCGAAGCAGCAGGAAACAGAACCGGAAGAGACGGAGCCGGAGTGTGAAGCAAAGCCGGAAGAGACGAAAACGGAAGAAACAAAGCAGCAGGAACAGACAGTGACCGCATTGCCTTACAATCCTGTATCTGTATGCAGTCAGGCAGTTGCCAAATGTCAGGCGGGCGGCATGATAACCACCACGGACAACCTTGCAAACCTGTTGTCAGAGGGAAAGATAACACAGGAAGAATACAATTCCTATTATCCGTATGACGGACTGGGGTATTACAGCGTTTTTGTGGAGACAGACCTGAACAAAGCGTCCACCACGTCCGGCAGGAAACTCGGCAGCGAGGACGGGATAGCGGATTATATTGCGGGAATGATGCTGCTGGAAACGGAGCCTGTATTTTACATTGAATATACAGGGGTGTGCAGCCTTAACGGGACAGAATTTTATGAGTTCCGCTGTTACAGGTAGGCTCACACCAGTGCCGGATTATGCAGGATTGTGCCGTATTATGTCTTAAACTTGACAACAGCCAGCGCCGGAAGGTACACTTGGTATTGGCGGAGCTGAATACAGAAATATGAAATCCGTAAACCAGTTCGTTGCTGATATGGTAATCCTTAATATCCGCAGGCATGAAAGCATTGTG
>JAETTM010000138.1 GCA_021769135.1 Lachnospiraceae bacterium | reverse complement strand
TATAATAGAAGTATCAAAACAGGGGGGATGCTTTTATGATGACACAGAATGCGGATAAGAAAAGAGAACAACTTCAGATGTTCTGCATGGATGACATGGTCCCTCAGGATCATCTCCTGAGAATGATTGACAAGGCCATTGACTGGAGTTTTATTTATGAATTGGTCGCTGATAAATACAGCCCTGATAATGGACGTCCCAGCACGGACCCCGTTCTACTGATAAAAATCCCCTTTATCCAGTATCTATATGGCATCAAAAGCATGCGGCAGACGATAAAGGAAATAGAAGTAAACGTGGCCTACCGCTGGTTCCTTGGGCTAGAGATGATGGACAAGGTTCCCCATTTCTCCACATTCGGCAAGAACTATACCCGAAGATTCAAGGACACCGACCTTTTTGAACAGATATTTTCCCGAATTCTGCAGGAATGCTATAAATTCAAGCTGGTAGATCCCAGTGAGGTTTTTGTGGATGCGACCCATGTAAAAGCACGGGCAAACAATAAAAAGGTGCAGAAACGCATCGCTCATGAAGAAGCATTGTTTTTTGAGGAACTCTTGAAAAAGGAAATCAATGAGGACCGTGAGGCACATGGAAAGAAGCCGTTAAAAGAAAAAGAAGAGGACCATAATGAGCCGCCAGCCCCCGGCACGGGAGGGAAAGAAGAAAAAATGGTTAAGGCGAGCACTTCCGATCCGGAAAGCGGATGGTTTCGCAAGGGCGAACATAAAAATGTATTTGCCTATGGCATACAGACCGCCTGTGATAAGAACGGCTGGATACTGGGCTACAGCGTACATCCGGGAAACCTCCATGACAGCAGGACGTTTAAGGCTTTGTATGACAAGCTAAAGGGTCTGTGCATTAAAAGGCTGACGGCAGATGCGGCATACAAAACACCGGCCATAGCCAAGCTGCTTATTGACGAGGGAATCACTCCTGTTTTTCCTTATAAACGGCCAATGACGAAAGAAGGGTTTTACCGGAAATATGAGTACGTGTATGATGAGTATTATGACTGCTACATCTGTCCGAATAACGAACTGCTGTCATACAGCACAACGAACCGTGCCGGATATAGAGAATATAAAAGCTGCGGAGCTGTTTGCGAGGGATGCCCAAATCTTTTACAGTGTACGGAAAGCAAAGAGCATGTGAAAGTAGTTAGCCGTCATATATGGGAGTCATACATGGAGCTTTGCGAAGATATCCGTCATACAGTAGGAATGAAAGAATTATACGATTTACGAAAAGAAACGATAGAGAGGATCTTCGGAACAGCAAAAGAGAACCATGGATTCCGGTATACGCAAATGATAGGGAAAGCCCGAATGGAAATGAAAGTGGGGCTGACATTTGCCTGCATGAATTTAAAGAAACTGGCAAAGGTGAAAGCCAAGAAAGGGCTAATAGGGGCAACCTATATTTTGGACAAATTTATATATACAGTTTTTGTACCTAAAACAAGGAAAGCACTTCTGGCTTAAGGAATGCAAGAAGTGCTTTGTCTACAGTCTG
>JAETTM010000071.1 GCA_021769135.1 Lachnospiraceae bacterium | reverse complement strand
AATCCTTTAATTCCTTGTCGGTCAGCTCGCAATACAAGCCGCTTTCCAGCTTCTTTTCCAAGTGCAAAAGCTGGTCTTGATATTTTCCCAGCGTGATTTCCACCCGAATGTGAATCTGACCGTTTTTTAGCTGGTAGTAGATTTTAGGGAAATAGCTGATTTTTTCTTTGGAACGGCTGGAAGACAGGTCTTTGAAGAAACCGTCTGACTGCACCTGTTCCGCTTCATACCATTTATTTTCCAGAACCATCTTCGCCAGCTTTTGGCGGTGATAGAGCTGTTTCACATAGTCACGGCAGTAGTGCCGGAAGACCAGAGCCGCCGCCAGACAGATAAATCCTGCCACGCCCATACTGATAAGCAGGTAGGGAATACGGATGGATTCTCCAAGCTGTGCTAAAGTAACATCCTGCCAGTCTATCTGCATGATTGATCTGCCATGAAACAGCAGAACAATCAGCAGATAGACTGGAAGCAGGGCGGCGGTGGCGGTATGGAATATTAAGTCTTTGTCCGTGGCACGAATCCGCTTACCACGGGGAAGATACTGTTTCATGCTTGATTCACTCCTTTTCTATGAATTTAATAAAAGCCCGTGTAGAGCAGCGAATAGGTTTTTTCGCTGTCTTCTGTACGGGCTGTAAACAGGAATGTATAGCCGGAAATGTCATTGCATAGGCAATCCGGCATAGATACATTCAGATTTTCCGGTGGTCTGTAATCTTCTAGGGCTTCGTTCAATAGCTGTTCCGCCATCCAACGGTATTCCGGCAGGGCAAGAAGCCGGAAGTCGTCTTCATATTCGTCATATCCTGCGATACCATTCATAGGCTTCCTATTTTACAGACGAATTGTCTTTCTTCGGCAGCTGCGGATTTCCAGCAGGGGCAGCACCTTTCTTTAAGACAATATCATCCGCCTTGATGTACCAGTCCACCTCCGCCCCTTGAAACGTGGCGGTTGCAACGGTATCGGCTACGGGATTGATGATTTCCACCTCTGCGTTGTAGTCAAATTCTTTCAGCGGCACACTGACAGGGATGGACACTTGAATCATGCGCCCCTGTCCTCTGGATTTCAAATCGTAAGTGCGTTCCTTGATTTCATCCGATACCGTACCGTCCTCATTCTGAATCCGTACTTCACGGCGGAGGGCAGAAAACTTCAACGCTCCAAATGTTGCTTCCTTGTCAATGACGATTCCATTTGCTAATCTCATAAATAGATACCTCTCTTTCCTTATGCTTTTACCATGTCGTCTGCATGGAGGATGTAGTTTGTGAAGCCACGAGTGCCGATTTTATAGCCCTCTGCGGTAATACGTGGGTGAATCAGCTTGACACGTTCCTCAAAATTAAAATGCTTTTCACCTGCTTCGGCTGGCAGAATCACGACAATATCATCCGCCCTCTGTACGTCAGAGTACAGATTGAAGCTGCGTGTGAGTACGGTCATGCGCCCATTGATTCTGCGCTGTTCGGTCTTATTTTCTCCGGCAAACTCCAAGCTGCCGAATGTCTTTTCCATGTTCGGGATAACAAATTTAAGTTCCATATGTTTTTACCTTTCCTTTCTGATGATTGATGGTTGATGGATTCTGATAGTTCCTCATTCAGCTTCGTGGAGAATACCTGTCTGCCTGTGATTTATCAAGGGCTGGCGTTGTGCTTCGCACCCTTGACAAATCCCATTCTGACAGGTAAAGGGTAGTCAAGCCGAATAAGGGGGATTTCTGCCAGCCCATGACTGGCGGAATCGCTACATGATGTTATGCGGAGGGGAACGCTCCTGTGGCTCTTGCCGTGACATGGGTATCACATCCTTTCTGAATTTTGGACAAGAAAAAAGGAGTACCATTTTTACGATACTCCTTAACATACATTTTTTATTATTGTATATCTCTATTACTACGTCTTATAGAATTTGGTAACATAATATCAATTTCATTTTCTGAAAAAGTTTGTTCTTCATCATTCTTCAAAGCCTTTTGCGCTTCTGCATAACTTTTTCCATCTGTTCTAGGAGAGGTACTGTATACTTCCGCAGTCCTTTCTTGCAATTCATCCCTTTTTTTCATTATAGATTCTGGCTCTAAGATTTCAAAATCAGTTAACAAAGATACATATTCTTCTCTAATTTTCCACAAAGTGTCTGACGCTACCTTATGCTCTTGTGCCTTTTCTACTAAGTTGAAATTTTTTGTATAAGAATTTAAAATTAGTAATACAAGGGATATAATTGCTCCCAATACACTCGCTATCTTATCTTCCGAAAGAATCGCAACAATAAAACCACTCGTAGTAATGGCTGACAAAACAATTTGCCAAATCTTTATTCTGTCATTAGTCTTCATCAAACGGCTTATGATTTTATCATGACAGGTTTGGGTATATGTAACTCTGCCATATGCTTCTCTAATCTGGGATTCCAACTTATAGCCCTGACTATTCTGGGAAATTCGTTCCATAAATTTCTCTCCACTTTTGCTTTGCAGAATATGACATATTATCACTTTCATATGATATAGCGGCTACTGCATTATCATATGCTGTTTTTGCCTTTGATTGAAAATTACCCGATTTCCAAACATAGCGATTGCTTCCCGGTGCCAACCAATAGTTTTGGGATGTGTCAATATTTTTTAGATAAGCAAAAAAATCTCTGCTCATAAAGTCATAGTATAAATAAGACTTATCCTTATATTCCCAATCTCCTATGAATTTATAAGCTAATGTATCTATCAATATTCCACTCATTGAAACATTACATTTTTCCTTCCAAGCTCTAGCCATTCTACACAGCCGTTTTAAATTTTTATTAGTATTACTATTTCTTGTATTCATAGCAGCGATTTCTTTTCTTGGGTTTGTAGTTTTCCAGCTTCCCCCATCATTGGAATCTGGATAAGTATAACTATCATCTTTATTAATAAAAGCGGGAACAATTTCAAAATTTATACCATCGGTAAAATTTATACCAATTACTTGTCCATCACCCTTGACATAAGATGTACTATATGTTTTTTGCAAAACGCCTTTTACCTCTTGCAAAAGGGCTGACTGACCGTTGCTGCTATATGCGTCAAATTTAGCATATGTTTCATATGGTAATTGTACAATCATGTCTATATCACTTGTCCATATTTCTGTACCTCTACCATATGAACCAACATACAAACTATATGCTATTTCTGATGAACTATTTCTATAATCAAGGTTAATTCTTTTGGTTATCTGATGATAGCGATATTGAATTGTTGAAACTGTATCGGAACTCATTCTTAAATTAGAACAAAAAGTTGAAAAATAATCACTAACTGACATAAGTAACCGCCCTCCTAAAACTTCTTTAATATATATATTTTATCCCACAACATCTAGTATGTCAATTTATGTTTTTACTCAATTATTTGTATATGACAACACTAAAACCAGTCATCATCTTGACAAAAGTGTTACACTGTGATACACTGTACATAAGGAGGTGGACAGTATGGCTGTTTCTGAAAATAACGTGAGAGTACCTATAACAATTCCAAAGGAATTAAAGCAGCAGTTAGATAATCTGGCAAAAGAGGACAAGCGTACCTTTTCCAACTTATGCGCTAAGATTTTATCTGACTATGTGCAGCAGAAAAAGGATGGTGAGTAACCTTTGAAAATCTATATATACAGCCGTAAATCGGTATATACGGGCAAAGGGGAAAGCGTTGAAAACCAGATTGAAATGTGCAGGGAGTATATTTCAACCAAAATCCCCGAATCGGATAATGCGGAAATCGTCGTCTATGAAGACGAGGGCTTTTCCGCAAAGAATACGGACAGACCGCAATTCCAGCAAATGCTCCGTGATATAAAACTGAATAAACCGGAATACATTGTTTGCTATCGTCTTGACCGTATCAGCCGTAATGTCAGTGACTTTTCTTCTCTGATTGAAGACTTAAACAGCTACAATATCTCTTTTATCTGTATCAAGGAAGAATTTGACACCTCAAAGCCTATGGGAAAAGCTATGATGTACATAGCTTCGGTTTTCGCCCAACTGGAAAGAGAAACGATTGCAGAGCGTGTCCGTGACAATATGCTAATGCTGGCAAGAACTGGACGCTGGCTGGGCGGCACTACCCCAACAGGATTTACTTCTGAAAAGATACAGGAAATCATCATTGACGGTAAAATCAAGACTTCCTGCAAGCTAAAGGACAATCCAGAGGAATTGAAAACCATTGACTGTATTCTGGAAAAATTTTTAGAGCTTCGGAGCATATCCGGCGTAAGCAAATACTTAATCAAGCAGGGAATCAAATCACGCACAGGAAAAATGTTCTCTCTGTTAGGCATTAAAGAGATATTACAGAATCCGGTTTACTGTATCGCTGATGAAGACGCATGGGAATACTTCACGGAACATCATTCAGACGTTTGTTTCGAGAAAACCGATTGTTCCAATAAATACGGTCTGCTGGCATACAATAAGCGTGATTACCGGAAGAAAAGTGCCCCAAGACAGGATATGGATAAATGGATTGTCGCAATCGGTAAGCACAAGGGGCGCATATCCGGTAAAAAGTGGGTAGCAATTCAAAATATCTTGAAAGACAATATTCCCACAGGGAAGAAGCCTGCTATCATGCACAATGACTATTCCCTGCTGTCCGGCTTAATCTTCTGCGATAAATGCCAGAGCCGGATGTTCGCAAAGCAGCGGAGCGGCAAAGGCGGCAACCGTGAACTTTACGACTATATTTGTAACAATAAACTGCGTGGCGGCTTAGATTTATGCGACTGTCAAAATCTCAATGGACAGCAGGCAGACGATATTGTTTGTGAATATCTCATGCAGTACACGGACGAGAACTCCGGTATCTACAAGCTGCTGGAAAAGCTGAAACGTGACTTACAAGGACAGACACAAAAAAGCCCCGTAGCGGTCATTGATGATAAAATCAAAAAATGTAACAGCGAGATTGACAATCTTATCAACACACTGTCACACGGAAACTTAGGAGCTGCGTTCATTGAACGTGTAAATGCCAGAATCACAGAGCTGGACAAAGAGCTTGCTTCCATGAAAGAAGAAAAAGCCCGTCTGCAAAAGGATGTCAACATCATAGCAGACAGGGAAATCCAAGTGGATATGCTGTCCACAGCATTATCCAGCTTCAAAGACAATTTCCATACGCTGACGATTGAAGAAAAGCGTACCTTAATCAAGCTGATGGTTAAGAAAATTGTCTGGGATGGCAAAGACCTCCATATTTTTATCGACGGCGAGTAGGGAACTGTCAGCCATCTACTCGTCGTATGGAGCAAAGTTGCCGTTTGGATGGTGGCGCATTTCCCACTTTGATTGCGGTTATTACCATGTTTTTCGCAGGAAAGGGGGCAGGGGCATCCTGGGGGGCGGCCCTCCTGCTGACGGGCGTGATACTGTTGGGGATAGGGCTGACATTTTTTGCCTCCTGGCTTTTATCCGTTACGCTTTTGAAAGGGGTTCCTTCTTCCTTTGCGCTGGAAATGCCGCCTTACCGGAGGCCGCAAATAGGGAAAGTGATTGTCCGCTCTGTGTTTGACAGGACCATGTTTGCGCTGGGACGGGCGCTGCTGTCGGCAGCCCCTGCGGGTATCCTTTTATGGGTTTTGGCTAATTTTAAAGTCAATGGCATAACTATGCTTTCTCATTTGGCGGGAATCTTGGATAGGCCGGCACGGCTGATGGGGATGGATGGCGTGATTCTTCTGGCATTTATTTTAGGGCTGCCAGCTAATGAAATTGTAGTGCCCATTATGCTCATGGCTTACCTGTCGGAAGGGAGCCTGATGGAAATAAGCAATTTGGATGCGTTAAAGCAGTTGTTGATAAACCAAGGATGGACATGGGCGACAGCTGTAAGCGTTATGCTTTTTACTTTGGTGCATTGGCCCTGCGCCACCACTTGTCTGACCATTCGAAAAGAAACGGGAAGCATAAAATGGACTATCCTCTCCTTTTTGGTTCCCTGTATATCAGGGTGTCTGCTATGCTTGCTTTTTCATGGATTGATAGCTCTGTTTATCTGATTGGAAAAGGAAAAATATACAGAAGCCAATGACTTCGCTGCAAGTGCAAAGTCCTGGACTAAACGGCTGCTTTGTTTCTGTTAAAAATTTTTAAGAATATTGACAAACAACCGCAATATTTATATGCTAATATAATGAAAAATAAGCTGCTAAAATTCCAGGACGCTGGAAACGCGGGCAGTCAGCAATGGAATGCGTGAAAAGTAAAGAACATGCGGAAATGGAGATAAATATGGAATATACAGAAAATGCAACAAAGGCGATGCCATCTGTCAGAAAAGGGGTAACTGGAAGCACAGTGAAGATGATAGCGATTATTGCCATGTTCATTGACCATACAGCGGCAATTGTGCTGGAAAGGATGCTGCATCTTCCGGAATTTATGTCCGTAAACCTGTACTGGGTATATTGGGTGATGCGGCTTATTGGGCGGTTGGGGTTTCCCATTTTCTGCTTCCTGCTCATTGAGGGGTTTTGTTATACCAGAAATGTGAAGAAATACGCGGGACGGCTCTTTCTGTTTGCGCTAGTCTCGGAGGTTCCTTTTGACCTTGGATTTGCGGGAAATGTGTTTTACTGGCAGTATCAGAATGTATTTTTTACGCTTTTTATCGGACTGCTCGTATTAATCGGTTTTCGCTTTGTGGAGGGGCAAACGGCATGGAATAAAATCGTGAAGGCGGTTCTTCATGTGCCGGTGCTGGCGGCGGGTATGTTTGTGGCGGATTTATTGATGACGGATTACAGCGGCATGGGAGTCCTGACTATCGCGGTGATGTATCTGTTCAGGAGAAGCAGGCGGTTGGAAATGGGGGCGGGCTGCACTGTTTTGACTATTATGTCGCTTAGCGAAATTACGGCTTTTCTGGCCATGATTCCTGTGGGGATATATAACGGGAAAAGGGGCTGGAACCTGAAATGGGTATTTTACGTTTTTTATCCGGCGCATATTCTGCTGCTATATATCATCGCTTATGCAATAGGGGTAGGGAATGTTATGCTTCGGTAAGAAAAACGCGTCTGGATAAACGAAAGATGGCCTAATATTGGACTTTAGCCTTTTTTAATGAAATTTTGTGAAGAGGTTAATTGCATTTTTCCGTATGCGATATACAATGAAAATAAAAACAACAATATAGGTATGGAAACGGAGAGATGACGGTGAAAGAGAAACTGATACGGTTTATGCAGGGAAGGTACGGCGTTTATGGCCCGGATTTATTGAACAAAACGTTATTGGGAAGTGCGCTGGTTCTGATGGTGCTTTCCCTTTTTGTGCGTTGGCGCTGGATATACTGGGTGATGCTGGCGCTCCTTTTTTATAGTTATTTTAGGATGTTTTCCAAAAACTGTGCTAAGAGGTATGCGGAAAACCAGGCATTTATGAGGCATACGGCCAAAATCCGGGCTTTCGTTGGACAGCAAAAAAATATGATGCGTCAGAGAAAAACGCATCATATCTACAAATGCCCCAATTGCGGGCAAAAAATCAGAATCCCCCGGGGAAAAGGGAAAATTGCAGTGAGATGCCCGAAATGCAGCACCGAATTTATCAAAAAGAGCTGACCGGGCATTTGGCGCTTCAATCCTTATGGGAAGCCCTTTTTCAGTCCACCTTAACTTCCAGATAGCCAAGCAGTTTGCTCATGTCATAATGGGAGATAACCCCTAGGTTGGAATCGTAGTACTTGCCGTCATAGTGCACGAGATAATGGCAATACCGCCCCATCCGTTCCATCATGATGCAGCATTTGGGAAGAGTTGCTTCCTGCCCTTCCGTATATATGATAATATCGGAATGGTCGATGCCGTAATAATTCAAGGCGGAAATCACTCTGCCCATGGTGGCCTGCCATTCGCGGCAATCCATAACGCTCACTACTTCCGCAATGGTAACCCCGGCCAGCATGGCAACACAAGTCTGGCCGCAAAGCCCGTCTTCCGGTTGGATAATCACTTCCATACTGTCGATTTTACGGATGGGGTTGTCGAAGCTGTATGGGCTGTTCTGGTTCATCTGGATAATGCTGCTGGATATATGAAGGAGAATCTTATGGGATTGGGAAATATCCACATGGGAAACGTCTTCGTCCTCCAGATGAATCTTATAATTGCCCCCTTTATCTTCGGGCAGCAGCTGACAGTCGATAATTTTATTGTCCAATATAATTTCCGCCTGAATCACATCTCGCTGCTTGCATACTTCCCACACGTTAAAAGGAATATGGATGGAATAAATATCGTTGATTTGTTCAATTTTTCCAGTAAAGAAATATCTCATGGCCTGCCCTCCGTTTTACATTATTCCCGCGAGCAATGAGCCAAGTAGAAGCGCTTGCAATATTTGGCGAATGCCGCGAGGGTCAAATACCCCGCCCTTTGGGGCGTTTCAAGCTTGATGCCCCGCTGCCTGCGGCGGGGTCTTTGACTTATAGTATGAATGTAACAGATTTTTATGTATATGAAAATAGGTTTTGGAAAAGTATTTGAAAAAAAACATTAAAATGGGGGTTGGAGGGACAGCGTTCCGCCTGCATAGGATTCGGTTCCCTTTTTTCTGTTTTCTTGCTATAATAATGCATAAAGCAATTGGATACGACGCTGGATTTTTAATATCTGCGGGGAAGGGGAGCGGTAATGATGAGAAGCGAGAAGGAAATGATGGACAGGATAATGGAGGTCGCCGTAAACGATGCGCGGATTCGCGGCGTCTATATGAATGGTTCGCGGACCAATCCCAATGCGCCCAGGGACATTTTCCAGGACTATGATATTGTATATGTGGTTACGGATATTTCTTCTTTCCGGGAGGATAGGGGATGGATAGATGTATTCGGCAGGAGGCTGTATATGCAGTATCCGGATGATATGCCGATGCCGCAGGAAGAGATAGATACGGAAAAAAGCTACGGGTATTTGATGCAGTTTGCGGACGGGAACCGGATAGATTTACGGCTGGCAACGATGGAATTTGCTTTGGAGAATATTCGGGAGGACAGGCTTTGTAAGATATTGCTGGACAAAGATAAAGCGCTGCCGGAGATCCCTCAGGCAACGGATGAGGACCATTGGGTCAAAAGGCCGGAGGAAAAGGAGTATCTGAATTGCTGTAATGAATTCTGGTGGATGCAGAACAGCATCGGGAAGGGGCTTTGGAGAGGAGAAATCCCTTATGCGATGGATATGCTGAATCTGCATGGCAGGCCCGAATTGATGAAAATGCTTGCTTGGTATGCTGGCGTTAATCGGGATTTTTCCTGCAGCGTTGGAAAATGCGGAAAATACTTGTATAAGTATTTGACAAAAGAGGAGTATCAAAGGCTGATGGAAACTTACCCCGGGGCGGAAGAGGAAGCTGTCTGGCGCGCGGTGAAGGCGATGTGCGGTTTATTCGATGAGACGGCGCGGAAAGTGGGGAAGGGGCTGGGATATCCTTATAATAAGGAGGAAGCCCATAATAGCAGGCTTTTTTTGGACTGTACATATGAAACGCCCCGGAATGCCAAAGCTTTTTCCATGGTGCGCCGGATGAGGGTCGAGGATGTGGATAAAGTAGTAAAGATATGGCTGGAGGGGAATATCAATGCCCATAGTTTTATACCGGAAGTCTACTGGAAGAAAAACTATGAAGAGGTAAAGGAACAGCTGGCGCAGGTGGAGGTGTATACTTATGAGGATGACAGGGGTATTTTGGGTTTTGTCGGAATAAACTGCGGATATATAGAGGGGATTTTTGTAAAAGAGGAAATGCGCTCCCAGGGAATTGGCAAAGCTTTGGTGGATTTCTGCAAAGAAAAGAATTTGGAAATGTCTTTATATGTATATTGCAAAAACAGGAAGGCCGTTGCTTTTTATGAACGGGAAGGGTTCTCCATCGAAAAGGAACGGACGGACAGGAATACAGGGGAGAAGGAATATAAGATGGTATGGTGCTGCGCTTGGCAGGGCGGGCCTATAAAGTGAGAAAGGGATGGAAAAGTAAAATGGGAAAGATGGGAAAAATTTTTCTGATTGGGTTGATGGCAACGATGCTCGCAGCTTGCGGGGGAGCTTCTGGAGAAGAAATAGCGCGGGCGCAGACAATGTATGCCGATTTAGTAGAGCAGCATAACGAGGTGGTGGAGGCTTATGCCGGTGTGGAGGATGATTCCCTTGGCAAGGAACTGGAGGAAATGGGAGGGAAAATAGAGAGCATGGGGCAGCAGGATATCCAGGGAATGGATGAAGGGCAGCTGGATGCCCTTGTGGAGCAAATGAACGGTTATGCAAAAGAATATGAAAAAATGATGGCCTCGCTGGAAGAGATAAAGGAGCAGGAAGGCCAACCGGAGATATATGCAGTGCCGGTTTCCTTGAAAAACAGCACGTGCGTGGACATGCACGAAGTTTATTTATATGAAGCCTCCAGTACGGATAAAGGGGAAAACCTGGTAAAGGATATGGGACATCTGGACGGCCTTGGAACGCTGAATATTCTGAATGTGTTTGTGACGAAAGGGAAGGAACTCTGGCATTTGGAGGCGATGGACGATGAGGGCAATGTAATAGAGGCGGCGGATTTTGAGTTTAAAGAAGACTATAAGGACGGAATAACGGTAAATATGGAATACAGCTTCGACTCCATGGAAGGGTGGATTAAGTTAGAATGAAGAATGCAACAGTTTGTCGTTTTTTTATGAATTAAATGACTGATATGGGAAAATGGGAAAAAATATAAAAAATTTAAAAAAAGATTAGCGGAAGTCAGAATTTTGGGGTAAAATAATAGTATAGCGGATACTTGTTGATTTGATTCCTTGGAGAATCATATACCCCATTGCCTGCGGCGGGGGTGCTGGAAGGCGCTGTCGCAAAATAATTTGTTATTTTATGATAGTTCCTGGATGAAAAGAAGGGATAAAATGTTTGAGAAAGGTGATTTTATTGTGTATGGCAACGCTGGTGTCTGTGAAGTGAAAGATATCACTACTTTGGATATGGAGGGGGCATCGAAAAACCGTCTGTATTATATTTTGAGTCCTAACCATCGCAAAGAGAGCAAGATATTCACACCGGTAGATGGCAACAAGACGGTTATGCGTGCGGTTTTAACGAAAGAGGAAGCGGATGTATTGATTGAAAATATCCCTGTGATTGAAGAACTGTGGGTGGGCAACGATAAGCTTCGAGAGGAAAAGTATAAGGAAACGATGCGGAGCTGCGATTGCAAGGATTGGATAAAAATTATCAAAACATTATACATGCGGAAAAGGGAGAGGATTGCCCAAGGGAAAAAGACTACGGCGATGGACGAAAAATATTTAAGGATGGCGGAAGAAAACCTGTATTCCGAATTATCCCTCGCCCTTGGCATTCCAAAGGAACAGATGGAAGAGTATATTATCAAATGCATATCCAGGGTAAAGCAGGACAAATAAGGACCGGTTGGATTGTTGTTACTGTTCGCCGCGCGGCAATGGAAGGCGGGTGAACAGTAACTAACTGTGGCCTTTAATGCTTGAAAATGGCCTGAAAATTTAAATTAAGTGTTGCATAATAGGTAAAAATATGATAGTATCATAGCTGTTGATGTATATAATGTCATATATAAATGCGGGTGTAGTTCAATGGTAGAACACCAGCCTTCCAAGCTGGACACGTGGGTTCGATTCCCATCACCCGCTTTTTTCTATGCACAGACCTGTTAGCTTTCGGAAGGGAAAAGCGCAGACTGCCGATATCGCCTTGCCGCACACAAAAGAAACCGCAACGGTAATAAGCGCACTGGCAGCGAACCTCCCGGCATAGCTGCATTCCAGTTTGTTGACGCATTGCATGAAAATAAAAGTATGGGTGAGATAGAGATAAAGGGAATATTTGCCGAGGAAGGCGAATATTTTCTCTTTTATTGGCAGTTTGGAGGCGAGGATGAGAACTAAAAGCGTCCAAATTACTGTGGCCCCTATCTGGAAGGAAAGCTGATAATCTTCCGGGTTTTGGCCAAAGTTAACGCCGCCGTCCAATCCCCACCGGATGACGGGTATCATCCCC
The DNA here is from genome assembly GCA_021769135.1 of Lachnospiraceae bacterium. GTDB lineage: Bacteria > Bacillota > Clostridia > Lachnospirales > Lachnospiraceae > Kineothrix. The sequence continues at coordinate 7,392 of JAETTM010000071.1, read as the reverse complement.
GCAGCCAGGATGGCTGTCAGAGGAATCCATAATTTATTGATGACCCGTTTAAGCCCGTTTTCGTATTCCCCCACGATTACCCCCAATGCGAATGCGATATTGGATACATACCAGAAATCATTCATTCCTTTGTCATAAAGAATACGGGAAAAAATATAGGTAAAAATACAGAAAACGGCTACCCTGAGGCCTTTGTTCTTCCTGAATATCGCATAATCGACAATAAAGCCGATATAAAATAAAAAGAGCACAAACATATACCAGAAGTCATACCCGCTGGCAAAATTTAAAAAATCCTGAAGAGAAACAAAGCCTTCGGAGACAAGCTCGATGACTCCCACCACGATAAAATAAGGGATATATGTATTTTTTACCCTTTTCCATATAAAATTTTTGTTCATTTGATTTTGGCCCAGGGATATCACCATGGCATAGCCAGAGAGCAGGAAAAAAATATCTACGCCATAAATACCCAGTTTGGTAAGCGCCAGCTGGAAAATGGCGCTGTTTCCTTCCACTGGGGTGAACCAGGTCCACCACTGGGCATAATGGGATAAAATAACCATTGCCGCAGCGATCCCTCTGAACCAGTCCGTTCCGTTTTTGGGCATAAGATGCCCGCCTTCATCATTTCTCATAGATTACCCTCATTTAATACAGCGGATAATGTCCGCCGCTGCATAAAAAGAATAGCAATCTTTCTAAAAGAAATCAATGTAGGCGGGTTTAAGATTTCCTTAAAATTTTTTTAAGAGGAATCCGTATAATTTTTGTGATGGTTACGGCATGCTACCTTTGCACCCTGGCTCCTGCGCCGCCCATAATGGCTTCCACTTCTTTGCAGCTGGCCATGGTGGTATCTCCCGGCGTAGTCATTGCCAGCGCCCCATGTGCTGCACCGTAATTGACAGCCAACTGGGCATCGCCTGTGGTCATCAGGCCGTAAATCAGTCCGGAGGCAAAGGAATCTCCGCCGCCTACCCGGTCCATAATTTCCAGACCCTTGTAATCCTTGGCTTTGTAGATTTCCCCATCAGCCCAGCAGATGGCGCTCCAGTCATTAACAGTGGCGGTTTTTACTTCCCGGAGAGTGGTTGCTACGGCTTTGAAATTAGGGTAAGCTTTTGCCGCTTCATTAATCATTTTTTTATAGCCGTCCAGATTCAGCTCTTTTAAGTTGGCATCATTCCCTTCGATTTCAAAGCCGAGGCATGCGGTGAAGTCTTCCTCATTGCCAATCATAACATCCACATATTTTGCGATTTCCTTATTTACTTCCTGAGCCTTGGCCTGGCCGCCGATGGCGCTCCACATGGAAGGGCGGTAGTTCAGGTCATAGGAAACGATGGTGCCATATTTCTTGGCAGTTTTAATTGCGGCCAGAATCGTTTCGCAGGACTGCTCCGAAAGGGCGGCATAAATTCCGCCGGTGTGGAGCCAGCGCGCCCCCAGCGCGCCAAAAATATAATCGAAATCGAAATCTTCCGGCTTCGCTTTGGAAATGGCGGTGTTGGCACGGTCGGAGCAGCCTACCGCGCCGCGGATACCGAAACCGCGTTCGGTGAAATTAATGCCATTGCGGCAGACGCGGCCAATGCCGTCCGTTTTCATCCAGTGAATCAGCGATGTATCCACGCCGCCCTGCATGATGAAATCTTCCATCAGCATGCCTACCTCGTTATCGGCAAAGGCGGTAATGACGGCGGTATTCATTTTGAAACATTTCCGCAGGCCGCGGACAACATTATATTCGCCGCCGCCTTCCCAGGCGTGGAAGGACCTGGCTGTGCGGATTCGCCCTTCCCCCGGGTCGAGCCGGAGCATTACCTCGCCAAGGGATACCGCATCGTATTTGCATTCGTTTTGGGGTCTTAAATTTAAATTCATATTCATATTCTTCCTCATTTCTATGTTGGTTATTTTTATGGAACGGTTTACCCGCGCAGCTGGGCGGCCAGCTTGACAGCCGCTTCTGTGAGCTGCTTTATTTTTTCGAATTCGCCAGCAGCGATAAGGTCTCCCTTTACCATCCAGCTGCCGCCGCAGGCGATGACGGATTTGCAGCTAAAATAATCTTTCAGGTTTGAGGCGCTGACTCCGCCGGTGGGCATAAACTTTAAGCCGGTGTAGGGCGCTGACAACGCTTTAATAGTAGCCGCGCCGCCGAATTGCTCCGCAGGGAAGAATTTTACCACTTTTAACCCTCTCTTTACCGCCTGGGCGATTTCGGAAGGGGTAACGCAGCCGGGGAAAACGGGAATCTGCTTTTCCAGGCAGTAATCAACGATTTCCGGGTCGAATCCAGGGCTGACGATAAAGCGTGCCCCGGCCTTTACGGCATCGTCCACCTGGGCCTTTGTCAGAACGGTGCCGGCGCCTACAAGCATATCCGGGAATTCTTCGGTCATAATGCGGATGCTTTCCGCAGCGGCAGCCGTGCGGAATGTCACTTCGGCACAGGGCAAGCCTCCATCGCACAAGGCCTGGGCCAAAGGCTTTGCATTGGCAGCATCCTGCAGCACAACTACTGGTACAATTCCTAATTCTTGAATTCTTTTTTCCATTGTTATTCTCCTATTTTAGTTCCGCACTTGCCCTCCCAGCGCCTAAAGATTATTCATATGCAGAAAATTTTCGGCTGCTTACGCATCCGCAAATTTTCTGAGGCGCTGTCCGGGCAAGTGCTGTTTTGGGGTTCTTATTCCAGTTCCGCAAGTACCGGGGGGTTAATATTCCAGGTATGCGCCTTTCATGGGGCTGGCGGCGTGTTGGCTGAAAAGGCGCAGGACGCCTTTTTGGTACTTGGGTGCTCGCGGTTTCCAGTTGCTTTTCCGTTCTTTTAGTATGCGCTCGATTTCTTCGGGAGACATTTTTTCTCCGTGGATGCCGATGATATTCAATTTTCTTTCGGCAACGTCGATTTCGATTAAATCCCCTTCCTCGACAAGAGCGATGGGGCCGCCGTCAACAGCTTCCGGGCTGCAGTGGCCGATAACCGGGCCGGTGGATGCTCCTGAAAAGCGGCCGTCCGTAATGAGGGCAATGCTCTTCCCCAGTTCCTTGTCGCTGCTGATGGCTTCGGAGGTGTAGAACATTTCCGGCATTCCGCTGCCTTTCGGGCCTTCGTAGCGGATAAATACGGCATCGCCTTTTTGTACCTGATGCTTCAGCACCGCGTCCAGGCATTCCTCTTCGCTGTCAAAGGGCCTCGCCCTAAGCACGGCGCGGAACATTTCCTTCGGGCAGGCGGTGTGCTTGATGACCGCGCCTTCCGGGGCCAGATTTCCCCTTAATATGGCGATGCTGCCGTCCGTTCCGATGGCTTTGTCATAGGGGCGGATAATGTCTTCTTTGGTCAATTGAACATGATACCTTTTGTTAAATTCCTGAAGCCATTTATCGCATCTTTCATAAAAGCCGTTGTTTTTCAGCTCTTTCAGGTTTTCCCCTAATGTTTTTCCTGTGACCGTCATTACATCCAGATGCAGATGCCCCTTAATTTCCTCCATGATAGCAGGAACGCCGCCCGCATAGTAGAAGCATTCCGCAGGCCAACGCCCGGCGGGGCGTACATCCAGCAAATAGCGGGCATTTCTGTGAAGCCGGTCAAACGTATCCCCGGTAATCTCGATGCCGAATTCATGGGCTATGGCAGGGATATGAAGCAGGCAGTTGGTGCTTCCCGAAATGGCGGCGTGCACCAGGATGGCATTTTCAAAACTGTCCATAGTTACAATGTCGCTGGGTTTCATGCCTGGCATTTGGGCAAGCTTTACGGCCTGTTCTCCGGCCTGTCTGGCATAAGCGGGCAAATCCGGGCTGGTGGCGGGCATCAGGGCGCTTCCGGGCAGGGCCAGCCCAAGTGCCTCCGCCATAATCTGCATCGTGGAGGCGGTGCCGATGAAAGAGCATGCGCCGCAGCTGGGGCAGGCATTGCATTTTGCCCAGTCCAGTTTTTCTTTATCGATTTCTCCCCTCTGGTATTTGGCGCTGTACATGCCCAGCTGTTCCAGAGTGAGCATATCCGGTCCGGCGTTCATCGTACCGCCCGGCACAACTACGGAAGGAATATTGACCCTGGCAAGGCCCATCAGATTGCCGGGAAGGCCTTTGTCGCAGCTGGAGAGGTAGACGCCGCCGTCAAACGGTGTGGCGTTTGCGTGGATTTCAATCATGTTGGCGATGATTTCCCGGCTGGCAAGGCTGTAGTTAATGCCGTCGGTTCCCTGGCTTTCCCCGTCGCAGATGTCGGTGCAGAAATACCTTGCCCCATGGCCTCCGGCCTGTTCCACGCCTTTACGGACTTCTTCTACGAGAGTATCCAGATGGCCGCTTCCGGGGTGGCTGTCTCCGAATGTGCTTTCGATAATAATCTGTGGCTTTCCCAAATCTTCCGGCTTCCATCCCGTTCCGATGCGGAGCGGGTCCAATTCAGGCGCCAGTTTGCGCATTTCCTGACTTTTCAGTTCCATAGAAATCTCCTTTCTGTTTTAGGATGAATTAGGTAATTGCGAAATTTTATGCTGTGAGAATATATTGTCAGAATATTCAGCGAGTGTATTGATTTCGCAATTGCACGAATAGGCTGGTTTAGGCGAATATGGAGATGATGAGCGCGACAAGGAATCCCACGCCGCCTACCAACGTTTCCATAATGGTCCATGTTTTCAGTGTTGTTTTTTCATCCATGCCCACCAATGATTTTACAAGCCAGAAGCCGGAATCATTGAAGTGGGAGCATACGGTAGCGCCTCCGGCTACTGCGGCTGTGGTGCAGGCCAGGTATAAAGGCGAAAGGTCTGCAATGCCGGGCATGGCGGCGATAATGCCTGCGGCCATGGTCATGGCTACGGTGGCGGAGCCCACGCAGATGCGGACGAGGGCGGCTACGATAAACGCTACGATGACGATGGGCAGGTTGGCGGAGGAAACCGCGTTTCCGATAACATCCCCCAGGCCGGAATATTGAAGCATGTAGCGCAGGACGCCGCCGCATGCCGTTACGAGAAGGATAAGGCCGGTAGGCTCCAGGGATTTGGTCATTACTTTTTCCAGCTCATCGGTAGAATAGCCGTGCCCCAGTCCGAGAATGAGCATGGCGGCTACGGTAGCAATCAAAAGGGCGACGAAAGGCTCCCCGAGAAAAGCGCAAATGGGGGCAATGCCGCTTAGTGCCGGGATGATGCCGGATACGGAATCTAAGATAATCAACACAAGGGGAATGAGGATAATCCCTACAATCGTCCAGAAATTCGGCAGCTTGGACTCATCGAAGTCGGCCTGGTTGGCCACATGGTCCGGTACTGGAATGTTATATTTTCTCCCGCAGATGGAACCCCATATAGGACCGGCTACAATCATGGCGAATACGCCGCAGAGAATACCTATCATGATGACCCAGCCAAGGTCAACGCCCAGCATGGTCGCTACCAGAATTGGCCCTGGGGTAGGCGGGATATAGGCATGGCCGACAGCCAGCCCGGCCAACAGGGGAATAGCATAGAATAAAGAAGAACGGTTGGTTCTTTTTGCCAGGGAAAATGCCAGAGGGATAAGGATAATCAGCCCTGCGTCGAAAAATACCGGCATTGCGATTACCAGGCCTGTAATTCCCAGCGCCCAGGCGGCCTTTTTGTCGCCAAAACGTTTTACCATAGTAACCGCCAGAGTCTGGGCACCGCCGGATACTTCCAGTATGGCGCCGAACATGGAGCCAAGCCCTACTAATAGAGCAATGCCTTTTAAAGTGTTGCCAATGCCGTCATTGACTGCCGTTACGATAGTGTCAAAGGGCATGCCCGCAATCAGGCCGATGGAGATAGCTCCTATCAGAATGGAAACCATCGCCTGGATTTTGAACTTAATAATCAATACTAACAAAATAGCCAGCCCGATTAATGCGGCGATAATCAAGCGGGTGGGGTCGAGCGTCAATGCTTCTTGAGACATTGAAATAGTCCTCCTTTTAAATTGTTATGGCATTAAAAATAAAATTTAAGTATTGAATTATTAACATCAGACGTCTTATGTTTTTATGAAACAAGTTTAACAATTTGACAATTACATGTCAATACATCAGATGTTATAAAATTATTTTCTCTGTTTTGAATAAAAAAGAGCGAGATAATCAAGATAAATCTCGCTTCTTTTGTATATTTTTTACAATTGTCTTAAAAATGGCTTGATGTTTGCCGCTTGTATGGTTGGACACTTTCATTGTTTATTAGGCATTTGCCGGATGATTGTCAAGCATTTGCCGCGCATTTGCTGGATGGCCATTGGATGTCCATCAAATGTTTCGTAGGCCGGATTCCGCTTCTTTTTGCTCATCCAACAGCTGTATGATTTTCCGACGGTTATGGGTGAGGTGCATAATCATAGCGCATTTTGCCCCTACCGCATCTCCTGTCAGCATGGCATCGGCAATGGCTCGGTGGCTTTCGATGGTCTCGTTTAAAAGGGAACGCTGGGTCAGGTTGGCAAAGGTGGAAACCGCCGACTGGATGAGGGGGAGGAGGATTTCCACCACCCTGTTCCTGCTGTATCTTGCAATGCTGGCATGGAATTCGATATCCTTTTTGATATGGTTTTTTCCGCTGAGAAAAAGCTGCTCCACTTCGTCGCACAGGGCGGAGAGCTCTTCCCGCTCTTCCTGGGTAGCATACTGGCAGGCCAGGAAAGCGATTTCAGGCTCCAGCATAAGGCGCACATCGAAAAGCTCCAAGGCCAGCTTATATTTATCCTGAAATTTGGAAAGCCCTAGAGGGTCTTCCTCCAGCGTGCTTGTGCTGATAACGTAAGTGCCGGAACCCCTGCGCACTTCCAGCACCCCCCGGGATACAAGGCCCTTTACCGCTTCCCGGATGGTGCTGCGGCCTACGCCGAATTTCTCGGCCAGTTCAAATTCGTTAGGTATTTTTTGGCCTATTTCCACCGGCTCGTGAAGGATGTAGTCAAAGAGGGCATCTTCTACCTGGGAGCCGAGCAGACGCTTGTCCATTTTTTCAAATTGATACATAAGTTAAATATTTCTCCCTTTGTTGTTTTTTATACTCCGTTCTCTTGAAAAAATAATAAAACGTAGGAGGGGATTTTGTCAATGCGTATAAGGCAGTATGCGCGGAAATCAATTTTCATGGGCGGCGCGGCGGGCCTCATGCCCTGCGGCGGGCAAGCGCCTGCCTGTACAGGATTCGGTTTTGCGGCTAAGCGAAAAAGCAGATTTCGCTAATGAAATGGGTTTAGGAAAATAGATAACGGACGGGCCAGAAGCGACGGGGCTGTTGCACTAAAAAGGGTGCACCAGCCCCTTTAACCATCTCCAAAAACTAAATTTTTCGGACAAAAAACAGGAGCCGGGTACTTGAAAAATCCGGCTCCTGCTGTAAAATA
>JAETTM010000070.1 GCA_021769135.1 Lachnospiraceae bacterium | reverse complement strand
GTTCCGCACTTGCCCTTACAGTACCTGTCCTTTTTCTTTATCCAGAAAATTCACGGCCGCTTTCGCGTCCGTAAATTTTCTGAGGTACTGTCCGGGCAAGTGCTGTTTTCCAGTTCATCACTTGCCTTTCCAGTTCCGCACTTGCCCATCTTCAAATACCGGTTAGTCCATGAATATAATTTCTGGCCGGAGCTTTTGTCTTTTACCAGCACCCCTATCTGGTAGCAGCCTCCTTGCCCTCCGCTGCCGTCTATGATGGCGCAGAATCCGGTTAAGCCTACACCTGTCTGGTCGGGGAGGTTTTCCTCCACATCCCGCCGTATCATAGGTTCGGGAGCTACGGATAATAATCCGGCCTGATAGCCTTCTTTTCCTTTCCCTGGCACCGCCGCGCCGCCCTCAGCAGCGTTTGCACCCCAAAAGGCATCCTGCTCCCGCGCCAAAATAATTCTTTTCTCAAATATGGCATTGTCCGACCCTGTCACGAAAGAATAGCCTTGAATCAGATAGTCCGTCGCCCTGCTTTCTTTTCCTCCAAATGATGGAACCGGCCCTGCATATTCGATGCTAATCATCACGCAGGCATCTTCCCTGGCCCCTGCAAGGAGGTTTCCTGCTGCATGGGGTTTCCTGTATATCAGTTCAGGCTCCAATTCATACTCCGCCTTTAGTTCAAAGCCGGTACTCAATATATCCGAAGCCAGGTATTTATGATAAAATGGGTCTTTCCCGGCAAGGGCGGAATGCCTCTCATACAGCTTATCCTTCTCCTGCAGCAGCCGTTCCAGCTTTTCCCTGTCATCGTCATTCCCCCTGCTTAAGGATTCGTGGTGATATAACGGAATATCCTGCAGCACCACGTTATAATAGCCCTTTTCAAAAAGGGAAAAACAGAAATCCACATCGTTAAAGGCCACCGGCAGTTCCTCCGGGAAACCTCCCGCCTCCATATATTTTTTCTTCTCCACCGCAAGGCAGGCGCCGGTCACCGCTATCACGTTTCTCCGTTTCCTGTTCCAGCCATAATAGTAGCTGATGTTATCCTCTTTAAACTGCAGCTTATGCACCGGGCCCGGCCCTAAATTCACGATTCCTGCATGCTGGATGCGGATGGAATCCGGATAATACAATTTTACCCCCACAGCCCCCACATAAGGCCTTACCGCCATAAGGGATAAATACTGCAGCAAATTTCCGCTTTCTTTTCCCAATTCGCCGCTTTTCCCCGGTATCTCCACATCATCATTGAAAAACAGCAGCACTTCTCCTTCGGCCGCTTCCGCGCCCATATTGCACATTCTGGAAAAGTGGAAGGGCATAGGCCGATAGATATACTTCGCCGGAACTTCCTGCTCTTCCAGCCAGCCTTCCAGCTCCCGCTTCGTTTCTTCCTGACTTCCGTTATCTACAATAATAATTTCATATTTCTTCCCATATTCCTGCCCCGCTTCCGCCGCCAGGCTTAAAATGCATCTTTTTAAAAGTTCCGGATGGTCTTTCGACGGGATGATAATGGATATTTGTTTTCCCATCGCCCCTGATAATTGTTCCAGATTTTCTTCCATCCTCTGCCTTAACAAATCCTCCAATAACTCCCCTTGTACCCGTTCCAGCATCATTTCCCGGTTGGACTTCCCATGAAACAGCACCTCGTCCAGATGCCCTATCGGGAAATTCCATTCTCCATCCCGGCTCTCCTTATCCTCATTTTCCTGATTCCTGCCCTCTTCCTGATTCCTGCCATCTTCATCCCTATCCGCTTCCTTCTTCCTGCCTTCTACATCCACCCCGCGTTTCGCAAATCCCCCGCATTTCACAGCCAGAAGATAACACAAGCGATATATCCCTTTTCTTTCCTCCTCCCCCTTCTTCCCCTCTTCCTCAAATGCCCATCTCATTTCCTCATCGGTAAGTTCCTGCAAAAGCCACGTTCTTACCGCAAAGATACTTCCAAAATAAAAAAAGGACAAAAAAGTATCCGGCGACCAGTCCGGTTTGAACCAGGGGGTATACCGTATCCCCTCCGGGCTCATCACATCCTCATCCCCGTACAACATTTTTATCCCTTTATGGGCGGAAAAATACTCCCCTATTTCCTCCCTGGCGTTTTCGCCGGCCATCCCCTCTGCGTCCATGAAAACAAGCACATCCGCTGTTTCCCTGGGCAATGTTTTCCCCAGGCAGTAATCCATACACGCCTGGTAAGGTATTTCTTTTATTTTAAGCGCATGCAGTTGATGCCCTTCTTCCCGTACCTTTGCCCTTTCTTCTTCTATCTGCCTGATCCAGGCATCATAGGTCACCGTCTTTTTTTCCAGAATCCGCCCATATTTCTTCCGCTGCCCATCCGCCAGCACTTCTTTTACCGCCCGTTTTAACCCTTGTTTAAGCCCTTGCCCAAAGCAGGACTTTACATTCCTTATTATGCTCAATGCCCATCCCGCCTTAAAACCATTTTTTTACCGCCCCGGCCATATCCGCCGCAATTCCTTCCGTCAGGCGGATAATCTCCAATTCCATTTCCAGCCTGTTCTGTTTGCCCTTTTCCAACCTGTCCAGCTTTATATTAATATTGGGATCCTTTGTGGCAAACACATAGCTTCCCTTCCCCAGCTTTTTGCCGTTGACCACTACATTTTTCCTTCCTTCATCTACGGGAATCCCGTTAAACATCAGTTTTTCTATTTTTACGGCACAATAATCCATAGCCGGGTCAACGCGCAGCATTTTTACATCCTTTTCCACTTCCAGGGAAAGCGCAATACGGTTTTCCCCCTCATATGCATCCTTTACAAAGAAGGAATCCTCTTCGCTGTATCCATGCCCCCTGTCCATATAAACCTGGACATGCTCTTCCTGCACGGAACCGTCGAATTTATACAGCCATTTTTCCGGCTCCATCACCTTATTCCCTATCGCTTCCCGCAGTTCGCCCAGCGCTTTATGGCTGCCGGTAACAAACTTCTGGAAATCCATCTCGCGGCTGATGCACTCTTCCGCTTCCTTTACCGTCATTCCCAGCCTCCGGGCCATCTGCGGCAAATCCAGCTTTTTACGCTTTTCGTTTTCCAGCACATAGCAATACAGGGCGCGGTAAGCAATCTCCTTTGCGCTCATCGCTTTTCCAAAGGTCCATTCGTAATCGATTACCGTCCAAGGGGATGCTTTCACAGCCTCCACATCCTCTATGGCCGATTCGTACGGAAGGCTGACCAATATATTCGCAAAAATCAAATCATAGTCCGCCACCGGAAGTTCTTCCCCCCTGGCCGTACGTACCATATATTCATCAAATAATCTATAAAAGCTGTTCCAATCTTCCTTTTCCAGAAAAGAATCCATGATTTCCTCCAGCGTCACCCCTGGAACATACTCGAATTCCGCACAGGCGCCGTCCCGGGAAATACGGCACTTATTGATTTCCAGCCCGCTTCCTTCATACCGTCCGGCCAAATCTGCGCAGGCCTTTCCCATTTCCCGTATATGCTCTTTTGCCGCCTGGGATAGGGCCCATTTCCTTATGACCGGCTTCCCCTCCGTTATCCCCAACTCGGTGCGGATAGCATATTCCTTCGCCCTGTCATTGGAATATTTGGCATATTTAATCTCCATTTCCGGCCCAATCACTACCGCATAGGAATTGGAAAATACCGGGAAAAGCCCATCCTTCACAATTCCGTCAAAAGCCTGTTTTTCGTCAAAAAGCAGCATCCTGTCTCTGTCAAAATTCCTCAAATTATCATACAGTTCCCCCGGCTTGGGCAGCCTTTCATCGGAATAAACCGCCGACATAAACTTATAATCCGGATAAGGGTAATAAAAGGAATACTCCTGCAGGCCGCTTTCTTCCAGGATCCGCTCCAGCCTGCCCCTCACAAAAGTCCGCACTCCTCCGCCTGCCGCATAGTCTTCTATGCCGGAGAAATACGTTCCCAAATGGTCCTCCATACAGCCCGCGAAATATTTTAACCCTAATTTATTTTCAATGGCGATTATAATCCTGCCGCCTTCCTTCAAATGTCCGCGCATCATCCGCAGCCAGTCCACATAAGGGTTTTTAGTGCCTATATAGCTTTGGCCATACTCAAAGACGCCGATAAAACAGATATAATCGAAATCCCCCGGCAGCTCCGGCTCAATATCCTGAAAATTCCCCACATATATTGTCACGTTATCGCAGTCCTGATGGCGGTAGGCATTGATTAAGCTTCTTTTTTTCGACAATTCAATGCATGTCACGCTGCCCGCCTTCTGCGCCAATTTGCCCGTAATCGCCCCGCAGCCGGAACCGATTTCCAGCACTTTGGCATCCTTTTCCATAGGAATCCAGTCCACAATGTTTTCCCGCAGCGGCGATAAATGATATAGTATGGGCCACTTGGCCCGTTCCTCTATGATTTTCCGGAATTCTTCTTCACCCTGGCTTTTTACGATTTCCAGCAGCTCGTCCTCCACATCCCCGTCACAGTAGAAATCCTTTCCCGGATAGTGTTTATAATCAAGCGTAATCTTCCCTATTTTTTCCCTCATCCAAGTCTCTCCCATTCCGGAAACTATGCCCAGTCTTCCTGTTGCATGCCGTTTCTGCTGCCCGCGGCCTCCGTCTCATGCTTTTGCCAAAGCGGGCCGTTTTCATAAAAATCCCCGTCCTTTGGCGGCCATTTTGCCAGCTGCTCTTCATTCCTTTCTGTCATACACCGCTGCCTTTGTTCCCATATCATAGAACCCCACCGTGTCTTTATCCGATATCACCGTAATGTTCAGCACATCATACAGCCTGTGGTATACCTGGAACTTATCCCTCTCATAGCCCGTCACCCCCAAGGAAAGCAAATATTCCCCGCCCTGCAGGCTCATCTTCTGGGTGAATACCGCTTCCTTTTTCTCCCCGGCCTTCACCGGCTCCAGGAAAGCCTTTTCCACCATAGTATTCGTTCCCGTAATCTCCGTTCCTTTTATATTTTTTATGGTAAAAGCAAAGATCGGGGCGGGCACATCTTCCGCAAAATCCACTTTCATATGGATGGTAAATTCCTGTTCCTTAATCACAGCTGTGGTACGTATCCCCTTATCGTCCGTGATATAATATTCCACAATTTTCGCCACGCCAGTCCCATATTCCAGCAATTCCGGGTTCATGCCAGCTTTTGCCGCCGCAGCAGCGGCCACTTCCCCATCATCCAGAAGGCCTCCCCCTTCTTCCTCATGAATCTCGTACTGCCCTACCAGCACCTGTTTATACACATCGATCATTTCCTTGGGCGAACCTTCCCCCAGCTTCACCCCTTGATTTAACAGCACCACCCGGTCGCAGTATTTGCTGATGCTGCTTAAATCATGGCTGACAAACAGAATCGTCTTCCCCATCTTCTTGAATTCTTCGAATTTGTGATAGCATTTCGCCTGGAAAAAGACATCCCCCACCGAAAGGGCCTCATCTACAATCAAAATTTCCGGCTCAATATTAATGGCTACAGCAAAAGCAAGACGGACAAACATCCCGCTGGAATAAGTTTTTACCGGCTGATAAACATAATCCCCAATATCCGCAAATTCCAAGATGGCATCCATCTTTTCATCAATCTCTTTTTCCGAAAACCCAATCATGGTTCCGTTCAAATAAATATTTTCAATGCCGTTATACTCCTGATTAAAGCCGGCCCCCAGCTCCAGCAAGGCCGAAATCCTGCCGTTCACTGCCACCTCCCCAGCGGAAGGGTTTAAAACCCCCGTAATAATCTTTAAAATCGTCGATTTGCCCGAACCGTTCGTTCCGATAATCCCTACTGTCTCCCCTTGATAAACGGTTAAATCCACCTTGCTTAAAGCGTGGTGTTCCTTATATTTTTTCTTTTTGGAAAATCCCAGCGCCTCCTTCATCCTGTCCGAAGGCTTATCATACAGTTTATATACCTTATCCAGTTCCGTCACCTGAATCGCAACTTTTCTCTCACCCATCCTGTGCGTCTCCTGCTATCGTAATGCACACAACTTTTTATGCAGCCTGCAAGGCCTTTCCGCGGCCAAGGCTCCCTGCCATGGCATCACCCCTACAAAACATCGGCAAAATGCACCTTTAACCTTTTAAATATCAACGAACCGATACAAAACAATGTTACCGTAAAAATCCAGAAATAAGTGGATGAATAAAAATGTTCAAAAAACCACTCCTGTTCATAAATAGCGCTTCGATACCCATTCACAATATAGACCATCGGATTCAGCTTAAAGAAAGGCTTCTAGGCAATCGCAATCGCAAATAATACGCATACAAAGAAAATATGGATAAAAGTGGCCGCTATTACTTTGATAATCGGCAGGATGCTTATTTTAAAAACCACTTTCTTTACCAGATAGTTATATTCCAGCAACGCCGTAGTTCCGTTGGTCAGGGCTTCTGTGAAATAAAACCAGGGCACAAGCCCCGCCGTCAGGTAAAGCACATAGGGAACCTCTATCCCCCCTGCCACCAGCTGGCTTCTCGTGTCGAATACCCTGTCGAATACAATCCAGTACATCACCACCGTCACTACAGGCTGTACAAAGGCCCATACCATTCCAAGGTATGAACCCGCATAACGCTTTTTGAAATCATTTTTTGCCAGCTTCCAGATTAGCCTCCTGCTTTGATAAAGTTCTTTCGGAAGAATCATCAGCCTGTCATAAAATATACCGAAAATTACACTGGTGAAGGCAATAAGCAGACATGCCATCACCTTCTTCATCACTTCCGTCACCTGGTCCGCCAGCGGATTATGGTGCAAAAGCACCACAGCGGCCAATATGGCTGCCATCCCATAAAAGGCCGTCATCACCATCCGTTTAGGCACATTCCGGTTTCGCCTTTTCCGCTCCTTTATTCCATTTCCTTCCGGCTCGATCTCCCTTTTCCTAATCTTCATGTAAATAACATGCCCTTTCCGTAACCTACAAGCTTTGGGCCGTCGGCACAATCTATAAAGCGCTCGTTTTCCCCGTTACTTATCTGCCCGCCATATATTCCCTGATGCCTCCCCACTCTTTGTCCTTCTTCGACATGATAAGCTCCATCCCTTCCGGAATCGGCCATTCCACCCCGATTTCCGGGTCATTGTAAAGAATCCCCCCCTCGTCATTGGGGTGGTAAAAATCCGTACACTTATACGCGAACTCCGCATAATCCGATAATACTAAAAAGCCATGGGCAAAATTTTTCGGGATGAAAAACTGTTTCTTATTTTCCGCCGAAAGCACTACCCCGAACCATTTGCCAAAGGTTGCGCTCCCTTCCCTCAAATCCACTGCCACATCGAACACTTCCCCGTTGATTACCCTGACCAGCTTATCCTGGGGAAACTCCTTCTGGAAATGCAGCCCTCTAAGGACTCCCTTTCGGGATGCCGATTGATTGTCCTGGACAAAGACCTGGCCAATCCCGGCCTCCTTATAGGCCTCATAATGATATGTTTCCATAAAATATCCTCTTTCATCCCCGAACACTGCGGGCGTAATCACCTTTAATCCTTCGATACCGCAAGTTTCTACTGTTATTTTACCCACTTTTTTATGCTCCTTTACTTTAAACTTTACTTCATGAATGATTTCACCACTCCGCGTTCTCCGCTCCTTCGATAGGTTTGGGCTCCGTAATTTCATTTTCCGGAACTTCTTCCGCCGCCTCTGCGGCCCCTTCTTCGCCCCCGCCTTCCTCGTCCTCTTCCTCCTGCATGGGCAAAGCTGCCGTATCTTCTATCCTCAGGTAGCTTAAGTTAAAATCCACGTTGCCTTCGATGCCGTCCACGCTTCCTTTGGACGTATATTGCCACATATGGTAATATCCCTGGTAAATGGGCACATCCCGGTATTCGGCCAGCCATACGATATAATCCCGCAGTTCGTCCATGTCCAGCATATCGTTCAGCCAATTTCTGGAAGAATAAACGCCCGCACGGTATCCCGCGCTTTCCATGGTGGCGCAGAAAGCCTTGCTCACCGCCGTCCTCGTTTCCACATCCAGGCCATCGGCCCTGCCGCTGCCCCCCAGGCCCTCCACATCGATGAATACCGGATAGGAGATTTCATAATCCCGGCACAGTGCCGTAACCATACTGGCCTCTTCCACCGCTTCCACCGTATTTACCGCCTGGGTGAAGAAATATACCCCTACCGGAATCCCGGCGCGTATCGCCCCTTTCATATTCGCTTCAAAATAAGGGTCCTCCACTAAAGCCCCGGTTGTGGCGCCCCGGTAGCCGACACGGATAATAGCGAATTCCACGCCCGCTTCCTTCACCTTATCCCAGTCGATTTCCTTATTCCACTTGGAAACGTCAATCCCCATCTTCGCATTGGCGTTTCCTTCCTGCATCCCTGTGATTTCCGACTTGTCCGCATCGTCCGCCGCATCGTTCGCTCCCAAATCCTCCAGTTCCGCATTGACCTCGTCCTCGGTCAGAATCAGCAGATCGATGTCGTCTATCACTACATATTCCACGCTTTGCTTCACATTTATATGAGCGTTCGTTTCAGGCACGCGGTATCCTTCCGCCTCTTTTAACGCAACTTCATATTCCCCCGAACGGAGGTACTCTATATAAATTATGCCGTCCTTATCCTCGTCCTTATACTCCTTATCCCCGTTCAAAACCACACAAAATTCTTCCCCTGTCACCAGCTTCCCCGCGTTGTCCACAATCTGAATGCGCAAGTCTTTCTGCACCGAAGTCATAAGCAAGGATAAATTTTTCCCGTCCATCTTTTCAATGGATGAATAAGGCTGCTTGTCCGGCTCAAAAAAAGTCTCGTCCCCAAGAAAGGCGCGGGTATCGTTTCCTATTTGCAGCGGTTCTGCATCTTCCGACACGCTTTCTTCCACATTGGCCGTTTCCTCAACTTTTTTGGGAGACTGGATATTGGCGTACAAAACAATCCCGCCAACCGCCACAAACATAAATAAAATCAGCAGAATAATGATTCGTTTCACATTAGAGCCCATTTGCAACCTCTATCATGTATTTTCCATAATCCGTTTTCAGCAACGGTTCCGCCAGCTTTAACAGCTGTTCTTTTGTAATAAAGCCTTTTTTGTAAGCAATCTCTTCAATACAGGAAATATAAAGTCCCTGCCTTTTCTGGACCGCCGCCACGAAATCGGCCGCATCCAGCAGCGAATTATGGTTCCCCGTATCCAGCCATGCGAAACCTCTGCCCAACGTTTCCACCATCAGGCTTCCCCGCCTTAAATATTCGTTGTTAATGCTCGTTATCTCTATTTCCCCCCTCGCGGAAGGCTTCACATTCCTTGCAATCTCCACCACATCGTTATCGTAAAAATAAAGCCCCGGCACCGCATAGTTGCTTTTGGGGTTCTCCGGCTTTTCCTCGATGGAAAGGGCCTTCCCGTTCTCATCGAATTCCACAACCCCGTATTCCCTGGGGTCTCTGACGTAATATCCGAAAATAGTGGCCCCTTTTTCCCTCATTGCAGCCTCCCGCAATACTCTGGAAAAGCTCTGCCCGTAAAAAATATTGTCCCCAAGCACCAATGCAACCTTATCCTGCCCGATAAAATCGGCCCCTATCAAAAAGGCATCCGCCAGCCCCCTGGGGTATTCCTGAACCGCATACTCCATCTGAAGCCCCAGCTGCTCCCCAGTGCCGAATAAATCCTTGAACACCGGCAAATCCCGGGGAGTGGAAATAATCAGTATCTCCCGTATCCCGGCCAGCATCAGCGTGGACAAAGGGTAATAAATCATCGGTTTATCATAAACCGGCATAATCTGCTTGGAAATCGCCTTAGTCAATGGGTAAAGCCGCGTACCGCTCCCCCCCGCCAATATAATCCCTTTCATACGGATGGTCTCCTCTCTGTTCTCTTCCGTTTCAAAAGTTGAAACTGTCTTCTTCTGTTTTAATATTATATCATAAATCCATAAAAATGAAAGTGGGAAACTATTCATATCGTGAACACCTTTGCCAGCT
Source organism: Lachnospiraceae bacterium (assembly GCA_021769135.1). Lineage (GTDB taxonomy): Bacteria > Bacillota > Clostridia > Lachnospirales > Lachnospiraceae > Kineothrix. The sequence continues at coordinate 15,854 of JAETTM010000070.1, read as the reverse complement.
GCGGGAATGATAAAATCCTCAAGGAGCCCTTTGAAAAACGCCGGCACTTAGGCGCTGTATTTTAGCGCCTTATGTGTCCGCTGCGTTTTTCCCAGAGCGAAAGCGTGGCGACGGAGGATTTTATCATTCCCGCAGCGTCCGCCGCCATTAACCCAATGACATTATAGGCTGAACTGCTGCAATCAATTTTCATGCGCCGCCCTCCCCTGCCTGGTCACTTCTTCCCAACTCTCAATCCCTATAATTTCCTTTGCAAAATCAGTATACTTTTCCTGTTGATCCGTATCCATATACCGGAACACCTTGTAGGCATACTTATGGCTTCCGTCCATATTGTTCAGCCCAAGGGCCAAGTCCTGATCCAACTCCTCTTCCGCATCCGTCTGCCTGGAAAAAAGCACCGCATCCACATGGGAATTGGCTTCCGCCACTTTATAGGCATAAACCAAAGCCGCCGCCTGTATTTCCTCCCCGTCGGATGAAGTATAGCCCAGTTCGCTTAATGTAACGGAGCGCACTTCCCCATCCTCCGTCAGGAATTCTTCCTGCTCAAGATAATCCGTTATCACATGGAAATTAGCCATCGTTACCATGGCAGTATCCGGGGAGCTTTTCACATATTGGGAGTCATTCCATATGTAAGGAGACGTTAACGGCACATTATACGGGTGAATCGCCAGCCCCCACTCAATATTCCCGCCATCCTTTATCTGCTTGTTGAATTCATCCAGAATATCCCTGCCATCATAGCTTCCTCTGCCGCCGCTGTCGCTGTTCCATCTTTGGTCCAGGGAAATGTAAATCCTGCTGGCCGCATTTCTGCTTTTTATAATATTATAAAATACCCGGAAAGCTTTGACATACTCCCGCACATAGGTTTTCACATCGGTATACTGCATATAGTTCCAGCTTTCTCTTGCGTTGATTTCATTGCCGATAATCCAGTTTGAAATCACCCCTCTTCCATTGGCCCTTCCCGAATACCGTTCCGCCAGAAAGGAGCTTACCGCCGCCAGACATTCTACCCCTTCCTCATCGGTGGCATTAAACGCATAATAGGGCGCTTCCCCGATGCCGTCGCGGGATAAGGGATGCACCATCTGGGGATACCCTTCCGCCACATCGTTCAAAAGGATTACGGTAATCTCGATTTCCTTTTCCGTCAAAGTGCTGAAGATAAGGTCGTATTCCGAAACCGCCTCGCCGTTAAACTCATAACCTTTTCCCTGATAGGCATATTCGATTGTAGGATATTCCTCGCTGGTGGTCCGCCCCAATATTCTCGATATAGGTATGTTGTAAGCCGCATGCCTTATCCCCAAATCATCGATTTCCGACGACAATAGTTTATCCGGGTCAATCAGGATTCCTTTCTTGGAAGACATTTTCCCCCCATTTGACTTATAAGCCGAGACTTCTCCCGGATTGGTGATATACTGTGGTTTACACACCGGCAGATATTCCCCGTCTTTTTTTACAGCGATTACAAATTTATACAAAAAACCATTAATTGTGCCGAAATGCCTGGAAAACTGGAATTCTATCTCTTCTCCCTTAAAAATACTTTTGATTGCCGATCCCTGGGAAGCATCATCGTGTTGAATCCTGCAGGCCAGGAGATAGTAAAAATCGTCATCGCTGGCCGGTATCCCTTCCGCCGTGGCCTTCAAATGCACATTGCTGGTTCTGTTATCCACCAGGCAGGACTCGATTTTGAGGAAATTTTCCGCCGTTTTATCATCCAGCTCTACTTGGGCAGGGCGCCCATCCACCGTCTCCAGCACATCCATTCCGGATTCCACAGAAAAATCCAGAAGCCCCTTGCTTTCCGCCATGGCCGCTTCAGCCTCCGCGGCCCGCCTGGCTCTTCGCTCTTCCCCCTGCTCCAGCCGGGCCGCCCAGGCTTCTTTGGTCTGATAATCCTGAATCTGCCGGTATATGATACCTCCTGCAATGAACAGGAGACAAAATGCCGCAACAGCAATCGCCGTTATATTCTTCCTTCCTTTCCCTTTTTCCCTTTTCTCAAAATTCATTTACTCCACCTCTGCAAACAACGGATGCCAGGCTTCGCCAACCATCCTTATGTAAAAGCAAAGCGGCACTTTTCCGGTGCCGCCAGGCCAAGGAACTACCTCAAAATAATATGTGCATTTTATTTTGCAACAGTTCCTAACGCTTATTTTTGCCGATACATTTCCTCATAATATTTCTGGTAATCTCCGCTGGTTACATTTTTCATCCAGTCCTCATGTTCAAAAAACCATTGGATGGTAAGCTTAATCCCCTCCTTGAACATGGTTTCCGGCTCCCAGCCGATTTCTTCCCTTATTTTGTCAGGGGCAATGGCATAACGCCTGTCATGCCCTTTACGGTCTTCCACATAGGTAATCAGGTCTTTGCTGACCAGGGCTTTTCTGGGGTCTCCTTCCGGCAGCATTTCCTGCAGAGTATCGATAATGATATGGATAATCTCTATATTCTGCTTTTCGTTATGGCCGCCCACATTATAGGTTTCAAACAGCCTTCCCTTCTCCTGCACCATATCGATAGCTTTGGCATGATCCTCCACATACAGCCAGTCGCGTACGTTCTTCCCGTCGCCATATACCGGCAGCTTCTTCCCCTGAAGGGCATTGTTGATAATTAAGGGAATCAACTTTTCCGGGAACTGATATGGGCCATAGTTGTTGGAACAGTTGGTAATGTTGGCCGGGAAATGATACGTATCCATATAAGACTTTACCAACATATCCGAACTGGCCTTGCTGGCCGAATATGGGCTGTGGGGGGCATAGGGCGTCGTCTCGTAAAAATATCCCCCGTCCTCTTCCAGGGAACCGTACACTTCATCGGTCGAAACATGCAAAAATTTCTTTCCTTCCCGGAAACTCCCATCCGGAAGTTCCCAGGCTGCTTTTGCACAATTAAGCATAACTGCAGTTCCCAGGACATTTGTCTGCACAAAAATCTCCGGATTACGTATACTTCTGTCCACATGGCTTTCCGCCGCAAAATGAACCACCCTGTCGATATCGTTTTCTTTAAAAATTTTCGTTATAGCCTCTTTGTCGCAAATATCCGCTTTTACGAAAGTATAGTTTTCACGCCCTTCCACATCCTTCAGGTTTTCCAGATTTCCTGCATAAGTGAGGGCATCCACGTTGATGATGCGTATTTCATCCCCATATTTTTTAAACATATAGTGTATATAGTTCGAGCCAATAAACCCTGCGCCGCCTGTTACTAAATAAGTCCTCATTTTTAACCTCATTTCCGCGCTGCTTCCTGCGCATAACTTCGTTTCCGTCCTTCCAATCAGACATGTGGGTTCATTTTACCATGTGCTCTTATTTTTTTCAATGATTTTCCGCCTAGGCAATAAAAAATTAATAATAGTTCGGCCCACCTACTTTGTCGATGAATTACTATATTAAATCATTGACTTTTTTCGTCAATGCTGACACAATCAAATAGTATAGAATACATTGCAGATATTATGCAATCGGAAAAGGGGAATTTTATTCATGATGTACATGCACTACTGCAAACCTTGCCACCGTGTCCACATGCTGAATGGACACAAAATGACATGCCCAAAATGCGGCGGTCCCATTACCGAACTCCGCATCCCTTACATGGAATATGTGAGCATGGACATGGACGAACGCAATGACTTCAAGGCCAGATGCGCCGATGACGATCAGCTAAAGGAGCTTGGCACTACTTACCGGATGTACAAATACAGCAAGTGGTACAAAGAGCTCCACAGCCAATGAAAAAGAACGCTTCGCATTCTTAAATTCATGCGTCTTGCGACGCGGTTTCCTATAAGGTAGAAAAGCGGGTCCATCCAAACTGTCATGCGGTTTCCGTACGGATATCTCCATACGGACAATAATTAAAATAGTGGATTTTTTCAGCAGAACATAGTACAATAAGTAAATGGTTTATAGGCTGAAAGAAAGGCTTGGTTTTTATTATGAGCAAAACGCATCACAGCAGACATAGAAAGAAAAAACCCCTGGTAAACGGGCATATCATATTGCTGGCTGCCATCTTGATTCTTGCTGTCACAGCCGTCGTAAGGCTGATTATCTGGAATATCGGCACCAAATCGGACTTCGATCCGGATAACATTGCGGAAGGTTATGATGTGGAAGCCCTGGATACTATTATACCGCTTAGCGAATCCAAACTGGAAGGCCATGCCGATGACGGCGTTACCACCATCCTCTGTTTAGGGAACAACCCCCTTACGGATGAAACCGGAGGCAATGGCTTTATTTCGCTGCTTTCTTCCAAGACCGGCGCCGTCATATACAACGGCGGCTTCCCGGAATCCACCATAGGGGCTAAATATGCCGTATACAGCGAATCCTATCCCAGAGACAATTTTAATCTTCCCTATGTTGCGCAAAGTATCTGCAGTAAGGATTTCTCCCGTTTGGAATCGGCAGCTGCTGCCGAACAGGATGCGGTTTATCGGGAATCCGTAGAAACCTTGAAAAATATTGATTATGATAAGGTGGACATGATTGCCATCGTTTATGACGGCCAGGATTATCTGCAAGGCATCCCCTCCGATAACCCTAATGACCCTTATGAACTCAGCGCCTATACCGGGGGCCTTCGCACCGCCATTGAAAATATACAAAACACTTATCCCTATATAAGGATTGTCGTGATGTCCCACACCTTTGCCCAGGCAATCGATGCCGACGGCAACTATCAGAACGGGGGCAGCACCGACCTCGGGAACGGCGCCCTTCCCCATTACTTGCTGAAGGAAATCGACGTGGCTATTTCCTGCGGGGTTTCCATTATTGACAATTTTTATGGAACAATCAACGAGGATAATTATCATGATTATATGATTGACTATATTCACCTCAACGATGCCGGCCGGGAAGCGATGGCTGCCAGATTGGCGGAATTCGTGAATACCGGAAGGACTTCGGCCCGGTAGAATCAAGAATAATGGCGACGGTTCGGCCCAAGACTTTGCACTTGCTGCAAAACCCTGGGCCGAAAGAAATACTTTTGCCATGCCTAATACTCCACCGAAAACAACTCATCGAAATCATACCCCAGCACAATCCGCCTCATCTTCCCCAGTTCCTCTGCCAGATTCTCCTCCGTTACCCGATGCTCCCCACTGGCAAAGCATTCTGTCATATAACGGTTGATATCCGGATGGTAGTGGCTGTAATCCGCATAATTGTCCAAATCGCAGATAATCCACTCCTGATTGGGGAAAAAGAAAACCTTCACGTTATCATATGCAAAAAGCCGCTCTGAAATATACTCATATTCCCGCAGCACCGCCTCCAGCTGCTTCTCCTGCAGCACATCATTCCAATAAAGGATACTGTACGGCGGATAAAACACATAGAATTCCGTATCCGGGTTCGCCTCAATATAGGGGCATATATTGCTGTCCAAATTCGCCTTAATGTTTTCCACGAATTTATCCCTCTCAGCCTCCTTTTCAGCAGGCTGCGCCGCCACATAGTTATGCATCACCCACTGTTTGTTGTAATAGTCCTCGGTCCACCAGCTGGCATACACGGTAGCCAAATCCGTTTTATCCGGGTCGGCCAGCGGCCTCATAATATATTGCAGCAATACATCCTTATTCAGCAGATACGGAATATCATTCCATACCGTATCGTCATACAAATATTCGGGGATTGGATATTTCGTCTCCTCCACCCCGCCGCTGTAGGTAATCACATCAATGCCGAGAAAAACCGCATCCACCTTGCGCCCATCCGCAAATATGATATCCATGATATTCGCCTGGTCTTTGGGAAATGCGCCGCTGTAGCTTAACTTCAGAGTTTTCAGGCCCATCAGTTCCTCAAACCAATGGGTATTGAAGTTCACCGTCATGGATGAGCCCAAAATCACGCTGTCATAGTCCATATGCCTGGCCATGCCCGGATTCTGGTTCACCTGGTTATCCACCTGGTAGGGAAAATTTTCCAACGGCTCATGGTACTGGAAAAAAGGATCCACATATGCCACCAGCAGCATCACTGCCCCAGCAGCCGCCAGAAAAGTCAAAAGAAATACAGCGAACCACCCCTTATATGATAACCCTTTAGCCTGCAACTTCCGTTTGACCTGCGGCCTCTCTTCTGCCGAATCCTTCCTCTGTCGCCTTCGTATCATTTCTTTATCCTGCTTCATCGTTTACCCATTTCTGCGCCGCTTTTTGCGCCAAGATATATTTTGCCCGCCAGGTTTGTGATGCAGCGCAGACACAAACTTTTATCCACGCAAATCCCCTCCTAAAAGTTCACATACAAAAAAGTGCTTACATTGGAAAACGTCAATACGCACCAAAACAACAATAAGGCGAACGATACCGCCGTCCATACGCGCGGCTTTATCTTTTCTCCAACCTCGGCCGCATTTTTCCCGAAAAACACTAATATTAAAGAAAAAGCGGTAAACGCCGCCATCAAAATATAATGGCCGAATTCCCATTTATCAAGCCGAAGCACCTTAAGGATGTACCAGAACTCATCCAAATTAAAATACCCGGCCAGGTTTCGGTTCACCCTTACAAAATCACCGGCAAATATCAGCCGGAACAGCCCATTCCCCTGTGCCACGCTCTCCGCCCGGAAATAAACCCAAGCGGCGGCCACATAGCAAAAGGTAAGGAATACGCCAATCCCTTTGGCAATCTTTCCGGCGCCCTTTGTTTCCCCTGCAGCCCGTTTTTCCTCTCTGCCCTGCCACATCCTTGTCAGCACGTACAGCGCGCCATGCAAAAGCCCCCACAGGATAAAATTCCATCCCGCCCCATGCCATATTCCGCTGACCAGAAAAACCAGCATCAGATTGACATAGGTCCTGGCTTTCCCCTTTCGGTTTCCTCCTAAGGGAATATAGAGATATTTCGTAAAAAAACGGTTTAACGTAATATGCCACCGTTTCCAGAAGTCCACGATATTTCCCGCCTGATAAGGGGAATTAAAGTTCACCGGCAGCTCAATGCCAAACATCCGGCTCACCCCTCTGGCCATATCGCAGTAGCCGCTGAAATCAAAATAAAGCTGCAAAGTATAAAATATCACTAACAGCAGCGCATCCCAGCCATGCATGATTTCCAGATTGGCGTATCCATAGTCCACCGCTCCCCCGAAGGTATCCGCCAGAATCACCTTTTTCAGCATCCCCATAATAAACAGGCAGATTCCCCTCATCATCCGTTCCCCATCCGGCTTTCTTTCCCCTGCCCCGGCCAGCTGGGGAAACAATTCGGAGGACATCGCCAACGGCCCTTCCACCAGCTTTGGGAAATAAACGATGGACAGCATATAATCCACGAATCCTCCGCCGTCCGTTTCCCCCCGGAAGCAATCCACCAGATAAGAAATCTGCTGAAAAGTAAAAAAGCTGATGCCCACAGGCAATGCAATGCGCAGCAGGGGCAGCTCCCTTCCGCTTATATGATTCCAATTCCCGATGAAGAAATTCATATACTTAAAGAAAAAAAGCAGCGCCAGGTTTCCCGCAATCCCTGCTGCCAGCATTCCTTTCGCCGCCCCTTTTCCGGGTTCGGCTTCTTTGCTGCCTCGATTTCCGCTTTCCGCAAATTCGGCTTTCTTGACGCTTCTATTCCCGCGCCCGACAAATTCGGCCTCCTTGCCGCTTCTATTCCCGCGCCCTGCGGATTCCGCTCCCATTTCCGGCCCAACTGTATCGCCGTATTTCCTTTTTTCCCTTAACTTCTGCGCTATACCGTAATTAAACGCCACGCTAAGCAGCAAAAGAAATACATATTCTATGCGGAAACTGCCGTAGAACCAAAGCGACATGGCAATCAGCCAAAGTTTTGCCGCCCTGCTCCCCCGCTTATTTCCCACCAGGTAAAACCCCGCCAGGCTCACCGGCAGGAACAAAAATACAAACATATACGATTGAAATAGCATATTAACAGCCATGCCCTTTCCATAATCCGCAAACTTCCATGCATATAACATACGCAAAACAAATTTATCCAAACGTTTCCTCAATAATCGCTGCCGCCACCGGGTCATAATAGACCGGATACCCTGATATTGTATCAATCAGTTCCAGACCAAAATTTTCCGGCTCTTCCGAAACCCCTTTGTCTTTCACGTTTGGCAGCACGATATAAGTGCAGTACCTTTCCCGCGTCAGCTTTAATAATTCCTCGATATCAATCGTTGTGGGATGGTTCATAATCGTATGCACCGGTTCCGCATACTGCCACTTCGGCTCCACCATTTCCCGCCCGTAAAGCAACTGAATATTCGTATCGTACTGGCGGACAAAATAAACCAAGTCCGTGGGGAATACGGCCCAAACCCTCGGTTCCCCTTCCTCTGGCGCTATCAGGTCGCAAATGTCGATTACATGCTGGGGCAGATGATACATATTCTCCGCCTTGGACATGTACTGGCTGCCATATACATATTTCCCTCCCGCTATCACCAGCACTGCCGCTGCGGCAAAAGCCGCCCGCCCTGCCCATACCCCTCTTTTTTCGCAGAGCTGCCCGGCCAGCTTTATGGCCCCATAGGCCGTGATAATGCCCATAGGAATCAGCCAAAGCACCCGGTAATAAGTATCCCCATCCCCCATCAGGCGGACGAACACTTTCCTGAAAATGGGAAAAAAGAAAAGCAGCAGCAGGCTCAAAGGCATATACAGAAACATTGCCCTGCGCTTCTTATTTTTCTCCGCCACCAGCAGATAAACAAGAGACAGCAAAAACAAGGCCGCCAAATAGCGTCCGCCCGTATAGTTCTTAAAAATCACAACGCTTTCCATAAAAATCCCGTACATATCAGAAGCCTTACCCTTTCCGTTCTATCCCTATTGGATGATTACTGGTAACAGTTCAGCCGTTCGGCTTTCCTGTTGCAAAATCCGGCCATCCTCCGTTCCTATGCGTGCAAAAACAAATACAGCAGCATATATATCCCATTGGGAATGCATGCCAGCCCTGCCTTCACAAGAACGCTGAACTTCCGTTCCGCTATCATCAGCCAAAATGCAGCGGCCCCGATTAATACCACGTTGAGGAAACAAACCATGGAGGTACACACTCCCGCCGCCATATTAGCCAGTACTAACAAAGCCCACAAGCCGGCCGTTTGGCTCCTTTGTATACCTCCTGCCGCCCTTTTGCCGTTTCCTCTTGCTCTATTTATTCCGTTCCCCTTTTCCCCGTCTTCCTTCCCGTCAAAAATCCACAGCAAAAGCCAGATGGTAGCCGGAATCACAAAACTGGCCGCCACAGCCTTCCCCTGCCATGTCCTGGTCAGGAAAAATGTTTCGTTTGTAAAAATGGACACATTCCCGAATATCTGCACAAGAGCCATGATTATCATAAAAAAGGGTAAATGTTCCTTTTTATCCTTAAACAGATGGCTGCCGATTTCATAAAAAACAATATATGTCAGCGGAATCCACACAAAAGGGAGTATGCTATGGTTCAAAATCGTTGTATGCACCCCGCTCATCCTCCCGATATAAGCCACCCATATAGGCAGCACAGCCAGGGAATGCCGGATATCCAAAGAAGTAGTTCCGCCGGTATAAGGCTTAATCAGATACATTGTATTGCTCTGCCATGTGACCAACGACTGCGCCACATATTCCGCATCGTCGCCGTCAAAGGATGCCAGAGTAAAAGCCTTATACAGCTGCCAGAAAATAAGGGCGAAAAACACAAGCCACCCGGCCCGTTCTTCCCAGCCCATCGCTCCCAGCCGGAAGCCTGGAATTCCTATCGCTGAATCCCCTTTCTTATAAGACCAAACGCCCACGCCTATCCCCAACGCAGCCGCTGCCGCCAGCACCGCGGTAAATAATTTTACCATAACAAGGAAGCTGTCATATTTTACCAGCAAAATGCAGGGCACTGTTATCAGCCAACATAAAGACAGCATAATTAAATAACCGGCGACGAAAACCACCCCTATATTCCTTTTTTCTCTCGGAATCCACGGCATCGGAATCAGACCGATGCAGAAAGGAACCGCACATAGCCATAAAATAAGGCTCAAAATCCTTATAATCATCATGTTCTACCTCACTTCTGGCAACAGTTGGGCCTTCCGGCTTCCCTATTGCGGGTACGGCCATTTCCGCCCCTTTTTTTATTAGTTTACCCCAATTCCCTTTATCTGTCCATGGACAATCCCATAATTCCATGTTAAAATACTTTCAATAAACAAAAAATATGTTATGCAAACGGAGAGGAATTCATCATATGAGGAAAGTACTTGTCATAGGCGCCGGACCTGCCGGGCTTACCGCCGCTTATGAATTATTAACCAACAGGCAGCCTGGAAATCCGGCTGTGGACAATGACTACGAAGTAATCGTATTTGAAGAAAGCGATGCCATGGGCGGTATTTCCAAAACGGTCAACCACAATGGCAACCGTATGGATATGGGGGGACACAGGTTCTTTTCCAAAGTTCCCGAAGTCAATGAATGGTGGGATAAGATGCTGCCGGAGCAAGGTTCCCCCTCTTACGATGACATTCTTCTGCGCCGAAAAATGCCTTTAGCTGCGGGCGGACCCAATCCCCAGAAGGAAGAACGGGTAATGTTAAACAGGAACAGGGTATCCCGTATTTATTTTAAAAAGAAATTTTTTGATTATCCTATCTCCTTAAAATTTGAAACCCTAAAAAATATGGGCCTTTTAACAACTATTCAGGTTTTTTTCAGTTATCTGAAGACCCTTATCCATAAAAGGGAAGAAAAGTCTTTGGAAGATTTCTATATAAACCGGTTCGGGCAGAAACTTTATGCCATGTTTTTTGAAAACTATACGGAAAACCTCTGGGGCAGGCATCCTTCCGAAATCGCTCCGGACTGGGGGGCGCAGCGGGCGAAGGGTTTATCCATTTTTGCCATTATCAAGGATATGCTGGGCAAGCTTCTGCCTTCTAAGAAAAACCGTAAGGTGGAAACCTCCCTTATCGAGCAATTCAAATACCCTAAATTAGGGCCCGGACAGCTTTGGGATGTGACCGCAGAAGAAATCACTAAGCTGGGCGGCAAAATTTTAAAGAACAGCAGGGTAACCGGCTTTACAAAGGATGAGAACAACCACATTGTCTCCCTTACTTACGAGCATGAGGGCAAAGTTTCTACCATGGAAGGGGATATCTTTATCTCATCCATGCCAATCAAAGATTTGGTAGGGGGCATGAACGATGTTCCGGCTAAAATGGCAAAAATCGCCGCCGGCCTGCCTTACCGGGATTACCGCACCCTAGGCGTGCTAGTGCCGAAACTGAATTTAAAAAATAAGACCAAAATGAAGACTGTCGGCAATATCGTGCCCGATTGCTGGATTTATGTCCATGACAAAACCGTTAAGCTGGGGCGGCTCCAAATATACAACAACTGGTCCCCATATATGGTAAAGGATTTGAAGCACACGGTCTGGGTAGGCCTGGAATATTTCTGCAACGAAGGGGATAAGTACTGGAATATGTCCGATGCGAAATTCACCAAATTCGGTTTACATGAAATGGTGAAAATGGGGTTAATCGACGATGCTTCCCAAGTTCTTGACACCCATTCCGAACGGGTGAAAAAAGCCTACCCCGCATATTTTGACACTTATAAATATATGGATAAGCTCATAGAATATCTGGACACCATCGATAATTTATATTGCGTAGGCCGTAACGGCCAGCACCGGTACAACAATATTGACCACTCCATGTGCACCTCCTTTGAGGCTGTCAAAAACATCAAAAACGGCATCCGCGACAGGAGCAATATATGGAGCGTCAATACGGAAAAGGAATACCACGAAGAAGCGAAGGCTAACGAGATGGAATGAGACAGCGTAAGTCAAAATCCAGGGCTGTTGAAAACAGCAGTTCCCGGCAATATATAATGGCATAGCCCTTCTTGAGATTGCCGCTATATATTGCAGAACTGCCGGTTTTTTCAACAGCTTCTTTTTATTGTTTGTACGGCAGGAAATCCTCTTCTTTTCCTGTTCTTTCTTGTGCTGTCCGGCTTGTTTCCTTTGCTTTTCCTTAAGTTCTTTGTCCGATTCCTGTAGAATAATGTATTTTTCTTGAATTTATTCGTGTTGTTTAATGTAAAATATCTGTTATTTTCTCTTTATTTCTACATGAATATATGATATCATTCTATATAAAGTATTTTCACATCAAAGGAGTTGAATAAAACTATGTATCGAAAAATTACAGCTTGTTTGGAAAACTGGCAGAAGAACCCTCATCGGAAGCCCTTGATTTTGCAGGGGGCAAGACAGGTAGGAAAAACCTATTCCTTATTGGAATTCGGCCGCACCCATTATGAAAATACCGCCTACTTTAACTTTGAAACTAGCCCCGCGCTAACGGAAACATTTGCCGAAAGCATTTCCCCCGACTATTTGCTTCCCATCCTTTCCCATATGTCCGGCACCACCATAATCCGAGAAAAAACGCTTATCATCTTCGATGAAATTCAGCTTTGCGAACGGGCATTAACCTCTTTAAAATATTTTTGTGAAAATGCGCCTGAATATCATATTATTGCTGCCGGAAGCCTTCTGGGCATTGCCGTAAACCGCTCTTCCTTCTCATTCCCAGTTGGCAAAGTTGACATGAAGACTTTGTATCCTATGGATATGGAGGAATTCCTGATGGCCCTTGGGGAACATATGCTAATCGAGCAAATAAAAAACGGATTTGAAAAAAACACCCCGCTCCCTTCTGCCCTCCACGAATCGGCCATGCAGCTATACCGGGAGTATTTAGTTGTAGGGGGAATGCCCGAATGCGTCATGCAATATATTAACACAAAAGATTATATACTTGTCCGCCATATACAGGACAATATTTTAACCGGTTACCTTAATGATATGAGCAAATACAATACGGCAAACGAAATCAAAAAAACCCGGCTGACTTATGATAATATCACAGTTCAACTTTCTAAAAAGAATACACGTTTCCAATATAAATTGCTAAAAAAAGGAGGCAGAGCCTCTGAATTTGAAAATGCCATTGAATGGCTGGCGCTATCCGGTATCATTTCTCAGGTCTATCAGACGGAACAAATACGAAAGCCCTTGGAAAATTACCGAAATATAGATGCATTCAAAATCTATATTTCGGACATAGGGCTTCTTATGGCCAAAAAGGAACTTTTAGCCCAGGATATTCTTTATCCTACAAACGATATTGATGATTTCAAAGGCGGCATGACAGAAAACTATGTTAATATGCAGCTTACTATCAGCGGTTACAAAACTTATTATTGGCTCTCACAGCGCGGGGCAGAAATTGACTTCATTATTCAAAAAGAGGGAGCAATTATCCCAATAGAGGTAAAAAGCGCGGACAATACAAAAGCCAAAAGTCTGCAATCCTATATGAAGACTTATCAGCCGGATTATGCCATTAAACTTTCTTCACGAAATTTCAGTATGGAAAACGGGCAGAAGGCAGTTCCATTATATGCAGCATTTTGCATCTAATAGGCGCCTCCCGCTCCCAGAACTATTTTACCCCCAATCCCTCGCACACTTTATCGGCTATCAGCTTCGCCCCCGCCGGGTTGGGATGTGTTCCATCGCTGGTATATTGCCGGATATTTTCAGCAGTAATGCCGCATTCATATACATCAATAACGGAAACGCCTTTTGCCTCCGCCACCGATTTAATCCACGTGTTATAATCCTTGGCGGCCGCGCTATGGGCGTTCATATAGGAATACCCTTCCCCGGCTTCGTTCCATCTTCCCACTTCCGCTATGGTGCAGCAATAAATCTCCGTCTCCGGATATCGCTTCAGCATCTTATCCAGCATCAGGGCATACGCCTCGCTGAACGTTTGAATATATCCTTCTTCCACCGGTGAAACCCCATCGTATGCCCCCAGCGGGATATCCGTCAACAAATCATTAGCTCCCATCAGAATCAATATTACATCCGGGTCTTCCCCTTCGTCCCCGGCCAAATCCAATACCCTGCAGTTCCCGCAGGCAAACCTTCCGTCTCCGTTATCCTGTGACTGGCCGCTTACCGTACTCCCCGAATAAGAGGCATTCCGGCAAAGCTCCATGCCCGTCCTCTCCAACACCTGCATCCACCAGGTATCTTCCACCCTGGTAATTTCCCCCATCTCCGGGTAAAACTTACTATAATAATCCGGGATATATCCTGTAAAAGTGGAAATACTATCCCCACAAATGCTGACCGTCTTCCCAGCCAGTGAAGAAATCGGCCCATCGGCATCCCCAGGCTCTTGGCCCCCTTCTGCACCTGTTCCATCTCCTGTCTCTGCCGTTTGGTCCATCCCCTCTGCTTCCGTTTGGCCCTGGGCATTTCCGCACCCGGCCATCCCCAACACTCCAAATACAAACATTACTGCCAGCAACGCATTCAAAAAAACCCTTACCCTTTTTCTATTCATATTCTCTCAACCTCACTCCCCTTTTCACAATCCCCCTCTACTTCTTAAACATCGACTGCCTGGCCCCATGCATTGCCCCGCGGTTTTTCAATATATCATCCACCGCATCCATGCGCAGGCCTGCATCGATAAAATCACAATGCTTACAGAACGGGTAATTCTGTCTCCCCGTCCGTATGGCTTCCCGCAAAACTTTATATTTATCGCTGTTCCATCCCTCTTTCAAAGGCGTTTCATGCAAATCCGCCAAATCCGTCACTTCAAAGTTATCGCAGCAGCAAATTCCCAGCTTGCCGTTGGGCATAATCCACATATCCGTATAAGGCATCAGGCATGTTTCTTTGATTACCTTTTCCGTAGCCTGCTTATTGGGCGCACTGCCCGCCCGGTTGGTGAGCACTTCTTTCAAATAGCGCATCTGAATCAGCACATCCACGTCCTTAAACTCATCGGGATGCTCCAGCATATATTTATAAATCACCTGAATGTTGCGGTGCAGCTTCATATCCAGGCAATAATTGTTGATAATCAACTGATTGACGTACGGAATAATTTCCTTTACTTTAGGCACATCCAGAAGCAGCCCGTTGGTAGATACGAAAATAAACGCTTCCGGAAGCTTCTCCCTTGCATATTTATGAAACTCTACAATACGTGTATCCAGCCAGGGCTCATTATTGCCGTACATGGTCAAATGCCCTTTATATCCCCACTCGGCCAGCTGGTCGATAATACTGTAAAAAAGCTCGTCCTCCATTCTCTTGTAAGGCCGCTTTTCCGCATTTTTATTTGCCGTACAGAATTCGCATGTACTGTTGCACCGGTTAATTGTTTCCAGGTTCACTACCAAAGGATGGGGAACCTCCTTGGCATTCATAAAATATTCTATATAATTCTTCTGCAATTTCCTCCTCGTAACAAACTGAAGCTTCAAATAACTTTCGCTGGACAACATAGGAAAATACTTCCTCGCATTCCATCCTAACCTTCCCAAAAAATTGTGTACTCTTACTGGCATATTTATTCCTCTTTCCTATTTTTTGTATTTTTGCATATTGTAATTCTACGCTTTAAAGCTGCAATATAAAATTTTTATTCTGCATTGTTAATCTACACTGTTTGGAGCTCTGCAAGCTGTTCTACTTCTACGGCATCAAGTCCCGTATCTTCTGCAATCTCCTCAATCGTCATTTTTCCCCTTTTCAACATTCTAAGTGCCGTTTCCCTTTGGTTTTGGCTAATACCCTGACTTATTCCCTGACTTATTCCCTGACTTATTCCCTGATTTATTCCCTGATTTAAAATGGTTCTTGCACTTGTTTCAATCAATGCTCCTCTCATCATATCACCTACGCCCTTCTGCACATTTTCATATTTCCGTGCAATTTCGTTTATCACATCGCC
>JAETTM010000137.1 GCA_021769135.1 Lachnospiraceae bacterium | reverse complement strand
ATTTTACAGCAGGAGCCGGATTTTTCAAGTACCCGGCTCCTGTTTTTTGTCCGAAAAATTTAGTTTTTGGAGATGGTTAAAGGGGCTGGTGCACCCTTTTTAGTGCAACAGCCCCATTGCTTCTGACCCGTCCGTCTTTCAACTCCTATGCCCATTTCATTAGTGAAATCTGCTTTTTCGCCTAGCCGCAAAATCGGGTGCTGCGCTGCCGGAATGCCGTCCACAGAACATACGGCTCGCTGTGCCGTTTAAGGCTAAACTATTACGTCACCCGCACATTCTCCTCCCCATACAAGGCCCCCAGGCGCGCCACCAGCTCCCTGTCCGCCTTCACATTCCTGTTGGGCGGCAGGTTCTTCACCGCTTTCGGATTCTCCACATAAATGCATACGCTGTCTCCCCCGTCCGACTCCGCCAGCCGGGCAAACAGCTCTTTCTCCGCCGCTTCATAGGCTTCTTTTGAGGAGAATTTAATCCACAGCTTCCTGCTTATTTCGTCGAACCCCGTAATTCGTTCACAAATCAGTTTCCCGTCCTTTTCATCCTCCACGGACACACGGCCCTTCACGAACACCTTATTGTCCTCCATCAGTTTGGATGAATTTTTCTCATAATCCCTGGGGAACACCACCACTTCTATGCTTCCTACCAAGTCCTCTATTTGCAGGAACGCCATCACTTTGTCATTTTTCGTATACTTTATCTTCTTATCCGCAATGATTCCGCCTATCGTTGCGCTCTGGCCGTCTTTTACCGTTGTTTCCCCGGTTTCCTCATCCAGAAGGAAGTCCGTTGTGGTATTGGTAATATTTTTCTTCCACATCTGGGCATACTCCTCCAGGGGATGTCCGCTGATATAAATGCCCAGCACTTCCTTTTCGAAGGCGAGAAGCATTTCCTTGGAATACTCCCCCACATCCGGCATTTTTATTTCGTAATCCTCTTTTTCTTCTTCCGATACAATATCGAAGAGAGAAATCTGCCCTGCCATATTATTTTTCTTATCCTGCTGTATGCTGTCCATAATCTGCACATATACGCTCATGAACTGCTTGCGGGTTCCTCCCAGCCCGTCCAATGCGCCTGCCTTAATGAAGTTTTCCACGGCCCTCTTATTGACTTCCTTGTCCGCCATCCGGGTGATGAAATCCTTTAAGTTCTTATATTCTCCCCGTTCCTCCCGCTCCTTAACCAGGGCTTCTATTACCGGATGCCCTACGCTTTTAATGGCCGTAAGGGCATAGCGGATGCCCTCCTTTGTCACCGAAAAGCCAGCCTCCCCCGCATTGATATCCGGCGGCAGGATGGAAATTCCCATATTCCGGCAGGTCACTATATACTCGGAAACCTTGCTGGGGAAATCAATCACCGACGTTAACAGCGCCGCCATAAATTCCACCGGATAATAATACTTCAAATATGCCGTCTGGTAAGCTATTACCGCATAGCAGGCCGCATGGGACTTGTTAAAGGCATATTTGGCAAAATCCATCATATCGCTGTAAATTTGCTTGGCCGTCTTTTCGTCAATTCCTTTGGAAATGCAGCCCGGCACTCCTTCTTCCTCATTCCC
>JAETTM010000005.1 GCA_021769135.1 Lachnospiraceae bacterium | reverse complement strand
TCCAGTTACCTGATTAGGTGTTGTGTCTATATTTGATTTTTAAACCACCGGAAGATGGTCTATTTGCCATGTCCTTTATTTCTTGGTTGTCTTCTACTTATTTGTTTCAAACTTATTTCTCCACAACTGTCAAACCGTTTAAAACTATACAAATTTATCATAACACAAAACAGCGTTCATTACAATATCGCGTAAATACTGTATTTATGGGAAAAGTTTAACAGTTTAATCCCTCTAAGAACCCGTCAAATACCCTCAATTAGTAACAAATTAGAAACAAATTTTATCTTGCCCAGCCACATAAACTAATTATAAAATGCTGCTTGTATGCTGTTCCTCCCGGCAATCCCGTCAACCGTCAAGTTCAATTTTTCCTGTACGGCAGTGGTTTCTTTACGGGAAGCTTTTCCATACAGCCCATCCACTACCTGGCTGTGCCCTAAGATTTCATTGCATCTCCCCTGCCACCATTTGACTACATTGCCGGACGAACCTACTGTATATTCCCCATTGCTCTTTCCTGCCAGCGTTATCAGGCTGCGTACATATTGTGTCCTTTCCCCGTCAATTCCATCCTCTGCTAATTCATTCCCATCTGCATCCCTGTATCCATCCGCATTTGCCGCCTGCTGGAATCCACGGATGTTCAAATTGCATTTTTCCTCCCTGTCAGTTTTCACTGTATCCTGGCCAAGAAAATTAGTGTAGAAACGGTTCATGTCTACATTGCCGGATGCCCCTGGGATTTTCCCGGTAGATGTATATTGCCAAATGTCCGCCGCATCCTCTTCGGTAGCCGGGAGGGATGATGTATACCTTGCATACCAGACATATACTACCCCAAGTTCTGCAGCAATCCTGCCCATGTCAAAATAATTCCTTAAATAATCGCGGTTTGTATACAGGACAGGAACGTACCCCTTTTCCTGAATGCGTTTGAGAAAGGCAATCGCCATATCCGTAGCCAATTGCTTTGTAATATTCACTCCATTTTTCCGGCCATAATTAACGCTGTCATATTCAAAATCAAATGCGATTGGGCATTGCTTCCAATACTTTGCTGCCTGCCCTATAGCATAATCCGCTTCAGTTGCTGCCATGGCTGTAGAATAGGCATAAGAAAACCAGTACAGCATAACATCCACACCCAGGTTGTAGCAAGCCAAGGCATTTACTATATATTTCTGGTCAACATTGTTCCTGCCATACCCTGCACGGATTCCTACACGCTTGCATCCCGCATCCCGGACCTTTTTAATGTTGACATTGCCATTGTGATAGGATATATCGGGCCCTTCATAAAGCATTTCCCTACTCATCCCCATCACCACCTTCCGACTTCTCTTTCAGCACCTCTATTGCCCTTGTGATAACTGCCGGAATAGGTACACCCATTAAGCCGGCATTTTCAATGATAGAAATGGTCTCGTTTGCTATAAAGGCTATTACTACCGCATCCCTGATGAAATTAGAGCCCATGACCAAATCCAGTCGGCACGCCACAAGCACAATAAGCAACGTTACACCTTTCCTGCAAAGGCCTTTCCAACCGGCACGGCTTTCCAGTGTACCATTCTGTGTCTTTTCTGACTTGTGGAACACGCCCGCAACAATTAAGCCGGTGAAATAGTCCACGGCCATGAACATAATCAGGGTGGTCAGTGCGGCATCCCAGCCTCCGAACAGGGAAGCAATCCAGCTTCCCACTACGCCGATAAAAGTTAAAAGTTTCATTTTCATGTCTTTCCATCCTTTCTGCACACGAAAAAGCACCCGTTTGACTCTTATATAACGTCATATAGGTGCTTTTACGTATGTCTTTGATAATTTGTCCATGTGGTTGAAAAAATTAATCTGCGGCCAGTTCAGGCACTTCCATGTCAATCAGAACTTCCTTGACCTGGTCTTTCAGCTTTGCCGGTACGTCTGCAAAAACTTTTTTTCCTTTGATAATCAGCAGCGCATACACAATTGCCATATCGTACACCCCCTTTCCCGATATAAAATAAAGAAGGGCTTTTAACAGAATCATTTTCTACCCCCTGCTAAAAGCGCCTTGACTTCCTTCTGTAATTTTTGTGGCACATCATCTAGCACCTTTTTCCCCTTCCGGATTAAATCCGCATATACTTTTGCCATGCCCATCAGATTCCACCCCCTGCCAGTTCATAGGCTTCTGCAAGCCCAAGCTGTGTATCAGTTAGTTCATCTGCCAGGCTTGCTATCGTCTCATCTTGTATTTCCTGCCCGGCTTCTACCGCATCCATACGTTTTTCCAATGCGTCTTTCTCCTTTAATCGGAAGGTTGTATGTACTGTGCCGTCCTGCTGCACAATGGAAGTTTCGGAAATAAGCACCAAGTCCTTGTACCTCCCCACTGCCAGGCCTGCACTGTTCTGGATGCATACTTCTGCCAGGTTATCTTTTGTCAGTTTTTCCCACGTGCCTAGCATTGTTGACTTGTTATCTGATATAACCGTAAGGCTCCCCAGGCTTGCCCCGGTTTCAAGGGTTATTTTGGTGCCATCTTTTAATACTAATTTGTCTTTGTCCATGTTCTTTTCTTCCTTTCTTCATAAAAATAAAGCCCGACAAGGCCTTTTTTAGCAAGTTGATGAGATAAACGGCAATTTAAGTATTGTATTGGAGCCTAATTTTTGTGGACAGGGCAGCGGTTGTATCACATGCAATCCCAGTGCTAAAACGGTGAATATAACTTGCGGAATGCATAGTGATGTTCCTTTTGCAACAAATACTTTGATTTACAATATTAATATGCGATATGCACCTAAAGCACGAAAATCCTTATATGGTATAGCGCAACGGAATAATCAACTTTTTATGGCGCAGCTGGTTATTGATACCGATGGCAGCATTAAGTACTATGGCAGTCTTGGAGACGGCTCATGTGATTTGATGTTTTTTACGGGCTCATATTGCTACAATTAATTTATCACTACCCGAAAAACGCACCAAAAACCAGCCACCGCGGGGTTTGTAGTCTTAATTACGATTGAACCAGGAGCGTCAGTAAGGCTTATTTCAAAATCGTCTACCGGAAATGAAACGCGACCGATTGCAGTAACTGCCAAAATTGTTACTTTTGCCGGAACATTATGTGTTTGCAGATTGTATATCGCTACATAATAGTTGCTATACTGCACATCTTTTGTAAATTGTGCTGTGATGTAATAAGTTCCTTTGTCGCGATTTACTAAATTGCCGTTTATCTCTTTATTTTATTTTTTCAATCTTCCATCCCCATCCATAGGTCCATCGCCCCCTTTCCCGTATTTTTCCACGCAAAACAGGCCTGCCATGTAGCAGGCCTACACAGCAACATATTTTATGCGGACATGTATTTTTTATGGTTATGCCGCACGTTTTCTTTGTTCACCTGACAATAAATCAGCGTTGTATCTAATTTTACATGCCCCAAGATTTCTTTTACTTCTTCAATTGGCATCCCCTTATTCAAGATGTTTGTGGCCATCGTTCTCCGGAAACGGTGCGGATGCACTTTATTTATCCCCGTACGCCTACCCAACTTCCGTAGTATTTCTTCCACGCCGGAAACTGTAAGCCGGGTGTGTGGGGCCCTTAAACTGACAAAAAGTGCATCACTACTATCCTCCCTGGAATCAATGTACTCCTTAAGGTGCATACAGGCTGCAGCTGTCAGGTATGTTTCCCGCTCTTTTGCTCCTTTCCCGTACACAATTGCCTTCATGTTCTCAAAATCAATGTCCGATTTATTAAGCGACACCAGTTCCGATACTCTGACACCGGTGCTGTACAAGCATTCTATGAGGGCAATATCCCTTTCAATTCTGCATTTTCTGCGTAAAATCTCTAATTCCGTATCTGACAGTGGCTTTTTAATCCTTTTCTCCGTCTTTATAGGGTCAAGCCCTGCTGCCGGGTTCTTATTTATATACCCTTTATTATTTAGCCAGCTAAAGAAGGAACTGCATACCAGCCGGATATTGTTCAGGTAAACACTTGATACGTTCCTCTTTTTCTTGTACACCGCAATATAGGAAAACAAATCTGCATCGCTGATTTCTTTGACGGGCTTGTTTATGTATTGCAACATCCGCCTAAGGTGAAGGCTATATTGGCTAATTGTGCCATCAGACCGGCCCTCTACCCGCTTTCTCACCAGAAAGGCACATAATTCTTCCTCCCAGCCTCTTTCTATTTTCTGTAGTTCTGTGCTCTTTTTTGTGATATCATATCCTGCAAGCACGCAATATAGGACACTTTTCAGTTCATCCATGCCTTTTCCCATCATCGCTTGTAAAACCTTGTCTACAACCTGTGATACCATCCGCATATACCTCCCGTTTTTTATCCCATTATACCAGCTTAGGGGTACTAAGCAGATAGTGAGATAAACGGCAATTTAGGGAACCTAAGTGGCTGGATGCCATACAGCAACAGCTTTAACCTTGAATTTGTCAATGGCATCGGGATTGTAGATATACCTGGAAAAACCGTATTGGCAACATCGTTGGCTGTATGGGGTATCTGGATTCCCGATTTTAATGGACTTGCAAGTGCTGCAAATGGCAAAATACAAATAAATGGATACATGATTAGTACACCCGCAAATGGCACGCATTGGGTTGCACTTGCTGGGCTTATAAAAGTCCAGTAAAATTTTTTTTATTACAAATGCTATATGAAGGAAATTAACTTATATTAGTGATAATACTGTATTGGAGCTGTCCACGGTTAACTGATAATAGCCCAACATTTATAGTTTCTCCTGCGCGAAGCCCTATGACAGCACTACTATTTAAATATTTCCATCCGCCACCAGGATCAACGGTATCCTGCGAAACTTGTAACTGATACCCTTTAGCATTGATGGCGAGTGAAAAAATATCATTTGGATTTTGATTGCCAACTGTTGCATATAACATTACAATAGTATCTTTTGTAGCAGTATAACTCCACATAGCTTCCGAAATACCAGGAGCCGTTGGAGTAAAAGCTCCTGTTATTTGTTTGAGGGGTGCAAACAGATACCCTAAATTGCCGTTTATCTCTTCAACTTCCGTCTTCACTTCATCAATCTTACCCTGTATCGCTGGACCCAAGCGTGCATCCAAAAAGAACCCCTTTGCTGTAGCCATCAAATTATTTACCGCACGCGACTTAATCCAATCCCTTAGTGCTTTCGGGTCTAATAATCCCATTTATTCCACCCCGCTTTCATTGTTTTCGGTTCCACTTTCTCCCCCCGTATCTTCTTCCGCATCCAGGAAAGCCAGCGTATCCTCATAGCCCATTGTCATGTCCGTTTCCATCTGTTCCAATAGCACTTCCTTTTTCACTCTTTTTGTTCCCGTGCCGTCTCCCATCCGCACTAGAAACATACTTCCTGCCGGAATCGCTGACGCCTCCGTCAGCTGCTGAATAGGTATCCCTTGATTCATTTCCTAAAAATCCTCCTTCCCTTTATACTCAACATCCACACTGGCATATCCGCCAGTCGGCCAAGATTGCCACCCCGGCTTCCGTTGCCAGATAATTACCTTCATCATCGATGATGAGTTTTGCCGATGCCATGCCCGTAAAAATCATCTCTTCCATGTCATCCAGGCGTGAAACCAAAGCATTGATTATTGTTATCAGCTCCCCTGCCTCATACTGCCCCAGCAAGCCCTTGATGGCTTCAAACCATGCTAAAAATGCAGCTTCGTTCGCATTTTTAAAGTCTAGCAGCTCCTGCGTGATTTCTGCCAAGTCTGCATCCCCTTTGCTTTTCAGCGCCGCTATGTATCCGGAAATGTCCGCCTTGTATTCATCGTGTAGCGCTTTCCCCTGCGCCATCAATCCTGCATAATAGCTTTCCATGTTAGCGCTGATTGTATCATAGGCCTCCTGGGCCATCCGGAGGAATTCCGCATAGCTTGTATTAGACTTTGCAACAAACTCCGTATAAAAGCTGTCAAGCTGCGCAAAAAATACGGACGTGTCCAAGTGGTCTATTACCTGCGTGACCACACCACACACCCTGCTGTCATACCTTGTATCCGTGATATCTGCCTGCGCCACCGATTCCTGGCCAGCCGCGATGCTGATATTCGCAAGGCATAGTTCGTAATAATCCCCGGATTCAGGGCGTACCAGTTCCGGGGGGACCGGCCGTGCCCCGGCCACGCCTTCCCTTAATATAATTTCGCACACCCTCTCCAGGTAGTTTGCCCTTAGGATTACCCTGTCAATGCGCCTGTACCCAGCCGGTGCGGCCGGAACTTCAATTTCAGCCTCTTCCACATCCTCCGCAAACCTCCCCCTGACAATGCCAAAGCCAGGCTTCACTTTTACCTTCATTCCGGTGTATGCAGTAACCTGGAAGCAATTCCCGGGCTGGCCCAGCACGCCATCGCTTATAATCCTTGAAATAAACATCGCCAGGAAATCGGAAGACTCCGCCCGGTCAAAAATCGGCATGCCCTCCTCATCATACCCTATAATCTCACTATCAAAAAAGCCGTACCTCATCACCCCTATTTCACCTCCCTCTTTATCATCTGTTGCACCGTTGATACCTCGCCCGTGCCGAATGTCACTTCCAATCCCATTGCCCCGCCCTCATATGTTTCCATCACTTCCGTAATACGTTTATCAGCGGAAATCATAACCTCCGTATTTACGTACGTGCAGTAGTCGCCCAGGTCAAAGTCTTTCTTGTATACCAGATTGGCCTTTGGGTCAATACTGCTGTTTATGGTTTCCACCTTCCTGTATTCTGCAAGCTTTTCCATGCCACGTTGGGCAAGCTGCGCCCTATATATGTCCAGGGGGATAGCATTGCCGTCGCTGTCCTCCTGCTGTATGTCGCGGGCATCCACCCAGATTTCTTTCCTTTCCTCACCGGGCTGCCTTAGGTCAACAGTTACAACAACCCGTTCCGCGCCCTCCCCAGCGCCGGCCACATAGGCAAAGTTTTTATACGAGCTGCCGTTGCGGCTGTAGACTACATCTTTTATATTGCAGAAGGAATTGGAGAATATTGCCCAGCTGTTTGCCGTCTGGCTGTCACGCCGGTCTTTGCCCTGCCATACTTCAAACAAGAGCCTGTTCTTTAGGTAGTCATAGCGTACCCGGTGGCTGATGCCGCGTGTGTTCCCTATGTCATACAGCTTTTCGCTTAAGTTATCCCCCGTTGCCTGCATGTCCAGCTCCCCCGCTATCCCGGATACATCCCCTAAAACCAGCCTCTGGATGGCACGGTCGGCATCAGACGGGCTAATGGCTTCCCTGTTGACAAGCCACCTCATGGACGTTTCCACGTTCCCTTTCATTACTGCCGTTGATGAGATTACCCTGTCTGTAAGCAAGGCTTCCGCAAAGTTCCCTTTCGCATAGGCCTCCTTGTTCCCCTTCTTGTCCTGTGCATAGTTGACCTCATCAATCACGCCCAGCGCATCGGCGTCATTGCGGTACAGGTAACGCCCGGAATCCAGCAGGCTGAAATAGTCCTTAGATGTATACAGTTCAAAATAGCCCAGCTTTTCGTACCTCCGTACCCAGATAAGTGTGGAGAACAGGGGCACGCCCCCGATAGTGTCAAAATTGCTGTCCAGCACAATAAGCCTCATTGTCATCCCCTCCGTTATACCCCCAGGTATTTGGGCGTATAAAAAAGCTTTACGTCCAGGTTTGTATAGTTCTCATCCGCGTCATATTCCAGGTAGTTGCTGCCCACCTGGATTTCAAACGGCTCCGACCTCCGGTCTATCTTCTGGTATACGTTTACCCCGTTCAGTTCTATGACTTGGTGCCTTTCATCCGTGTCCACCAGCAGGATATCCCCCTCCGCCATGTCGATGGCCACCCTCATGAAATGCTGCACTTCCCCCAGTATCGTTATCTTCGGGTTTCGGACCGGGCCCCTGGCTGCGATGAATTGAATCTGTACGCCGGTCGGCACATCCCCGTCATTTGGTAGGTGCACTTCCTTTTTCAGCGTCCTGTACCCGGTAATCTGCCCCGGGAGGGCCAGGCCTTTATAGGGGGCCGGTACCGTTACTTTCCGGGCCACTACCCTCCAAGGGAAAGCGATATGCCTGCTGATGTTTGCCATGTTCTGCCCAAAATTGTCAATGTTTTTCATGAATGGGTCAGGGCATTTCAGGTCGGCCACAATTGCCAGCTGATTGTACACGTTGCTCCCGGCCACGAAATTCCACCCCTCCAGCTCATACCCGATATTCCTCTTTACCCCGCCGTAGTTAACCGTCAGCTTCCCTGTATACTTCGGGTTGAAGAACTTGATAATGCGCTGCCGGTTCGTCTCATTGTTCCTGTCATCGCGTAATGTCGCCTCAATATGTATAATACGCTCCTTTATCCTTTTCCCGTCCACGGTTGACCCGTCTACCAGGGCATTGTCCGTGGTACTGACTTCCAGCTCCGATGCTTCCAGGCCTTCGACCTTTGTAATCCCGAACTCCCTTTTCCTCCCGGATTCCGACATGCCGAACTGCATGCATACCCCATTGCATTCCAACGCCAAATCTATAAAGTTCGCCACTATTTTTTCACACCTCCTAACAGGTTCCTTGCGGCTTCCCGCTGTGCCCTGCTTACTTCGCTTTTCGTCACCACGTCCGTATGGTAGTTGTTCTCCTGTTCTATATGGTTATCTATGTACGTGTCGCCGCCCCCATTCGGGTATTCCGTATCGGCGCTGTGCTCTGCCTTTGCCCTGGTACGGACCGTAATCCCTCCGGTCTCTATTGCTACTGCCGCCTGCATCCGCCCGGCCAGTTCCTCCATTTCAGAATCAACCAGCCTCTGCAAATCCGGCATGGCCTTTTCCATGCCTACGCCGATGCCAGGCGGTATCCACTGCCCGACTTCCTGCGCAAAGACCTTTGACGGGGAATTGATTCCCAGCGCATCTTTTGCGCCCTGGAAGAGGCTGTCCGCCAGCCCCTTGACCTTGTTGACCAGCCAATCCCAGCCGGATGAGATGCCGTTCCAGATTCCGGATACGATATTGGACCCTATTTCCCTGAATTTGTCCGGCAGGCCCTTCACCCCGTCCACCAGCTTGGAGACAAACCCCTGCGCCGCTTCGGCTGCCTTCGCTTTCAGGTCCGCCGCAAACTGGGTTACTTTCGCAACCGTATTGACTAGCCACGTCCAGATTTTCCCAGGCAACTGCTGGAACCACTCCACCACCTTATTAATGGCGTTCTGTGCTGCGGAGCTGGCGGATGCCAGCAGGTTTTTACCCCACTGTGTGACTTTGTTTACAGTACTTACCAGCCACGTCCAGACTTTCCCGGGCAGTTCGGAGAAGAATTTCACAACCGCGTTTATTGTATTCGTTACCCACGTGGACGCAGTATTATGAAGGTTAATCCCCCATTGGATGACCCTGTTTACCGTATTGACCAGCCATGTCCAGATTTTCCCGGGCAGTTCTGCAAAGAACGTGACAATGCTTGCGATAATGTTTGGAACTTCCGTAGTAACCCAGTTTGCCAGGTCAATCCCCCATTGGATAGCCTTGCCCAGTGCAAAGCCCAGCCAATAGGCTATTTTGTTCGGCAGTTCGGCGAAGAAGGTTGATACGCTGTCAATAACGCTTTTTGCCGCCCCAACCGCAACGGACAGCATTTGGCTTCCCCAGTTTATTGCGGTGCTGACTGCACTGTCCAACCATGTGCCGATGCGCCCTGGCAATTCAGCAAAAAATAGCACAACCTGGTCCACCAGGCCCTTCACAGTGCCCGGTATGGACTGGAAAAACTCGGCTATTGCGGTGCCTATGCTGACAAAAAAGCTGGCTATCTGCTCCCAGTGCTCCTTTATGACCACTATCAGGGTGGCGACTGCCGCCACAATTGCCGCTATTACGCCGGCAATCAGGGCCGGTGCCCCCAAGATGACTGCCCCTATGGCCGCTATGGCAATGCCAGCTACCATCAACGCTTCTTTCAGCCAGCTGAAGCCGTTTTGGAGCATGTCAAAGAAGTTCGTTACCGCCAGAACCGCGCCGCCTATCACCGATGCTATCCCTGCCACGGCAGGGCCTATGCTGGCAACTACCGTTTTTACGGTAGAAAGTGCGGAGCCTATCTTTGATATGTTCCCGGCCAGTTTAGGGAATTCAAGTGCCAGGACTTCCGAAAAAGTGCCCACGCCCCCTGCCAGCAGCTGGAAACCCTCCACCAGCTTCGGGATTGCCCCCGCTGCGGCCTTTATTCCGCCTGCCATGGAGCCTAGCGCGGTTACTACCCCTTTGATGTTTGATGCAGCTGTTTTGGCCATGTGCATCGTAACCATAGCTGCAGCTATAGTGCCTACCGCTTTACCCAAAGCCTCCATGGTGGCCGGGTCGGCATTGCCCAAGGCATCAAATATGCCCTCAACTATGCCGACAATACCCTCCAATACCGGTTGTTCCAGGGTAGTGGTGAACCCTTCAAACACGCCGCTTAAAAAAGCGCCCAGTGATGGGAACTCTTCCCCGATTCCCTGGATTATCCCCTGGATGATACGCTTCCCGGCATCAATGAAATCCGGGGCCCATTCATCTATGCATTCTATGATATCCGCTATGCAACGGGCAGCTGCCTGCGCCATTTGCGGTGCCCCTTCTGCCAGGCCGTCAGCCATTTTTCCTGCCAGGACAATCGCCGTAGTCCAGATATCATCCGCGCATGAAAAAAGCCCGGTAACCAAAGAAGTTATCAGGCTGGATGCCGCATCCCCTATTGACGGGCTGCTTTTCAGCGATTCGCAGAATGAGCCTACAAGCCCCGCTGCTGCCTCTATCAAATCCGGCGCCGCATTGGCCACGCCCTCCACAATCCGGGAGAGGATGCTGCCAAACGTAGTTACCAGGCTGTCCAGGCCGCCGTCATTGAAGGCATACTGAAGCTCCTGCACCATGGCCTGTGCCTCTTTCACAATCTCCATGCAGGGGGTCTTCATATTCTCATACAATGAAATCCCAAGCCCTTCCAACCCGGATTTCAGTATGGTAATCTGCCCCTGCAGGTTATTGCTCATGGTTTCCGCCATCTTTATGGCAGCCCCGTCACAGTTGTATATGGATTTGGCCAGGCTGCTAAAGTCGTCCTCCGATGCGTTGATGATAGCCAGCATGCCGGACATGGCCTCCTGTCCGAAAAGGGTGGATGCAACATAAGACTGCACGGATTCATCGCAACCCCCGATTTCCTGACGGAGGTACTTCATGACCTCCATAAGCGACTTCGCGGACCCGTCCGAATTGAACAGGGATATCCCGAATTCATCCATGATGGCCTGCATGTCCTTGGTCGGCTTGGCCAGCCTGGTCAGCGTTCCCCGCAATGCTGTACCGGCCTGTGAGCCTTTAATCCCCGCATTCGCCATCAGGCCGATTGCTATGGCCGTATCTTCTGCGGAAAAGCCCAACGTTCCAGCTACAGGGGCAACATACTTGAACGTCTCCCCCATCATGCCCACATTTGTATTGGCGTTTGATGATGCCTTTGCAAGCACGTCTGCAAAGTGCGTTGAATCCTTCGCCGACATGCCAAAAGCCGTAAGGGCATCCGTCACAATATCGGACGTTGCCGCCAGGTCCTCCCCCGAAGCTGCCGCCAGGTTCATGATGCCTTCGATGCCGCCCAGCATGTCCTCCGTCTTCCACCCCGCCATTGCCATATACTCAAAGGCATTTGCGGATTCCTTTGCGGAGAACTTTGTTGCCGCGCCCATTTCCTTTGCCTTTTCAGTAAGGGCTTCCAGTTCTTTCCCCGATGCCCCTGAAATGGCTTCCACGTTCGACATTGCCGCTTCAAAGTCAACGCCTACCTTTGCAGCCGCCGTGCCAAGTCCCACAATGGCTGTTGTCGCGCCTGTGAGGATTGCAGACGTGGCCTGCATGCCCTTCTGCGCGATACCCCCGATAGAATCTATCCCCTTCTGGAAACCTTTTGAGTCTATCAGGGTGTCAAATTTCAGAGTGCCGTCATTCGCCAATGTTCCCACCCCTTTCATGATCAGAAATCATCGGCTCATAATGGCTCTACCTGATTTACTTCACCTGCTTCCCGTTTATTATTTTCAGGTTAAAAACGGCATGGCAGCCACGCCCTTTGCATGGAACTGTCACGCCATCGCATTCCGCATCCCCCTTGTAGGAGATGGGCATTTCATACCCGCATACCGGGCACCGTACCCGGGCAGCTTCCCTGCCCTTTATTTTCCCTCCGATAAAGCATCCCCCCATTCTAGGACCCCTGCCACGTTCCCGCCGTTCAGGAGGGCATTTTCTATTGCCGCCTGCCTGTTGTCCTCTTCCTTTGTCAAGGGCAGGGCATACAGGCGTTTCATTTTCTTGTAAAAATCTTTCTGCTCCTTTGACATCTTGTCGGTTATGTCAATGCTGCGGTACTCCATCGCCCGTACAAACTCGCAATCCTTTGGAAGCGAATTGAACAGGAACCTGAATTTCCACCAATGCATATACCCTATGTCCTGAATGTCTATATTGTATGCCAGACGGAAAGCGGCATATATAAGGCCCGCATCATGGTCAAAAGAATATGCCTGGGCCCTCCCCCGCCTTGCGGCCGCCCTTTTCTGCTGCGTAGTTTCCACCCTGCCACACCGGTAGAACCACAGGGCAGCGTCAACGGCCGCGCTTAAGTCATCGGGGATGGCCGGGTAATACAACCCAAGCCCTTTCCTCACTTTTTCCTTGGCATCCAGGCCGCTATCCTGCATCAGCAATTCAAAAAGGATAGATATCCGGAAGTCTGTCCGTATCCAGTACTTCCTGCCGCTAACCGTTGCCTGATTCGGGCATCCGATTTCGTCTATCAAGATATTCAATGGCTGTGCCCCTTCCCGTTGCGCCCTGCGGCATTATGGTAATAGTTACGGGATTTCTGTTTCTGGAACTGCCGGGCATCCTTTTCCTCCTGCCGCCTTTCGGCACGGTTGGGCGTGTATTTATCCTCAATGGCTTCAAACTCCGCCCTGGCGTTGCCTGCCCCCTGCGCTACAGTTCCGAAAGCATCCATGTGTTCAAGGATATTGGCCTTCCCATGGAAAAGCTTCTTTGCCGTTCCCTCCCCGAATACCGCGTCAAAAAAATTGTCCACAATGCGGCACTGTATCCGGATGGCATCAGCGGTACTCTTGCCCTCATACTGTTCCATATCCCCGATATCCTCCGCAACTTTTTTGTTCTCCCGCTCATATATTTCAAGCTGGTCCGCATCAAAAAAATCGTATTCCAATTCTACCCCTAAAACGTTCATGTATTATCCCTCCTGTTGGTTAAAGTTGCATTGTTCCATGTACGGGCAAGGCTGCTTTATGCCCCGCCCGCGCTTTCCTGGCCGCCCTCTGCTGATGCCGGGGTGAAAACCCTGGTTTCCGTGTTGAACGTGCCATCTATCGGGTCGCCTACCGCGTTCAGGTTCCCGGAGACGGCAATCTCATCCTCCCCGCTGATGCTTGAAATCTCTGCCGAAACGGTGAACAGCCTTGCTGCAAACTCATTCGCTTTGCCGTCCGCCTTATCCCAGAGTTCTACCCTAACGTACGGGAACTCCGCATCGGACCCGGTGCAGTGGTTGCGGCCTACCCTGTACAGGGCCAGCACTGCCTCCTGCTGGACAATCAGGTCCGACTCAAACGGGAATACCGTCTCGTAGCTTGTTATGGAAGAGGAACTTGCCGCTTCATTGACGTACTTCTTTTTGGAAGTCTTCGCCCCAGGGTTCTCATCCAGCGTAGTAAAGCCGGTCCCCATCAGCACGAAAACAGACTCCCCTCCTTCCTGGAGCCCCAGGTAGTCCGCAAAGTCATGCCTTTTTGTTACATTCCTGCTCATGTCTTTTTCGCTCATATAAATTGTTCTCCTTTTTTCCTAGACACCTCATGGCGTTTTTCTGCCCGGTGCCCCCTTAAAATATTGCAGTACAAGCTGGACCTGGTAATAGGCGTTCTCCATTGTTGCATCCAGCATAAACCCCGGCGCAAGGACAGACAGGGCCTGCGCTTCGCAGCCCCCCGGCATTTCGGGGAGGTTCCCCGCCATGCTCTGCCCCTCCACCCAGTTGCATAAATCTTCATAAAAGCTTTCGCTTTGGATTGCCATAACCCGGTCCATGGAATAAGCCTCCCGGCTGTTAAAGTTGAACTGGTACTGCCGGATGCTGGACCCGTCAATATAGGTCCGTATTACCGGGGAGGTGATGGCCGATTCAAGCGCATACTCCACCGGTTCACCGCCCAGCGCATCCACACGGAATACGCCGTCCTTTAAAAGCGGGCACTGCAAAAAATAGTTTGCCAGCCCTTCCATTATTGAATTGACCAAAATGCTACCCCCTTTCCGCGGCCCTCTTGATATCCGCCTTATGGGCCGTTTTCATCCGCTCGAACCATTTTGCGCCCCGGCGCGAATCATAGGAGCGTGTCTGCGCCGTATGGTAATACTGGTTCCGGGCATGCGGGGCCGTATATTTGACGCTCCCGCTGCCGACTACCGTGCCGGTTATCCCGGAGCGCATCAGCGCCCCAGTCTGGAATGGTATCAATGGCGTACAATACCGCAGCACTTCGCTGTCAACAACCATCTGCTTCCTGTTGAACATCCTGCTGCGTGTTTCGCTGAACCCGCCATCCCAGCACATTTTTACCTGGCCTCCATTATACTGGATAGTCAAATCCTGCGGCCTGCGGACATGATGTGCCCCTGCCATCATTTCCCCCCAATCCGCCAATGCCTCGTATAGGGGCTGCCCCCGTCCGTGTCATCGGCATACTCCGTAATTTTTATCAAATCGATCCCCTGTTCCTTTGCGTATGCGGCCAGTTCGTCTTCATACAGCACCGTTTTCCCACCGGAATATATGCCGCGGATAAGCAGGTCCTCTTTCCTGATGGTCCAGTGTTCCGCCGCTTCTTCATCGCCCAGCTTCGCATATTTCAGGCAAGGCATGTATGACCGGCCATCCTGGACCGCAGCGGACAGCGGAACCCTTACCTTACACTGTACGTCATCGCTCCATACCCCGTTGTTCGTGACCGTGGCCCCTTTGGCCCCCGTATAGGACACGTTCCGGATTACCGTAGGGATAAAGATTTTCCTCCTTGTCTCTTTGTCCGTCCTGCCGTTAAAGACAGTTATAGCCTCCACATTCGTTACCATGTGTACATCCCACCTTTCCCCGCCGCGAAAGCCAGCCGGTAGGCAGCAGTTGGGGCCTGACCGCCTGGTACATGCACCGCTTCGCATAGCCGTCAACCGATTCCCCGTCCTTCCGTGCCACAACGAATGACACTGAAAGGCCATCCTTGCTTTCGGATTTCAAGTTCCCGCCCTGCTCCTGTTCCCTCCTGGCCATATAGCAGGCATCCGCAGCGGCACAGACGGCGCTTTTTATAACGCCTGCCTGCGCCATATCTGCAAAAATGTCACCGTTTAAGTATGTCAGGTAACGGATATAGTTTTCTGCATCCCTGGCCGCACCGGAAAATTCGGCCTCCGTCAGGAGCGAACCTCCATATGTGTCGGAATAATATGCAAAATCAACATACACCGCCTCCAACCTCCCTTACGCGCCCTGCAAAGACAAAAACTCCGCAATGATTTCAGCCTTGGTTGTCTTTGTAATCGTATAGCCTTTGGCCACGGCGATGGCCTTTATCTGGTCAACCGTCAAGGCATTCAGCTCTTCGCTGGTATAGCTTGACTTGACCGGCTCCGTGGTGGTCAGGATGGCGAACGGGCAGCGCTTTGTCTTGTCGGGAACCATGGCGTTAATCGGGTTCGGTATTTCCCAGCCCAGGCGCATAACAGCCCGCAGCGCCACCATGTCATTCTGCATCAGGTTATATTCAATCTCCCCGGTGGCCGGATTCTGAATCACGCCCTGGTCAAAAATCTTGAAGGTGATATCCTGCCTAATGGAATAAGCCAGCTGGGAAAAATCCCCGCTTATCATCAGTGCTTTGGACTTGTCAAAGGCACCGTTCCGGGGGAAGTTCATCGGCGAACCGTCCAGTGTATAGGATGTACCTGACTGCATGTCAGACTTGAACACTGGCTGGCCCGTTGTATCTTTCAGGCCGCGCAGTTTGGCCCTCATAGTAATGTCTGCCATATGGCCGTTCACAAAATAGCTGCTTTCCTCCACTTTCGCAATAACGCCGCTCTCGCCCAGGATGGAATCATACAAATCGGAGCCCAGTTTCACGTAAGCCCCGGCGTCTACCGCTGTAGTCACTACGTCATCCCGCCACGTGGAAGGCTTTTCTACCCCGAATAAAATAGCGCCGTCAATCTTTTGTCCGAACGCTTCAATAAGGCGGGGCCGTACTTCGCCCCAGATATCATAAGCCGCATCGTCAAGCACAGCTTCGGAAATTGGTACGATAACCGCAATCTCTTCCGCATAAATCACCTTTTTATCCCATGCCATTTTTGTGGTCCTTTTCTTTGCATCGCTGCCTTCACCGTTAACAAAATACGCTACCGGGAGCATGTCAAGGACGGGCATCCTGTACTGGGCCGCCGTCATGTTCGGAAGCCTGCGGCCACGCTGTAATACAGCTGACTGTTCCACCACCCCCTGGATAATGTCATGGCTCTCCTGCACCGGTATCAGCGCTTCCGCATTGCTTCTGGTGATGGATGTGCCGCCGGTAAACAACTGTAGGTTGAATAGTTTCCTGTTTTTGTTCATATCCGTTTTCTCCCTTCTTTACCTCCCAAACGCCGAGCGTATGGAAGCATTGATTGTGTCATGCGCAGTTTGGCCCGTTCCGGGCCCCCCATCGGGCTTCCCAGTGGAGACAACCCTGTAGCCCTGCCCCGTGAAACGCGGGTTCTCCTTCAGGAAAGCGTCAGCCGCTTTCTTGAATCCCGTCTTTTCGTCCACGTTTTTTTGGGCCCTGAAAAGCACGTAGTCCAGGTCTTCCGCTTTCACTCCCTTGTCGCGCAAGTAATTGAGGTTTTCCATTTCCTCCACTTTGGCAAGCGCCTCGTCGCGCTCCTTTTCCACAGCGGACACGTCGGGCTGGCCAGCCGCTTTCTTTGCCTTGAAATCCGCCAGTGCCGCTGCCGCTTCATCCTCGCTCACACCCTGCTTTTTGAAATAGTCCGCCAGTGCCGCTTTTGTCGCAAGGCCTGCCCTGGCCTCCGCTATCTGGTCAACCTGTTCATGGGTATAGGTCGCGCCACCGGTATTGCCCTGGCCTCCGCCATTCCCTGCCGCCCCTGCCCCAGCGCCCGAAGCGCCGGTGCCTCCATCACCGCCATCGGTGAAAAGCTGCAAATCAAAATGCCTCTTCTTCATGTTCCATCCTCACTTTCCTATGTTTTCCCCGTATTTACTGCCCCGTCAGGCATGAAAAAAGCACCCTGCAAAGGATGCGTCATTCACTCGCTATATTTTATACCGCCCACTATAAAAATTCTATTACCGGATATTCTGCGGCTATCCCACAGATGCCCAAAAACCATGTATCGACCAGGGCTTTGCCGGTGTCATTGATTTCCTGCCATTCAATACAGATATTGCCTGGCTCCTCGCTTTCGCTTAGTTCCACACTGGCGATTCCCTTAAGCCCCCTTATCAACGTAAGGGTAAGGGCGGAAACGGCGCTGCAGACAATATCCTCGCCCCGCGGGGCGGTATTGGCATGGCCGGATACATGTATCTTGTTTGGCGTCGTTAAAACTGTTATCATATTTTCCTCCTTATGTCAGCACTTCAATATCCCCTTTTTCGCAGTCATATAATGGCCATTCGCCGCCATCCTTCCCCTCTATGGCCCCCTTTACCGATGATTCCACAGTATAATAAACTTTTCCGTTCCTTTTTGAAATGTCAACTATAATCCCTGTGACATTTTCGCTTTTAATCCGTACAGTATCATTGATTTTCATGTTCATCCCTCCCTGTGGCCGGTTATAAGCCGGGGCTTTGCATCTGCCGAATCCTTTTGCCATACAATACGGAACGTTTTCCGTTTCCCGGCAGACCCGAGTTCCATAAAAATACTAAACCGCTCCGCACCATCCGTCAATTCCTTTTTATCCACTGCCCTGTTTTCGTTATACTGTGCCAGGATATCCCTGCGCAGCCGCTTGCCATCCTTTTCAGTATACCCAACGTCAAAAAATTCCTCTGCATGCTTTGCCCCCGGTTTAAGAAAAAAGCTATTAATCTTTGCATCCGGTATTACCACCTTCCCGCGGTTTTCCTCTGCTATCTTATATTCCTTATATGTGCGCTGCGAAGGTGCAACACGGCCGCGGAGGTCATAGTATATCCGCTCCCGCTGCTCCGGCAGCTTGAACTTCCTGCTGAATTCCTTATACTCGTCCAACATGGCCTGGTATTTGCAGCGCGCAACCAGCACATCATCCGGATGGGCGCCGCCCTGTTTCAGCATCTGTGCCTTTTCCCGCTGCGCCCGCATCGCGGTTTCCATTTGCCGCTGTTTCTGCGTGGCTTCATAAGCATTATATTCCTTTCCCCTGTACGGAACCTTCCGGGCTTCCTTCCTGTCCATTTCCGCCAGCCATTCATCGGAATAGTTCCTGACGGAAACCCCTTCCAGGAAAGGGTAGTAGGAATGGCGGCAGTTCCAGCCCAGCAGGCCTGCGCCGCTTCCCAGCCCGCACACATCCACGAGCTGCTGCCATGTCCAGACGCGGCCCTGCCATTTTGCATGGTCGGGCCGTGCGCCGGGATGCCAGTCAACTTCATACTTGTCCGTGCCAAGCGCCTGCCCGTTCATCCGGGATATCTGCCCGGCCAGCTGCCCCATCCCGGTCAGCAACGCCCTCCTGGCGGCCACGTCCACCCGGCTGCTGTGCCCGGAGGCGTAGTCCACCGTTCGAAGCCCGGATGCAGCCAGCCCGGCAGCCACCTGGCGGATGAGCGTATTGTAGTCGAATGCCCCGGAGGCCATCATAGTGATGGCATTGTCCAGATAGCCGTTGTAAATTTCCGAAAGCGGCGTGAATACCCTCCTGCCGCCCCCCACGTCCACCATGAAGCCCAGAGACCCGCTTATGTTTGAAAGTTCGTCATTGGACTGCTGGATAAGGGCGTTGGTAATCTGCTGCAGCTCATAGTTCTGCTCGTAAGGCACGAAATAGGCATTGACCTGTTCATATATGGCCTTGCTCCTGACATATTCCTGTTCTATGACTTCATCGTACAGCTTGAAGGTGTCCGCCCAGCTGCCGCCCACGGCCTGCCGGACGATGGCCTCCACGTCCTCCGTGCTGTGCCCAAGCACCATGTAGCGCTGCAGTTGCCAGTCCGCCGCGGAGGTGATTTTCCCCGCCTTTTGGATGCGGCGTATAATATCCTTTTCAATTTCCTCTTCCAGCACCCGGTACTTCTTTTCTATGCCGGCCTGGAGCATCGACTGGTATTCCTGTTTCATGGATGGGCCCCCGATTGCCTGAAAAAAGGAAGAGGCCCGTTAAAGGCCCCTCCCCCGTTAAACTATATTTTCTTATATTTGTCAGCCCCCTATGTCTACGCAGTACCCTACCACCATTTCCTGTATTGTGGATATGTACAGCGCCTTGAGCCTTTTATCATTGGATATCACCGAAAGCTTGCTGATGTCCTTTACCTGCGCCTTGGTCGCGCCGTTCCTCTGCGCCCTCTTCTTCGCATTTTTCAGCAGGACGTCAAGGTCACATGCCGCCTTGTCCGTCAGCCGCCTGTAGCTTTCCACCCATGCCTCCTGATACCGGTACGGGTTTTCCTCGAACGCCTTGCTCTCCGCAACCCTTTTTATGGATGCGGTGACCCATTGGCTGAACTCCTTCCCCTGGCCGATGTCCGCCATGGCCTCCTTGACCGCCTGCATCGCCTCGCCCTGCCGCCTTGCCATCCCTTCCAGCTCCGCCACCTTCCGGTCCGTCTCCTTCTGCTTCAATTCCATGCTGATTAGCAGCTGCAGCTGGGGCGACAAGTCCTGCATCGGGTCGCGGATGGGCGGCATCGGCGTGACGGGCACTCTGGGCATCCGGTACTTCTTCTCGATCTCTATGAAGTACCGGCGCACCTGCTTACCCTTCTCATTGCGCTCCAACATGGCCATCTCCTTGGCGGTGTCCAGCTTAATGATGTGGTCTTTTCTGGTCTGGCGAGAAGGTGTAGAAATTTCTACACCTTGGAAATCCTCATTTTCTACCGCATCAATATCAGAAAAGCGACGTTTAATCCATTCACGATATACACTTGGCGCACCCAGCACTTCATGGAGCTCCGAGCCGTAAACAACCCTTTCCCCTATGTCGGTCTCGTATACAGGAACCAGGCCGCCCTCAATACGTTTCAGTTCATTTTGCATAGGCCGCACCCGCCTTCTTCTTCATCTCTGCCTTAGCCGCCCGGTAGCCTTTTGCATACCCGTAGCGGAAAAGCGCGGCAATGGCATCGTACAGCTTGTTCGTATCCGCCCAATGCATCTCTTTGATAAGCTCTACCACTTCGCATGTCCTAAGCGCATAGTTGGCATCCATCGCCTTGTTCTTAAAGAAGCGGTCAATGTAATCTTTAATTTTCTGCATAAAAATCTCCTTTCAAAATTTTCTTGAAAGAAGTTCTCTCATCTGGTATGATAAATTTATCAGATGGTAAAACTTCTGATGGTAAAAAGTAGTAGTTGCT
Organism: Lachnospiraceae bacterium; assembly: GCA_021769135.1. Taxonomy (GTDB): domain Bacteria; phylum Bacillota; class Clostridia; order Lachnospirales; family Lachnospiraceae; genus Kineothrix. The sequence continues at coordinate 86,476 of JAETTM010000005.1, read as the reverse complement.
GGTCGCCAAACTTGCCAACTACTATTTTTTTAATACCCTTTGATATTCATTTTCTATGCCATTTCTGACTACTTCTGACTTCGTTATGCCTAATTCTCTTGATACAGTTTCCAGTTTGCGCACTGTATCTTCATCAATGCGAACCCTAAGCATTGTATCTTTACTGTTGTCAGATTTGGGTCTTCCTGTTTTGGGCGACACACTCTTTCCTCCTTTCTTTTTGTCGCTACAATAAATATAATATTGTTGCTACAGAAAGTCAATACCTAATTTGACAATCCTACAAAAATTTGTTATTATGTTCCTATCCAAATGGACGTATAGCTTAATGGATAAAGCAATTGTCTACCGAACAATCATATGCGGGTTCGAATCCCGCTACGAAAACCCCAAGGCATCATTTATTTGATGCCTTTTATTTATACCTGGCCAAAGACAATTCCAAAAGAAAAAGACAGCGGATTTTTCCCGCCGCCTTCCCCTGCCTTCCGGCTATTCAGTTTTCTTCCCCTTGACCAGCGCCACAACCGCCAGCGCCGCATTGACCAGGCACCATACGGCCCAGATTACCAGGTCGCTGTAGTTGCCCGCCATCGTGAAGCCCACCAGGGCCGCAATACCGAAAAGGACTATCAAGGCGATGTTGCCACCCTTCCCGTTGCTTTTCCTCGTCGCGATGGACACGATGCCACCCGAAAGGAGCATAATCGCAACGATAATCCCCGCGCTCCCGCTGGACTGCCCGTTCTCCTCAATCGCATTCACAACTCCCGCGGCACATGACTGTACCGACACGATGAGGAAAAGGATAATGGATAAAATCCCCGATACAAGTTTCCAAGTCTTCATTGGCAAACCCTCCTACATAATTTACTCCCCCATTATCCCATACCCATCCCGCAAAAGTCAAGGGAATCCGACAAGATACGCTACATTCCGACATTAAGTACCTTCCTCCATTGAAAATCCCCCTCCGCCCCATTATAATCCTAAGTACAGGCTGTTGCCGCAGCCAAGTACAAAGGGGAAAGGAGGGGAATTACATTATGAACAACAGCACCTTAATTGATAAAACAGTAGAAATCACCGTTGCCAGAATGTCCAACACTGGCATCACTGTCGATGCAAACGGCGGGAAATCCGTAGCCGATTTTATGCAGGCAGTCTATGACAAGCTATTTGAACTGAACTCCAAGGAGCGCTAGTTCATAAGCGCCCTTGCCGACACCAGTTCAGCAAGGGCGCTTGTCTTCTCCCCAATCTCATGTTCCATGTCATCACCGCTTTCTATGATGCCGCTTATGTGGACAGCCAAGTCCTCAATCAGCTTATCTACTTTTTCCATTCATTTCCACTTCCCTTCTATGAAATAACTTTATCTTCTTTTTTTTATCACGGAATAGCGCCCCCATTGCCCCCGTTGTCAAATTGTTCAGGGAGATTCTTTTTTGCTTCCTCCAACGTCTCCCCGTACCACTTCGCCCTATATTCGGCCAAGGACATGGCCCCCATCGCCACGTCCTGCCGGTCATTCTGCCGTTCCGTGGTTTTGTCCTCAATAATTGAATCGTCAAAGGCAATCGTGACTTCCGTATCTTCTTTAAGCCCCGGTACCCCTATGCTGATGCCTGCGCGGACGATGGTCTGAACCAGCTGGACCAGGACCCGGTTCAATACAAGCTCATGCTTCTGCAAGGTGCGGTACATGTCGGAGTTTTTGCTGATTACCTCCGTGGCCGTCTTGACCTGTCCGCCCTCGAACTTGTATCGGTCAGTGCCGAAGCCGCACTTGAAGGAGAACCAGTTCAGGTCATCGCTGATGGCCTTGCTATGTTCTTCCACGCGCAGCTCCATGTTCACTTCCCGGATTGCCTCCTTTGATTCGGCGCTTTTGAAATATTCATCCGGGAGCTCGTAAAAAACGGAATCGTCCGGGTCGAATACCGGCGAACCGTCCTCGTTGCTCAAAAATTCGGGGGCCACGAATAGGCGTTTGCGCCCCAGGGAGAACTCGTTCGCGTAGCTGTCATATTCCAGGTCTATCTTCCTTACGGAATCAATGCCGCCGGCAAACAGCGAAACCCCCATCGGGTTCGTGGCGTCCTCGTCGGCGTTGTTCACCGTATTCAGCCGGTCTATGATAAAAAGCGGCTTGTCCGAACCGGTTTCAGTTCGCCCGGCCAGCCCCTTGAATGCGGGTATTTCTTCCCACTGCTCCGGTGCCAGCTCCCTCCCCGCACCTGCGGTATCTTCAACAACTGTATTCTCGACCACGTACTGCCTCCTGCCCTCCCCCCGCACATCCTCCATTTTATGGTACTGGAAATGGATGTATTTCTTGCGCTTATAAGTTTTGGGGAACGTGAATATGCATTCCGTGACCACCTTGTTCTGCCAGCTTGTAGGGTAGATGTTGGCCGCCTCCACATAATTGATGCCCACGCTGCCGCCTACCATGTTCCCGGCTTCGTCCACCATGGCATCCTTGATGTACACCACATAGGCCGCCGTGCCCAGCGCGGCCTTCCACTCCTGGTATTCGTTGCCCAGCTCTTCCCATGTGTTGGCTTCCAGGACCCCCTTAACAAAGGCGTCCGTAGCCTGGTCCGCAATGGCGATTGCCACCCGCTCGTTCAGCAGCAAGTCCGCCATGTCTTCGCATGCCTTTTTGGCCATCCCCAGGGAATACCGCTGGCAGTTGACGTATGACCCGTTCCCGCGGTACACCCTGTATTTATGGAATTTCTTCACATTTGAATTGTACCAGCTGCGCCAGACCTCTATCTGCCTATAAAAGCTCGCATCCGGCGTGTCAATCCCCTTATCCCTGAAATAACTGAAAATGTCCATCCCTTTATTAGCCATCCCTTTCCTGCACTGGCAGCCAGCGCTTAATCCTTGTCCACATGCCCATTACCATATAGCGGATAGCATCCATGCAGTGGTCATCCACCTTAATGGGCTCTTCCTTCCCTTTTTCAATGGAATCCGGGTCATATTCGTAAATCCCGAACTCATTGATGGCGTTCTTCTGTTCCGGGGATACGCTTAAAATATGGAAGGAAAGCGCCTTTTGTACCCGGCTAATGCCCAGTTTTACATCGTTTTCGGCATCCCGGACGGAAACCGGCACGCCTGCCGCCCTGCATGCCCTCTTTATTTCCTCCTGCAGGCCTTGGGCGGAAGGGTCAAGAAACAGCACGAAGCGGGTATTTTCCATCCCGTATTTTTCGCCCAGGCCTACAACGAACTGTACAAAATCTTGCGCATATTCCGATGGGCTTTTCTGCTTCCCTGCTTCCCGGCCGCTGTGGTAATACTCGCCCAGGCCGCGGAGCTTCCTCATGGCCATGTCCAGCCCGGCCGCCTGGAAGGTTGTTGCATTCTGCTGCCCATAATCCCCACCAATTGCTATAATAGGGAAACGGTCCTCATTCGGAACCGGGGCGCCCTTCGTGTGCCCTGCATTAAACATGTAATATATCGCATCGTCAATCCCCACGGCCTCACCCAGCCATACCCACCTGTACATGCGCTCATCTGTGTCATGGAGGGTCTCCGCCGACTGTATCAGGTCTGGCCCCAGCCATTCAGGGGGCACATCCCTGTAGTCCGTGTGGATGTGGATGCAGTCAGGCCGTCGCCTCATCTTTGCCAGCCACTTCATGACATCGCTGTTGGGGTTCTTCGGCGGGTTGAACAGGTAGAGCATCTGGAAATCGCCCTTGTTCCCCCTGGCAAAGGTAGCTTCAATATTCAGCAGTTCTTCCTCCCCTTCCCCATCGTCAAAGAATTCCGTCAATTCGTCCAGTATGACCAGCTTTATCGGCTTGTCCTCATCAATAATCCCCTTCGTATCGTCTATGCTGTCGGAGCCCGTAAAATACATTGTAGTTCCGTGCTTTTTGTATGTAATCTCCATCGGAGACTTCGTAATCCAGAACCGGTTTTTCGGAATGCCCAGCCGGTTGATGCCCCGGAGCATTTCCTTGTATACGGTCTTACGCAGCTTGTTGTGGTGCTTGCGCAGCACAACCACGGAGCCGGAAGCGTCGCTGACAATCTGGTAGATGCCACGCACACCGGCAAAGCTGGACTTCGTGCCTGCACGGCCGGAAGTCAGTATAATATGTTTATAGGTACGGTTATTGAATATGCCGTGGTATTTCGGTATTATGGTCTCGCTAATCCGTACCTGCTTCTTCTTCCTTGCAATCGTTGACGATTTCAACACCATCATCCCCTTCCGCTTCGCTGCTGCTGTTCCTGATGCGTTCCGTTTCCGCTTCCATCTTCTTGATGCGGGCCCTCTGTTCTTCGCTGGCAAGCTCCCAGTTCTCATGCAGCAGCTCATTGTACTGCTTTATCATGCCCCGGAGCTCGGCCTGGGCGCGTGCCTGGGATTTCAGGAAATTGGCCTGCTTATCCCAGGCCTGCTGCACCTCCCATTTTTCACCGATAACATTACCCATCTTTTCTTCAACCTTCTCAATTGTCTTGTCCTCCCGGTCGCGCACATACATAATCTGCTGCGCACGGATGATGGCCGCATAGGCAATCCGTATCTGGTCCCATAGGACATCCAGCGGCCCCTCGGGCATCTCCTGTATGATGGAAAAAGCCTCTTCCGGAAGGTATTTCCGGAAAAGGCCGTGCTTCTCTGCATTGCTGTTCTTCTTTGGCGCTCCGTGCCCGGCAGCGTTCCGGTTGCCCGGCTGGCCGCCTCTATGTTTAGTAACGTTACCATTGGCATTCGGTAACGTTACCTTATCCCATTTATCCTGGTTCTTCCACTTCCTTATTTGCTCTTCGGATACCTCAAGTTCTTTGGCGATATCCTTAAGCATCCTTTTCTTCCCGCTGTCCAGCCAGAGCTGCATCGCCCTATCCCTGCTGGGGCTCCTTGGCCTTGCCATCATCACCACCTCTCAATCATTTGTTTAGGGGAAAAGGAAAAGAGATAGCCGGGGCTATCTCCCTTTCCGAATCTTCCAATCATATTTATACATTCGCCAACAATTCTGTAATAGACTTTTTTTCTCTTTATATTACTATATCGGCAAAAACTTTACAATAAAAATACCGCACACTGCTAAAAGTGTACGGCATTTCTATCAGGGCAAGAATAGAAGCAATTATACATTTGGCTGTCACATCTACTACCGACCAATAACATATTACCACATAAAAACCGGACAGTGCGGACAAAACGGACAAACTTTTAATTTTTTTCAAAAAACCTGTCAAACTCTTTCCTGACGCTCTCCCCCGTGCATTTCCCTCCCATGTGGGCTGCTACTTCTCCCCATGTCATCCGCTGTAATATTTTGAAGCGGATAATCCTCTGCATCCTTGCCGGTGCGCGTTCCATTATCTTCTCTACCTTCAACCTTATTTTTTCCGCATTCTCTTTCCGTTGATGCAGGAGTTGCCTTTCCCTCTCCAATTCCGCATTGCCCATCCTGCGTTCCGCTACCCCTGATATGCTAAAATTCTGTGCCTGGTAAGGGAATTCCGGATTGCTCCCGCTGACTTTGTCATGGACCGTTTCCCCCTTTCTCATCCTCCTTATGTCCTCTTCCGTTTCTTTTATAAGCTCACAGGCGTCAATGTAATCCCATAATATTTTTTTACTCACAACGGGGCCTCCTTCTCCGTGCCGCTACTTTCACTTTTGCAATCGCTACTCCGGATTTTGTCAATTCGGCATTTGGAAACCTAAGACGGCTTCGGTTCAATTCCAAATTCTCACTGTTATCTATTAATACAAGATTCTCGATGCTACAGTTATCCTTATCCCCATCCAGGAAGCTTACCCTTTTGCCCACCGGAATCGGGCCGTTATGCGTTTCCCATACTTTCCGGTGGACAAATTCAAACCGCTCCCTCTGCGTTCCCTTCTCCTGCACTTTCTGAATGAGATAGCCGTCAGTGGTATGGGTATATTCTCCAACCTCCATGTGGTTTGCAGGAACATCACCTTTGCGAAACATTGTGTGCCTGCACTTCTCATATTGCTCCGGGTTCATTTCCTTCCCTTTATTGGCCGGCTCATGGCCCTCCTTAAACCGGCAGTCAAGGCCGCTAACTATATTGTGGTTCTTTTTATAGTTCCTGCATTCGGAGACGGAAAACTGGATACCGAAATGCCCCGATACTAACTCTGCAATCTCTTTTGCCCCTTTTCCCTCTGCTATATCCCGGATATATCCCTCCATCCCTTCCGGATATTTGGCAGAATACCCTTTCGGATTCCCAGTAGGCGTACCACTTTTGAAGCCATAACGGCTCTTTGCCGATTTGACAATTCCTTCCGTAAATACCATACCGTACTTCTCGTCAAACCCCTGTTGGTTGATAAGCACTGTCAACTCTTTCGTAGTTCTTCCTACAGTATTCTCACCCATCCATCCCCTGACTTCTGCCGGCCATTTTCCCATTTACCAATCACCTCCGCACTTCTAGCATTTCCGGCACAGCCTTCTCCCTCTCGTAACCATATTCGTCCATATGCTGGATAGCTTTCAGCTGTAGTTCACCAGTCTTAATTATCTGTTCACTTACCTTTGCCATTGCTTCCGAACGCCTTATCTCTCCTTCCAATTCTTCTCCTTCTATATCGTCATCCCCCAGCTTTTCCAGCTGGGCAAACAAGAGATTGTTCAAATCCCCAAGCGTGTTCTTCATCCCGTGCCCTCCTTCCTAATCCACCCTGTTTTTGAACTCCCGGTTCCCGAACAGGTACTTCTCCCTTGCGGCCTGGTCATTCTGTAGCCGGCGCAGGGCTTTTACCAGGTTCTGGTTCTGCTTGTCCGTATAGAAGCTGCATACGTGCTCGTACAGCTGCGCCCTATCCTTTGCCTTCCGCCTTGTCCGGCGGCTCTGTTGGAGCTTTGTGCAGACCTTATCCCGTTCGCCCCTATTGGGTGCCAGTTCAATATCGTGCAGGAACGTCTGCGTTTTGCTGTCCTCCCTCCCCACGTCGCTGTAGGCGGACTCGTATTCGCTTTTCGACGCTTCAAGGAATTCCAGGAACCCCGCTATTATTTCGCTCGGCCTTTTCCCCGTCATGTCCATGCCTTCCCGCCCCCTTTTCGTTTCCTCCCGGCCATGTATTCCTCCCCAAGCTCAATCTCCATCTTGTAGCACCCGTTCATATAAACCTGGACGCGCATGCCGTAAAACTTTGCATCCTGCTCACGGGAATCCGGGTCATACGGGTAGGAGAACCCTGCCCTTGTCAGGTGCCTTAGAACCCTCCGTTCCGTGGTTGCCCTGCTGCACCTTTCCTCAAAGGCCAGCTTCCCGGTGTCCAGGTCCACCAGTGCGCAGTAGGCAGTGGTGCTGCCGCCAGGGTACCTGTTTTTATGGTCCCTGAAGGGGATAACCAGGTAGGCCCCTATGGCCTGGCCCCCTTCTTTCTGGACTACTATTGCCCCGTTCTGCAGGAAGACCTTCCGGTCCAGGTCCGCGCATTCGCGGACACCCTTAATCCTGATATTTTCCATCCTTGTTTCCCCCTCCCTGGTTTTTCCCCTGGAAATATTTCCCTACCCTTGCCTTAAGCGCCTCCAGGAGTGCCGCCTGGCAATTGTCCTTGCGCCGCAGCGCGTCCATGACGTCTTCATCCACCGTTCCTGCCGCAAGGAGGTAGTGGATGAACACCGTATGCTCCTGCCCCTGCCGGTGGAGCCTGGCATTGGCCTGCTGGAAAAGCTCCAGGCTCCAGTTCAGGCCGAACCAAATGACATGGTTCCCTCCCTGCTGAAGGTTCAGCCCGTACGCCACGCTGGCCGGGTGCGCCAGGAGGATGTCTATTCGCCCCCCGTTCCAGTCCGTAATGTCCGCAGGGCCTTTCAGCTCCCTGACCGCCAGCCCCGTCTTCCCAAGCGCCCGGCGGAGCCTTTCCAGGTCATGCTGGAAATTGTAGAATACAAGCGCATGGTTCCCTCCCAGCTCTTCCACCAGTTCCATGAACCCTTCCAGCTTGTTGCCGTGTATCTCCACAACTTCCCTGGACAGGGTGGCTTCATCGCCGGAAACGGACTCCGCCGTATGGTATACCGCCCCGTTTGCAAGCTGCAGCAGCTTCCCCGACAGGACCGCCGCGCTCCCGGCATCCAGCACCCCGTCCGGGAGTTCCAGTATCCGCTCCCGCTCCATCTCCCCGTACGCTTTCCGCGCCTTGGCATCCAGCTGTATGTACCTGATGTCCTCCACCCTTTCCGGCAGGTCCAGGTAGTCCTTGGCCGACAGGCTGATGCAGATATCCCGGATAAGCCCCTGTATCTCTTCCTCCGCCCCCGGACGCGGCTCATAGGAGAAAACCGTGGTCGCGTTCCTGGCCGCCGGGAAGAAGTAGTTGTTCCGGTACTCGGTAAGCGTCCTCCCCAGGCGCTGCCCCCCGTCCAGGAGGTATACCTGTGCCCACAGGTCGGTCAGGCCGTTCGGCGACGGCGTGCCGGTCAGCTCCACCAGCCGCCTGATGTGCCTGCGGACGTTTTTCAGGCTCTTGAACCTTTTTGCCTGGTGGCTCTTGAAGCTGCTCGACTCGTCGATGACCACCATGTCGAACGGCCAGGCATTCCGGTAGTAGTCCACCAGCCATGGCACGTTTTCCCGGTTGACCACGAAAATGTTGCCGGGGCTGTTCAGGGCTTTGACGCGCCGGGGCTTCGGCCCAAGCACCGGCTGGACCTTAAGCAGTTTCAGGTGGTCCCATTTCCCCTGCTCCCTGGTCCAGGTGTCCTCCGCCACCTTCTTCGGGGCTATCACCAGGCACCTGCCGACCTGGAAGCGGTTGAAAATCAGGTCGCACACCGCGGTCAGCGTTATGACCGTCTTCCCCAGGCCCATGTCCAGGAACAGCGCCAGGCATTCGTCCTGGATAATGCGGGTGATGCAGTACCTCTGGTAATCGTGCGGTATGAACTTCATGGCAGCACACCCCCTGCCCGCCCCGGCGCCTGGTTCACCATCTCCAGGAACAGCCTGTCACGCGCCGGCGCCTGCGGGCCCTGCCTGGCCAGCCCCCGTATGGCGGCCTCCGCGCCCTCCACGCTGTCCACTACCGCCGTGTAGCATCCCAGCCTTTCCAGCTCGGCCCGGCGGAACTGCTGCAGCTTCCTCGGCATTTCGCCCTCGCGCTTCAGCTCCACGAAGCCCACCCGCCCGCCAGGGAGGACCACGATGCGGTCAGGCACGCCTGCGCACCCCGGCGACACAAACTTGTACGCCCTGCCGCCTGCCTGCGCGGCAAGCCTGCAAAATTTTTTTTCCAGTTCGCTCTCTCTCATGCTTTGCCCTCCTGCGACATTCCGATATTTTTTCCTATATATATACCCTATATCAAGGGTACAAGGGTATATATACCCCTTATTTCCCTTTATTTTTTATTTATATAAGTAATAATGTTTACATGTTTATAAATCCCTTTTCTACCCGTATTTATCGGCCTTCCGGCGTTAACATGCAAATGTTTTTCCCTGTTTGCACGTTTACAGCCCCCTTGTAAACTCTTTTCGCCCAATAATTTGTTTACACGCCGGATGTTGCCCTCTGGAATCCCCTTTGCGAACCGTACTCGCCCCCGAAACGCAATGGGCTTTTTTGCCTTTCCCACCCCGGCAGCCTTTCCAGTATGCCATTGATTTCCTTGGAGTCCGACTTCCTCATCCGGTTGTACCCCGGCATCTTGAAGCACTCGTTCCATATTTCCCATGCGCATATCCGGTCCCTGTACATCAGCTGGCTTTCGTCCGCCTGCTTCTGGTCGAATTCGGAATCCAGCCACGCCCTCCGCTCGTACATGCTCCGCCTGTACCAGTCCTTGGGCACCTTCCTCCCCAGGAACTCCACAATAGCCCCTTCGGAGTAGGATGCCTCCCGGTGCACCTCCTGCGCATTCTCGGCCATTTTTTCCGCCCCCGGCGACAATATCAGGGGCTCCCCCAGCCGGTAAAGCGCCACGGCCTCCGCCCATATCTGGGCCACCTCCGCGGGCATGTCGCGCCTCACGTGCTTGCAGCTGTTCCCCGACAAGTCCACCGGCCAGAACCGGCGGTTGCCCGTATAGTCCTTCAGGAATTCCGACTCGTTGGTTGTTCCCACTATGATGCACTGCCTTGGGTGCTTCACCGTCCGCTTGCCATATGCCGCCCGGTACACGTCATCGCATTTGCTCAAAAATTGCTTGACGGTATTCATCTCGGATTTCGTCATGCCGTTCAGCTCCCCGGCCTCTATAATCCAGTAGCCCTGCAGGAGCTCCGCCGCGTCCTTCCCCTCGAAGGTGCACAGGGAGTCGGAATACCAGCCCATGCCCAGGAAGCGGAAGAAGGAGCTCTTCCCTATCCCCTGCCGCCCGGCCAGGATAAGCATCGTGTCGAACTTGACGCCGGGGCTGAATACCCGCGCCACGGCCCCCACCAGGGTCTTGCGTATGGCCTCCCTGGTATAGGCGTTGTCCTCCGCCCCGAAATAGTCCACCAGGAGGGTGTCCACTCGGGGCACCCCATCCCAGGCCAGGCCGGCCAGGTAGTCCTTCAGCTTATGTACCCTGTGGTTCATGGCGAACACCGCGAACCCGTCGGCTACTTTTTCTTTCCCGGTTATCTGGTAGACCGCCTCCAGGTAGCCCCGGAGCCCGGAATCGTCCTCGTCCTCCCATTGCCTTTCCACGTAGGGGCCGCTTTGCGGCTCCCAGGGCAGCGGTGCAGACACCATCGGCCTGTCGGCCATCTCGTCATGGTATATGCGCCCTTTCAGCAGGGGGTCATTTTCCAATATAATCTGCACGTTCTGGATGGTATTCAGCGGCGCACCCGTCTTCGGGTTCGCCTGCAGCTTCAGCACCCACCCGGCATCCCCCTGCGCCTGGCCGGCGGGAAGGCCCCCTGAAAAGCTGCTTGCCGCCGCCTCGTACCGCTCCTTGGCCATCGCGTCCGCTATGGCGGGGATTTCCGACGCGAATTCGCACATCTTCCGGAATGAGGGCATATTGGCAGCCGGCGTGTCCGGCTTCGCCCCATCGTCCTCACTGCCGAACAGGTGCAGCCTTACCATGTCGAAGGCGTTGACCAGCCTGCCGGAACAAGGGTCCGTGGCATGGTGGCTGTACAGGAACTTCCCGCCCTCGTAGAGGACCGCCCCTCCCACCGTGCTCCCTTCCACGAACGTGAACCGGCCCGGCTCGGCGCAAGGCTCGTAGGTGCCCGGTATGAACTGCCCCATCGCCTCTTCTATGGTGAAGCTCCTGCAGAACGCCCCCACAATCCCCTTTTTCCCCAGCGGGTCGCCCTGCTTCCTCGCCGACCGGTCGCGCACCTTTGCCGCGCCCGGCACTTCCGGCCATTCCGACACATCCCGCCAGTCGCGGTAGTACCCCAGCATCCCGCTGCGGGAAAGGAACGGCTTGTCCTCGTATGCAAAAACGTACTCGCTGTCGCGGCTGCAGCTGGGCCAGTACATCAGCCTGACCGGCTCGAAGGTCGTCGGGTCGAAAATCTGCATCCCGATGAAGCTTGCCGCCTTGCGGGCTATGGGCTCGTATTCGTCCGCGGAGCACGGCCCGTCCAGCGGTATGATGATGCGCAGCCGCGGCGCGGCGCCCTCGTGCTTCCTTGTGGAATATACGGCATAGGCGCACCCCATCGCAGCCACCGTGTTGAGCACCCTCTGGGTGCCGCCCGGCTCAATCGTGTCCGCGTCCAGGGTAATGAGGTCGCGCTCCCCGGCGTTCTCGTTTTTGCGGCGCGGCCCTTTCAGGGTGCCCCCCACATAGCCCCCCACGTCTTTCAGCCTGTCCTGCTCCGGCCTGGGGAGCGCCTTGTACTCCCCCAGGCTTTCCTGCGTCCTCACCGGCTGCGAAAGCCTCTGCAGGAAATCCGACCAGTACAGCTCCTGGCCGACCCAGGCGGTCGCCTTCCTGCTCGCCCCCGTTGTAATCCTTATAAGCCTGTTGTTCTGCAACATGCCTCCCCCTCCTAATCCTTCTTATAATAATGGGCTTCAAACCCGTCCGCGTCCAGGGGCAGCCCTTCCGCCCACCCGGGGAGCCGGCACATGACGCCTATTGCCTCTTCCAGCGTCCTGCCGGAGCCTTCGGGCTCTTCCAATATCACCTCGTCATGGATGTGGAAGCGTATTTTGAACCCTGCACGGTACAGGTTCATCAGGGAATTGGCCAGCAGGTCACGCGCCACCGCCTGCACGATGTTCTCCACAAGCTTCCCGCCATAGGTCGCTATGGCTTCCCATTTCTTCGTCTTCTGGTTGACGCCCATGAAATGGACCGCATCCCTGCCAAGTTCGTTCACGCGCACCTCCGGCTTATAATAGTAGAGCCTCCGCCCGCATGGCAGCACGATGTAAAAATAGTCCTCATCCCGGCCAAAGGCGATGCCGCACGGCATATACCCGGCCGTGCCGTGCTTCACGGTATCCAGCGCGTATTGTTCCACGGTATACCAGAAGTCCACGATACGCCGGTTGCTCCCCCTCCACCGCCTTACGATGTCGGGGAGCTCTTCCTCGGCCAGCCCCATGCCCAGCGCCCCCATGGAGACCAGGGAGCCTTTGCCCCCCTGGTAGCCCAGAGCCAGCTCCGCTATCTTCCCCTTGCCCCGGAGCGCATATTCAGGGTTCCCTTTTTTTATCAGGCCGATGTCCACGCCGAACATGGCTGAAGCGGAAGCCTCGTATATTTTCCCATGGGTCCTGAACACGTCAAGCCGCCACTGTTCGCCCGCCAGCCACGAAAGCACCCTGGCCTCTATGGCCGAAAAGTCCGCTACCAGGAACCGTTTGCCCTCCCCGGGGATGAACGCGGTGCGTATCAGCTGCGAGAGGGTATCAGGCACGTTCCCATAGATGGCCCTAAGGGCATCAGTCTGCCTTTTCTTCACCAGCTCCCTTGCCGTATCCAGCGTTCCTATGTAGTTCCTCGGGAGGTTCTGCACCTGTACCAGCCTCCCCGCCCAGCGCCCTGTCCGGTTGGCCCCGTAGAACTGCAGGAGCCCCCTGATGCGCCCGTCGCCGCACATGCATGCCTCCATGGCCTCGTATTTCTTTACCGACGTCTTCCCCAGCTCCTTCCTTATCCGGAGCACTTCCCTGACGAGCCCGTCGCCCGACTTGCCCGCCAGCACTTCCGCCACCGTCTGCTTCTTCAGGTCTTCCAATTCCAGGCTGGAGTTATCCCTGATCCACTGCTTCAGCTGCGCAACGCTGTTGGGGTTGCCCAGCCCCGTAAGCTCCCTCGCCCTGCCGGACAGTTCGCCCTGCATCCTGCGGGAGATGTCCAGTGCGCCGCGGACCAGATCCTGGTCCACCGCCACGCCGCCCTGGTTGATTTCCTGATCCAGCACCCAGTTGAAATGTTCCGCTTCCGGGAACGGGTGCTGGACCAATATCCTATGTACCTCCATTTCCGTTTCCACATCCCTGGCACAGTAGGATTTGAACAGGCCCCATTTCTCCCTGTCATGGTACCAGCGGTTCCTCGTCCTCCCGTAGTTGCCTTTTGTGGGCGTACAAGGCACGCAGAAGTATTTGATAAGCTGCCGCCCCACCGCCATCTTCTGGCGGCTTTCCGGCAGCCCCAATGCCTTCCCCAGCTGCCCAAGCTGGCCTGGGAGCCCACAGTAGTACGCATGCACCATGGTACAATGCCACTGGCATGCCTCCGTATGGAAATACTTTTTCAGGCAGTTTATCTCAAAGGCCGCATTGTGGGCCACCTTTCCCACCGCCGGGTCCCCCAGGTCACCCACAACCATGGCGGGCACCTGTTCCCCTGCCGCCAGGTCAATGACCTGGACCGGCCCGTAATCATAGGAATAGGCAAATAGAAGGATTTCGAAGGCCGGCGACTGCACATACTTGTATAGGCCGGCTTTCGCAATGTCAATATCCGAATAGGTTTCAAGGTCTATATGGAGGGTCCTCATTGCAATCCCATCACTCCCCCTGTGAGCATCGGCCTGCCCGTAATCGGGTCAATCTGCTGGGCAGGCGGCTGAATGTACGGTGCCGGCGCGGCCATTTGCTGCGGATATGCTGCCGGCATTTGTTGGTGGTACGTTATCGGCTGCTGCGGGTATGCCCCTTGCCCCGGCATCTGCATGGGCTGCCCTGGCGCCCAGCCTTGCCCCGGCGTGGCCCCAAGGGCATTGCTCCCGCCGAAAGCCTCTTCCGCGGATACCCTGGCCGTCAGCGGCTCCCCGTCCTCATACTTCTGCACGCAGTTCAGGCCGCACCCAATCCCCTTGTTGCCGTTTGTATTATATGCAAAAAAACTGATGTTCGCCCTGATGTAGCATCCGCTGTATATGTCTGCAGGGTTGATGATGTTTTGCAGGCCCATGTCCACAATGACCGGCTGCTGCTTTGCGGATGCCGTCATTACCAGATGCCCCCGGCATTCTTCCCCGAAGGGCTCCCCGGACGGCCTTACCCCATCGCCGTCATAAAGCGGGATTTTGCACATGGGCGGGATGCTCCCCCCGAATACCCTCTGCGCCCCTTCCTGCTTCGCTTTTTCTATTTCCGCATAGATGCTGTTGATTGTCGCCGTATCGTTCTTCGGTATCAGCAGCGTCACGGAATATTTGGGGTCGCCGCCGTTCTGCGATGCCCGCGGCTGGAATATGTTCACATAGCTTGCCCTCACTACACCTGTTGTAATCGCCATATCATTTCCCTCCTTTGCCTGGATATGCGTTTTCTCCGCCAAAGGCTTCTTCTGCCGACACCCTCCGGAGTTCCATTACAGGCCTTGCATCGTCCTCCGGTGCCAGGGTGGGCTTCCCCTGCGGCTTTATAATGTATTTTGACAGGATGCCCTGCCTATGTTCCTTGTCCACTATTTTTTCCAGTTCCCCCAGCGCTATGGGCTCCCTTTTATATAGGACGGCCTCTTCGTACCCCGCTTGGGCCAGTTCCGCGAATGCCGCATCGGCATCGGAAAGCTTCCGGTTGCTCCGCCCCTCGACGGCCTTCCAGCCGGGCACTTCCCCTCCCGACACGATTTCGTTCAAGGCGGCGTTTTCCAGCTCCTGCACCCAGGCTTTTAGGAACATGGCCTTTTTCAGCAGTTCCCCGGCCTCCCCCCAGGAGATGAGGGGCGGCAGCTTCTTCCTGTTCTGGCCCCCATCCCAGGCTTCCTTGAAAAGCCCCATGTTCCTCTCCATGGTGGCACGGCATCTCCCGTAGGCTTTGCAGAACCCGTTTTTGCAGTAGTTCTCCCCGTCGCCTTTGCAGTAGTCTGCCGGGCGGAATTCCCCTTCTCCCTTGAAGGCCTTCTCGGCGGCAGGCTTCACAACGGCCTCCCCCCAGGCAAGCAGCTCTTTCAGCGTGGTGCTCCAGGATGAGTTGTTCGGTATCCGCGGCTGGAAGATATGCAGGTGCACGTCCTCCACCGGGAACAGCATGCCGAACTCATGGTAGGCCCCCAGGGCATAGAGCGCCAGCTGGTAGTTCCCTTCCGCCTTTACCGGCACCCCCTTGCCGTATTTAAAGTCAATGATATGCAGGTCCTTCCCGTAGATGATGACGCAGTCGCCAGTTCCGAACCCTTCCGGGGCCCATGGGCTATAATCGAGCCTTTTTTCGACCGCGACGAAAGGCGTGCCTGGGAAACCGAATGCGATGCTGGACACGTAGTCCGCATATTCGTCCGCAAACCCTTCCATCTCCGGCGCATAGGAGCCGTCCTGCTGCAGTTTTTTCAGCCGCCCCTTATATGCCCTCGTTGTCATGTTCTTGTCCGTGAACAGCTTCTGCAGCTTCAGTTCGCAGAACTGGTGGGCAAGCGACCCCTCTTTTGCATAGGGGGATTCCTCTTCCGGTATGCCGTCTTCCAGCCTGGCCGACGGGGGGCAGTGTATCCATTTCTTTGCACTCGACGCTGACAGCAGCGCATGTGCCCTTTCCTCGTTCTTCTTCCCCATCAGATTTGCGCACCCGCCTCTCTTAATGCAATGGCAAACTCACCGTACCGCTCCCTTGGCAGCTCCGTCATCGCCTGGATCCCGAACTGCTGCAGGATGCCAACCACCTGGGGCATCTTCCCCATGCTGGAAAGCCCGGCGGCCGCCACCTGCAATTGTTCAATCGTGTACTCCTGTGGCACCGCCGTGGTCGGCAGAACGCCTGCCTGCCCCGGCAAGGGCTGCATGCCCGCGCCCATTGCCGTACCCTGTTGCTGGGGCGGCTGCCCGCAGCCCTGGGACGATGCCCCCGGTGCCGGCATATTCCATGGCTGTGCCTGCTGCTGCATCGGCGCGGCCATCTGCTGCATCGGCATTGCCGCCTGCTGTGCAGACACCGGCGCGGGTGCCGGCTGTACAGGTGCCGTTCCCGCAGGCACAGCCTGTCCGCTCTCTATCCCTGCCCCTGCCAATGCGAGCACCGCTTCCGTCAGTTCCTTAATCCCCTCAATGCTGATTTTAATTTTGAATTCATTCACTGGTATATCCTCCTTTATCTCTTCCTTAATGCTTAGGCCTGGCCGCCGTCATCGGCCTGCCCTGTTTCATCCGTTTCATCCATGCAGTCGCACATTTCCCCTGGGTCAAGGCTTGCGCCGCAATATGGGCAAGTTCTGTACTGCATCCCTTTGCCCCTCCTTTCATATGATAGGCTTCCCGAACAGCATCCCCGCCAGCAATGCTGCCAGCGTCAGGGCACCCCCCGCTGCCAAGAGCCATCCCCCATTGTTCCTTCCATCGTCCGCCGTCATTTCCCGTTCCCCCTTTCCAGTTCCGCAGATATCGCGAGTATTTCGCTGGCGTACCTGGAAATGCCCGCCGTGCCGCCCATGACATCCCATATGCTGGAATCACCATTGTATGCCATCAGCACGATACCGATGTCCTCATACTGCTTTGCCAGTTCAGACAGGTAGTCAGCCCCAACCAGCATATTCCCCCTGGTATCCGTCAAATCCTTTACGCCCAACCGCTCCATCCTCTCCTTGTGCCATCCCGGGTTTATCTGCATAACCCCGACACATGCGCCATTTTCCGCATGCGGGTCGAAGCTGCTTTCTTTGAAGCACACGGCCTGGAGCAATTCCGGGCAGATATTGTACCGCATGCCCAGCTCATCCGATATTTGCCGGATATCCTCCGGAACTTCAATGGATGCTGCCCGGGCTTCCTGCACAGGCACCGCCGCCAGCAAAAGAAGCAGGAATGCCGCCAGTTTTGCCTTCATCTTCCCCATGCCCCTCACCCCCTTCCATGACTCCCGGCACGGGAATCCCCGTGACTTCCGTGAACTTCCTTGCATAGATGCAGTATGACCATTTTCCGGAAAGCTTGACCGCCGACCCGAATTCGAAGCCCGGCCTGCCCTCCTGGAGCCCTTGCCTGATATAGCTCTGGTGCTTGTGCAGCAGGGCGGCGGCTTCCTGGCATGTCATTGTTGTTTTCCCAGGCCAAGCCGGCTGTATAGCACACCCGTACGGCGGGCCCGTGGGCCGTTCCGGCGGGCTGTCCATGCCCACCAGTTCTTCCACCGATACCCCCAGCACTCCTGCCATGGCTTCCACCCGCTCCTGGGAAGGGGCATTGACCCCGTGTATGTACTGGCTGACCGCCGCCTTGCTGAACCCGGCCGCCTCCGCCAGCGCTGCGCCGGTGATGCCTTTTTCTTTCATAATCCTTTTCAGGTTCTTTGGAAACATCCCTATCCCTTCTTTCATTCGTCCACCTCATAATCCTCGCCATCGCAGAGGCATTCCTGCATGGATATTTCATCATCGCCCATGCCCGGGAAATGTATGCCGCGGTGCCTGCATGTGGCGCAGTCAAAATATTTTCCTTCCATATCCCTATCCTTTCCGCCTGCCTATTTCAGATCGATAAATAATTTGTTGTCATCCTGCCATGTGAAACTTTCAATATCAGCATATGCATAGCCCAGGATGTTGTCCTGGCACCAATTGCCCTGTGCAACCACATGGGAATCCTGGTCACGGATAATGATTTCCGTGTCACTGTTAATTAGGCCCGTTTTAAGAATTAAATCCAATGCCATATCTTCCTTCTTTCTCCCACGGCTTTACCCTGCCGGGGGGGGGAATCAAAACTTAAAACCTGTTCAGTCCGTGCAAATTCAATATGTTTCACTGACCACCTTCCCTTCAATACCCAATGCCTATGTAATCAAGAACTTTTGCCCAACCATATTTTTCACCATTTTCATCAGTGCAACATTCATACATCCAAAAATGCCATTCTTTAGGGTTTCTTTCTTTTAACTGGTCAAATCTGTGCGGACGTTTTTCAAGGTGAATCCCAAAACCGCACATACTACATCCAGTCCTTTGGGCCTTTGTTGTGTAGAGTGTTCCATCCTTTTTTCTTTCAATAGTTCCGTATATCTCCGGTACTGGAACATTCAAATCAAGCGCAAGCTGCAACAAATCTTGTCTATTAAAAATTGCAAACGGAGCTGAACGGATAGTTGATTTCCCAAAATAATTACATCCGTTAATCATCAGACTTTTTGCCCTCCTGCCGCCTTCCGAAGCCATAAGGCCTAAAAATGGAACACTGTTGTTTTCTTTTGCCCAATCATCGCACGGTTTTTCTTTCAGGTAATAGCAGCATTTTGAAGAAACCTTAAAATCCGGTATCTGATATTCAGTCTTTTCTTCTTCATTCGCATAACCGCCAAATTTTTCAAGCCACTTCTGCGGCATCTTCATTCTGCTGTTTTTTTGGAATCCCCCATATGCTCCCGTTTCCCCGGTGACAATGGCATGCCTCACTGTTTTGTTTTTGTCTGTTGGATTAGCAAGTGTTTCTATTTTTCCAGCAATTTCTTTTGATAAAACAGGAAATCCAAACTCCTGAATAATCTGCGCTTTGTTCCAGTGCGTTCCATCTGGTTTTATCGCCGATTTCAAGCATTCGATTCCAAGCTGTTTATGGATTTTCTGGATACTTGCATCTTCAAGATATGAAACACTTATCCCCGGCGCATAAATTCCGATAGACTTCAAAAATAAGAATAAAGTAATGGAATCAAGCCCCCCAACTGATACGTGATAGCCCAGCCCCCTTGTGCCACACCCTTCCACAAATTCCCTTGCCCGGATAGCGGCATAATGGACTTTAAAGCCGTAATCCTGTTTCTGTTTCACAATAAAGTCCGCAATTTTTCGCTTTCCGTCAATCCGCTCCATCCGTTCTAAACAATTTTCTGCCATTGTTCACCTCTCTTCTGCCAGCCTAATTATGCCAATCTTGTTCCCGCACAAAAAGGATTGACTTAAAAATTTTTGGCCGTCCATGGAACGCAATCCATGGGTAACCGGAACCGTCTCGTCCATTCTTTTAAACAGGCTTTTAGCCCAAGTTCATACCTTAGCCTAACCGGTTGCTGTCTGTAATAAAATTCATCCTTTGTTATGGACAGCGACCATTCGCCTTTTTCAAATTCCAAAGCCAAGTACTGCACGCAATCCATCTTTTTCCCATTCAGCAAATAAATACTTTTTTCAGTATCAATATGGATTGACTTAAACCTTTTTGTTCCCATCTTTTCTCCACCTCCCTCCTACTTCTCTTTTTACCCATTGTTTTGTCCTCTTTCGTGACATTCTGGGTTAAAAAAAATATACTGCACAGGCTTTTGGTAATATTCAGAGATTCTCAATTTTATAGAGTCTCTCGGAACCCGTCTCTCTGTTTCGTACATTCCAAGGGTCGAAGTAGCTATGCCAAGGTCTTTCGCTACTTTTTCTTGCGTATTACCCCCTCTTAGTTCTACAAGAATCTTTCCGAATCCTTTCATAAGAGCCTCCTTTTTATTGTCACTATTCGTGACTAATTACATGCTATCATACCACCTTTACTATGTCAATATACTTTTTCACAGTTTGTGACATTTTTACAATTTACTTTTATCACGCTTTGTGTTATCCTTTGTTTCAGGAGGAAAACCTAATGGGAAATTTTTTTAATATTTTCAAGAGCTTGCGCCAGTCCAGCGGATACACGCAGCAAGAATTGGCTGAAAAACTTGGAATATCAAGAAGTACAATAGGAATGTATGAAACCGGCGCAAGAGAACCAGATTTTGAGACATTGGAATTAATTGCAGATTTTTTTAATGTTGACACTGATTATCTTATAGGGAGAACAAACCAAACTACGGTATTACCAGAATCTTCATACTATTTCAACGCAGATGCAAGAGAAATGGCACAGTTCCTTTATGAGCATCCTGAATACAAAGTCCTTTTCGATGCAACCAGGAACGTAAAAAAGGATGACATCCAATTCGTAAAGGAAATGATTGACCGAATAAGCAGCAAGGAATGATATTCAGAGGGAGGGGGGGGGAATTCTTATGGAAGAAGGGATTTTTACATATTATGCGGACATGCCCACCACAATACGGTCTTTCGTGGTTTCCAACAACGATATGAGTTTCACCATCATCATTAATTCAAAGATGGGGAGCAACCAGCAGCTTATGGCATATAAGCATGAAATGGACCATATTAAAAATGGCGACTATGACCGGCACTGTTCTGCCGATTTGATAGAACTGTTTGCCCATGGTGCCTGAACTAAGCTGGACCGTTTAAACCGCCACTGGCGATTTAATAAAAAATCTAAAGAAAAGAGGAATTTTAAGTGAAGAAAAAAATTATTGCCTTACTATTAATGCTCTCCATAGCAATATCAGGCTGTGGAAGCCCTAACAACACTCCGGAATCAACTAGTGCTCCTGAAAATGCATCAGAAGATAATTCAGAAAGCCTAAGCGCGGAAACTACCAACGCGGGTGATGCAGAAGAGCAAAAAGCAATTTCTGCTTTCGAGGAAATAACCGTAATTGATAATGGTGAATGTACTGTAAAAATTACGGATATTGATTCAGGAAATTTATTTGGATACACTTTAAAAGCTTATTTGGAAAATAAATCTCCTGACAAAACTTATATGTTTTCTGTTTCTAATGCTGCCATAAACGGTGTCCAATGCGACCCCTTTTTCGCTACTGAAGTTGCCGCTGGCAAGAAGTCTAATAATGATATCAGCTTCACAAATGAGAATGATATTGGCGAATTTACCGATATTGAAATTTCTTTTCGTGTCTATGACAGTAATGATTGGACAGCAGATGCCGTTGCAGAAGAAACGGTACATGTGTACCCCTATGGAGAAGAGAATGCAACAAAATTTGTTAGAGAAGCGCAAAGTACGGATAATATAATCATAGACAATGAGTATGTCACTGTTATAGTGACCGGGTATGACCCCGATAGTGTCTGGGGCTATACAGTCAATTTGTTTTTAGTCAACAAATCCGACAAAGAAGTTATGTTCAGCGTTGATGAAGCATCTGTCAACGGATATATGGTAGACCCCTTTTATGCTTCTTCTGTAATGCCAGGAAAATGCGCATTCAGTTCTATATCATGGTCGGATAGTTCATTGGCCGAAAACGGAATTACAGATGTTGGAGAAATTGAGTTTCTGTTCAGGGCATATGACTGCAATGAATTTATGGCCGATGATTTTGCAAAGGAAGTTATTACACTAGCACCATGACTTTTGGTGAACGTGGCTTCTTTTGTTCCCTAAGTCACTATAAGCGTGTTCGAATTTAATATGATAAAAGACCGCCCAGTGTTACCAGCACCGTGCGGCCTAAGATATCCCCCGAAGGCGATACCAAAAATCCAAAATTATTGTACCACCTCCGGGGGCAGCCTGCAAGCGTAAAATGCGCTGGCTGTTATTTTTATACCCAAAAAAGGAGGATGGAACTATGAAAAGCGGAACAAGGAAACGCGGCTCCACATGGTCATATTTAACACCATAATTTATAAAAATAAAAAAATTAAATTATAAGAACATCCCCAATTAACTGTAATGATGTGTAACAACTGTAACAAAATAGAACGCCGGAAGTCGCAGCTTCCAGCGTTCCGATTGCTACTAACCAAAAGAATGAAATGGTCAATACACAATGCAAGGTTATTATACCATTTCATTCCTTTGAACACAAGAAAGGAATGATTTTTTATGCCGAGACGGAATCCAAACGGTTACGGATGCGTAACCAAACTATCAGGGAAACGTTCACGCCCTTATGTGGTCAAGGTCACCCTATATGACCAGGAAGGGCATGCCAGACAGGTTCCCGTGGCTTACGCGTTTACGAAAGCGGAAGCCTTAATCCTGTTGGCACAGTACAACGATAACCCGTGGGAGGTTGACCGGGAAAAAGTCACCCTTGCCGCATTATATCAACGCTGGCTGAAAATAAAGGCCCCCAAACTAGGAACTTCAATTCAAGGATGCCTAAAAGCCGCATACAAGCACTGTTCAAAATATTATGGCGTAAAATACCGTGCCCTTAAAGCGTACCAGATGCAAGACTGCATTGACAACTGCGGGCTTAGCTATTCCACGCAAGCAGCAATTAAGAACCTCTTTGGGCATCTTGACCGTTTCGCTTTTGAACTGGATATCATTGACAAAATGTATTCACAGCTGACTACGGCCCCACCTATCCCGGATACGAAAAGGGAGCCATTCACGCCGGAACAGATAGACGCTTTATGGAAGATATCCAATCAAGAATGGGTGGATACGGTGCTGATTTACATTTATACCGGTTTTCGGCTTACTGAACTACTGAACATGAAACTTGAACAGGTGAACGTGGCTGAACGTTACCTTCAAGGCGGCGTGAAAACGGCATCAGGTAAAGGGCGCATTGTACCCATCCATACCCGGATATGGCCCTTTGTGGAAAATCGTATCCAGCAGGGCGGGCCGTACCTGTTTACCTATCAGGGGAAAAAGCTGTCGCAATCAAAATATTACACGTTCTGGAATGAAGTCATGCAAAAAATCGGTGCCGATAAAACGCCCCATGAAGCAAGGCACACTTTTGAAACGAACCTTGACAATGCTGGTGGGAACAGGAAGTGCATTGACCTGCTGATGGGCCATAAGTCAAAGGACGTGGGGAACAGGGTATATAATCACAAAACCCTGGAACAGCTGCGGGAAACGGTTGAACTTTTACCCTAAACTAGTAACAAATTAGAAACAAGAAAAGCCGGAAACCCTTGTAAATACAGCGTTTCCGGCTTTTGAAAAATCATCATAACACAATTTCTTTATGAAGTCTAAAGGAATAAATAATTTTTTGCTTCACTTTTTTGCCGGTAAGGCGGTTTACTGCTCTGGCGTAATATTCCAGCTGCTTTTCGTATTTTTGCGCCAGTTCTTCCCCGGAGTCCACCCTGTCCGTCTTGTAATCCGCCACTACAATTTCCCCGTCCTCCTCAAAGTAAACGTCGATAATTCCCTGAATGAGCACCAGTTCATCGGAAGGGAATTTTTCGTTCAGTTCCTCTGCCGGAAGCCCCAATACAAATGGCTGTTCCCGGTAAAGGCGCCCCTTCTTTTCCGCCGCTGCCATACGCCTTGCCAAATTCGTAGAAAGGAACTTTTTAATGGCCGGAATCGATAAGGCCTGCCTGTGTTCCTCGCTCAGCATCCCTTCCCGCCATAACCTCTCAATCTGCGCTTCTACCGGCTCCGCATCCGCCCCAAAGTCCATCTGTTCCATCACCTTATGGAAAGCGGTTCCCCTTCCTGCCCCTCCAATGCTTTCTTCTTCCCTCATAAACTTGGGGATATACGGAATGACCGTTTCCTCTTCGTATAGCCGGAAAGAAAAGTCCTGCTCCTCTTCCTGTCCGGCCTTCTTCAATTCCGACACCGTTGTCTTCGTATATAAATCCGCAAGATTGCCATGTTTATACGGATGGGCAAATTTTTCCGACATACGGGTCATAAGCTCGCTGTCCGTATCGGTCAACGCATCGGAGCGTTCCAGCCTGTTCCTTGCTCCTTCCGCCGCTATCTGCTCTTTGATATCTGCCGCCAGGAAATCCTCTTCCCCAAGGATTTTTATTTCCATCTGCCCTTCCCAGCCATCCCATCTTTCTTCTTTTCCTCCAATGCCATTTTCTGCCGTTTCTTCTCCCCTGTTCCGTCCGTTCTCCGGAGCTTCCAGCCCGCAGGTATTCCAAAGGGGCGCAAATCCCTCATGCACGCAAAGGGCAGGCAGTAGAAAGTCAAGATAATTCCCCGCCCCCGCCAATTCCCCATAAGCCAGCTGCCCGTTTCCCCGGCCCGCTACGGGAAGCAGCATGGCCAGCTTCTTTTCCGGTTTGTCAATGATGCCTGTCATAATCAGCTTTTCCCTGGCGCGGGTCAATGCCACATAAAGAACGCGCAGTTCTTCCCCCAGGTTATCCAGGCGCATTTTCTCGCCAATCATATTTTTTCTAAGCGTCTTCCCCTGCAACCTATGCTCCACGTCCACATAATCCACGCCGATGCCCATGCCCACATCCGCAATCATTTTCCCGTTCATATCCTGCATATTGAACTTTTTGGCAAGGCCGCATACAAAACAAATCGGAAATTCCAGCCCTTTGCTCTTATGGATGCTCATAATCCTCACTACATCCGCATTTTCATCCAGAATGTTGGCTTCCCCATAATCCACATCATATTTTTCCAGCTGTTCCATGTAGCGTACAAAATGAAACAGCCCATAATAGCTGGTCTGCTGGAAAGCCGATGCTTTTTCCAGAAGCATCTGCACATTGGCCTGCCTTTGGCTCCCTCCGGGCAGCGCCGCCACATAGTTCCCATAGCCGGTCCGGGTGATTATATCCTGAAGCAAATCATGAATCGGCAAATATACCGTCTTATCCCTATATTCATCCAGAAAATTAAGAAAGGCGGATATTTTTTCTTTCAGCCCTTTTTTCAATTTAGGTTCGCCATTTTCCTCTTCTCTACGCTCCTCTGTTTCTCCTTCCCTTCCCGCTCTGCCTTCTTCCTTCACTCCCTCCTTCAGGCAAAAATACAGGCTCTTCTTCCTGTCCTCCGCTATCCCTCTGATATATGCCGTTTCCTCATCGGTAAAACCGCCGAAAAAGGATTGCAGTACGCCGAAAAGTGGGATATCCTGATTGGGGTTATCCAATACCCGCAATAATTGCAGCAACACGCGGATTTCTTTCGCCGCAAAATATCCTGTCCTTGAGAGGACATGGGATGGAATCCCTTCCTCTTTCAGGATGCTCTTAAAGTCTTCATCCCAACCCGCATTGGTGCGCAGCAAAATTACAATATCTTTATAAGATGCCTTTCGCAGTTCCCCGCTCTCTTTGTCCGTCACCAGGAAATGCCCTGCCAGCTCTTTAATTCGCTTTGCAACCGCATATGCCTCCCGCTGCCTGTCCGACAATTTCTTTCCCTCCTGCTGCCCTGGCCCGGCTCCGCCGCCTTCCCCGTTCTCTTCTTCCGCTTCCTTCCGAATCAGCAGCAGTTCCGTGCAGTTAGGCGATTTTCCCCCCTCTTCCCCGTGCGCAGGATATGAGGCTCCCGGATAAAGCGCCGCATCTTCATCATACTCTATGCCCCCCAGGCGTTTCCCCATAATGCGGGAAAAGATAAAGTTCACGCTATCCAGCACTTCCTGTCTGCTGCGGAAATTTTTGTGCAAATCTATCCGCCTTTTTTTTGCCCTTTCGTTCCCGTTTTCTGCTTTTTCTTTTCCGTTTTCCGCCTTTTCTTTTCCGTATTCTTCATATTTTTCCATGAAAATTTCCGGCCTGGCCAGGCGGAATTTGTAGATACTCTGCTTCACATCCCCCACCATGAAACGGTTGAATTTCCCGTTTTCCTCCCCGGAAATGCTTTCCAGAATCATCTCCTGCACCAGATTGCTGTCCTGATATTCGTCGATTAAAATTTCTTCAAAATATTCCCGGTAATCCAGGGCCGCCGGGCTGGGCACATAAGATTTTAATTCCCTGTTCCCTTCCGTCTTCCTCACCAATATGGACAAGGCCAGATGCTCCATATCCGAAAAATCGATAATATTGCTTTCCCTCTTCTTCCTGTCCAAAGCTTCCTTGAATGCCAGCGTCAAATCAATCAGCGTGCGCACCGCGCCGCTGCTGCCTTTTATATATTCCAGCGCCGTTTCCGGAGGGGCAGGGAAAAATTTCCCGCAGATATTTTTTATTGTTCCTTTGATCCCTTTGCGGATTTCCTGTACCATTTCCCGCTTTTGCGCAGAAACGGAGCTGTCTTTTTTTGATGGCAGCCTGCCGAAAGTCATCCCCTGAAAAAGGGCATAGCCTTCCCCGTATCTTTTCACCCCGGTCAGCTTCTGTAAGGCTTCGGCCTCTTTTTCCAATATTTCCCCATACATATAAGGGCCGTCCGGCTGTTGGCATATTTTAATGCAGTCTTCCATCCTCAACAGACAGTCTTCGGCCATCCTCCCCGCCTGTTCCAGCCCGAACCGGACGAACTTTGCCCTTTCCAGTTCATCCAAATCCCTGATTCCGTAATCCCCTTTCCTCTCTTCCAGCCACTCTTCCGGCCAGGGGTTGCTTTCCGCGAACTGATAAAGCTTCAAAATATGCCCCTCAATGGCATCATCCCGGTTTCCCGTGCTAAAGTATTCCACGCAATGCAAAAAGTCCTCATCACGCCCGGCAAACCTTTCCTCCAACAGTTCTTTCATTACATCCTGCTTTAACAGCTTTAACTCCCCTTCATCCGCCACGCGGAATCCCGGGTCCAGCCCGATATCGTTGAAATTATTCCGAATCACAAACATACAGAAACTATCAATCGTTGTAATCTGGGCATTATGCACCAGGGTAGCCTGCTTTTGCAGATGCTCGTTATCCGGCTGCGCTTCCAGCCTTTTCCCAATCGCTTCCCCGATTCTCTCCCTCATTTCTGCCGCAGCCGCATTGGTAAAGGTCACTACGAGCAGCCGGTCGATATCTACCGGCTTTGTCTCATCGCTTATCATTTTTACGATGCGCTCCGTAAGGACAGCCGTTTTCCCCGAACCGGCCGCCGCCGACACAAGAAGATTGCATCCCCTGGTATCGATTACCTGCTGCTGTTGTGGCGTGTATTTCACTCCCATATAAAACCTCATTTCCGTGTGGCGCTTCCATCCAAACTCAGCCGCATTTTTCTCTGCTGCTTCGCGTGCCAGCGTTCTAGCATTTGTTCGATGATATCAACTGCATCGCCTCATCCTCTTTCAGCGCTTCCAATTCCCGATAGCTGTACCCCGGAATCCTTCCGTCAAATCCGCATACCGACTGAAAGCTGCAATAATCGCAGGCCGTCTCCGCCCCCTGCCTGTACGGGTTCACATCAATCTTTCCTTCCAGTATTTCAGAGCCGATTTCCCTTATCTTCAAATTCACATACCGGGAGATTTCCTGTATTTCCTCTTCGCTCACCACGCTGGACCTGGCGCTCAGCGAACCGTCCTTCTTCCTCTCCAACGGCAAAATATCCGATTCCTCCACGAACTCCCTGTCCAGATAGGAGATAACCGAATCATCGTCATTTACAATCCCTGTCATCCGCAGTTCTTTCTTCAACTGCACGTCCAATTCCTCCGGGCTCATCTCCCCGTCAAATTTCACCACCGGATCCGCCACATGATAATACAGCAGCGCCGCCGGTATTACCTTTTTCCCCGGATTTCTCTGCCGCTCTATTTCCACCGCCGCATTCATATATACCACCAGCTGCAGCTGCAGCCCGTAATACAGCGCCGCCAGCTGGAATTTCTTGTTCCCCGACTTATAGTCGATGATTTTCACATATACATTGCCGTCCTTTTCATAGGTATCGATGCGGTCGATTCTGCCCCTCAGCTTCATCTTCTCTTCCTTTGACAGGGCAATATTCACCGATTCCAAATCCTCCGCCAGGGTGAAGGAAACCTCCACATTTTCAGGGATAAAGCTTCCTTTTTTCAGCTGATACTGCAAGGTATGGACCGCCCTCTTCAAAATTCGCTTCATCCGTTCGATAGCATATTCATTCCTCGCGCTGCTGTAAAGGACCGTCTCCCCATAGGCCGCCGCATATTCTTCCATGGTTTCATCTAGTATCCGTTCCCCGGCTTCCTCTTCAAAGTCAAACCAGCTATAGCCCCTTTCCTGCAGCTTCCCGGCGAAATTTTCCAGCACTCCGTGGAATACATTCCCCATATCCACCGCCTCAAATCCATATTCTTCCCTTTCCTTCAGGGAAAGGCCGTATTGGAGGAAATGGGCATAGGCACAGGACGCATATTTTTCCAGACGGCTGACGCTGCTTAGCAGCTGCTGCCCATACAGCAGATGGGCAATTTCTTTTCCCAAAGGCTTCCCTTTATAGCGGATAAACGCCCCATCCACCAGGCGTTCCATTTCCTCCCGGTATTCCTCATCCCCATGATAAAGGTGATACAGGGTAAAAAACCGTTTCTCTTCCTCCCCGCTCAGCATTCCAGCCGCATACTCCCGCAGCAGGCCGGTAAAATAATCCAACCCGGCCCGCTTTGACTCTATCTGTTCCTCAAATTCCCTCTGCTCCGGCCTTTCTACCGACAGTTCCGGAAACAGCTTCTTTATCGTATCGATTAAATATGCCGGACGCACGCTTTTTCCTTCGTTATTCACTTTGCTGTAAGAAAGATATAGCTGCTCCGAAGGCTTGGTCATGTTCATATATAAGTAGAGGCGCTGGATATACATTTGCTGCCTGGGCGACGGCGCCAGTTCATAGGAGGATTCCTTCAGAAACTCTCTGTCAATATCGGAAATAATCCCTCCGCCTCCGGCGTTTTTCGGAATATTCCCATCATTAACGCCCACAAAAAATAAAACCTTGATTTCCCTCAACCTCGTCCTTTCGATATCCCCTGTTACCACCCGGTCCACATTTTGGGGGATTGTTCCTACCTGAATCTCCCCAAAGCCGGCATCCAGAATATCGGCGAACTCCTTCCTGCCCATCTTTTCCCCGGACAGCAGGCTTTCTATCTGGTCTAAAAGGTCCATCACCAGGCGGTAAATCTGCCCGTACTCCCTCGCCCTGGACATATCCCCTTCCCCTTCGAACATCCTTTCATAAACCGCAAGCTTTTCCTGCACCTGGTTCCGGGTAATAAAATAGTACAACGCCCTTATTTTCTCCCCGGCCGTCTCCATCCCTTTCTCCAGCAGGGGCGACAGCTGCTCCATCATCTTCTGTCTCATTTCGTTGAGGGCTGCCAGTTCTTCCTCTTCCATCCCTCCCGGCAAAGCGGTAAAAAGGGAAGACCATTTCTTCTTTCCGCTGATGCCGCAGGCCATGACATAGTTTTCCAGCTTGTCCGTATCTTCCCTATCGAACCCTGTCAGCCCGCTGCGCAAATAATGGAATACCGATTCATAAGTGAAATTATCCGTTACCAGCTTCCATGCGCTTCGTATGTATTCGATAAAGGGGTTTAAAAGAATCCCCTTCGTATAATCCATATAAACCGGAATGCCGAATTTTTCCGCCTCCGCTTCCACATGGGAGGCATAAGTCTCCAGATTGCCCGCTACAATCGCAAAATCACGATAGCAATAATCCCCTTTACGGGTTAATTCCCGTATTTTAATGCAAATCTGCCTCACCTCTTCCCTTGGGGAAGAAGCTTCCAGCAAATGCAGCGCCTTGTTTTCCCCGTTGTAAGGCTTCGCCGGATAACGGAACAAATATTTCTCCAAATGCTGCATTTCCCTGTTCCCGGCAAACCTGGGCAGTTCCTTTGGACGGATAAAAATATCCTTCCCCCGGGGAACATTTTCCTCCTTCGCCAGCTTTATCAAATCCGATGCCGTCTTTTTGCTTAAATAAAAAAGCTGCTGCTCCCCGCCTTGCGCATAGGGGTTTTTCTCCCCGCCCTCCATCACCGCCGTTACGATTACCTCTTTTGCCAGGCACATAATCCGCTGAATCAGCCGGTTCTGAACAGGCGTGAACCCGGTAAAGCCATCGAACGCCACCACGCTGTTCCTTACCAGCTCAGACTGGGGAAGCAAACGGCAAAGCATGTCCAAAGTCTCTTCCGTAGTAATATATTTTTCCTGGATAAATTGAAGGAAATTCCTGTAAAGCACCCCTAAATCCTTCAGCTTATGGTACAGCGCTCCCCTCTTTTTCGCAAATTCCGTCAGTTCATCCAGCTCTTTTATGCCGATGCCATATTGCATAAACTCGGAAAGCGCCGATTTAACTTCATGGATATACCCTATTTTACCTAAATTTCCGCCGATTACCGGCATCTCCTCACTGATGTTTTCCGCCACCTTGCGAAGCACCAGGCTCTTTCCCGTATCGTCCAATACCGTGCGCCCGTCGCCGCCCACTTCCTCCAATATCCTGTGGGAAAGCCTGCCGAAGCTGAGTACATCGATATTCATAATCCCTTTCTTAGGATGGGCTTTTACAAGATCCATCTGGGTCTGCATCGTGAACTGGTCGGGCACGATTACAAGAAAATTGGTTTTCGGCTCTTCCATGGAACGCCTTACGATTTCATTATGCAGTTTTGTACTTTTCCCGGCTCCCGAAGCCCCGAAATAAAATCTAAGTTCCATACCCACATCCATGCCTTTCTTCTACTTTTTCCCCGGCCAGAGCCTTCGATGGCCGAATCCTCAAAGGAATGGGATCATTTCCTTCACCGATGCAAACGCCAAATCCGGCTGCACCTCCGATTCCACCAAATCCCTTATGGATGCTTCCCCGCTTAACACCAGCACGCCCTTTAGCCCGTTCTTCTTCCCCGCCGCAATATCCGTATAGAGCCGGTCCCCTACCATAGCAATCTTCTCCCTCTCCGCACCGGTCCTTTCCACAAGGTAATCAATAATATCCCCATTAGGCTTGCCGATAATCCTGTCCGGATATCTGCCCGTCGAGGCATGGATAAAAGCATGGATTGCCCCCGCATCCGGAATAAATCCGTCCTCCGTAGGGCAGTTATAATCGGGATGAGTGGCAATGTAAGGCAGCCCTCTCCGCACGAAATCGCATACTTTACACATCTTCTTATAATCCAGCGTTGTATCGAAGGCCGTCACTACCACATCCGGGCTTTCTTCTTCCAGGCAAAGCCCCTCGTCCGCAAACTCCGCCTTCAGCAAATCATTTCCTAACAGAAATATCCGCTGGCCCGGATAATGCTTTTTCAAAAAAGCGATGGCCGCCTGGCCCGAAGTGATGATTTTATCAACCCCGGCTTCCAGCCCCATCCGTTCCAGCTTCTCCACATAAACCTCCGGGCTTTTGGAAGAGTTATTGGTGACAAACACATATCTTTTTCCCAGCCGCTCTATCGCTTCCAGGAAATCCTTAGCCCCGTCTATCCACCGCTCGCCCGAATATATCGTTCCATCCATATCCAGGGCAAAACACTCAATACCCTTCAATAAGCCTTTCCTATCTTCATTCACTTTCATCAATTTCCGCCGCCGTTTCCCACAAGGTAAAAAGCGGACAACGAAACCCGCTGTCCGCCAGTAACAGTTCAGCCTTTCGGCTGAACTGTTACGTCCGCCATACTTTATTTATACTTCATCTCTTCTTAAGCCCTGGAAAGCTGTATAATAGTCTCCATATCTTTAATCAATTCCCTTGAATAAGCTTCCGCTTCCCGATATATGCTTTCAGCCTTTGCATAGTCATCATCTCGCAAGGCATCCATAACCGCACCTCCATATTGATGGAACTGCTGATGTTTAGGGCCTAAAGCATCCCAAACAGGCTTCACTCCCGGTATTTTGGGTGTCATGGCATAATAGAAGTGCCCAAAGCCGCACTTGGAAGAATTTAGCTGCAACGGCACAATCGCCCTGTTGTCAACCATCTTCTTCAGATTGCCAAGCCATAACCTATGCGCATTAATAGCATTGCTCAAATACTTGGAAAATTCCTGGTTCTCCAAATGGTAGAAAGCATCTTCTGTCATATCCCCCATCTGTTTTACCGCGTTATCCAGCGTCTGTTCTATCTCTTCCACCGGTTCCACCGCTTTTTTCAGCTGATTGCTTACATCCCGCATCACTACCGTGTTGCTTTTCAGCTGATTTTCCATTTCAGCCATAGAACTGCTGATTTCTTCGCTGACTGCCGCAAGGGAGCTGATAGATTCGTCCACCTTGGATACATGGGATTTATTTTCATTGTTTATCTCCCACACATTCTCAATTTTCTCCGTCATATCGCCCAAAGCCTCAATGGTACTCGTAGCGCTCCTCGTGCTCTTCTGGGATGCATCTTTAATGCCCTCCACAAAATTTCCCATATCTCCCGTCAGCCTCTGGGTCTGCTCTGCCAGCCCGCGTATTTCATCCGCCACAATTGCAAAGCCTTTACCCGCTTCCCCAGCCCGGGCGGCCTCAATGGAAGCGTTCAACGCCAACAGGTTCGTCTGCATCGATATAGCGTCTATCCCTGCAATCACTTCATTCATCTGGTTAATCACTTCGAACAGCTCATTCATATCCCTCTGCATTTCCTGGGAAATCTCAATGGTCTGTCGGGACAGTTCTTTAATCGCTGTCAACTCATCCTGCCCCACTTCTATTTTCTTATATACCTCGCTCATCTCTTCCGAAACGTGAATAATCGTATTCGTCAGCTCCTCCTGCTGGTTATTCGCCCTTCCGTCAGCAAACGATGAGTTATCCACCGCACCGAAAATAGCTTCCGTAGCTGCCGCCACGCTGTGGGATATCTCCATAATCTGTTCCGTATGATGCTGCATTGTCAAATCGAGGGAACTAATCAACATCACCGCTTTAATGTTCTTATCCAGTACTTCCGTAAACTGCTTTCTCCCGCTGGATAATCTTTTATACATTCCCCCTAGTTCCGGTATCTGAGAGTAATCCGCATCCTTCATCTCCGAAACTGCTTTCATAAGTACCGTTTTTTTCTTTCCAAATGCCATCTACTCATCCTCATTTTCTCTTATTAGCCATATGCCCTGCCGTCGATATGCTGGCAAAGGAACCTTATGGCCTTTATCTATAGTTTTCACCATATTGAAGAATATGTCAATACTTTTTCTGTTTTTCCCTATTTTAACCCCAAAAAATCTTCATAAATATCGCAAACCTGCTTTGCCATGCTTAGTTCCGGCATTTCGCAGAATATACGGATAAGAGGTTCTGTTCCGGAAAATCTTCCAATCACCCAGCCGCCGTTTTTAAAGTATACCTTGCTGCCGTCCAAATAGGAAACCCTGTCGATTTCGTAGGGAAGCTCCGGCAGCTTCTTCTCTTCCATGAGCAGCTTGTGCATCTCATCCTTCTTTTCCCGATTAAATTTGTAATCCCTTTCCTCCATGAAAATAGAGCCGCATTCTTCTTCAATCTCCCTGTAAATCCGGGATAATTTCTTTCCTGTCACGGCAATCATTTCCACTAAAAGCGCCGCTGCATAAATGCCGTCCTTCCCGTTAATATGCCCGAGCACCGTCAGCCCTCCCGATGACTCGCCGCCGATAATCGCCCCGGTCTCATTCATCTTCGCAGAAATATGTTTAAACCCTACCGGAACTTCGTAGCACTTCTGCCCGAACTTGTCCGCCACTTTATCCAGCATATGGGTCGTGGCGATATTCCGCACTACCGGGCCTTTCCATCCTTTATATTTCACCAGATAATAGTAAAGCAATACCAAAATATCATTGGGGTGCAGGAAACGCCCCGTATCGTCGATTATGCCAATCCTATCCGCATCCCCGTCCGTAGCGATACCGATATCCGCCTTATAATCGATTACCGCATTCTGGAGGGGGCGGAGGGTGGCCGCGTTAGGAGCGGGCAGTTTACCGCCAAAAAGCGTATCATGCCTGTCGTGAATCACAGTCAGCTCGCATCTGGCCGTATGTAATATCGTTGCCAGGGACGTTTCGCTAACCCCATACAAAGGATCCAGCACTACTTTTAGCCCTTTCTCCCTTATGGCATCCATATTCACTGCGGATATGATATTGTCCAAATACTCGTTCAACGGATAAATTTCCTTAATCAGGCCGGAATCCAGCGCCTTTTCATACTCCATCCCTTTGACGGATCCCGCTTCCGTATTTGCCAAATACCGTTCTATATCTTCCGTCTGCCTTTCATCCGCATCCCTGCCGCCTGCGGTAAAGACTTTAATCCCGTTATAAATAGCCGGATTATGGCTGGCCGTCACCATCATCCCATAAGGGAACTCATGCTTCATCACATAAAACATAATTAAAGGAGTCGGTGAAGATTTGTTAATCAAATAAGCGGTAACCCCTTCCGCCGCAAACACTTCCCCTGCCCACTGCATCGCTTCCTTGGCCAGGAACCTTCTGTCGTAGCCGATTACGATCCCCTTATCGGCTTTCCCCTCCGCTTTCATCTTGTTGCATAAAGCTTTGGACAGCAGCTGGATATTTGCCTTCGTAAATTCATCCCCGATAATCGCCCTCCAACCTCCGGTACCAAATTTAATCATTTACTACACCTTCCTTTCCGATTAAGGTTTCATTTCAATTCCTTATCTCCATTTCTTTATCTTTACCTTTTCACGGTTTTCCTCACGCCGCTCATATCCACACATGTATCCGAAGGCACGTCCTCATCGAAAGTATAATCTTTCCCCGGCAGGATTGCATTTAAAACGATTCCAGTCAAAGCCCCTACCGCAAGGCCGGACAGATTAATGGCAACGCTGCCTATCCTGAACGCCACCGCCCCGTCATTGCTGAAATTAATCCCTATTGAAAGAACAAGAATCAGCGCGGCGATAATAACGTTCCTGCTCTTAGAAAAATCCACCTGATTTTCCACCACATTGCGCACTCCAACGGCAGATATCATACCGTAAAGCACTAAGGAAACGCCGCCAAGGGTTGCCGTAGGCATAACGGAAATTACCGCCGCCACCTTCGGGGAAAAGGAAAACAGAATGGCAAACCCTGCAGCAATGCGGATTACCCTAGGGTCATATACTTTCGTCAGCGAAAGGACTCCCGTGTTCTCCCCATAAGTCGTATTGGCCGGAGCCCCGAATAAGGAAGCGAGAATCGTTGCCACGCCATCCCCGCAAAGCGTCCGGTGCAGTCCGGGATCCTTTATATAATTTTTCCCTACTGTGGAGGAAATTGCAGACATATCGCCAATATGCTCTACCATAGTCGCAAGGGCAATCGGCATAATCGTTATCACGGATGTGACAAGCAGCGAAACATCAGGCTTTTGGAAAACCGCAAATACAGTTTTCTCCCAGGCAAAAGGAAGCCCGATCCAGGCCGCCTCCCTTACCGGCGTAAAATCCACATTTCCCGTAAGTGCGGCCACCAAATAGGAACCCACCACCCCGAGAATAATCGGCACAATTTTTATCATGCCTTTTCCCCATATATTACATACCACCACAATTGCAATCGCCACCAGAGCAATCCACCAGTTCGCTTCGCAATTATTGATTGCGGACTGGGAAAGGTTCAGCCCAATCGCTATGATAATAGGCCCGGTCACAATCGGGGGAAAATATTTCATAACCCTTCCTGTACCGAAAGCCTTAATCAATGCCGACAAAATCAAATATAACAGCCCTGAACAGGCAACTCCAAAGCATGCGTAAGGAAGAAGTTCCGTCTCACCATTAGGGGCAATTGCCCAATATCCCGCAAGATATGCGAAAGACGAACCCAAAAAAGCAGGAACCCTCCCTTTTGCCAGGAAATGGAACAGCAGCGTTCCCAGACCGGCAAACAACAGTGTCGTAGAAACGCTAAGCCCGGTCAATGCCGGAACAAGCACCGTAGCCCCGAACATCGCGAACATATGCTGAATCCCCAGAATCAGCATTTTAGGCACTCCCAGCTGTCTGGCATCGAAAATACCTTCCTCGCCAATAACAGCGGCAGCGGCCTTTTGGTTATTTTTACTCATTGCTATATCCCTCCATATGGCTGACGCCGCTAAAGTTCAGGCACCAGCGTGAATGCTGTCCTTTCTATCTTATTATAAACAGGGAAACCCCGTCAAGGTGATTTTCATCCAAAACACGGAAATCTTGTTTTAGCCCCAAACATGGAAGCCTATCTCCCGTCCCTCCATATCAGGTTCCTCCAACGGCCAATCTCCTCCTCCGTCATAAAGCCGCTGGAAGTTCCCGTAAAACCGATTTTAAAGGAGGCGAACAGCAGCGCGTTTTTCACCGCAAACACAGAGTCCTTCGTCTTATTATAAAAATGGAGGAAACAGGAAAACAACGCGTTCCCGGCCCCTACCGTGTTGACCGTCTTATGGGTTTTCACCGTATCGTAGTGGGCAATGATATTTTTATTTTTATCATATAAAATCAGGCCGGCGGCCCCCTGCCCTAAAAGGATAATTTCCGGCCGGTATTTCACCGCCAGCCCCTTCACGAAATCGTAAGGCTCTGCCCGCAGGCTGTCATCGCTGATATAAATGATGTCCGCCCCTTTCAGGAAATCTTCGTTATAGCAGACCTTTTCTTCCCGGTACTCCCTTATATTCACCGCCACCGGCTTCCGCATTTCTTTCCCTATGGACATCAGAGGACGGCAGAAATTGGCATTGGATACCGCCAGCATTTCCGCCCTTGCCGCCCTCTCCCGAAACAGATTCAAGTCATACTCCACATCCCTGATATCCTTTATATCCTCAAAAATCTGCTGCTTCCGGCTCTCGTCATACAGGACTACCGCAGTAGGCGTACATTCCAGCTTAGGAAGGACGTAATCCGTCACCAGCTTTACCTCGCACCCCGGCGGATTAATAAGCTCCATGCTTTCCCCGTTCCCTACCATAGTCAGCAAATCCACAGAATTCCCCAGCCATTTTAATGCCAAAGATTCATTATAGGCATCCCCTCCCGTGCTGTTGAAAATAGTATCCGGTTTCCCGGTAACGTGCGCATACTCTATGGGAATCTTATCCACTTTCACAATTGTTTCCCTTTGCACAATACCGGCCACTAAAAATTTACCCATAAACCCTCTCCTTTTCCAGCAGAATCTCTTTTTGGATATTTCCGCAGAACAATCAAATGTCTGGGCTATCACATCTTTATTATATACCAGAACCGGGCATCTGCACAGAGGATTTTATCATTCCCGCAGCTGGCTAAGGTGTTGACTAAATGACATTGAAAGCCGAATTACCGCAAATTTTTTCCCGAATCTCATATTACCCATTTATTCCTTCTTTCCTTTCATGTATAATAGCAGTAGGTAAACGCGAAACCAGTAAACTTGCTGAATATTGGCCCAGCGGCCGCCTTCGGAGGATTATCATTATGAAAGAAAAATTATACACGATTCCATTAAACGATGCCATAAATGCTAATGACGAATGCCCTTTCTGCTTTATTGAACGAAATGTGGAACAGGATTTGCTGGATTTTGTGCTGGGTTCCGGCTCTTCTTACATGGAAAGCGATGTGCGGGAAGCCACCGACAAAACCGGATTTTGCAGGAATCATTTCAAAAAAATGTTCGACTATGGCAATACCTTGGGCAATGGCTGGATCCTGAAAACCCATTTCGAGCACATGAACCGGGAAATGAAAGCCCAGTTCAAGGCTTTCTCACCCCAGAAAACGCCCCTTATGGGCAAGTTCAAAAAGAGCGCCGCCCAGCCAAACCCCATCGGCCTTTGGGCGAAAGAACAGGAAAAATCCTGCTATATCTGCCGCCGCTTTGCCGACACTTATGCCCGCTATCTGGACACTTTTTTCGTTATGTATAAAAAAGACGAAGATTTCCGCAAGAAAATAAAATCCGGCAAGGGCTTCTGCCTCCCCCATTTCGGGGATTTATGCGAAGCCGCAGAATCAAGGCTGAACGACAAGGAAAAGGCGGAATTTTATCCGCTGATGTTCGAACTGATGGAAGAAAATATGCAGCGTCTCTCCGACGACGTCTCCTGGCTCGTAGAAAAATTCGATTACCGCAATCAGAATGCCGACTGGAAAAATTCCAAAGATGCCGTCCAAAGGGGGATGCAGAAGCTGGCCAGCGGCTATCCGGCTGATGACCCTTATAAAATGAATAAATAGAAACCTTAAAGAAACGGCTGCTGGTAAGTAAGTTTTTTCAACATGAGGAGGTAAGAATTTATCTCCTCATACATGATGTCCGGCTGGAATGAATTTTCCAGGAATCCGTCTTCCATCATTCCACGGAGAGTATACTCGATCAACCGGTTTAATTTTTCCGGTTTAACCTCAGGTTTAAACCGGGATACATCCGCTCTCTTCATCACTGCTTCCAGCGTCTCCGGAAGCACATTTTTCTTTTCTTCCGTGGCATATAACGCCTCCGCCACATCTTCGAAACGAACGCTGTCAAGGAAAAGCTGCATATAGGGATATTTTTTCAACACCTGCATCTTCGCCGCTTCCCGCCGCTTGAACAGTTCGAAGAAATCGTCCTCCCCCGCCCCACAGCCGGACAATTCCAATACCATAAAACGCACGCTGTAGTCATACAGAAAAGTATACAGCCCCAACTTATTTTCAAAATAATGGAACAGCAGCCCTTTGCTGATTCCGGCCTCCGCCACTATATCGTCAGTGCTGGCATGCCGATACCCGTTTTTCGCGAATATTTTCAGGGCTGCGTTAATCATCCTGTCCTGTTTCTCTGTTTTTAAATCAAAAAATTTCTCGTTCATGTGTTTTCCTTTTCGTTCTTCCGTTTTCCTGTTGGATTTCCAGCGCCTAAGGCCGTTTCCATTGACTTTGTGGGTCGGATTTAATATAACATATTTTCCCTCAGGGCACAACTGCAAAATCCATTTCCAAAAATAATACAGTTTTTTATACATAATCCCTTTTCAATTTGAGAAAATAGTATTAATATATTCCTATAACCGTAAAATTGAAAGGAGTACATGTATGGCTAAAAAATTCGGTAAATTTTTAATGTTTTCTGCACTCGCCGGTGCGGCGGCGGTAAGCGCTTACTATTATTTACAGAATAAGAATTCCTCCCATTCCGATGAAATGGATGACGATGACGATTTTGACAATTTCAACGATGATTTGGATGGGGATGAAGAGGACAACGACGCTTCCCGCAACTATGTTTCGCTGGATTTGGAGAAAGCAGAAACTGCCGTTTCCGATGCTGCCCAGGATGTAGCCACAGCTGCGAAAGATGCGGCGGGAACCGCAAAGGATGCGGCAGATGCTGCGGTTGAGGAAGCAAAAGAAAGCATCTCACAGGCTGCTGAAACTGCGAAAGATGCAGCCAAAGACTTAGCGGCAACTGCCGAAGCAAAGGTAGAAGAATTCTTTGATGATGATGATGACAATTCCGCCGATTCCATCTAAAAAGTGTCTTCGACACTTCATGAAGAACCCTCGGTTCTTCGTCAATTTTGGCTTGTAAAGAAGCCGCTGCCCCGGAAGCAGCCGGACATTTTGTCCGGCCACGCAGGGCGGCGGCTTTTTGATGCAAAAGTTTTGATGTAAATGAATTGGCCCAGCGGCCTATGCCCATACGCTTCTCAGCCGCTTCGCCCCTTCCCTGATTTGTTCCTTATTTAAAGACGCATAGCCTAAAATCACCGTATCCGCCTTCCACTGCGGCGCTATCTCGCCTACGCAGAATTCCGACAGCCCGTATACCCTTACCCCCGCCTTAGCCGCAGCATCGGTAAGCTCTTCCTCACTCCTGCCCCGCTTATCCTGCAAAAGGATATGAAGCCCCGCATTCTCCCCGGACACGGCAAAGAACTTTTCCATACCTTTCAGCCCGTCCAACAGCTCGTCCTGCTTTTCCCTGTATATTTTCCTCATCCGGTTCAGATGCCGTTCGAAATGCCCCTTCCCAATAAACTCGTTCAATATCCTCTGATCGATTCTGGATACCGTAGTGGAATAAAACGAACATTTCTCTTCATATATGCGCAAAAGCGGAAGCGGGAGCACCATATAGCCAATGCGGATAGCAGGCGCGATGGATTTAGAAAAAGTTCCGATATAAATTACCTTTCCCAGCCTGTCGGACGCCTGCAGGGATGGCACAGGCTTTCCCCTAAAACGGAATTCACTGTCGTAATCGTCCTCTATCAGGTAGCGGCCATCCTTTTCCCCCGCCCACTTCAGCAATTCCATCCTCCGCCCTATAGGCATAACAATCCCTGTAGGGTATTGGTGGGAGGGCATTACATACGCCACATCCGCTTCGCTGGCCCGCAGCCCTTTGGCGCTCATCCCGCTTCTGTCCATGGCTATAGGGCTGATGCGGTAGGCAAAAGAATCGAAAATCCGGTAAGCGCGCCGATAGGTGGGGTTTTCCATAGCAATCTTTACATGCCTTCCCAGGATTTTTTCTAACAGCATCAACAGATAATCATTCCCTGCCCCTATAATAATCTGTTCCGGCCTACAGTTCACCCCCCTGGATATGTGGAGGTAATGGGCAATCGTCTCCCGTAATATATAATCCCCTTTAGGCGAACCGGAAGCAAAAATTTCACTGTTGGCATCCACAAGGATATTCTTTGTTATTTTCTTCCACGTAGCATAAGGAAATGCGGACATATCGATCGTATTGGGGGAAAAATCATACTGGAAGGCCGGCTTCCCCTCCCCCTCACCGGCTTTCCATATATCAGCATCACTTGGCATGTCATCGATTTTCGCCCTATTGTCCATCCCCGCCTGGCAGCCCTCTTCCCCAAAATCATAAAGTTCTTCCGCCGGACAGACAAAATATCCCCTATAGGGCCTTGCCTCGATATATCCTTCCGAAAGCAGCTGCTCGTAGGCCAGTTCCACCGTACTTCTGGATACCTGCAGGAATTCCGCCAGATAACGTGTAGAGGGAAGCCTCTCGCCTTGCAGAAGCTTCCCTTTCCTTATCTCATTCTTAATATGTAAATAAATCTGTTCATACAGATGTTTTCCGCTATGCGGATGCAGTGTAATCGTTAAATCCTTCATGCTTCCCCACTCCGGCGCATACCGTTTAGGCCTTCACCGCGTTTTGCTTCTTCACCTGCTTCATAATCTCTTCCTTCAAAGCCCGTGCCCTGTCCTTCATTCTGGAATTTGCCGCCTGAGAAGAAATCACATTGGCAATCAGCTTCGATGCCACATCATACTGCTCAAACCTTACCGCCATAACGGAAACCAAATAGTCCACCGTGGATTCGTCCATTCCGCATATGGGGAAATGTTCCGACTGCCTCGCCGTGAGGAAACCGTCAAAGGCGTTCTTCAGGAATTCATTTTCCTCATTATCTATTTTTTTCTTCTTTTCCTCATATTGCTTATCTTCTTTATCCAGATGTTCCCCTTTACCCCGCAATAACCACGCTGTTTTCAGGCAAATGTATGCTTTTTCGCTGGGCTTGGCCAGCTTGACAATGGCATTCACCAAGGCAAGCTTATACCGGGCCAAAGCCTCGTCATAGGTATAAATCTCCTTTTCTTCCGTCTCCAGAGGCTTAAACTTAGCCGAAATATTCTCTTTAATAGCCTTAGACTGATGAGCAGTAAGGAATTTGAAAAACCGGCTCAATGCCGCATAACCACAGAGCGGGCATACAATCACATCATATTTCAAGACGTCCAAATTCTCGTACTTTGGACGCAAATCCATATCGCTTCCTATCAGCCTGGCCCTCCCGGCTTTTACCGTACGCGCTTTAATCTCTTTACCGCAAATCGGGCATACATACGATTTGCTGAACAGGAAATCCTGCTCTTCTACCACCGGTGCCTTTTTGACTTCCTGCACCTCCGCAGCCTTGTCCTGCGCCTTTGACTTTTCATACAAATCCATACTTTCCAAAGCGCTCAAACCAAACCGGGCTAATCCGGACAATAATCCAGCCATGCTTTCTTTCCTCCACACTTGTATCTGTCTTCATTCTTGTTCTTATATCCATCAAGCAGAACGCCTCTTATTTAGGCAGTACATAAGAGCTTTTCAGCGACACAATCCTGTTGAAAACAAGCGCATCCGGCCTGGAATCTTTGCAGTCCACGCAAAAATACCCCTGGCGTACAAACTGGAAGCTCTCATAGGCCTTGGCCCCTGCAAGCGCAGGTTCCAAATAACATTCTTTCAGTACCGTCAGTGAATTCGGGTTTAAATTCAAGGAGCCGTCTTCATTATATACCCCTTTTTCTTCATCGATAATATTTTCATATAACCTGACTTCCGCTTTTACCGCCGAAGCTGCCGGAACCCAATGGATCGTTCCCTTCACTTTCCTGCCCGTAAATCCGGTTCCGCATTTCGTTTCAGGATCATAGGTGCAATGCACTTCGACCACTTTCCCGTCCTGGTCTTTTACACAGCCCGTGCATGTTACAAAATATGCATTCATCAGCCGGACTTCGTTCCCCGGATACAGACGGAAATATTTTTTGGGAGGCACTTCCATAAAATCTTCCCTATCGATATACAGTTCCCTTCCAAAAGGAACTTCCCTTGTTCCCATCGCTTCATTTTCCATATTATTGGATACGGTCAGCATTTCTGTCCGCCCTTCCGGATAATTATCGATAATCAGCTTTACCGGATCTAATGCCGCCATCATCCTTGGCCTTTTTAGCTTTAAATCTTCCCTGATGCAATATTCCAGCATAGCATAATCCACCGAGGAATTGCTCTTGGACACGCCGCACAAATCTACAAAACGTTTAATGGATTCCGGCGTAAAACCCCTTCTGCGCAAAGCCGCAATGGATACAAGCCTGGGATCGTCCCAGCCGTCCACAATGCCGTCCTCCACCAGCTTCTTAATATACCTCTTGCCCGTCACCACATTCGTCAAATACATTTTTGCGAATTCAATCTGCCTGGGCGGATGGGGATATTCCAGTTCCCTTACTACCCAGTCATACAACGGCCTGTGGTCTTCGAATTCCAGCGTGCAGATGGAATGGGTAATCCCTTCTATTGCATCCTCGATAGGATGGGCGAAATCATACATCGGATAAATGCACCATTTGTCCCCTGTATTATGATGGGCCATATGGGCCACACGATAAATAATAGGATCGCGCATATTGATATTGGGGGACTTCATATCGATTTTCGCCCGCAATACCTTTTCTCCATCTTTGTATACGCCGTTTTTCATGTCTTCAAACAGCTTTAAATTCTCTTCTACGCTCCTGTCTCTGCTGGGATCATCCTTTCCCGGCTCTGTCAGCGTTCCCCGGTATTCCCGCATCTGTTCCGCAGTCAAATCCGAAACGTAAGCTTTCCCCTTTTTAATCAGCTTTACAGCCCCTTCATACATTTCATCGAAATAATCGGAAGCAAAAAACAGCCGGTCCTCCCAGTCCGCCCCCAGCCATGCGATATCCTCTTTAATGGAATCTACGAATTCCGTCTTCTCTTTTGTTGGGTTAGTATCGTCAAAGCGCATATTAAACTGGCCATTATACTGCTGCGCCAGCCCGTAATTCAACAATATGCTCTTTGCATGTCCAATATGAAGGTAACCGTTAGGTTCCGGAGGAAACCTGGTGTGCACCCTGTCGTAAACCCCCTCCGCCAAATCCTTATCGATCGTCTGCTCTATAAAGTTCCTGGAAACCGTTTCTTTTCCGCCTTCCGCCTGCTCTTTATTTTCCGTTTTCACATCGTCGCTCATAATATCCTTCCGCTAAAGCCCGCGCCGGCCGCTGTATCCTGCGGAATTACCTCCTCGCAATATATCGTTGAAATTTTATTTATTAACCTATATAATATCATAAAATTTTTAAATAATAAAGAAGAATTTCTAATAGTTCACGGAAATCAATTTTCATGTCAATAAGAGGATGTGCGATAATTATTTGATATCTTCCTGCTGGATGGATTTCTTCAAGATTCTCCCAAAATGTTTATAGCTGCGCAGGAACTCCGGCAAAGCCCGCATTTCCACATCGGAAAAGGTTTCTATCAGCCCTGCCACTTCATTGATATAAATCACTTTCGACTGCACCATGCTGTCGCACAGCAATTCATCCACCGAGCAGCCTAAAACATTGGCTATATCTACAATTTTTTCCAAACTAACCTTCGTTTTCGCATTTTCTATATTGCTGACATGCTGAATCGATATGCCTGCGGCAGAAGCCAGTTCTGCCTGCGACATCCTTAAATTTTCCCTGCGCACCCGAACCCTTGCCCCTAATTTCACATAATCCACCGACATTCCAACCACCATTATCCTTTATCCATTGATTCCAAATATTACCAATCCATGTAAATATTGTACTAATTGTATTAAATTCAGAACCAAAATGGAATCAATTAAACAAATAGAATATTCATATAGTTGATGTCATTATTTCTCTTTGGGCAATTTATCATAGAAATACGCTATTGGGAAGCAGGCATTTAATTCTTCAGGCAGCCGATTGGAACAATATACACCCCATCCTGTCTCCGATAAGCATAATCGCCAACACCAATAAGTATCATCAAAAAGGCGGGCGCTTTCATTTTTGTTGTGTCAATTTTATTTCTTAACTTCTTAAGGTTTTTATTTTTCGGCACTTTGGCTATTTATTTTTCGGCACTTTGGCCTATTTTTTTTCGGCGCTTCGGCCATTTATATAAAAACGGCACCATAAAAGCACCTATCGCATACAAAACCCCCGCTGAAAACAGCGGGGGCCGCAAACGGATGCATATCCAGCATTTATGCCGTTCTGCATTATACCGCTTATTATATTGTCCTGCTTATATATTCTACTTATTATATCCTGCTCATTTTATATCCTGCTCATTATACCATTCCGCTTATTGCGCCGCTCCGCTTACTCATCCACGCTATAATTGGGAGCTTCTTTCGTGATATGGATGTCATGAGGATGGCTTTCCTTCAGCGAAGCCGCAGAAATCTTTATAAACCTCCCGTTCTGCTTCAGCTCTTCGATATTCTGTGTGCCGCAGTATCCCATGCCGGAACGAAGGCCGCCCATC
The DNA here is from genome assembly GCA_021769135.1 of Lachnospiraceae bacterium. Lineage (GTDB taxonomy): Bacteria > Bacillota > Clostridia > Lachnospirales > Lachnospiraceae > Kineothrix. The sequence goes on along the minus strand of JAETTM010000005.1, from coordinate 41,605 downwards.
AGCTGGAAGATGGTATCCTCCACAGTGCCCTTATAAGCCACACGCCCTTCCACTCCTTCCGGAACAAGCTTTTTCGCATCCGATTGGAAATACCGGTCTTTGCTGCCGTTTTCCATCGCGGCAATGGATCCCATGCCCCGGTAAACCTTATATTTCCTTCCTTGATACAATTCGTAAGTTCCCGGGCTTTCATCGCAGCCTGCAAACATGCTGCCCATCATACAAACATTCCCGCCCGCAGCAATAGCCTTCGTCATATCGCCGGAATATTTAATGCCGCCATCCGCAATAATCGGTATCCCATACTCTTTCGCCACCGCATATGCGTCCATAATCGCCGTAATCTGCGGTACGCCAATCCCGGCCACCACACGGGTGGTGCAAATGGAACCGGGGCCAATCCCTACTTTTACCGCATCCGCCCCCGCTTCAATCAAAGCACGGGTTCCTTCCCCAGTGGCCACATTGCCGGCGATTACCTGAATATCCGGGTATTTCTCTTTAATCATCCTCAGGCAGTGGAGCACATTCTCAGAGTGGCCATGGGCCGAATCCAGCACGATGACATCCACCTTGGCATCCGCCAGAGCACCCACACGATCAAGCACATTGGCAGTGATGCCCACCCCTGCCCCGCAGAGCAGCCTGCCCTGTTCGTCTTTCGCCGACAGCGGATATTTAATCGTTTTTTCGATATCCTTGATAGTAATCAGCCCCGCCAGATTATAGTTCTCGTCCACTATAGGCAGCTTTTCTTTTCTCGCCTTTGCCAGAATCATCTTGGCTTCTTCCAGGGTAATCCCTTCCCTCGCCGTAATCAGCCCTTCGGAAGTCATGGACTCTTTTATTTTCTTTGTAAAATCCGTCTCAAACTTTAAGTCCCTGTTGGTAATAATCCCCACTAATTTCCGTCCTTCTGTAATCGGCACTCCGGAAATGCGGAATTTGGCCATCAACGCGTCCGCATCCTTCAGGGTATGCTCCGGGGTCAAAGAAAAAGGATCCGTAATGACGCCGTTTTCGGAACGTTTTACTTTGTCCACCTCTTCCGCCTGCGCTTCAATCGACATATTTTTATGTATAATGCCAATCCCTCCCTGACGCGCCATCGCGATTGCCATCCGATGCTCCGTTACCGTATCCATTCCTGCACTCATCATCGGAATGTTCAGTTTGATTTTTTTCGTCAGCCACGTCGTCAAATCCACCTGATTGGGAATCACTTTCGAATAACTCGGCACAAGCAGCACATCATCGAAAGTAATCCCTTCGCCAATTATCTGACCCATAGTTTGTCCTCCTGTTTATTTTTTGAACGGTTAGTGAAAAAGAATGCTTCGCATTCTTATATGGTAAAAAGATGTAAGTTTGAAAAAGTTTATCAAACTTACATCACCATGTCAATCCATAAATACTTTTCGGGGCGCAACATTTTTAATGGCCTTGACCATTTCCATGCTGGGCTCCAGGATAATCTTCAGATTGCCTTCATAATACATCACATACCTAAGGTCCGGCTGTTTTTCCGTGCCGGAGCTGTAATCCACCGTTTTCACCTTCCTGTTTTTAAAATCGTCGATATGCCAGGATTTAATAGGCGCAAGGATTTCCATACGCTCCACTTCATATTTGGCCACCCTTTTCCTCTTGGACTTGGCCATCACCTTATCCACAGTAATCTCCTTATCCAGATAAAGATATTCATACTCCAAATCTGCATTCAAATAAATAAAATAAGCCGCCGCCCCCATTGCAAGCCCTATCAGCAATGCCTGCCAGGCTATAACGCCTATTACAATAAAAGCCACCGCCATTATCGTCGTAAGCATCCTGAGGAATACCATTCCCGCATTTGATTTTTTCTTTACCAGGCATTCCACATATGTTTCACTCATCATACCATTCTACCACCTTATCCATAATGTTGTTTTTCTTTTTGCCGCTCTGCTTATTTAATATCATATTACAAATCGCATGAACTTTCAAGACATAATGCGGACGCATAATGGAAGAGAACGCAATTTTCATAAACTGTTTATGCTTTTTTTACACTATTTCCCCTCTTATTCATTGACACTTACTTTTGGAAAAGCTATCATTAACGTTAAGCAAATTTTTTTCAATACACAGGAAATGCGGAGGAAATGCGCCATGGCATTGCGGGATGAAGTAAAAGAACAGCAGAATAAGCTAAAGGGAAAAACGTTTAAAGAAAAACTGAACTATTTCTGGGATTACTATAAGATTCACACTATTGCGTTCCTTTTTGCCGTTCTAGTCATTTCCGTATTTGTAAAGGATATTGTCACAAACAAGGATAATGCTTTTTCCGCCGTTATCTTAAATTCTTACGGCCAGAATTCCCAGGAAGATTTCCAGGCGGATTTTGCAGCCTATGCCGGTATCGATACCGACACTTACAGCTGCCTTATAGATACTTCCGCCACCTATTCGGCGGATTCCATGAGCCAATACGATGTCGCTTTCGTCCAGCGCATTGCCGCCCAGGTGCAGACCGGCGATTTGGACGCTTTTGTGGGCGATGCCCAAGCCTTCGGCCACTATGCCGACGGATATCTTTTCCAGGACTTAAGGGAAGCCCTCACCGAAGAGGAATACAAAAAGTACGAACCCTATTTTTACTATATCGATACCGCAGCCATTGAAGCCAAACGCCAGATGGATGAGGAAGATATCCTCGCCGCCGCTCAGGAGGAAGACCCCGCAGACCCTATGAATCCTTCCTCTATGGAAACCCCTGTTCCCGTAGGCATTTATCTGGAATCTTCTCCCAAACTCACCCAGTGGAATTGCTATACGGCAAGCGGCGAAACACCCATCTTCGGCTTTCTGGAAAATGCCGCCCATCCCGACCTGGCACACCGCTTCCTGGCTTATCTAAGCGAATAAGCCATCCCATAGGCACTTGGCCCATTGCTGGAGGAAATCAGGAAGGGCGGGCAGAAGATATTTTCCCGGCCCCTTTCAATTACAGCTCCAATTCCACGAATATCTTATAAATAGCCCGAATCGCGTTTTCAAAATCCTCATCGGAAACCCCTATAATAATGTTCAGCTCGCTGGAGCCCTGGTCAATCATCCTCACGTTTACGTTGGCATGGGCCAGCGCGGAGAAAATCCTTCCCGCAGTTCCCCTGGTGGAGCGCATCCCCCGGCCGACTACGGCTATTAATGCCAAATCCGATTCTATATCGATCGTATCCGGATCGGCCAGCCTGTGAATCGCCGACACTACCTTCTGCTCTTTATTAATGAACTCATCCTGATGTACGAATACGGTGAGCGTATCGATTCCGGAAGGAACATGTTCAAAAGAAATCCCGTAGTCCTCAAATGCCTGAAGGACTTTTCTTCCGAACCCTATCTCCGAATTCATCATATCCTTTTCTATATTAACGGAACAAAATCCTTTTTTCCCTGCAATACCGGTAATGACATATTTGGACTTCTGGCATGTGCTCTCCACAATCCATGTTCCCTTTTCCTCCGGGCAATTGGTGTTCCTGATATTGATGGGAATCCCTTCCCTCCTTACCGGGAAAATGGCATCCTCATGGAGCACCGTTGCCCCCATATAGGAAAGCTCCCGCAGTTCCCTGTAAGTAATCGTCTCAATCCCTACCGGGTTCTTGATAATCCTCGGATCCGCCACAAGAAATCCCGATACATCGGTCCAGTTTTCATATACGTCGGCTTTCACCGCCCTGGCCACAATAGAGCCCGTAATATCGGAGCCGCCTCTGGAAAAGGTTTTTACTTTCCCGTCCTCATATGCCCCGTAGAAGCCGGGTATTACCGCGCGCTCCACATGGCTTAGACGCTCCGCCAGCACTTTGTTGGTTTTCTCCGACTCAAACTCGCCATTTTCATCAAACAGAATCACCGCGGACGCATCGATAAACTCGTAATCCAGATAAGCCGCCATCACAATTCCATTCAGATATTCCCCACGGGATGCGGCATAATCTTCGCCCGCCTTTTCCCGAAACTTTTCTTCAATTGCAGCAAATTCATCCGCCAATGACAAATCCAGCTGCAGCCCATGGATAATCTCGTCATAACGCTCCCGAATCATTTTTAAGTCTTCCGAAAACGCTTCCCCCGCTTCTGCCTTCGCATAACAGCTATACAGCATATCCGTGACCTTCGTGTCCTTCCCAAAACGTTTGCCGGGCGCGGACGGAACCACATACCGCCGTTCCACGTCGCTGCGGATAATATCCCCCGCCTTTATAAACTGCTCCGCGCTGGCCAAAGAACTGCCGCCGAACTTCACTACTTTTTTCATAATAATTTCTCCGTTCCTTTTTTGCTCTTACTATATTCCATGATTCTACCACAGCCGCATACCTAGCGCAAGAACAATCGTTCTATCAGCTTGTGGCCCTGGGGTACATAGTTCCCGCTTTTTCTCCCCTCTTCCTCCGTATAATCCCAGCCCTTTTCCAAAGGCCTGCCGCTGTCATAAAGCATATAGGGTACGCTGTCTCCGGTATGGGTGCGCACCCGTATCGGCGTAGGGTGGTCAGGCAGCACCATCAGACGGTATTCCACGCCCTCTTCATCCAGGCGTTCTGTCAGTGGTTTCAGCACCCTGCTATCCAGATATTCAATCGCCTGCACTTTCTTTTCCACGCTCCCCTGATGGCCCATTTCGTCGGGGGCTTCAATATGGATGTATGCGAAATCATATCCGTCTTCCAACAAAGCCTTCAACGCCGCCCCCGCTTTTCCTTCATAATTGGTATGCAGGCCGCCGTTTGCCCCTTCCACATGGCTCACGCCCATTCCTGCCCCCACGGCAATCCCTTTAAGCAGATCCACCGCCGAAATCATCATTCCCCGTTTGCCGGTCTTCTCTTCAAAAGAATCCAGCATTGGTTTTGTTCCTGCCCCCCAGAACCAGCAACAGTTCGCCGGGTTTTGGCCCTTCTTTTTCCGCTCTTCATTCAGGGGATGCCTGGACAATATCTCATAGCTTCTTTTCATCATACTCCGCAAGACGCCGTCCTCCGGAAGATACTGCCCTATCACCTGCCCCAGCACGTCATGGGGCGGCGTCAATTCCACCACTTTTCCATTATTCCAAATCAGGCAATGCCGGTAACTGGTTCCTACGTAAAAATGATAATCCTCTCTTTCCAGCTCTTCCCTCACCGCTTCCAGCAGCACCGCGCAATCCTCCGTGCTGATTTCGTCGGAACTGTGGTCCAGAATCCTTTTTTCCTCAAAAGGAACATCTTCCTCCGAAATTGTAACAATATTGCAGCGAAGCGCAATATCCGTTTCTTTCATCGGCACACCGATGCTTAACGCTTCCAACGGGGAACGCCCGGAATAATAAACCGCAGGGTCATATCCCAGCACCGATAGATTCGCCGTATCCGAACCCGGTTTCATCCCCTCCGGTATCGTATGAACCATGCCGATTTCCGACTTTTTGCTTAATCTGTCCATCACCGGAGTTGCAGCATAGGCCAGGGGGGTTTTGTTCCCCAAAGCCTCTATCGGCTCATCCGCCATGCCGTCTCCCAGTACTATGATATATTTCATTTTTTTCTCCATTTCCGCTTTTATGCTTCCAGGCGAATCCTGTTCAAAACGCCCCCCAGCTTCTTCGCCTTTTCGTCGAACTCCCTCTCGCTCATTTCCTCCGTTATAAAAGCATATTCGCCTTCCACGTCCGCTACCACTACCCGCATCATGCCAAAAATCTCTATGGCCTCTTTTTCCAGCTCCGCTTTGGTCCGCACGAAGAAACGGTGCCTGATGTTGTCCACTTTCGCCTGTTTCACATCCTCATCATCCCAAAAGCACATAATCGTTTTGCCGATATGCCTTGCGCAGTCCACCACATCGGAGACCACCGCGCTTGCCGTGGGCAGTTTGCCCGCCCCTTTTCCGTAGTACATGGAATCGCCCAGCATATTCCCATGGACGAATACCGCATTGAATACCCCGCTCACGCTGTAGAGCGGATGACTCATGGGAATCATAAAAGGGGCCACCATGGCATAAAAGCTTCCATCCTCGCATTCCCTGCTCATTGCCAACAGTTTAATGGAACGGCCCATCGCCTTGGCATAAACAAAATCCGTCGCTGTGATTTTCGTAATCCCCTCCGTATATATATCCTCATATTTCACGTTTTTCCCCGTCATAAGGGAAGAAAGGATTGCAATCTTACGGCAGGCATCGTAGCCTTCCACATCCGCTTCCGGGTTCCTCTCCGCATACCCTTTCTCCTGGGCCTCCTTGAGCACGTCTTCGAAATCCGCCCCTTCTTCTGCCATTTTCGACAGGATATAATTGGTAGTTCCATTCAAAATGCCGGTAATTCCATCGATCTTTTCCGCCGTCAGGGAATAGTTGATAGGACGGATAATCGGAATCCCACCGCCCACGCTGGCTTCAAACAGATAATTGCACTTATTCTCTTTCGCCAGCCGAATCAGCTCCGGCCCATGGTTTGCCACCAGCTCTTTATTGGAAGTGCATACGCTCTTCCCTAAAAGAAGGGCCCTCTTGGAAAATTCATAAGCGGGGTGAATCCCCCCCATGGTTTCGCAGATTACGTTGATTTCCGGATCGTTCATAATGATTTCCACATCATGAACCACTTTGCTTTCATAAGGGTCTCCCGGAAAATCCCTTAAATCCAGAATATATTTAATATTCAGGCTTTCCCCCGATTTCTTATTTATTTCTTCTTTATTCTTTTCAATAACTTCTACAACACCGCTCCCCACAGTGCCATATCCCAATACCGCTACATTTATCATATTCCGTTTCCTCCATTTTTTATTATTCTTTTGCCAAAACTTTTACATTATGCACACCATGCTGCTGCTCCAAAAGCTCCAGCATTCGGGACATATCGCCGGTTGCCGGAAGCACTTGAACGCTGATGCTAAGCGATGCCACCCCATTAATGGGGATACTTTGATGTATCGTCAGAATATTGGCCTTAAAGTCGGCGATGACTTTCAATACATCCGACAGAAGGCCCGGCTCGTCATACATTTGGAGCGTCAGCGTAATGGTTTTCCCCTGGGAATTGTCATGAAAGGGGAAAATATCATCCTTATACTTATAAAAGGAGCTCCTGCTGATTCCCATCTTTTCCGTGGCTTCATGAATGCTGGCAGCTTTGCCGGTCTCCAAAAGCCTTTTCGCTTCCACCACCTTCAAAAGCACATCCGGCACCGCCTTTTTCTTTACGACAAAATAGCTTCCCGTTGTATCCATGCCAATTACCATACCCTTTCTGTGTTCCCAGTGCGTACATCTGTATGTCGCCGATGGATATTGTAGCACAACACTTCTCTTCTGGCAACTATATTTTTAGGATTAGAGCTTTTGGCCAGACAAAAAGAACCGGGGGTCTTAAAACCCCCGGCCCTTATCTGTCAGAATCCAGTCAATCGCTTCTGCCACGCCGTCTTCTCTGCACGCCGCCGTTATTCGGTCCGCAGCATCCTTTATCTCTTTCCGGGCATTGCCCATAGCGAATCCAAGGCCAGCCTTTTCAAACATCTCCAAATCATTCAGGCTGTCTCCCGCCACCGCTGCCGATCCCAATGGGATTCCCAGATGCCGGCAAAGGAATTCCAGCGACTGCCCTTTCGTACAATCCCGATACATGACTTCCGCATTATGCGTTCCCGATACGCACACAGCCGCTCCCTGATAACCGGATATCCAGCTGCCCACTTTTCGAAAAACTTCTTCATCATATGTAATCAACGAAATGCTGTATACCGCTTTCCCGCATTTCAAATATTCACGTACATCCCCAACCATACGCATACCGTTCTGCATTTGTGTTTCATGTTTGGCGAATGCCGCCTTCTCTTCCGGTATCGCCATCCCCGCTGCCTTCAGCCTGGAAACCTCCTGGTCAAACACTTCGGCCCAGTTTTTGGGGGCGATATATCCCCCGCTCTCCTCCAGGCCATAGCATACCTTTTCCTTTTCCAGATAATCCACCAGCCCTGATACGAACCCTGGCTCCAGTTCCCTGCCAAACAGCTGCTTCCCATCCGGGGCAAAGACACATGCCCCATTGTTGGAAATAATATACGGATTTAACGAATGCTTTCCGCATATGGTCGCAGCGTCATAGTAGGTCCGGCCGGTAGCCGCTACAAACTGGATTCCCGCTTCCTCCAGCCGTTTCAGCGCGGCCAGGTTCCCTGGGCTGATGGTAAAATCTTCCCCAAGCAGCGTTCCGTCCATATCGCTGGCAAACAGCAAAATCTTATTTTCCATTTTCTTACAGAATCCCGAAGAAGGACAATACGATTGCCAGTACAAAAGTAACCACGATAAGGACAACCGGGCTGACTTTCTTCTTTTTCAGGAAATAATACATCAAAAATACATATCCGATGGACAAAATATTCGGGAATATCTTATCAAAGAAATCCGTCTGCAGCGCAACCGTTTTTGCTTCGTTTACTACAATCTGAGTCTGCACATTAATGCTCACATAGGAGGCAATCAGCCCTCCGATTACCGTACATCCCAATACTGTGGCCGCTTTTGAGAGCACTTCGGATATATCCGTAATCTGCGCCACCGCCTTTACGCCCAGGTTATAGCCCAAGTGGGTCCAGAACCATCTCATAGCAAAGATTGCCAAATATACCAGGAAGAAAATAATCGGCCCTAAAACGCTCCCTTCCATCGCCATGGAAGAGCAGATGCCCGCTACAATAGGAAGCAGGGTAAACCAGAAAATAGCGTCGCCGATACCGGCCAGCGGTGCGAACAAAGCAACCTTTAAACCTTTGATAATTCCCCTGTCGGCATGGGATTCCTCCATGGAAACCAACAGCCCCATCAAAAACCCTACAAGATTGGGATGGGTATTGATGAATTCCAGGTTATCCGTCATGGCTGCGGAAAGCCCTTCTTTGTCATCCTTATAAATCTTTTTCAGGGCCGGCAGCTGTGCCATTAAGAAACCGCTGGCCTGCATCCTTTCATAGTTAAAACCGGCCTGAAGAAACACGGAGTCGCGCGCCAGTCTGTTAATATCCTTTTTATTTAACACTTTATTGTTATCAGATGCCATCTTCTTCTTCCTCCTCTGCTATACTTACCACTGCCCTGTTCGCTTTCATTCCCTTTTCAATGTTATATACAAACAGTGCCAGCGCAACGCCGACTACTGCAATCGGAAGCAAATTGGAAAAATCCAGGAAGCAGGCGATTACAAAACCGATTAACAGATACGGAACAAATTCTCCCTTGAGCATAACTTTCAACAGCATTGCAAAACCAACTGCGGGAAGGATTCCTCCAGCCACTTCAAAGCCATGGGTCAGCCATGCAGGCAGTACTTCCACCAACGTCTTCATGGCATCCTGCGCCACAAAAGTACAAAGGAATACGATAATTCCATACAGCAGTGCTATAATTGCGGTACATGTCATATTAATCTTTACAATCCTTGCAGTATCCGCTTCTTCTGCCGCCTGGTCAGCCCCTTTCATAAAGAAAGAGAATGTGGAATAGCAGAACAGGATTACATACTGCATCAGGAAACTGAACGGCAGTGCCAATGCCATAGCGGCAGTCGCTTCCGTTTTTGTGGTATATGCGATTACCGTGGACATAACGCCCGCAAGAACCGGGTTAGGAGGCTGCGTTCCTCCTGCCGGGGTCAGCCCTGCGAAAGCCAGTTCTGTAATACCCCCTGTAATGAGCCCCAACTGTACATCCCCTAAAATCAAACCCGTCAATGTACTTACGATAATCGGGCGGAAGATGAAAAACCCTTCCAGCCAAAAGTCAACACCTACAATAATTGCCATAATTGCCAGGCCTATGCCTTGCATCAATGTAATTTCCATAAAAAAGTTCCTTTCTCTAATGTTTTTGTTTAGATTTCCTTGATACGCTCTTTCATATCTCCGGGCACATCCTGGATATAAAGGTCTACCCCTGCATCCCGAATCGCTTTCAAGTCCTCCATGTCCGCGTCATCCACATACACTTTCTTGCTAATCTGACGTTTCCCCTGTGAAAAATGCATATTCCCCACATTTACTTCTTTAATAGGTACACCGCCTTCAATCAGCCTGCGTACATCCTTCGGTGTCTTGCAGACAATAAAAATTTTCTGCCTGTCCGCCGCTTTATGAATCACGTCGATGGTCTTCTGGATAGTAAAAAACCTTACTCCCGCCCCCGATGATTTTGCCGTTGTGGCCATAAGCTGCTGCATCAGCTCATTGCCCGCTGTCTCATCGTCCGCTACAAGAATCAGATTGGCGCCTATCGTCATAGTCCAGGTCACACCTACCTGGCCATGAATTAACCGGTTATCAATCCTTGTCAATAAAATATTGGGCATATTCATCCCTCCTTACTTTAAGTATATCTCCAGAATTCTAGGTTACATTTATTATAAATCCCCTGCCCCAATCCGTCTTTGTATCTTTTAACACACTATTTGTTCTTTTTGATTTCTTTATTTTTTTTTAATTATTTCTTTACACTTTTTAGATTTTCAGCCTTTTTTATGGACACGATGCACAAAAAATAGTATAATATTTATATTATTTTAGGGAGGTAGACTATGCAACTAAAAACATCCAGCAAAGCGTTTGGCAAGTACGGCAGCGTTTACAAACAGCCTGTCCAGCCCGTAGGCTCCGGGATGATAAGCCGGAACTGGAATGTTACTGCCAAGCGCGTCATCAGTCAGCTATATTGTTTCAACTGCGAGGTCTTCCTTGAAGTACAGAGCGGAATGGCTGTACTTTTAGTGGGAGAATCCCCGAATTCGCAATGCCTGGAATCCTTTGCGGTCCACCGGCTGGTAAGGTTAAAGCCTCACATATATTTTGCCCTTGTGGCCCTTACATCTAAAGTCACATATAAGCTGATTACCGCGGAGTCCTACTCCATTACCGTAGAAACCCTTTCCCCCGCCTATCTCTTTGAACGGATACTTCCCCGCATCCAAATTACTGAAATATTGGGATACTACTACTCCGTGCGCAATTCCGGTTATCGTTTTATCGGCGAGGAGCATCCTTATTTTGAGCTCACTTATGTGGATATGGGAACAATGGTTTCAGAAGTGGACGGGCAAACATATGAATTGCATGAAAAGGATTTGATGATTTACGGCTCCGGCCAATTCCACACCCAAAGCATCCCGGATGGCTGTTCCTGCTCTTATACAACGATTCTTTTTGAGATGGAGAACATATCCGACTCTGCAGAAGGCGTGCATTATGAGGCGCTGTTAAACAAAGTCTTCGGTTATGACAAAAAAACCCATACGCTGATAAAAAGCTTCATTACGGAAAGCTCTACCCAGCTTCCTTATATGAACAGCCTGATGCTCTGCCTTCTTCAGGAAACCATCATCCGGCTCCTCCAATCCGAATTTCTGGAAAAAAAGACCGAAAAACCGGTTCCGGAAATCAGGCAGCATTATCAGGACGAACTGTTGGAAAAAATTATCAACTACATCGATGAAACGATTTATGAACCGATTACCGTTGCCGAAATTTGCCAGAAGTTTTCCCTCTCCCGTTCTTCCCTGCAAATTTTATTCAACGAAAACCTAAGCCAGACACCGAAAAAATATATCAATGAACTGAAGCTGGAAAAAGGCCGGCAGATGATTTGTGAAAATAAATATACTATCAGCGAAATTGCCCTGATGCTGGGATTCAATTCCATCCATTATTTTTCAAGGGCATTTACCCAAAAATACGGCATGGCTCCCAGCGAATATTCCAAATCTTTATTTAAAACATAACGAATAATTATGCCCGCAGAGGGCGCCGCCCTATCGGGCCAGGCCAGTCTGTGCCAAATGGCAGGCGCTTTCTGCGGGCAGTTTAAGGGGGTCTTGTTTAATCTCTAAATCCCGTCTTCCTCTTCTTCCTCTTCTTCCTCTTCCCGTTTCTCCAATTCAAACCGAACCATATACTCTTTTCCTACGGCAATCAGTTCTTCCGCCATGTCCAACGGCGAGCTGAAAGAATCCATGGACATGGAGCCTTCTACCAACATGGGCAGGTTAGCCCCCGCCACCACTTCGATTTTCTCCCCCGCCCGCGCATATTTACATTCCACCGCGCATTTATAGGGGGAACCTCCGGCCAGGTCCGCCAGCACCAAAACTCCGTTGCATCCCCTCAGCTCATCGAAAGCCTTGTTCAGGTTCTCCGTTAAAAGCTCCGTGGAATGCTCTTCCTCAAAATCCACATAGGCGATATTTTCCGTATTGCCCGTCACCAATTTCAGGCTGGAGCCAAGGCCCGTTGCAAAATGCCCATGCCCAGTAATCAATAATCCTACCATAATTGCCTCCTTTTCCGTAACAGTTCAGCCTTTCGGCTGCCCCGTTACCTTTTTCCAGACTATGCTTTCCGCTTGCATTCATATGGATACAGCGTTACCCCTTTCACCACCCGGTTGACCTCCCCCGTAGGGCATGGATTATCCGGCGTAATCCCCAGCTGCAGCGACTTCATTACTGCCAGCATCTGGGCAAACAGGATGTAACTGCATCCCAGAAGCCCATTTCCCACGGCGCCGCCAATTTTCATTTCAATCGCGTAATCAGCCAGTTCCTTTGCTTCTTCACAGGGGGTGTTCCCTATTACCGCAATTTTGTTTTTCTTCCTCTGGGAACTCATTTCCTTTATCAAATCCACCTCATAATTCCTCATGTAGGCTTCATCGCTTAAATATACCACGGTCAGCGTATCGTCATCAATGATTGATTTTGGCCCATGGCGGAACCCTAATGGGGAATCATGGATGGCCGCCACCTGCCCTGCGGTCAGTTCCAGCATTTTCAGCGCCGATTCCTGGGAAATGCCTTTCAATGCCGTATCCCCCAGATACACGATGCGCTTAAAATCAAATTCTTCCACTATCTGCCGGACAGCGGGGTACCCTTTCTCCAAAAAGGCTTCCCCAGCCTCGCAAATCCTGTCCATTTCTTCCGCAAGAGCATCCACATCCTCCAGGCAAAAGGCCAGGTAAGCTGCCAGATACATGTTTGAAAAGCTGGAAGTCATCGCAAAGGACTGGTCATGCACCTCCGGGGTCAGGTTCAGGGCAAAGCAATTTTTTCTGCCCTTTGCCATCTCGGAAAGGCTCCCTTCATGGTTGCAGGTAATAAACAAATGGTATAAATTCCTGCACACTGTTTCCGCCACATCCACGGCCCCGGTAGATTCCGGCGAATTGCCGGAGCGGCCAAAACTTACCAATATGGTCGGCTTCTCCGGGGAAAGGTATTCCTCCGGAGCCGGCACGATATCAGTGGTCGCATAGGATTTCACCTTATTCTGATACTTTTTATTGAGCACCCTGTACAAGGCATTGCCTATAAACTCGCTGGTGCCGGCCCCCGTCAGCACAATGTCAAAATCATCCTCTTTCAGTACCTGATTCAAAAATAGCTGAAGCTCTTCCTTAACGGCTGCTACCTGGGCACATGTTTTTTTCCATGTAGCAGGCTGCTGTCGGATTTCTGTCAGCGTAAAGATGGAGGAAGTCTCCTGCATCTTTTCTACAGAAATGTCAAAAATGTCCATCTCCTAATCCTCCTTTTCTCCCTTTCGTTGCCGAGACGTTTATTCCCGCAGGAAACAAGCCAAGCGGCTGCTTGCTGCGGGGTTTTGGCTGTTGTGCCATCATTATATAGCATACGAATTTGAAAACACAATGCGGGTACTAAAACTCACAATTTTTAGCTTAAAAAATGCAACTTCATCGATTTGCCCCAGTGCTATAATGAGTTTTACAAAAAAAGAAAGTGAGAATCTGCTATGAAACATCCTATTCAAGAACTGATAGAAAACCGTCAAAAAGGGATACCCTGCGGTATCCCCTCTTACTGCACCGCCCATCCCTTAGTGCTGGAAACGGCCTTAAAACGGGCAAAGCTTCTGCACAGGCCAGTGCTCATTGAAGCTACTGCAAACCAGGTCAATCAATATGGAGGATATACCGGGATGCGCCCTGATGATTTCCGCAACATGATTTGGAAACTGGCCGATGAAAACGAAGTGCCAAGACGCTCGGTGATTCTGGCCGGAGACCATTTGGGCCCCCTGTTATGGCAGCATCTTCCCGAAAAAGAAGCCATGGAAAAATCTTCCGAACTGGTATACCAGTATGCCCGGGCCGGGTTCACCAAAATCCATCTGGATACCAGCATGAAGACGGCTGATGACCCGGAAGGCCCTTTATCCACGGAAACTATTGCCCGCCGGGGCGCACAGCTGTATAAGGCTTCCATCCAGGGCTATATGGAACTGAAAGCCGAAAACCCCGATGCCATGCGTCCTGTTTTTGTCATTGGAAGCGAAGTTCCGATTCCCGGCGGCGCCCAGGAAAAGGAAGATTCCCTGACTGTCACCAGCCCGGCTTCCTTTAAAGATACGGTGAGCACCTATCAGCGCATTTTTGAAGAAGCCGGCATCGGGAAAGGCTGGAAGGATGTTGTGGCTGTCGTGGTCCAGCCCGGCGTGGAGTTTGGCGACGACCAGGTGTTTCTCTATGACCATAATGCCGCCTCCGGCCTTTGCTCCGCTTTAAAGGAATATCCCCGGCTATGTTTTGAAGGCCATTCGACGGATTATCAAAGCGCCAAATGCCTGAAAAGCATGGTAGAAGACGGCATTGCCATACTTAAAGTGGGCCCTGCCCTGACTTATGGCCTGCGGGATGCGCTTTTTGCTTTAAGCTTTATGGAAAAGGAATTGGTGCCCGAAAACGAGCAGGCTCATTTCATAGAAACGCTGGAGAAAGTTATGATGGAAAATCCGGAAAATTGGAAAAAACATTATCACGGCGATGAGCATCAGACTGCCCTGGCAAGGAAGTACAGCTTCTCGGACCGCGCCCGCTATTATATCGGCCATCCCGATGTGGTATTGGCCATGGAGCACCTTTTCTCCAATCTAAGGAAGCATCCCCTTCCCATGAACATGCTTTATCAATATATGCCCCTTACTTACCCCAAAGTACGCGACGGCATTCTGAATACCGAGCCCAGGGAATTGGCCATGGACGGGGTTGTAAATTTCATGCAGGATTACGAATATGCGGCGGGGCAGACATCATAAACTGTCTGCCCGTAACAGTTCAGCCTTCCGGCTTCCCTGTTACGGAATCCGGCCATTTCGAGTTTTGCCTACGGCAAAAGGGCCGGATTCCTTGTCACATCTACATATTCGCACGGACTTTGCAGCAAGTGCAAAGCCCTGGACTAAACTGTTACATCTGCCCTTCTTTGCCTCATGCTTTTCCGTTGCATCCGCACATCTCAATGCGCTGCTTTACGGTTTCTTTCACATGTTCCATGGCAGCTTTCCCGTATTTCTTCGGGTCGAAGGCATCCGGATTCTCCGCCAGGAACTGTTTTACCCCATCTGTATAGGCAATGCGGAGTTCCGTAGCAAAATTCACCTTGCAAATGCCCCTTTTAATGCTCTCTTCCACCGCTTCCCTGGAAAGGCCACTGGCTCCGTGAAGCACCAGGGGGATAGTAACCACTTTACGTATTTCTTCCAGGCGCTCCAAATCCAGCTTAGGCTCTCCTTTATAAACGCCATGGGCTGTTCCGATGGCCACAGCCAGGGAGCCCACGCCTGTACGTTCCACAAACTCCCTCGCTTCCTCCGGGTCCGTATATCCGCCGCTGCCCCCGTCCAAATCATCCTCTTTGCCGCCTACTTTTCCCAATTCCGCCTCTACCGGGATTCCCGAAGGACGGCAGGCATCCGCCACCGCTTTGGTCACCGCTATATTTTCTTCAAATACGCCGTGGGAGCCGTCAATCATAATAGAGCTGTATCCGGTACGCAGGGCGCGCATGGCCAGGTCAAAACTATCTCCATGGTCCAAATGCAGGCATACCGGAACACTGGCGCGTTCTGCAGCCGTCTTTACATTCGCCAGATATAAATCCAATCCGGCATATTTTACGGTGGACGGCGTTGTCTGAAGCATCAGGGGCGCCCTCATTTCTTCCGCCGCCTCAATCACAGCCACGACCATTTCCATATTTTCAATATTAAATGCGCCGACCGCATAACCTCCCTTTTGGGCATCCAAAAGCATTTTCCTGGATGTTACAAATGACATATTCCGCCTCATTTCCGCGCTGTTTCTGCGCTGTTTTTGCATCAAAACCTGTTTCAAGCCCGGCTCTGTTTATGGATTCTGTGCGGGCATAAACTTATTTTCCCCTATCATTTTCTCTATATTTTGAGGGGTAATAACCCCTTCCATAGGGCCGAAGGCCGCAGCATTCAAAGCCCCTGCCGCCGCCCCCATTTGTGCCGCCTCCTTCAGGCTCTTACCCTGGGCCAGCCCGCAGATAAAGGCGGCGTCAAAGCTGTCTCCTGCCCCGGTAGCGTCCAGTTGTTTTACCGGATAAACGCCCATTTCCACTTCAAGGCCCTTTCTTGTATAAACCGAAGAGCCTTTAGAGCCATTTTTCAAAACCAGAATTTCCAGGTTCTTATTTTCAAAAGCAATTTCTACCGCCTCGGCAATATCTTCCTTTTCTATGCCTTCTTTTCCAGCCATTCCTATTCCGCCATCAGGGCTGCCAGACGCTCCGCCTTTACTTTTGCCTTTCCCTGTCAGCATCTTAAGCTCCTGTACGCCCGGCATAAAAATATTGCAGCCTTCAAATGCCTCACGCACCATGTCAAAGGCTTTTGGCTCACGCAGCAGTTCCGGCCTCACATTGGGGTCAAAACTGATTTTCGCCCCTTTTTGGGAAAACATGCCCATGGCCTTTAGAATCTCCTGCCCGAATTCCACGGAAGCCATCAGCGAACAGCCCATGATATGAAAATATTCCGTATCCTCCATCCCGTCCAGGCTTCCCGGCGCTTTCGGCCAGACAGCCGGGGTATTGTCCATATGAAAAATGAATTTCCGCTCCCCATTGCCATAATACATCACAAAGGCAACCCCGGTAGAACCTTTCCCGCTTTCCATTATCCAACGGCAGTCCACTCCGTCTTTGTGAAGCCTGTCTATAATATTTTTGCCGAAATCGTCCTTCCCTACTCCCGCGATAATGCCGGAAGAGCAGCCCAACCGCGCCGCTGTGCTGATAAATATTCCCGGAGCTCCACTGGGGTACGGGCCTTTGAAATCTCCTGTCTCAAACAGTTCCATATCTTCGCCCGGCCGCATAATCTCACAAAGCAGTTCTCCCATGGTCATAATTCTCGGCATATCGTTTCCTCCTATTCCAGTTCCGCAAGCACCCTTCCAGCACCTTTTCCGTCACAGTTCAGCCTTTCGGCTGAACTGTGACCCTTTTCCCACTTCTTTTGCAGCGCTGTTCGGGGGCTTGTTGTTAGATTTGCGGGAACAGTTCTTTCACTGCGGGGTAAATCTTCGCGAACTTCCGATACTTTTCTTCATACTTAGCCGCCAATTCCGGTTCCGGCTCCACCGTATCTACAATCTTTACCAGTTTGCAGGCAGCTTCTTCCACAGAGCTATATTCCCCGCAGCCCACCGCCGCCAGCATAGCACCGCCGTATCCGGGGCCTTCTTCGCTCTCGATGCTGTCGATTTTAATGTTCAGCACATTAGCAATGATTTTCTTCCAAAGAGGGCTCTTGGCACCGCCGCCGCATATCTTGGAACGTTCGATTTTAATCCCGAGGGATTTAGCCACTTCAAAGGAATCCCTGATGGCAAAGGCCACCCCTTCCAAAACCGCCTGCGTCATATCCGCCCTGGTGGTATCCATAGTCAGGCCGATGAACGTTCCCCTGGCCAGGGGGTCATTTAACGGAGAGCGTTCGCCCATCAGATAAGGCAGGAAATATACGTTATTTTCCCCTAATTTCTGAATAGCCGCCTGTTCTTTCCCGTATTCTTCCGTACCAATGATATCATCCATCCACCATTTGTTGCAAGATGCCGCGCTGAGCATGCACCCCATCAGATGATAATGGCCGTCCGCATGGGCAAAGGCATGAAGGGCATTATTCTTGTCCACGCCGAACTTGTCGCTGGAAATAAAAATCGTGCCCGAAGTTCCCAGGGAAATGTTGCACATCCCATCCCCTACCGTACCGGTTCCCACAGCCGCCGCCGCGTTATCCCCTGCGCCGGCAATTACCTTTACGCTCTCCGGAAGACCCAGTTCTTTAGCCACTTCCGGTTTCAGAGTGCCTACCACATCCGCGCTTTCATATATGCCCGCAAGCTGTTCCTCGCTCACCCCGCATATTTCCATCATCTCCTTGGACCAGCACTTATGCTCCACATCGAACAGAAGCATGCCGGAAGCGTCGGATACATCTGTGCAGAATATGCCGGACAGCTTGTATGCAATGTAATCCTTGGGAAGCATGATTTTCTTTATCCTTGCAAAGTTTTCCGGTTCATTTTCTTTCACCCAGAGTATTTTCGGCGCCGTAAAGCCGGCAAATGCGATGTTCGCCGTATACTTGGATAATTTATCTTTGCCGATAACCTGATTCAGGTAATCCGTTTCTTTAGTAGTCCTTCCGTCATTCCAAAGAATGGCCGGGCGTATTACCTGATCGTTTTCATCCAGGATAACCAGTCCGTGCATCTGACCGCCGAAGCTGATGCCCGCAATCTGCTCTTTATCGCATCCTGCCGTCAGTTCCTTCAATCCTTCTACCACCGCTTTCCACCAATCCTCCGGGTTCTGCTGCGACCAGCCCGGATGAGGGAAAAAGAGGGGATATTCCTTCGATACAATATTCTCAATTTTACCGTCAGCAGCCATAAGCAGAAGTTTAACCGCTGAAGTTCCTAAATCCACACCAATATATAACATGACCTTATCTTTCCTTCCTTTTGTTTATAATGAAAAACCCCAGCCAAAATTGGGGGGGCACGGCACTTGGCTCATTGCCATCAAGAAGCAATGTGCTGCCCCTATGCCGGGGCAGCACACGCTTGCTCAATCACTCATATACCGCCGTTTAGGCAAACGGGTTTTCTGTAGGATATCTTACTCCCTTGGGCTGATTATATCCGATTTCCTCTACCGGAACGCCGATGTATTTGAAAATTTCATACAGCGGCTTGCCGAAATGGCCGAAAGCTACCGCACCGTGATGAGGGTAATTACCTTCAATCAATACGTGACGGTAGAAACGCCCCATCTCCGGAATGGCAAATACGCCTACTCCGCCAAAGGATTTCGTAGCCACAGGGAGAACCTCGCCATGGGCGATGTAAGCGCGCAGCTTGTTGTCCGCTGTACTCTGGAGGCGGTAGAATGTAATGTCACCCGGCATAATATCGCCTTCCAGCGTTCCCTGGGTTACTTCTTCCGGAAGGTTCCTTGCCATAATCATCTGATATTTCATGGAGCAGGATGACAGCTTCCTGGAGCATGTATTCCCACAATGGAAGCCCATGAACGTATCTTTGTGCGTATAATTGAATTTATCTTTGATGCTCTCTTCATACATGTCGGCAGGCACGGAGTTGTTGATATCCAACAAAGTAACCGCATCCTGGCTGACGCATGCGCCGATAAACTCGCTGAGAGCCCCATAAATATCCACTTCGCAGGATACCGGGATTCCCATTCCTGTCAGACGGCTGTTCACATAGCAGGGCACGAATCCAAACTGGGTCTGGAAAGCGGGCCAGCATTTTCCGGCGATAGCCACATATTTTCTATATCCTCTATGCTCTTCAATCCAATCCAGAAGGGTCAATTCATACTGGGCCAGTTTGGGCAGGATTTCCGGCTTCATATTGCCTTCTCCCAATTCCGCTTCCATATCCTTTACTACATCGGGAATCCGGGAATCGTTGTCATGTTTATGGAATGCTTCGAACAAATCCAGTTCCGAATTTTCTTCGATTTCCACCCCTAAGTTGTACAGCTGCTTAATGGGCGCATTGCATGCCAGGAAGTTAAGCGGCCTGGGCCCGAAAGAAATAATCTTTAAGTCGGACAAACCGATAATCCCTCTCGCTATCGGAAGGAATTCATGAATCATATCCGCGCATTCCTCTGCCGTTCCTACCGGATATTCCGGGATATAAGCTTTGATATTGCGCAGCTTTAAGTTATAGCTTGCATTCAGCATACCGCAGTAAGCATCTCCCCTGCCTCCTACCAGGTTATCTCCGCTTTCCTCCGCTGCAGCCACGAACATAGCCGGGCCGTCAAAATGCTTAGCCAGCAAAGTTTCGGAAATTTCCGGCCCGAAGTTGCCCAGGTAAACAACGATGGCATTGCACCCTGCCTTCTTCACATCCTCCAATGCCTGTACCATATGTATTTCGCTTTCTACGATACAGATAGGGCACTCGTAAATGTCATCTTTGCCAAATTTGTCTTCATAGGCTTTTACCAGAGCTTTCCTTCTGTTCACGGAGAGGCTCTCCGGGAAACAATCACGGCTTACCGCCACAATGCCAACCTTTACTTTGGGTAAATTCTCAAACATATTTTTTCCTCCTATTTTAGTTCCGCAAGTTCCCTTCCAGTGCCCTTTCTCGCAGAGAATTTCATGTCTGCTTCGCAGCCATAAAATCCTCTGGGGGCACTGTCCGGAAACTTGCTGTTTTTAGTTCCGCAAGTTCTCTTCCAATACCCCTTATCGCGGAGCAATTTCCCGTCTGCTTCGCAGCCATAAAATTCTCAGAGATATTATCTCTTGGGCATTGTTCGGAAACTTGCTGTTTCCAGTTCCGCAAGTTTCCAGTTCCATAAGTTTCAAATTTTAAATAGTTATGTTTTCGCCTTTGATGCCGATGAAGGCACCGGCGATTCCGGCTTCTTCGTGGGCAATCAGCCATTTGTTTTTGGCAGTCAGCAGCTTAGCCTCCGGCTGGGTTCCTCTTTCCTCCGTAAGGTCCACGTTTGTTCCTTTCGGAAGGATGACCACGTTGCGGAAAGGTTTGCCATCCACACTGCATGGCGCATAGTGGAGTGTTGTTGCATACATTTCATAAACCGTTCCCTTAGGCACCAAAAAGGCCTCTATCAGGGAAGAATCATAAGTAAAATCTTCCCCCACATCCTGCTGTTTTCCTAACAGCAAAATTAAGTCGGACGCCGCAACGCCAAATTCCGAACACCGGTGGTACTCCACCGCATTTAGCTTGTTGTTCGTTCCGTTGCAGTATCCCATCTGCATATCCAATTCCCCAAAAAAGCTGTTTTTCACATCCTTTGCCACCGGCAGCTTCTCCAGCTTTTCAATGGAAGGGTAATATACTACCTCATCCGCCGGCGCTTCCGTTTCCTGCATGGCTTCTACCAGACTGGCTGCGTCAAATCCAGGGAATACCCGGCCATACGCTTTAAAAGAATCGTCATTAACTGATTGAATCTTCACCGCTTCCGCTTCCTCCTTTTCATGCTTGATTTATATATATTATAGGACTGTTTTTTGCTCTTTTCTACCAATAACTTATCTATTATATAGCACTTTCTTGTCCTTATTCTTTATTGAAGCGTCTTGCGGCCGCTACGGTAAATTTTCAATGTATCTACACCTTGGATAATTGGAACATCCTAAAAATTTTTTCCCTTGACGTTCCCCTTTTGACGCAATACGCATAACAAGCTGTCCACCGCAGCGAGGGCATAAGGTTTTCTCTACATTTGGTGCTGCCGCAGCGGCAGAAATATTCTGCGCAAAATTGTTTTGCGTTCTTTGTTGGATATTTCTTATATGTATTATTTTTTCCGCTTCGTTTATCTGCGTAAGCGGGTACAGTTTTTCGAATAATTCATCGATTTTTTCTGCCGATAATTGTATTCCCGCTTTTGCAATATTCTGTTGAACCGCAGAAAAAAGGTTATAGCGATTAACAACGTAATGCTTTCCGCTGGATAACGTAATATTTTTCAATTCGCATCTATCACTGAATACAATATAAGAATAAAACGGCAAATTATCGTCAGAAAGGAATGTTTGAAGCCATTTTAAATGCCCCTTGTTCTGCAAAATAGGATTGTAAAATTGATTTTTCTGTGACTTTCCCCGCCCAGTGGGTAGTGTTTGGGTCCAATATGGTTGAGATTCTGTTCCAAAAATCCATCCACTATAATTTTTGGATTCAAATATATATATACCTGATTCATGCAGAAGGACAACATCTAATTCTGTGGTTTCTCCATTATTTTTCGGAACATACAAATTAAATAAGTACCGTTTGTATCCGGCAAGTGATTTTAGATACTTATACGTGTAGAACTCCCCCAGCCGTCCTTTATTAAATAGAACACTACTATATGGATTTTGGGTTTGCTGATAATATTCCGTTTTTTCATACCGCTTTTTCGGTACTACATATATAGCAATAACAAGAAATGCAATAACAATAAGCAAAAAAATCGCCATTATAGTTCCCCCTCCTTTACCCTGTCTTACTATGAAGCTTCACCTCCGCCCCATCTCTCACTTCTCCCCCACTTCATTCAAAACCCCAATGAACACAGGGATATCCGTCCCATCTTCCACAATGGCATAAACAAACGGCCTCTTTAAATATACATAGAAAATTTCTATTTCGGGCTCATCCGCCGCTGCTGCCACCGCTTCCTCCACGGTTGCCGCTACCGCTTCCGTTCCCAGTTCTCCCACAGAAATGTCGGTCTTGTGAATTATCCTGCTGATATAGATATTTTTCTCAGGGCTGGTGCCTATCCCCTGAAACTGCGCCGTTTTCACGTCAAATGCGTTCTCCATTCCCAGCCCGGCCAGCATACCCTCCAATTCCGCTTCATAGCCTGCCTGAAACTTGGGCATGCCGGTCTCCACAATCACTTCCGTTTGGGCCTGAGTCAGAAGGCGGCGGAAATATTCCCCATCCATTTTTCCAATGCACTCTTCCGGGCTTATCCCTTCCTTTGGCAACAGCGCCACGAACCGATACCCTTCTTTATAAGGTTTTATAAAGCCGGTTACATTTTCATCCTCTATATAGGTTCTTTCCGTGGAATACATAAAAGGCACGTTCTCCCGCACCCCTTCCCCATTGGTAAAGAAACTGTCGCTCACTTGGTAAGGTTCATAAATCCATTTCCAATCGGCATCGAATACGGCAGTATTTACCAGATACATCACCGCATCTTCCTCCATACCGTCCAATAGGTTCTTTATCTTCCCATCCGTCTTTTCTTCCGTCCAGGCATTTATACTTTCCACCGTATTCCCATTGAAAGGGGCTTTATAAATATCCGCATTATAGTAGAGGGCATTTTTGCGCAGGAAGTCATCCTCTACTTTTAACTGCTTCCCATCTTCATTCATCCAGATTGCATTGGCCAGTTTCAAGCTGGCCGCTTCCGTATCCGTCAGCCCATCCATCCATTTTTTCAAATCTTCATTCAGGCCATCCAACTCCTGATTTTTTCCAATTACAGACATCATCTGGGAAAGAGTATCCCCCTGCGCCCCATTGGCTGTCATGGACAGGACCGCCAGTACCGACACCGGCGATATCATTACATTGCTCCCCTCATTACTTTTCACATTTTCCTTCAAAAGGGAAATCGCAAAGTCAGTAGTATCCATGCAAAAAGCTTCTGTAGGCGCTTCCCCTTCCATCGGCTGCTGTCCTCCCTCGCCGGCTCCATCCGTTCCTTCCATCCTCCCCTTTTCCTGCTCCGACCCCATTTCCTTTTCCTCCCATTGCTGCATTAAATCTACACTCGCCTCCTGCTGCCCCGCATTGTCTCCTGCGCAGCCGCAGGCAAACAATATAGCGCATAAGCAAAATGAGACAACTGCCCACAAGCTTTTCCCATTTTTCATGTCAACTTACTCCCTTTCCCATGTAAGCACACTAAATTCCCACATTTCCGCTGTTTATCCCTGCCTGTCTGCCTTCCAGCGGAAGCCAGTCCAGCACCTTCTTTATGTATCTGTTCCAAAAATCCCATTCATGGGCTCCAGGCCCTTCTTCATATGTTACATCAAAACCCAACCCCTTCAAATATTCCTGCAAATCCTGATTTTTCTCCCGCAAAGAATCCTCCATGCCGCAGGCAATGTAAATCCGGGGAAGCTCCGCTTTCTCCTCCGCCAATTTCTGCGCCAGCCATTTCGGATTTTTATCGCTCTTTGCCACTTTATCCAAATCGCCGAAAATGCTTTCCGCATATGCCCTGCTTTGCAGGAAAAAGGGAACATCGTCCGTCCTCTTTTCTATTTCATCTATCACAGCGGCTACCGACAGCCCGGCAATGCAGCCAAAGGTTTCGTGGTATTTCAGCCCGTTCCTCAGCGCCCCATATCCGCCCATGGACAGCCCGGCAATATATGTATCCTCTCTCCTTTTCGACAGAGGAAACATTTTCCTGGTCAGTTCCACCAGTTCTTTGCCGATATATTCTCCATAATAGTTGTGGGAAGCTTTCTGATCCACGTAAAACATATTTTCACCTGCGGGCATCACCACCGCCAGATTGTTATCCTCCGCCCACCGTTGGATATTCGTTCCGTTCACCCAATCCACGTGGCTTCCAAACACGCCATGCAGCAGATAAAGCGTCTTATACGGCTTATCCTCCCTCTCCGGCATCCCAGGGGAAGCCAGTTTGTCCACCGGCAAAATCACGTTCACCGGTACTGTCCGCATCAATGACTGGGATAAAATGCTCATCTGTAAATATGCCATATTCTTTCTCCTCCAAATATATAAGTGCAAGGTTTCCGTTGCTGCCAATGTTACTGCTATTTATTATTTTATCATAACATGGGGTGCTCGAAGAAGCTATCTTTAATTCCGCTGAAACACGGAAATCGCTTTTCATGGCACCTCGATAATTAAATAGACTTTGCACTTTAAATGTGATATACTTATTACATTGAATAAAGAAATCATAAAGGGGAGTGATAAAATGGCATTAACAAATGAAGATTTATTGGCAATTAGTCAACTATTGGATGCCAAGCTTGACGCAAGGCTACAACCAATTGAAAATCGGCTTAAAAGAATTGAAGTTAACTTATTAGAAAATAATGTGATTCCCAGATTAAATAGAATTGAAAAAAGCAGTGATCAAACACAGCGAAAAGCTGCAGAAAATGGAAAAGTTAGGGCGGGAAGCCAGTAAAAAATCTTTTTACCTTCCCGCCCTTTATGTATCCTTATCCTTATTCGAACACAGCCGCGCACTCTTTCAGCCGTTCAATTACATGTATTTGCTGCGGGCATGTTCTTTCGCATTGGCCGCAGGCTATACATTGGGAAGCCTTTCCGGCCTTTTCGGTAGCCTGCGCATAATTATTTTTCCCTTCTTCTATCTTTTCCCAAACCAGCTGCTTGTTCCGCGCCGCAAAAATTTCAGGGATAGGAATGCGCTTCGGGCAGCCCGCCGTACAGTAATGGCAGGATGTACATGGAATGGAAGGAATCCCTCCCAGCGCTTCCTGCGCTTTCCCAATTATCTTCTCTTCCTCAGCGCTTAACGGTTTAAAATTCTTCATATAGGAAAGATTATCTATCATCTGCCCCATATCCGACATGCCTGAAAGCACGGTGATAATCCCTTCAAACGAAGCGGCATAGCGGATTGCCCATGAAGCATAGGATGCGTCGGAACCCGTTTCATCAAAAATCTTCCTTACCGCAGCCGGCGGCTGTGCCAGCGCCCCTCCTTTGACGGGTTCCATTATAATAACAGGTTTTCCATGCTTTCTCGCCACTTCGTAGTTTGCCCGCGCCGCCACATCCGGATTTTCCCAGTCCGCGTAATTAATCTGAAGCTGGACGAATTCCGCATCGGGATGCGCGGTGAGAATCTCATCCAAAATCTCCGGCGATGCATGGAAGGAAAATCCCCAATGTTTAATCAGCCCTTTTTCCTTCTGCTTTTTTACAAAATCCCAAAGGTGATACTCCTCGTATTTCTTATAATTTTCCTCCTGCAGCGCATGAAGCAGATAAAAGTCAAAATACCCTGCCCCCGTCCGCTCTAAGCTGGTCTCAAACTGCTGCTTTGCAAGCTCCTCATTGCCAGCGCTCATCCATGCACACATTTTCGTGGCCAAAATGTAGCTTTCCCGGGGATAGCGGTCCACCAGAGCCGCTTTCGCCGCCATCTCCGACTCTCCGCCGTCATAAACATAGGC
Source organism: Lachnospiraceae bacterium (assembly GCA_021769135.1). Lineage (GTDB taxonomy): Bacteria > Bacillota > Clostridia > Lachnospirales > Lachnospiraceae > Kineothrix. The sequence goes on along the minus strand of JAETTM010000005.1, from coordinate 15,467 downwards.
GGTGTCAAAATAATTCAGGCCGGCATCCATAAAAGCATCCACCATCTTTTTCGTCTGCTCAATGTCTATCTTTCCTGATTCTTCCTTTGGCAGGCGCATAAGGCCGAAACCCAGTTTCGGTATTGATTCTCCTAAATAATGTTCCATATTTCCTCGCATTCCGCCGTGCAAACGGCAATTTAATTAATGAGAACTTTGAGCCTCACAGCGGCACAAATTCCTGCCCAACTTTGTTGAAGCCTGACGTATAACCCATTATCAGTATACCGTATTGATTCGTAAAATACAACGCTGTATCGTAAAAAATAGGCATAGATGAAATTCCTATTTTCTATTTATTTCCTCTCCGGTACTTCCGTATCTCCTCCGCTATCGCATTATAATCCCTCTCAAACAATTCCTCGCAAAGCTGTTTCTGCAAAGTCTCTTCCGGTATCTTTTCCAGAATTTTATCCGTTACAAACAATTTGCTTTTCTCTTTATATTTAGGAAGCCCGTTCAGTTCCTGGATGTGGGCCAATTCCGGCCTCCATAAAATGCTTATCTTTTTTTTCCAGTTTACCTTCGGATTCCGCATCGGCCTGCGCAGAATGTAAAAGTCTACCGCATCCTCTACCAGTTCCACCGTAATAATCCCCCACCATTCCGGAATATGCTCCTCCACATGCAGCGCATGGCTTGTTCCGACCACAGCATAATTGTAATCATAATACTGATTATAGTCCTTTACCTGGCGCCCCAGCCTGGCATATGTATCCGCATCGCTCTTTATCTCAATGCCAAATAGGGCATCTGGCGTTACCATTACTACATCCGCCCTGGATTTTCCCATCGTTTTTTCTTCCAATATCCTGACTTTTCCATAAACTTCTTCCAGGAAATCAAAAAGAGGTTCCCTAATGTCCTTATCACGCAGCATGCCTATCGCCTTTCTCTTTCAGTTAGCCAAAATAATTGTTGCATTCCTATGTTTTTGTGTTATAACGCTTTACACAAAACCCAAAGGAGTTGATGTATATGTTATCGGAAGCACTGTACATTATGGACAAAAACATGGAGCGGTTGATGGTCACCGAGCTTCAGGAAGAACTTGCCATGGAGAAAAACAGGGCAGATATGGCAGAGAAAAAGGCAGCGGAATCCGAGAAATAGGCGGCAGAAAAACTCAATGCCGCAAACGAGCAGCTTCAAAAGCTGCTGAAATATGCCAAGGCTCACGGCTATAAGGAAGAGATATGAAAATCACGCATTCAACCTCCTTTTTACCTCCCGCCATTTTGGCATATATTCATCCATCACCGCCACAAATTCCGCGCCATGATTGCTCACCCTAGTATGGACCAGTTCGTGCAAAATCACATATTCCAGGCATTCCACCGGCTTCTGCGCCAGCTGCACGTTAAACCACAGCCTCTTTTTTACCGTATTGCATGTTCCCCAGCGGGTTGTCATATATTTGGTATGCCAGGAGCTGCAGTGCAGCCCTGTCAGAGCCTCCCATTTGGGAAGAAGCCTGGCAATTTCTTCTTTCAGCATGCCCCTGTACTGTTCCCTGATATAAGCCTCCCTCTGTTTCGCCGTGCTGTTTTCCCGCATAGTCAGGACAGCCCTTCCCCCTGACAATTCGAGGGAATTTCTGCCTCCTTTCCCCTGAAAAAGCAAAAGGTATGGTTCCCCCCAGAAATACAGAATCTCGCCGGAAACATACTGTCTGTCCGCCTCTTTGGGATGTGCCTCATATTTTTTCTTCTGTGCCCTAATCCACTCCAGCTTCGAGCGTGCAAACGCTTCGATGGTTCGGCGGTTCATGGATAAGGGTGCTGAAATTGTCACTTTCCCCTCCGGCGGCTTCACGGACAAATACATATTTTTTATCTTCTTTTTCCGAACTTCAATGCTAATTCCGGAAATATTTATCTCCATAGGTATTCCTTTCCTTCCGTTAGCTCCAACATCATTCTCATAGGCAGTTATATTACTTCCCGCCCCGTATGTCAACAAAAAAATTCCCGCCGGAGGGGAAAGCAGACATTTAATTATTCCTTCCCATAAAAGGATTCAATTGCCCGTGCAAAAAAATCCGAAGCCCCTTCTCCATACTTTTCATCTATCATCGGCTTGAATTTTTCGTTACGGTAATATTTTGCCTGTGCCAGCATAAACCCTTTTTCCTCTTTTATCTGCGAGAGCTGTTTCATAGCAAAGCCGTATTCTCCCACAATCTCTTTTACTTCAAAAGAATCCACGGCACAATCCCGTTTGGCAATCAGTTTTTGCAAAATAGCTTCCATCCGTTTGTTGTAGCTTTCTGCAACTTCTCTGCTGATGGGATTCTGGGCAACGGATAAAAATTTATCCTTTCCGCCATACCATTCAACTACTTTTGCATAGCCTTTCTGCATTTTTTCGGAAGATACAACTTCCATATAATGCTCCTTCCAGTGTTCGATGCTTCCAAATTCCTTTATTGCGATGTTCCTCATGTCCTCCGGCATATGTTCAAGCATAGTCTGGAACATTTCCTCAATCTCTGTTTTACTGAAAACTGCAAAATCCATTTTGTTTTCTCCTTTCAGAATGTCATCAATGCTGGCAATCAGGCGTTCCATACGCTCTTTTTTTGCTGTCAGCATTTTCCTCTGCATTTTTAAAATCTGATTTCTGTCAAGAGCAGGATTCGCCATAATCGCCTTGATTTCTTTCAAAGGAATATCAAACTCACGGAAAAACAATACCTGTTGTAATGTTTCCAGTGCTTTATCGTCATAAAGCCGGTATCCCGCTTCACTTTTGCCAGTCGGCTTTAACAGCCCGATTTCATCATAATAGTGGAGCGTGCGCACGCTGATACCTGTTAAGTTAGATACTTCTTTTACTGTCCTCATAGCTGCTGCCTCCTGTTCCTGATATATCCACTTTAAGCCATGACGTTCCGTGAGGGTCAATAGGGAATTTCATTTAATAAATTTTGATGATAAACCTCCAATAATATCATTGTATATTGAACTTCCATCAAGAATGGTTCCAAATGTATCGACCCAGAACGGTATGTATCCGCACCTGCTTGCCACCATCTGCGAACCAATATTCGTTATAGAAGCAGAATAAAATGGAACGATATTTCGTGCCAGTAATTCTTTCGTCAATCCTCTGACTAAATACGTTCCCAATCGGACATTTCTATATTTTTCCATTACATCTACACCTATTTCCCATACTCCATTTACTGATGATTCCGCAGCACCTGCTACTCCAATAATTCGATTTTTGTCTCTTGCAATGTAAACAGCTTTTGTTGAAGTAGAACCGTTTTTATCAAACACTAAAGAATTTTCAAAACCTGTCAATCCAGTAAGAGATAAAATATCTCCGTAAAAAAGATACTCACACTCGTAATCTAATGGCACAAATACATCCTCTGTACAGCTATCATCAGGAACATAATGTATTGTCTGACCATAAACTAATGGAAATTCAAAAATTTCATCTCTATTCTTGTGTTGCAACAGTTCCCGTACTCTATAATGTATATCCTTTGATGTACAAACTACAACACAATTTCTATATGCCAGTATTTTAATATATGGCTGTTTTGCATTGGAGTTAACAGAATACACAGTTGCCTTTCCATTTAACTCTTCTGAACTGCAATAAAATTCCTTTAACAATAATTCTTCAATTTTACTCTTAATAGTCACTTTCACATTCCTCCCTACAGTTACATTGCCCCCATTGTATCAGGTTTCTTGCTAACTCACAAATATTTCTTGACAACATCGCCGGTTCCGAAAATGTTTATGGCCAAAATAGAGCATATGAACCGCTTAGTTGCAGGCATTGAAAATATATGATATAATAAACTAATAATTATTTTTCATGATATTTTTTATTGTTTTCTATGCAAACTCGTTTTTATTCAATATACATCTAAAAAGGAAACACTATGCGATTCAACAACATTGATATCAAATCCGAAACAAGCAGTGAGCTCACAGAAACCATCCGAAAAGAAAGCGCCCACATCATTGACATGTATTTTCGCTTAATCAAATATTTCGAGAACGAACATTGCCGAAAGCTGAATATCTCCTGCAACGATACGATTCGGTATCCGCGCATCGCCTCCAGCCGCAACGGCTATGTCTCCCTTCAAATCCCCTTCTGCCCCAGTGAACTTTTATCCCTTTCCGAAAATGAGAAAAGTCATTTTTACCTCAATATCATCCATAAATCCGTCAGATACGTGGGGCGGAAATGGGGGTGGAATTTACAGTATTTCGATTTTATCCGCCGTACAATTATATCCGATAATTTCAAAAATCAATGGGCATACGGGAAGCCTTCCCACTGCCCCGAACAAAACAGAAGCGCTATCCTGCGAATTACGCAGACTATAAAAGAAACCGCTATCCTTTTAGTAATTACTGAAAACCAAACCGTGACCAATAAAATCCCGGTCGCCACCACCGACCCCACTTTCCGGCACTACTGCCAATACTTGGGGGATATCCGCTGGGCAGACGGCAGTCATTTGGAAATTATCAATAAAGGAGGACAGATTATTTTCGCATCTGTCCTCCAGTGAAATCCCGTACGGGCTTTGCGGCAAGGGCAAAACCCTTGGTTGAACTGTTACCATTTTACTCGTAAGTTTCAATTATGACTTTGCTTGCCACGAACTCTTCCCCGTCAAAATGTCCTTCCGCTTCCAGCCCGCCGCCTTTCTGTATATCTGCAAATGACGCCTTGCTCATATCGATGCCTGCCCCGCCGCCCTGGATAAGCCAATGCTCAAAGACTGTTTCATCCGTACACCGGATTGTCACCAGTTCCTCCTCAGGGCTGCCTTCTTCCGGTATCAGAACCATAGAACTGTCATCGTCTGCGTATTGCACACGGCTGAGAACGAAGCTGTCTTCCATGATTTCCCTTACTTTTCCTCCGATAATCATGGTTTCTTTTGCATTTTCTATGCTGCCATCCATAGAAGCATCCTGTGACGGGTTCTTCCCTTCCCCGCCCTCTTCCAGAGCAGAATCCCCCGGCATATCCCCTTCTTGAATGCCCGTTGCCGGGTTGTCTGCCATACCATCTCCTTCATTGCCCGATTCCGAGGTTAAAGGCGCATCGCTTTCCCCATCCCCACTTTTCCCTTGCTGTCCTGCATTCCCGTCTGCATTCTCTTCCGCAGCCACAGGAATACTATTATCCCCTGCTTCCCGCCCATTGCCGCAGCCGCCCGCCGCCATCAGCAAAATCATAATCCCTGCTGCCAATAAACATTTTCTTTTCATTTGATTCGATATCCTCCTTACAACGCTTTCGTTTTTCCAAGGCAAGCCGCTTTCGCAGCCAAATGCCTGGCGGAAGCCAGCACCCCTATGCAAACAACAGAGTGCCAAATTCCAACCGCCTTCTAACACATTGTAATAAGGAAATCTCTAAATCATCTCTAAAAAGGTAAAGAAGCTATTTTTTCACCACAGATTTTTATACATTTGCTCTATATCTTCCTGAGTCACTTCACGCAGCGTATTCTGCGGACTGCCGCTTGTCATGGCATCCTGAGCCATTTTGGGTATTGCCTGGAAAAACACCTCTTTCGATATGCCATACTCTTCCAACGTAGGAGTTTCCAGCTCTTCCGTCAATGCTATTACAGCTGCCAGGAATTTCTCTCCCGCAATCTGGCTGGAATCTTCCATTCCCGCCGCTCCCACTGCACGCCCAAGTGCGGCAAAACGTTCATAAGCACCTTCCAGGGCAAAACTTAAGCACTCTTTCATCAGCATTGCATTGGAAAGGCCATGGGCCACATGGAACAGGGCGCCGATAGGACGGCTCATGCCATGAATCAATGTAACGCTGGCATTGTTAAATGCAATCCCTGCTTCCAGCGCTGCAACGGACATTTGTACTCTGGCCGCTTCGTCCTGCCCGTTATGGAATGCTTTGGGAAGATACTGGAAAATTCTCTTTACTGCCGACAAAGCAAAGGTATCGGACATTTCCTGGGATTTCCTGGATGTATATGCCTCTATTGCATGGCAGAGCGCATCCAACCCGGTAGCTGCCGTAATCTTCGGCGGCGCCGTCATGGTAAACTGGGGGTCTATCACTGCCAGACGGGGGATTAACACCTTGCCCTTCAGCAGCATTTTCACATCTTTACGCGTATCCGTAATAATTGTAAACTGGGTCGCCTCAGAGCCTGTGCCCGCCGTTGTCGGTATCGCTACGATGGGGGGCATTTCTACAGAAATCTCTTTTCCCATATAATCGGCAATATCGCCGCCATGAGCGGCCAAAGAAGCGATTGCTTTCATCGCATCAATGGGGCTCCCGCCGCCAAGGGCTACCAGGAAATCGCAGTTTTGGGCTTTGTATAAAGCCAGCCCCTCCTCAACCATTTTATCGGTGGGCTCCCCTGTTATTCCCGAATAAACCATATATTCAATTCCCTGGTTTTTCAGGGCATTTTCCACTTTTTCGCAGTTCCCCAACTCAATCATTACTTTATCCGTAACAATCATCGCTTTTTTCCCAAGCTGCGCCAACGCGCTTTCCGCCATATCCAAGGCTCCGGTTCCATTAATTATCTGGCCCGGAACAATAAATTCTCTTGCCATTTTCTTCTCCATTTCTGCGCGGCTTTTTGCACTCAAATGTATTTGAGTTTATCAAGTTTGTGGATGCCGCGCAGACACAAACTTGGGATTGAAAATTTCCAATTTTCAATCTTTTCTCCTTTCCTTAAGGGCTTTCATGCAGCCATACATATCTTTCATCTTCACACCTGTCCGTTTGGAGCCATGGGTTGCCCTCCAAATGCCGTATCATCCAGCAAGTGTACATCTGAAATCCCGGGGCCACTGCCTGCGGATGCAGCTCGCCGCCAGGAATCGCGGAAAAGCTGTTGTTCACGCTCTTAAATACATTATCCCCCACGAAGCTGGCGCCGAATCCTTCCGGCCTGTCGAATTTAAACAGGTAAGTCTCCGGCTGGGGATGCCTATGGGGCAGATACCCCGACCAGTTCCCTTTATCGTTCAGCACTTCCCCCAAAACCATATTGGATTCCGGGCAGATGTCATGGTCAAAAATAGTACTCACCCTCCTTTTCGCCACATTGCCGAATTTTCCCACGCAGGAATAACCCCAGGGCGCATCTTCCGGCCGATACAGGCGGCTTGCAAAAGCGCGTTCATTGTGGGTGCACTGAACGAGAATCTCCGTCTCCTTCCCCGCCGTAACCGTCACTTCCTTTTGCCTGGCTACATGCAGGCACCAGGGGCCTTCCGTAAATACGTCTTTTCTTGCCGCTTCGCCCTTTTCCCCTTCCCATTCATAGACAACCTCACCGGAAAGAAGAAGAATGGCCATTTCCTCCCCCTCCCTGTAAAATTTTCTGCTTTCCTTCTCTTTCATCCGGTAGAGCCGGATGTCCATCATCATTTCTTTATATTCATTATCATAAGTAGTAAGAATCATTTCTCCTGTCTCATCAAATACAGGATATCCAAATAATTTTCCCATTCCTGCCGCTCTTCCTTTCCATCTCATCCTTTCCCCTAATAGGCCCTGGACTCGCTCCTGCCCTTCATCACACCCTCGCAGGCCTCCCTGACCGATGCTTTCACCGATGTAGTCGCAATCCCCACATTCCACCAAGACTCATATCCGTCTGTCATCGTCTTGGGAATGACTTTCAGGTCAAACAGGCATGCCGCCGTCTGCTTTTTCCCATCCTCTAAAGCCTTTTCCAGTTCTTCTATTGTCCGGCATGTATAAGAATGCAGGCCATATCCTTCGGCTATTTTCGCATAATCCACCGGAATCAAATCCCCGCTCGGTTTCTTTCCGTCTGTATAGCGGAATTCGGTGGCAAGGCTCCCAATCCCATGGTTCATTTCCAGATTATTAATGCATCCGAAGCCGCAATTATCAAATACCAGAATATTTACTTTCTGTTTTTCCTGCATAATCGTCATAATCTCGCTATGGAGCATCTGAAAGCTGGAATCGCCCACCACGCAATATACTTCCGTTTCCGGCTCCGCAAATTTTACGCCCAACGTAGCCGCCACTTCATACCCCATACAGGAATAGCCGTATTCCGCATGATAGCCGCCCCGCCTGTCCGTAGTCCACATTCTCTGCATACAGCTAGGCAGCGAACCTCCTGCCGTAATAACCACCGCGTCCTTATCGATACAGCGGCGGATAGCCGCAAGAGCCGCGGTCTGGGTAATCCTGCCCTTTGTCAGCGCCACGAATTCCGGAATGGTTCTTGGATCTCTGGCTTTTATCATAGGCTCAAAGCCTTCCCCTGTATATGCGATGCTCCCAAGGCGCTCCATTTCTTCCTCCCAGGCCTTTTTCGCCTCGGCAATCTCCGTAGTATAGGCGGATTGATAGCCCATCCCCCGCAGCTTTGCAGCCAAGGCTTCCACCGTCGCCTTCGCATCCCCCACCGCTTTTACCGCATCCATTTTATACGCATGGAAACGGCAGTTATTGATAGAAACAAATTTTACGCCTTCCTTTTGGAAAAGATGTTTGGAGCTGGTAGTGAAATCAGACATCCGAGAACCTATGGCAATTACCACATCCGCATCTTTCCCGATGATATTGGCCGCATATGTGCCCGTCACGCCAATGCCTCCCAGGCAATAGGGATGGCTGGAAACGCATGCGCTTTTTCCTGCCTGTGTCTCTCCAAAAGGGATTTTGAATTCTTCGCAGAAATCTTCCACGCACTTGCCCGCATCCGAATAACGGACGCCGCCGCCCACAATCACCAAAGGCTTCTTGGCCCCTGCGATGACTTCAGCCACATCTTCCAATTCTTCTTCCACCGCCACAGGCCTTGTAATCCGGTGTACCCTTTTTTCAAAAAAATACTCCGGATAATCGAAGGATTCCCCTTCCACATCCTGGGGCAGGGCAATGCAGCATGCGCCGGTCTCCGCCGGGTCTGTCAGAACGCGCATTGCATTAATCAGCGCCGTCATTACCATCTCCGGGCGCATCACCCTATCCCAGTACTTGCACACCGGCCGGAATGCGTCATTGGTGGACACCGCCAGCGATGCGCTCTGCTCCAGCTGCTGCAGCACCGGGTCGGGCTGCCTGGAAGCAAAAGTATCCGCCGGAAATACAAGAAGCGGAATGTTATTTACCGTGGCGGTGGCACAGGCGGTCACCATGTTAGCCGCCCCCGGCCCCACGGAAGAGGCGCAGGCTATAATTCTCTTCCTTTGGTTCTGCTTCGCAAAAGCAATTGCCGCATGGCACATCCCCTGCTCATTCCTGCCTTGCATCACCCGCAGGCTTCCCGGCATTGTATCCAACGCCTCCCCTAGTCCTACCGCAATGCCATGGCCGAAAATAGTAAAAAATCCCTCCACAAACTTTGTTTCCTTCCCATCCATGGAAACATATTGATTATCCAAAAACCTTACAATCGCCTGGGCGGTTGTCAAACGAACTGTTTTCTCCATACCAATAACCTTGCCCTTTCTATAATCATAACAGTTTCAATCAAGACTTTGCAGCAAATGCAAAGTCCCGAGCCAAACTGTTACCTATAATCTGCAAACTTTAGCCAAAATGACCGTATCACAAATTATAACGCGTCTTAATAGCAATATCCGTATACATAAATTCCTTCTCTGGCTGCTGCTTTTTCAGCAAATAATCGGCCAGAACAAAAGCCGGGCGGTATCCCTGCTCAAACCCGTTCTGGTCAATGAGGAAGTCAACCGTTCCCTCCTGTATCATTTTTTCATTCCGGGGCGTCTGGTCATAGATAACTACAAAAGGGCGCTTCTTACATGCCAGCTTTTCAAAAGCGCGGCCAATCCCTTCCTGCCCTCCGGATACTACAAAAATCCCATTGATTCCTGCAATATTTGCAAATGAGTTCTCTATAATCCGTTCCACCTCTTCTGCATCGTTGAAGCTCCCCTGAACCCCGGCGATTTCCAATCCAGGGCATATCTGCTTTATTTCCTTTACAAAGCCGTCAACCCGCTGATTGTTTAAAGCGCTGTTAAAATGCCCCGTAATAATCAGTATCTTCCCGCTTCCGCCGGTCAGCATCCCCAAGAGCCCGGCTGCTGCCCGGCCGCTGCGGTGGTTATCCATGCCTACAAAGCAAAGCCTCTTCGTTCCGACGATATCGGAGTTAAAAGTCACCACGGGCATTTTTTTCTCTGTAATCAAGCCGTTGAGCCTATCCCGCACCTCATCGCATTCTATGGGCATAATCGCCAATGCATGAATCCCCTGTCTGGCCAGGCGCTCTATGGCATCCAACTGCTCTTCCTTATCCACCGACTCCCTTTCCTCTATCAGGAGTTCAATTCCCCGGTCCGCCAGTTCCTTTTTAGCCGTCTGGATTCCCCGGTTAATTTCCAGCATAAAGGAAGATTTCGCCAGTTGGGTGACTACCCCGATTTTCCATTTTTTCTTCCCGCTTTTCTTTCTCGCTTTATGTTCATAGCCCAATTGTTCCGCTATTTGCTGTATTCTGCTTTCCACTTCGGGGCTGATTCTCCCCCGGTGGTTCAACGCACGGTCCACCGTGCCCCGCGATACCCCTGCCGCCTCTGCAATCTGCTGGATGGTAACCGACATAGGCCCCCCTTTCATCATTCAATCTCGGAAATTTTTACCGGACGGTGCTCTTCCATGGATTTCTTTGCCGCCAGCCCCATAAGCACCGGCTTCAGGCCATCCATCACCCCGAGCGGGGTTTCCGTATCTTTTTCAATCGCTTCTATAAAGCATTTGATTTCTTTGGCATACGCATCCATATAGCGCTCCAGGAAAAAATGCAGCGGCTTTTCCCCCGTCACTCCTTCCCCATTGGAAAGCACCATGGCGGAGGCCGTATCATTTCCCGTGGCCGCCATTCCCTTCGAGCCGAACACTTCCGCCCTCTGGTCATAGCCATATACTGCCTTTCTGGAATTATCAATTACTGCAATCGCGCCGTTTTCCATCTTTACGGTAATAACCGCCGTATCCACATCCCCCGCTTCCCCAATGGCAGGATCCACCAAAACTGCCGCCTGCGTATACACTTCCTCCGCATCGCATCCGGCCAGGAAACGCACCATATCGAAATCATGGATTGTCATATCCAGGAACATTCCTCCGGACACTTTTACATATTCCGCACTTGGCGGCTCCGGGTCTCTGGATGTAATTTTTATCAGATGGATATCGCCCACCTTTCCTTCTGCGGCAGCCCTCTGTACCGCCTCGAAGTTATGGTCAAAGCGGCGGTTGAAGCCGACCTGATACTTCACATTGCTTCCCTCCAGGGCACGCACCACTTCTTTAATTTTACTCACGTCATGGTCAATGGGCTTTTCGCAGAAAACGTGCTTTCCGGCTTTAATCGCTTCTACGGAAATTGCCGAATGGGTATCTGTAGACGAACAGATAAGCACCGCGTCGATTTCCGGGTCTGCCAGTATTTCTTTATAGTCCTTCGTAATATTTTCCACACCCATATTTTTCGCCCATTGTGCCGTAGCGTCATTCATAAACGGGTCTGCCAAAGTCTTTACTTTGGCGTCCGCCACTTTGGTGCAAATGCTTTCCACATGTACTTTTCCGATTCTTCCTGCCCCGATAATTCCTACTGTTACCATTTTTTCCTCCATTTCTATACGGCCTGCAATAAGCCCTGCACAATCCGGATACCGTATCTTTTCCCATCATTTTTGCCTATTTTACCTATTTACGTTTTTGCTGTTTCCTTCCTTTTATCCCCTTATAACCCAGTCTTTTCCGCAATATACTTTCTCGCCTTCATGGCATACTCCAGCGGATTGGCCTTTGCCGGGTCCTGCTCCGCCTCCACCAGCATGTAGCCTTCATAGCCGCTCTCTTCCAACACCTTGAATATAGGAACAAAGTCAATGCACCCGTCTCCCGGCACGGTGAAGGTACCCAGGCGGACACCATCTAAAAAGCTTAAATTCTCCGCCCTTACTTTTTCCACCACTTCTTTGCGGATGTCCTTCAAATGTACATGCTTAATCCGGCCGGAATATTTCTTTACCATTTTCAACGGGTCTACGCCGCAATATGCGAAATGCCCCGTATCGAAAAGAAGGCTGACATACTCCGGGTCGGTATTTTCCATCATGCGGTCTACCTCCCCCTCATCCTGCACCACAGTGCCCATGTGATGATGGAAGGTAAGGGCAATGCCGTACTCATCCTTTGCAATCCTGCCCAGGCGGTTCATCCCTTTGCAGAACACATCCCATTCTTCCTCATTCATAATATATTTATGGCCAAAAATGGGGGTATCCGTCATTCCCTGTACGCTGTGGCTCTGTTCGGATGCGCCGATAATTTTTGCTCCCATTGCTTTCAGGTAGGAAAGCTGGCTCCGAAACTCCCGCTCTACCTCTTCAAAAGGTTTCGTAATCAGAAAACAGGAAAACCATTGGTTGCAGATTTCCATTCCCCGAAGCTGCAATGCCTTTTTCAGCGCTTCCGTATCCCTGGGGTATTTATTCCCCACCTCAGAACCGGTAAACCCGGCCAGCGCCATTTCGCTTACACACTGCTCAAACGTATTTTCTTTTCCTAAATCAGGCATGTCATCATTGGTCCATGCAATTGGGGCAATCCCCAGTTTTACTTTTTCTTTGTTGAACATATTCTCCTCCTATTCCAGTTCCGCAAATTCCCTTCCAGTACCTGTCTGTGGGGGGCGGGGTGTTATGTCAGGCGGGCTATCATTTCGCCGTATTGTTCTTTTTCTTCTCTGATAAATTCCCATACCTCATCCGAGCCGGGGAGGGAATCGGAACAGTTGTTGCTTCTCACCATCATGGATGCTTCCGCGGAGCCGAATTCCAGGCAGTCTATCATTTCCCATCCGCTATATAGACCGTAAAGGAAGCCTGAACCGTAACCATCCCCGCCGCCGAAGCCTTTGCGCGCCTTTACAGGAAACGGTTTAATGCTATACTCCTGGCCGTCAAAGGTATATGCGGTAGAGCCTTGCATCCCGTGCTTAATCACTACAATTTTTGCCCTGCACCCGTGCCAGTACGCCGCGCTTTCCTTATCCGTCATCCCCGGGCGAATCAGGCGCTCCGTCAAATCAAACTCTTCTCTGGAACCCATAATGATATCCGCTTCTTTGGCCACCATAGAATAATAAATGGAAATTTCATCTTTATTTTTCCAATTATATTCCCTGTAATCAATATCAAAAATCACCGGCGTATTGTTTTTCCTTGCAATCAGCACCGCCTTTATGGCCGCCTCCCTGGAAGGGCTTTCCGCCAGGGATGTGCCGGATATGAGAAGGGCTTTCGTGTTTTTGATGTAATCCTCATCGATATCGTCCACATGAAGCTGCAAGTCCGCGATGCAGTTGCGGTACATCAAAATATTGCTTTCTTTGGGGGAAAGCATTTCCGTAAAAGTAAGCCCCAGCTTCTGCCCTCCGGTACATCTGGTAATATGGGATGTGTCGATTCCCTGCTCATTAAAATAGTCCACTACAAAATCCCCAAATTGGTCATCGGAGACTTTTCCCAAAAATCCTGCTTTCAATCCATGCCTGGTAACGCCTACCGCAATATTGGCCGGTGAACCCCCCACATATTTCTCAAACATATGCACCTCTTTTAAAGGTTTAAATTCTTCCTTCACCTGGTCATTGTAAGCCGGATTAAAGTCAATCGCCACCCGGCCCAGCAGGACGATATCCATAGGCCTGGATTCGTCGAAATCAATATACTTCATGTTTTCCTCATTTCTGCGTATTCCTTCGCCGCCTGGTTGGTCCAGGTTTTTTACGCATATTGTTTTGTGTGCATTTGCGTGCTTTTATATGTTGCCTTATGTATTTACCATAGCACACGCGCATTGATTTTGCAATAAATTCAATATGTTTTTTAATTTTCTATGCTTTTCACAAAAATATATGGCTTGTTTTGTGTATTTATCACATTTCAATGTATGTAGCACGCATAAGCACGCAAAAAAAAGACGCATGGCTTACAATGTACTGTTCCATACGCCTTTACCAACTCATCCGCAGGTGCGTGTCATTTTGATGTTAAATTGTTTTGCCAATTACGCCAACTGCATAACCTCGGCTTCAAGTTCTTTTAATTGTCAACCGCCTGTAAATTTATCATAGCGATTATTTGGTTCTGCATATCCTCTACAGCGTCAATTCTAATCCTGCCAATACTGCCTCATCTCATTTCAAAATTTATGTCGGGAAATATCCTTTCACAAAGGCTGTTCACTTCGGGAGACGCCCCCATTAAAGCTGTTGTAAGGGAATCAGCGTCAAACTGTTTCAACGTTTCCTTCAGTTCTTTTTCAGGAATTGCGGCAATCTGCTCAAAATCCGTTATACGCTGCGGCTGTATCCTGGGTTCTAATATATCATTTATCGTGATACCGTACAATTTCGATATTTTCAGCAGAATTTCTATATCGGGAATGGTCATTGCCGTTTCCCATTTCGATACCGCCTGCCTTGATATGTCTAATTTTTTTGCCAAATCATCTTGTGTGTAGTTATGGCTTTTACGCAAAAATTGTAAGTACTTTGATATAATATTCATGTTCATAAAAATCACCCTCCTTATTGTCATTATAAAACATACAGGAAAAGAATAAAGAATTTGATAAGCGCTAAAAAGCAAATACCAGTTGTTCCTTTTATATCATTGTATCATCTCTAAGGCCCTCCGCTAAGCTGATTTCCCGCACCTTCCGCCATGCAAGGTAATATGCCAGTGCTACAGAGCCTAAAATAGCCGGCATGAAAAGAATAATATCCTACTGCAATCATTACAAGCGGTCTGTTTCAAACCTGATGACGGAGGGCGCAATCATATCCAGGAATTCCTGGATATGCACATCCTCCTGTGTCTGTATAGGAACATTTCCTGCTCTTTTCAAATAGGCACCTCCAATCAGATAAGGCGGAGCCTGCCGGAATAATCCTCATTCCAGACCAATTCCATAATCAACTCATAAGTAAATACCCGCTTCGGGTGAGTGATTAACAAAGCAAGAATGTCAAATTCTTTAGCGGTTAATTCAATTACCTGCTCGCTAATACATACAAGCCGTTGTTCTTGGCAGAAATATAAATCGTCCACTTGAATCTCTGTAAACGGTTCATCAATAAGTGTTTGCACTTTATAAGTTTCGGAAATGATACATTGGCTGTCAGCAAGATTATTTTGTTGTTTCTGGGAATCGAGAAGATAGTTTACCAATTCCTGACGCTGACGGGTGCTTAACAACATGAGCAGCTTTTCTGCAGTTATGCCGCCCGGTTCTGATATATCAAATACAGCTAATTTCCCATGTCGTCACCTCCATCAGTGTAGGTATTTGTGCTTTCATTTCGACTGAATAAAGTTGTCATTCGTCACTGTTAGCTTGACTATATAAAA